>DIDP01000062.1 GCA_002418205.1 Anaerolineales bacterium UBA5797 | reverse complement strand
TATTGACTTATTGCGCTATCCCTCAAAGCCACAAATATATGATTGGCACGGACACCTTCAGTCCGTGCCAGTCATTATCTTATCATGGCTCGATCTCAACTATTTCCAGACAAAGTTTAGCGGCTCGTTCTGCGGCAATTGGACCGTTGCACTGACGGGATAAGCCGTCCCGCAAATGTCATTGATGCAGTTGCAGTTTTCATCCATTGTATTGCTGGTGCAAGAGACCGAAACGTAGCTCACCTGCCAGGCTCCACTTATGTTTGGCGGCAGGTACGCGTAGAATTGACCGGTTTCGTCCGTTACCGCATCGGTTCGGCGCTGTCCCTGCATAATCGAAAAGCCGATCCCGCTGATGGGTGTGCCCAGCTCGGATTTCACAAAGCCCGTCACAAGGATCACATCCTTCGGCTCGATGACCGGAGGCGGCGGACCGTCAAATCCGGTGCTGACAACGTTCACGTTCACCCAACCGACCACATCCTCATCGTTCACCACCTTCAGCCATTCCCCTCCGGGCGCCTTGCCAAGCAATTGCAGCCGTGTCCCGTTTGCCATCACCCTGCTGACCTGAAACAACATCCCGGGGTTTGTGCGCAGATTGACATTGTCAACCTGGACGAACACAAAAACTTCGCCAAACTTCTCCTCCGTTGGCGTTGCAGGGATCTGCGTCTTCGTTGGGGTCGATGTCGCTGTTGAAGAAGGAGCCTGTTCGGTAAGGACCGCAAGCGTGCCTGCGACCAGCGTCCCGGCACTGACAGGCACGGGAGTATCGAACACAGTGATCTGGCTGCTGCAACCCAGACTCGCGATGACCAACAAGGCGAACGCCACCCGGACCTTCTGAATTTCCATTCCTTTCATTCTCACTCCTTGATCGCGTGATCTCAATGATGAGGTCATTTCCAAGTGTAACAAACTCTTACTTGACTCTGACGTTCGATTTTGCTACGATGTTCCATATCCATTCAAAGAGGAGAGAACAATGCACAAAGGCAAGGCACGTCTCAATCTGTTGGTGCTCGTTTTGTTGCTCGCCCTGTTGGTCACATCTGTCGCCAATGCCGCCCCCAAGGACGGTCCGGTTGTCGAATTGAGTGTGGCGCAGGGCGAATTTGATTCCTCGCAGGATGTCCTGGTCACCGTCAAGGTCTCCAATCCAACCAAACATACTGTGCGGATTCTCAAATGGTTCACTCCAGTGGACGGTGTGGAGGAGCCGCTCTTCGCCGTCACGCGGGACGGGGAACCGGTCTCCTATACAGGAGCCATCTACAAACGTCCGGAGGTGACCGGGAAGGATTATGTTTCCCTCAAATCGGGTGAGAGCATCACGAGCGTGGTCAATCTCGGCGATTATTACAATCTTTCCGCCTCGGGGCAATACGAAGTATTCTATTCCGTGGCATCCTTCGAACTGTTCAACGAGAAAGGCAATGCCTTTAAGTTCAGGGATGTACTCACTTCTGAAAAGATCAATTTCAAATCCGAAGGTCGCACCGGCAAGGGCAAGCCCACTCCGCCTCCGCCTCCGCCTCCTGGCACCACCACCTTCAACGCCTGCACCACCGACCAGCAGTCCCTGTTGCTCTCCGCCCGGACCGAGGCGAGCAAGTATGCCGCCAATTCCGAAAGTTACCTGGTCAACAACAATCAGGGACCGCGCTACACAACCTGGTTCGGCGTGTATGACCCGACGCGGTACAGCAGGGTCAGGAATAACTTCATCGCGATATCCGATGCGATGGACAACGCGGGCGTAACCTTCGATTGCAAATGCAAACAGCCGTATTATGCATACGTCTATCCGAACGACCCTTATAAGATCTATTTGTGCAAGGTGTTCTGGCAGGCTCCATTGACGGGCACGGATTCAAAAGCCGGCACACTCATCCATGAAATGAGTCACTTCGATGTGGTTGCCGGTACGGATGACGTTGTCTATGGTCAGAGCGGCGCAATGAACCTCGCCATCAGCGACCCCGACGCAGCCATCACAAATGCCGACAGTCACGAGTATTTCGCCGAGAACAATCCGTTCAAGAATTAACGTCTGACAAATATCAAGGAGACCCTGGTTTTTTACCGGGGTCTTTTATTTTATTAATGGCGTGCTAACAATCAAGCACTACGCTTAAACAATGAACAAAGGAGATAACGAAAGGAGCATAAATGAATAACCACGAACTGATCAGGGAGCATACCCAAACTGCAATGCAAGCCATCAACAAAGCCCACGAAGCCTCAAAAGATTTGAGCAATAATCCTTCACCTGAAAAATTCGATCAATTTCGCACCCAGATGCAGGAGATCATCGACCATCTCACAACATTGCAGGATTACCTCAACCACGAAAGCGCTCATGCCTACGAAGATCTGTCAGAGTGGCTTGCCGCCGCAGTCACCGGCAATCACCTGGAACGCCGTCATTTGCAAAACATGAAACAATGACAGGCACGGACGGGGAAGTGCGATTAAAATCGGCGGATGACCGAACGACGCGCCCGCTTCCTCCTTCCCCTCAGCCTGTTCACCGCCATACTGGCAGTTTCCACCGCCTCGATCTTTATCCGTTTCGCGCAAGCGGACGGCGCCCCATCCCTCGTCATCGCCGCGCTGCGATTGACCTTTGCCACTCTAATGCTCGCCCCAATCGCATTGACCCGGCATCGCCTTGAGATCAGAAGTCTCACGCGCACAGAAGTCCTCCTGGGGGTGGCATCCGGATTATTCCTTGCCATCCATTTCGGCACATGGATCTCATCGCTCGAATATACATCGGTGGCGAGTTCGGTCGTATTCGTCTCAACGGGTCCGCTTTGGGTGGCATTGCTGTCGCCCATGCTATTGAACGAAAAGTTGACGCGCGCGGCAATTATCGGGTTGGGATTGGCACTTTTGGGGGGAACAATCATCGGGTTGTCCGATGCGTGCATCATCCAAAACGGGATCCGGTGCCCGGGCCTGGATCAAATCCTGCAAGGACGCGCCATGTGGGGTAATTTCCTGGCGCTGGTCGGCGCATGGACGGTTTCCGGTTATCTGATCATCGGGAGGAAATTGCGCGCGAAAATGTCGCTCATCCCCTACATTTTTTTGGTCTATGGCTCGTCTGCCGTGTTCCTGCTCCTCCTCATGTTCATCACCGCACATTCGCCGTTTGGGTATTCGTTCAAAATTTACGGTTGGATCTTCCTGCTTGCGGCGGTGCCTCAGCTGATCGGGCATTCCACGTATAATTGGCTCCTAAAGCGGTTATCTGCCACGCTGGTAGCCATCACAACGCTGGCAGAACCGATCGGCTCCGCTGTGCTTGCATATGTGTTTCTCAAAGAGATACCTGCATATGCCGTCATGATCGGCGGATCGTTCATCCTGGCTGGCATTTATCTGGCAGCAAAACAATCCAGAGAAGCAAAATAACATGTCGTTATCGTTGACCTCAAGAGATCATGAAATGCTGCGCGGCGACCATGGGCCCGCGACAAAAATGGCGATGTCCATTCTTGTCCGTATGGCGGAAGTCTCCGGCGCAAATGAGTTGCTGGACATCGTCGGCGCGCATATTGACAGCACGGTTTACATCGGAGAGGCGGGACTGGAATTTGCTGAACGACTGGCAAACCTTGGCGCGAAAGTTGCTGTGCCCACCACCCTGAATGTCAGCGGGCTCGATGAATATCACTGGCAGGAATGGGCGGTCCCCTCCGAATGGGCAAAACAGGCATATCGCCAGATGGCCGCCTACCAGAACATGGGGACGATCCCAACGTGGACTTGTGCGCCTTATCAGACAGAAATGAAGCCCAAATTCGGTCAGCAGATCGCATGGGGCGAGTCGAATGCGATTGTATTCGCCAACTCCGTGATCGGCGCGCGGACGGAGCGGTATCCCGATCTCTTTGATATTTGTTGTGCCATCACGGGTCGCGCGCCCGCCATCGGATTGCACCTGACGGAAAACCGCGCCGGGCAGTTGCTCTTCCAACTCGTTGACATCCCGACTCAGATCCAGCAACGCGATGATTTTTACCCCGTGCTTGGGAACCTGATCGGAAAATTATCGCTGGATAAAATCCCTGTGATCCATGGAATGGCGGTCAAGCCCGGCGAGGATCAACTCAAGGCATTCGGCGCGGGAGCAGCCTCATCGGGCGGAGTTGCCCTGTTCCACATGATCGGCATCACGCCCGAGGCGCAAACTTTGGAAGAGGCGATCCAGGGCAAATCTCCAATACAAACCATCGAAGTCACAATGGATATGCTGAGGGACTCGCGCCGCGAATTGACCCACACAGGCACCGATGAACTGCACATGGTCGTATTGGGAAGCCCGCATTTTTCACTGGCAGAGTTCAAACATCTGGCGCCGCTTGTACAGGGGAAAAGAAAACATCCCAACGTAAAATTTCTCGTCACCTCCAGCCGCGCCATGACCCAGCTTGCACAAAGAGCGGGCTATCTCGAGCCTCTGGCGGCTTTCGGCGCACAACTCACCGTGGATACCTGTATTCTCACCTCCCCGATGCTGCCGGAGGAAATCAGATACCTGATGACCAACTCCGCAAAGTTTGCTTATTACTCGCCCGGTTTACTGCAAAAGCAGATCGCGTTTGGCAGCCTCGAGGATTGTGTCAACTCGGCAGTGGAAGGCCGCGTCATCCGGGAGGAAACCGCATGGGCAGATTGACCTTGCAAGGCAAAGTCATCATCCGCGGCGAGGCGCAGGGCGAGGCGCTGGTCAGCCGCGAACCACTTTCCTTTTGGGGCGGCTACGACTGGATGACCGGCGAGATCATCGACCGCCGCCACATGCTCTCGGGCGCAATCGCCAGAGACAGGATATTCGCGGTCCCATTCACGCGCGGCTCATCCACCACGACCGCGGTTCTACTGGAGGCCATCCGCGCAAAGACCGCGCCTGCCGCCCTCATCACGACCGATGTGGATTTCTTCTTCGCCCTCGCATCTGTGATCGCCGATGAGCTATATGATGCCCCTCTACCGTTGGTGGCTCTCGCAGAAAATGAATTTACCAGACTGAAGACCGGAGATAAAATCCATATCTCAGCCAACGGAACGATCACCGTGATTATCTGAACACGCTTGAACGGACAAAAGAACATGAAACTGCCTCCTCACATTTATCTGGAAGAACGAAACATCCCATACGAAGCGCGCAGCTTTCCACCCGATACCGAAAAGGGCGCGACAAACGTGGCGCACGCGCTCGGCTTTGCCGAACGGCAGGCGGTGAAGACGTTGATCTTTCAGGTCGTGGATACGGGGGAATGCGTCCTTGTGATGCTTGGCGGAGATCAGAACGCCATTTCAGGGAATCTCAAAAAAGCGATCGGATCGCGCAATATTCGGATGGCTGACCCGGATGTGGTAAAAGCCACCACCGGATACGTCATCGGGTCGATCCCCGCTTTTGGCTGGCAGCCGCAAGGATTCCGGTCCTTTCTGGAGGCGAGTCTCGTACAAGAACCGATCCTCGGAACGGGTGCCGGGCAATGGGGCGAAGAGATCATGATCACGCCTGAGAACCTCATCCAGGCCAGCAGCGCGATCGTGGTCAACCTGACGGAACGTGATCGACCGGTAAACGGTTCATGAGAAACCGTGCACACAAATTCTTACAAGACCATTAACAACACAGCAAACGGGTAAAGAACCACCCGGTCGAACGCTCAAAGGAGTGTGGCAATAAATTTAGATAAAGGAGATTTACCATGAAGACCTTTACCAGACCTTCAGATGACGAACTCCGCCAGCGATTGTCCCATCTCCAATACGAAGTCACCCAGCGCGAAGGCACCGAGCGCCCGTTCGCCAATGAATACTGGAACAACAAACACCCCGGCATCTATGTGGATGTCGTCTCCGGCGAACCGCTTTTCAGTTCACTCGATAAGTACGACTCGGGCACTGGCTGGCCCAGCTTCACCAAACCGCTGGAGCCTGAGAACATTGTCACCCGCACCGATTTCACACTTTTCATGGCGCGCACCGAGGCACGCTCGAAACATGCAGATTCCCACCTGGGTCATGTCTTCGATGATGGTCCCGCGCCGACCGGTCTGCGCTACTGCATGAACTCCGCGTCGCTGCGCTTCATTCCCGTTGAACGACTTGAAGAGGAAGGCTACGGGGAGTACCTATCGCTGTTCAAGGATCGCGCCAAATAAATTGGGCATCCTCGGACGTAGGACACGCATCGTCCTCCACCGACATTTGATCCCGTTATAAAAACAGCCTGTCGTTACTGACAGGCTGTTTGCGTTCATCGCAAATACAACTTGTTCAACTCACGGAACTTTCCCGCCAGTTCATCGCTCAAATCTGCATCGGTCATGCGCCATTCCCAGTTCCCGCCAAGTTTCGAAGGGAAGTTCATACGGGCCTCCGTGCCCAGGCTCAACGCATCCTGCATTGGCGTCACCGCATACACCGCCACCGACGACCAGATCCCGTGGATCAGGTCCCAGGCAAAGTCACTGCCATCCACGCGCAGATAACGGAGGGCAAATTCGCGCTCCTCCTCGGGCGCGGTATCCAGCCAGCCAAGCGCGGTGTCGTTGTCATGGGTCCCTGTATAAGCCACACAATTGGAGATGTAATTATGCGGCAGGAAGGGGTTGTCAGCTCCCGAGAACCCAAACTGGAGGATCCTCATGCCCGGCAAATTGAACTCATCGCGCAAAGCGACCACATCCGGTGTGATCACGCCCAGGTCCTCGGCAATGATCGGAAGCTCAGCATCGGAGGCGGTCACCAGGCCGATATTCATGGTCTTGAAGAAATCACTGCCAGGACCCGGAATCCACTGACCATGTTCCGCGGTCGGCGACCCAAATGGGATTTCCCAATACCCGGCGAACCCGCGGAAGTGATCGACGCGCACAACGTCCACCATTTTCAATACGGCGCGAAAACGGTCCAGCCACCAGGCATAGCCGGTCTTTTGGTGCTCGTCCCAGCGATATAACGGGTTGCCCCATAACTGCCCGGTTGCTGAAAAATAATCAGGCGGGACTCCCGCCACCACCGTGGGCAGGCTGTCCTCACCCAAAAAGAAAAGTTTCTGGTTCGACCATGCGTCGGCGCTATCGTATGCGATGAAGATGGGAATATCGCCGATGATCCGGATGTCCCGTTCGTTTGCATAAGCGCGCAGGCGGTCCCACTGGCGGAAGAAGATGAACTGATAAAAAAAGTAGCGCAGGATGCTCTCGGAAAGTTCTCTGCGCGCCTTATCCATTGCGGATTTCTTTCGGTTGCGCAGTGACACGTCCCACTCGTTCCACGCGCCGCCACCGTTCGCCTCTTTTATGGACATGAACAGGGCAAAATCATCGAGCCAGGAGGTATTGTTGTTGCAGAATTCGTCGAACTCTGCACGGAGTTCGTCAGATGCAGATTGGAAACGGGAAAAAGCCTTTTGCAGTATCTCAAGCTTCCACGGGATGAGCAGGCCGAAATCCACGCGTGAGGCGTCGAAATCCGGCATGTCTGCGAAGTCATCCTGCATCAACAGCCCATCTTCGATCAACCCGTCAAAACTGATGAGGTATGGGTTTCCCGCGAACGCGGAAAAACATTGATAGGGAGAATCGCCGTATCCGGTGGGACCCAATGGAAGGGTCTGCCAGAGTTTACAGCCCGTGGAGGCGAGCCAGTCCACAAAACGATAAGCCTGCGGTCCAAGGTCGCCGATCCCATACGGGCCTGGCAGGCTGGTGGGATGAAGAAGGATGCCGCCTGAACGGTTAAATTTCATTCGCCAATCTCCTTGTTCGAATATATTGACCATCGCGAACGTGCAATTCATCAAAATCGGATGAGACCACATCCGTGCCGACCTCAGCGCCCGCCTCGACAATACAGCCGGCGGGAATCCTGCTGTTCTTGCCGACCACCGCCACCTTGATATTCTGGTCGGCGATCCCGCCGCCGACCCGCGCGTTCTGCTCAACGTGGGCGCGTTTGTCCAGCACAGCGCGCTCGATGACCGCGCCGCTCTCGATCACACAGTCGGTCAGGATGACCGATTCGCGCACGACCGCGCCGGGACGAATGATCACGCCGGATGAAATCACACTGCTCTCCACGGTGGCATCCGCCTCGATAAAACTCCCGTTGCAGATCATGCTGGCGTAAATATTTGCCCTGGCAGGCAAACGCACTGGAGGGCGTTCCTCGGTACGTGTGTAAATGATCCATCTACGATCATACAATTTCAGCGGCGGGTTCGGGGAAAGCAGGTCGAGGTGTGCCTGCCAGTAGGATTGGATGGTCCCGACATCCATCCAATATCCCGTGTAAGGATAGGCATACACGCGGGCGTTCGATTTCAAAAGCTTGGGGATGATGTTCCTGCCGAAATCGTGCTTGGATTTTGGATCCTGGCGGTCGTCCCAAAGGATACGATCAAGCAATTCCCGGTTGAACAGGTAGACCCCCATATTTGCAAGGGTCGCGGGCGGTTTTGCCGGCTTTTCAACGAAGGATGTCACCCGATATTTCTGATCCGTGGCGATTATTCCAAAACGGGAGGCTTCTTCGATGGGTACGTTGATCACGCCCAGGGTTACATCCGCCTGTTGGTCCAGGTGGAAGGAGATCATCGGTTCGTAATCCATGGTGTAGATGTGGTCCCCGGAGAGGATCAACACCAGGTCCGGGGAACTCTGTTTGATAAAACTGAAATTCTGCTGGACCGCATCAGCTGTCCCGGCATACCAGTCGGAATCGTTGCGGGCTTTGTAGGGGGTCAGGATCTTGACGCCACCGGTAAAGTCGCGGTTCAGGTCCCAGGGGGCGCCGGAACCGATGTGCTCGATCAGGGATTGAGGGCGATATTGGGCAAGGATCATGACATCGAAGATGCCTGAATTGACGCAGTTCGACAGCGCAAAATCAATGATGCGATACTTCCCCGCGAACGGCACAGCTGGTTTTGTCCGCTTGGCTGTGAGCACGCTCAACCTTGAACCCTCCCCACCTGCCAGAATTACTGCGCGTGTTTTCATCATTCCTCCACATTCAGCCCATATCAGGCATATTGAAACAAGGACATCATCATCCTTCGCTCAAGCCCCTCCCACTGGTCGAAGGTACGACCTCCACCAATTTTTTGTATAAATCAAGATACTTTCCGGCGGATTTGGACCAGGAAAAATCCTGCGCCATCCCGGCTTTTTGCAGATTCGCCCAGCGGGAATGATAAGGATACAACTGCAAGGCGCGGCGGAGAGTGTCGTTGAACGCTTTTACTTTTTTATCGACAAATACAAAGCCGGTCTCGCTGTCCGTGACGGTATCGTGCAATCCACCCACAGCACGGACAAGGGGAACACAGCCGTATCGCATTGCGATCATTTGCGAGATCCCGCACGGTTCATACCGGGAGGGCATGAGGAAAATATCCGCGCCGGCATAGATCTGCCGGGCGAGTTTTGCATCGTAACGCGTCTCCACCCGGACGCGGTCCGGCAGTTTTTCCTGCAGACTTTTTGCCGCCGCTTCGATCTTCGGATCACCCGCACCAAGCAACACCAACTGCCAATCCTTTTTGCCGAGCATCCGTAAACCGCTCAGGGCGATGTCGATGCCCTTCGCCTGGTCCATACGCGAGACCATTCCCAGAAGAGGCATATCGGGCAGAACGGGCAACCCCAATTTTTGCTGCAAGGCACTCTTGTTTTGTTTGCGCGCGATCAAATCGTCGGCCGAGAAATTCTTTTCGATAACGGGATCCGTTCGCGGGTCGAATGAAGCGGTGTCCAATCCATTGAGGATGCCGCGCAGGGTATCGGTCCGGTTCCTGAAGAATTCCTGCAACCCGGAACCAAATTCATCATGCAGGATCTCGTCCGCATAGGTTGGCGAGACAGCCACGATCATGTCAGAAGCCCACAGCCCCAGCGGCATCGGCAGGACGCGCGCCCAATCGGGCAGGTCGGTGTTTGCCAGCGGCAGACCGTATGATTCAAGGATATCCTTAATGTCGGGACCCAGAAACGGCAGGTTGTGGATGGTGATCATGGAGGCGATGCGATTCTTTTTATCCTCCCAGCGCTTCACCAGATTGCCATATGTTGCAGTTGCCGTATGCCAGTCGTTCGCATGGATGATGTTCGGCATCCAATCGATCTGGCGCGGCAACTCCAGGGCGGCGAGAGAGAAGAAGACGTATTTCTCCGCGTCCAGCTTGTTGTTGGATGAATAGACCGAACCGCTGGCGCGAATGGGATCACCGCTGATGAAGTAAACCGGCATGCCATCCAGGACGCCCTCAAACGCCTCCGCCTGGACCTCGGACTCGCCGCGCGGGATCGAATAGATTCCCACCGGCTTAAGCGACTCGTCGCGGATCACCGAGTGCATCGGCAGGACGAGACGGACATCGATTTTTACTTCGTCAGTGGAAAGGGCACGCAGAGCGCGCGGCAACGTGCCTGCCACATCGCCCAACCCGCCGACTTTGACATAAGGTTCCGCCTCCGCGGCGAGATAGAGGATGTTTATGGTCTGGGACATAGGACTATTTTACATCGAAATCATCGTAACTGAGCTGCCAGGGTCGTGTTTGAAGATGTGGCAATTGTTCCAGCGAACCATCCCGGGAACGTTCCCGATGGCCATTAAATCAGGTACACTGTCCATACCTGCGTTCAAGAAGGGAGATCGTATGACGGAAAAAGCCATTAACAAACTTGCGGAACAGGAACTTCTTTCCGAGATATTGCAGACCATAAAATCAGGCGATGAGGATGCCCGCGGCTTTGCCGTCTACGAAAAGGTCCCCCTGCTGCGGGATAAACAGGCAGCCCGGGGTGAATTCATCAAAATGCTTTACTTTGGCACACGGCTTAAAAAATCGAAATCGGGGGAGACGCTCGAAGTTGAAGAGGATGGGCCAGAAGCATGGGAAAATTCAATAATCCGCAGTTGGGCGGCATCCGCCATCTCCGTACTGGACAGCAATAAGGATAAAGCCGCACGACTGGAAGTGGTCAAGGCGCTCCAGAGGGAAACGGTCAACACAACCGCGCGGTATTGGATCCTTGCCGCATTGTACAAAATGAGCACAAGAAAGGATCTTGAAACCGTTGTGAATGAAACTGCCGCCCGGTATAAAAATGCGATCATGGACGGCAAGAATCTATCATACGAAAGCCCCGATCCCATCAATGACCGCGCCGCGCCGCTCGCTCTGGCGATCCAGGCTTCCTGGGGAGATGCCGAAGCCACGACCTGCCTTGAAGTACTGCTTGGGAGCAATTCATTCACGCCAATGTGGTCGACCTGCCGGGCGTTGGAAATGGTCAGCGTACGTGGACTATTGGGCATATTGACCAGGGTCGCATCCGATGTCCGCACCTGGCCCGACATCAGAAGCCGATGCGTTTATGCGATCGGGAAAATCGAAAGCCCCGCGTCGATCCGTTCACTGGGACACATCCTCTCAAACGATCAGGATGCACTCGTCCGTGAAGCAGCGGTGGATGGGCTGGTCAACCTGGGAACCTCCAGGACCGTAAAAAAACTTATTGAAAAGACAAAAAATGGTTCCGACGGATCTCCCTACTCGATCACAAGCCACCTGTTGGGAGCGTTGTTGGATCAAAATGCCCAGATCCGATACATCGCAGCCAAGGCATTGTTCGACGTCATGCTGGACCGGGCTCCAAACGACGAGGATGCAGCCAAGATCGATCAAGCGAAAACCAGGGCGCGCATCAACGCCAGCGAGAAAGTGGTGAATGAGATCGTCAAGGAACAGACCGAGCTGGAATCTGGCGTCCCGTTGCTTGTGGATGCCCTGCGGTTGATCGACCCGCCCGAGGCTGAGTCGGCTGCCATGGTGCTGTCAAGATATTTGTTCAGCGAAGATGTATCGGTCCGCCAGCGCGCAGAAAAAGCGTTGAGGCTGGTAGGCGGCGAAAAAGCGGTGCAGACCCTCATGGGGCAAAAATCGGAAGTATTACGCGCCTACAACGATTTGCTGACAAAAACCGACGAGCCCATCCAGCAATTGTTCCAGGAGACCATGCACCAGGCGAGGTTCAGTTTCATGGTCAGCCAGATCATGAGTATTGTCGTATTCGTGGTGGGAATCGGCGCGATCATCTTTGGGTTGTACACTGCATTTCAGAGCGGGAACGAGCGGATCGAATTCATCTTCGGGGCGGGGACGTCCATCATTGGCGCGATTGCCGTTCTACTCGACCTGCTGGTCCGCGACCCTCACAAGCGGGTACAGGAGGCGACCAGCATATTACTGCGCATCAAGGTGATCTTCCTTGGCTACCTGCGCCAGATCCACCAGATCGACGCGACCTTCAAACACGAATTCATCGAAGGCGGTCGGGAGTTCGGCCAGAAGGATGTCGAAAAGACCACCCGCCTGATCAACGCTGTCATGAAAAACACCATGAACGTGATCACCCTTCATCTGCCGGTACGCAAGACCGAAAAACTTGCAGTTGATGAGGTTCTTAAAAAATGGAAGGAAGCGGTTAACCTAAATCCCAATGCCCCGGAAGAGGAAGCGTCAGACACAACTGAACAACCTTCCAGCGAAAGCGAATCAAAAACCCAGGGATAATAAAAAAGAGCCTCCGTTGCGGAGACTCTCCAGGGAGCCTGATGGGTCTCGAACCCACAACATCCACATCCACAGTGTGGCGCTCTGCCATTGAGCTACAGGCTCCATATGTATCTGCCCCGATGTTCCCCGGGAGCGGACGAAATTTTACCATAAATCAGCGCAAGTTCAATACAGCCAGCAACTCATCGCCAGCCATTTCGCCTGTCTCTTTAAAACCCAGGCTGGCATACAGGCTCTTCGCCGAGCGGTTATCCGGCTCGTAGCTGATCGCCACATTTCGGATACGTTCCTCCCCGCGAATTGTACCCAGCATGACCTGCATGGCCTGGCGCCCATAGCCTTTCCCCTGGAACTTTTCATCCACCATCAAGCGCTGTATGAACACCTGGATTCGCGAGTGTCCCAGGTTCGTGGCATACATCAAAAAACCCACCGCTTCGTTGTCAGCATAAATTCCAAAGGGGGATATGTTCCAATGCCCCTCATCCTCAAAACCAAATTGAGACTCGGCAATGGAATGCACATTGGATGCGACAAAGTGAGCCTGATCGTCCCGCACCTTTAATTTTATCAACTCACGCCAGTTCGCCGCAGTGACAGGTTGCAGGGTGATTTTCATAAGACCTTCCTGATCTCCTCCACAGCCGCTTCACGCGGGACGATGACCTGCTCTCCACTGGACAGGTTTTTCACCGCTACAAGATTTCTCTCCACCTCATCCGGTCCCACCGTCACCGCGGCCTTCATTTTCATCTTGTCCGCAAATTTAAATTGTTTTGGAAGTTTCGCAGGCTCAGGATAGACCATGACGTTCAAACCTTCACTCCGCAATTCGGCGCCCAACTTATAAGACTCCAGCCACAACTTCTCGTCGAACACCGTGACCAGTACCTGCGCCGGGCTGGGTTCAAACTCAGGCAGAAGCCCCGCCTCCTGCAAGAAGATACCCATCCCCACATCCCCCATAGCAAAACCAACACCTGACAACGGTTGTCCGCCAACATCCTCGAGTAGATTATCATATCGTCCCCCGCCAAATAACGAACGTTTTAGTGAACCACTGGTGTCAAATGCCTCAAAAGTTGTACCGGTGTAATATAACAACCCGCGCATAATACTGGGATCAAAAGCTATATATTCCCTGACATTCATCGCATCCAAAGCTGAAAAGGTTCTAGATAATTCATCGCTTTGTTTCCATAAATCAAAATCGCTCAACATTATTTTTAAGCCATCAATTTGGGGCTGCGATAGACCCAATTCAAGTGCATATGCATCCCATTTTTCAGGGTCCATTTTGGAGCGGCGATCTACAAGATTCGCAACATCGAGTCGATTTTTATCAGAGATTCCGAGTGCATCGAATTGCGCGTTCATCAAGCGCCGATTATTTACGTATATGCGAACCCGCTCCGGGCTGAGTCCGACCGAGCGCAGGAATTCCGCACCGACCGCGATCAGTTCCGCATCCGCCTCCGGCGAGTTAACGCCCAACATGTCGATGTTCCACTGAAAGAATTCGCGCGTACGCCCTTTTTGCGGCTGTTCATATCTCCAAAACGGTCCGAAAGACCACCAGCGCACGGGGAAGGTCAGTTCGCCCTGCTTTGCCGCGATCATGCGCGCCAGAGATGGTGTCAATTCGGGGCGGAGTGTCACTTCTTCACCGCCGCGATCTGTGAAAACGAAAGATTGTTTCTTCACCAACTCCTCGCCCGATTTTGCCGCGTACAGTTCAATGGTCTCGATGAACGGACCATCCCACTCCTGATAACCGAACGCCTGCGATGCGCTTCGCACTTTTTCGTAAATATAGTTGCGCAGCGACATCTGCTCAGGATAAAACTCGCGCGTGCCTTTGACGGTTTGGATTGTCTTTTTCATGAAACCTCTACAATGGAATTGTTCAGCATTTTAGCATATTTGGGGTTTACCAGATGGCATGACAACCATCATATCCAACAGGGATGGAGCGCACTACTTTTATTTGTGAAAAATTGTACAATTATCCAGGAATATCTGGTAGAGGAGACGCAAATGGAAAATCGAGATGTGCTGAAGAATGAACTGGAAAAAATTCCGTGGTTTCAAGCTCTCAAACCCGAACACCTGGAAAAGATGACCGACATGGCTCACCTTCGCAGGGTCAAAGCCGGGGAATTGCTTTTCAGGGAGGGCGACAGGGAGGATTTCGTATACATTGTCCTGAAGGGCCGAATCGCCCTGGACATATTCATCCCACACAGGGGGAAGGTGCGCATCTACACAGTGGAACCTTTGGATGTTTTTGGCTGGTCAAGCGTCACCCCCGTCAGCCACCAGAGGACGGCCGGAGCTTCGGCGGTGGTCGACAGCCTGATCATCGGGATCGATTCTGAGAAATTACGGGATGAATGTGAGAAAGACCATGATTTTGGATATGTCGTAATGCTCCGCCTCCTGAAAATTGTTTCCAGCCGGCTATTGGTATCGCGGTTGCAGTTACTGGATATGTTCGAATCGCCGGAGGCATAAATGCAAAATGAAACTCTCCCGGAAATCGGCAGTACGATCACGATCGAAAAATCAACGATGAATGAAATCCTCCTGCGCTTAAAGCAGAACGGTTTTCTTACGATCGGTCCGCGGATAGAAAACGAAACACTAATCTACGGAGCAATCGAAAATCTGGAAGACCTGCCGCGCGGATACACTACCGAACAAAAACCTGGTTATTTTCGGTTATTTCGCGATCGTCATTCACGCTACTTCGATATCATTCCAGGTGCTCAATCATGGAAACAATTCCTGTTCCCATCGTGCGTGGAGTTGTTCTCACTGAGAAGAATTACGAACAGCTGGGAATTTGCTCCGAGGGCAGTGGAAACACCCAAATTTGCTTTTATTGGAGTCCGCGCCTGCGAACTCGCTGCGATCCAGATCCAGGATGCCATATTCATGCGGGAGGATTTCACCGACCCGATCTATCAGGCACGTCGGGCACACACCTTCATCATCTCTGTAAACTGCACCCACCCTGCAGATACGTGCTTCTGTCTCTCCATGGAGTGTGGTCCCCAGGTCCGGCAAGGATTTGATCTCAACATTTCCGAACTTGACAATGTCTTCGCCCTGACCATTGGTTCCGAGTTGGGACGAAAGCTGATGGCCGGCCTGTCGTTCGATGATGCAAGCGGGTATGTCCTTGCAAGCGTCGATCAAAAAATCGGGAACGCAAGACGACAAATGAAGCGCAATCTCAATACACAGGACCTGCCTGAATTGATCCTTGAAAATCTCGATCATCCATACTGGAACGAAATTGGGAAAAGGTGTCTGAGCTGCACGAACTGTACACAAGTCTGCCCGACCTGTTTCTGCTGGAATGTAACTGACGAGTCGAGTCTAGACGGGAAATCGACCTGCCGCGAACGGGTTTGGGACTCCTGCTTCAACCCGGATTATTCCTATCAGGCTGGCGGAAACACAAGGCCAACGATTTACTCGCGGTACAGACAGTGGGCATCACACAAACTCGGAACCTGGAAACAGCAATTTGGAACTCTCGGGTGCACTGGCTGCGGACGCTGCATCACCTGGTGCCCGGCAGAAATAGACATTACCGAAGAGATCAACAACCTTGGAAACGAGGTGAAGCGATGACAACTACCGCCACCCCTATACAGAACGATATTTCCAATCCTGGGATATTACTCCGACCGAAATGGGCTGAAGTTACAGAGATCACGCCTGAAGCCGACGGGATCGCAACATACTGGCTTCGTTTCATCAATTCGTCGGATCAACAGGAATTTCATTTCAATCCCGGACAATTCAACATGCTCTATCTCCCCGGCTTCGGTGAGGCAGCCATATCGATCAGTTCAGATCCGCAGGATCACGAAAAGCTGGGGCACACCATCCGATTTGTCGGAAATGTAACCCGGGCGGTCAGCCGGTTGAAGGTCGGGGACGTGGTTGGACTGCGTGGACCCTTTGGTTCCTGTTGGCCCATGAGCGAACTGGAGGGAAAGGATGTATTCATTGCCTGTGGCGGCATTGGACTGCCTCCGCTCCGACCTGCGATCTACAAGATCATGCGCAATCGGGAAAAGTATGGAAAGGTCACCCTGCTGTATGGCGCGAGGACATCCAGCGATTTGATGTTCCCGCGTGAATACGAGGTGTGGAGAAAGGCCCAGATCGATGTCGAGGTGACGGTGGACCGCGGGGATGCTAACTGGAGTGGACGGGTGGGCGTGGTTCCCATGTGGTTCTACCATTTTAGGATCGACCCGCGCAAGACCGCCGTCCTGACCTGCGGGCCGGAGATCATGATCCGATTTGTCATCTTCGAAGCGATGGCACGGCGGGTACCCGTGGAGAGTATATACGTATCGCTTGAGAGAAACATGAAATGTGGACAGGGATCCTGCGGGCATTGCCAGATGGGACCGTATTTCATCTGCCGCGAGGGTCCTGTTTTCCGTTTCGATGAATTACAGTCATTCTTCAATGTTGAGGAATTCTAATGAGCGCCAAAAAACCAACTGTCGCGGTATACAAATTTTCGTCCTGTGATGGATGCCAGCTTTCGATCCTGAACATGGAGGATGAGCTCCTTGAGCTTGCAGAGGTGGTCGATATCGCTTATTTTCTCGAAGCGACCCGTGCACAGAAACCCGGCCCTTATGATCTTGCATTGGTCGAGGGATCTATTACAACCCCGCATGAAATCGAAAAGATCAAACAGGTACGCTCGCAGGCCAAGACGGTAATCGCACTCGGGACATGCGCCACGTCCGGCGGTATCCAGGCACTTCGGAATTTTGCGAGCGCTGAAGAATATGCAAAAACGGTCTATCCGAGTCCGGAATATCTCCAGTATCTCGACTCGGCGACCCCCATATCAGAACATATACAAGTTGACCTGGAATTGTGGGGATGCCCGGTCAACAAAAAACAGATGGCGGAGGTCATTGTCGCCCTGCTGAACAACCGAAAACCAAACCTTCCCCCGTACTCGGTATGCCTGGAATGCAAAAGGCGCCTGACTGTGTGTGTATTGGTGGACAGGGACATTCCCTGTCTGGGTCCTGTGACGCAGGCAGGGTGCAGCGCGATCTGCCCTGCGATGGGTCGGGGATGCTATGGATGTTTCGGCCCAGCCCGCGAATCGAATATAGAGTCGCTGATGGCCGTCCTGAAAGAGAAGGAGCGATACCCAGGCGAGATCATGCGCCTGTTCCGGGGGATCAGCGGGTATTCGCCTGCCTTTAAAGACGCAGCAGAATCACTATCCGGAGAGAAGGTGACAGCATGAAGAGCATCAACGTACCTGCGCTTGCGCGCGTGGAGGGCGAAGGCGGCCTTTACTTCGGCATCGAAGACGGCAGGGCGGTCGAGATCCGGCTGGACATTTATGAGCCGCCTCGTTTTTTCGAAGGATTTCTGCGAAACCGGTTCTTACAGGAGATCCCCGACATCACAGCCCGGATCTGCGGCATCTGTCCTGTCGCCTACCAGATGAGCTCTGCAATCGCCCTTGAAAACGCCCTTGGGATCGAGGTCTCACCTGAGGTGCGGGCTCTGCGACGGTTGATGTATTGCGGTGAATATATCGAGAGTCATGCGTTACATATCTACATGCTGCAGGCTCCCGACCTGCTTGGGAAGGAATCCGCGCTGGAATTGGCGGCGACCGCCCCGGAGATCGTAAAAGACGCGTTGAGACTTAAGAAGATCGGGAACAACATACTGAAGACCATCGGAGGGCGGTCTGTTCATCCGGTCAGTGTCTGCGTGGGCGGGTTCTACCAGTGGCCTGACAGGCAGGCGATCAAGGCTCTTCTGCCGGACCTTGAATGGGGATTGCAGGCGGCAATCGATTGCGTCAAGTGGGCGGTAACGCTTCCCTACCCCGACCTTGAAATCGAATATGAATTCGTCGCGTTGCACCACCCTGACGAATATGCCGTGATCGACGGGGATATCCGGTCATCGAAGGAGCGGACACTATCGGTCGCCGAGTACGAAAAAGGGTATATCGAAAGACACGTCAGACATTCCAATGCCCTGCACGGATACACAGCGACCGGCAGTACCTATCTGGTCGGGCCTCTTGCACGGCTGAACCTGAACCATGAACAACTGCTGCCGCTTGCGAAAAAATCCCTGCGGGAGGCAAATATCGTTTTGCCACTTAAGAATCCCTACAAATCCCTGATCGCGCGCGCAGTGGAATTGGTACAGGCATACGAGGAAGCCATTCTGCTCATCGAGAAATACCAGCCGCAGGGACCTGCACACGCAGATATTAAGATCAAAGAAGGGGAAGGCGCCGGAGCGACAGAGGCTCCTCGCGGACTTCTCTATCATCGTTACAGAATCGACGACAAGGGAATGGTCCAATTTGCCAGGATCACACCTCCCACCGCCCAAAACCTGCCCCAAATCGAGGCTGATCTTTTTGCTCTTGCCCCAAACCTTCTCAAATTACCTGAAGCCGAAGCAACGCTCACAGCAGAACATTTGGTACGCGCGTACGATCCCTGCATTTCCTGTGCCACCCATTTCTTAAAATTGAAGGTGGAGGAAAAATGAAGCGGGTTGCGGTCATCGGCATCGGACAACGCCTGCGCGGAGACGATGCTGCGGGACTGGAAGCCATCCACCAATGGAGGCACAGATATCCAGAAACCGCGAACCGTCCCGAGGTCCGGACCGAAGCGCTCGAGCTTGCTGGCTTAAACCTGCTGGCCGCGCTTGAAAACATGGATGCCGCCATCCTTGTCGATGCAGTTCATGGACCAAACCCGGCGGGCGAGATATATCGGCTCAGGGAAGAGGAAATAAGCTCCTTCTCTTCTGATACAAAATCCGCACACGGGTGGGGCGTAGCCGAAACTTTGAAAATGGGTCGCCTTTTGGGAATGCTGGAGGGGGTATCAATCTGCATCTTGGGGATCCAGACCGGTCAGATGAACCCGGGCGAGGGGATAAGCCGGGAAGTCAGAGGAAAGATACTATTACTTTGTGAAGCGATTCAAGCAGAACTGAACATCCTTTTGGCCCAGTAGTACAGCCATCCCCGGAAATATCGAGGATACTTTCCCTTAATCAAAATTCAGTAATTGAATTATGATTTGATTCTTGGTATAATTCATCCACATTGCATAAGAAAATCAGGAGATCAAAATGGAAATCAATTATCAGGAAACCAGCAACGACCTTTTGACCCGCATCCGCATCCATGAAACCTACGGCGCACGCAACATCGACGAATGGAATACAGATGTTTTGAAGCCCACTGCGGGGATGAAGATCCTTGATGTGGGCTGTGGAGCCGGCAAACAGTGCTTCCTCTTCAGCGACTACACCAAGGGGCAGGCGGAAATTATCGGCACCGATTTTTCCAATGAACTGCTTGGAAAGGCCAACGAAAAACTTGCCGCCCGCGGCGACAAAAATATCAAATTCGGATTCATGGATTTCAACAAGCGGTTCGAGTTCGAAGACAACACCTTCGACCTGCTCTCCAGTGCATTTGCCATCTACTACGCCTCCAACCTGGACTTTACGTTTGGTGAAGCCCACCGCGTCCTGAAGCCCGGCGGTCGTCTTTTCGTTACCGGTCCGCTCCCTGAAAACAAGCAGATGTTCTACGATATCATCAAGGAAGCCACCAATCAGCTCATTCCACCCATGCCCGGTTCCTCGCGCTTCAAGGGAGAGATCTACAAAACCATCGAAGGGAAATTCCCCAAGACCGAATTGCTGACCTTTGAAAACCCCATCACCTTCCCCGAGGTCGCTCCTTTCATCGAGTACGTCCGCGCTTCGTTGAGCGAGGACCGCAAGCTGTGGACCGCCATGTTCAACGGCAAGGATGAATATGAAGCTTTGATCGGCAGGATCACCGATGTGGCTACGCGCTGGCTCGAGCGCGACGGCAAGCTGGTCATGACCAAGGTCGTCGGCGGTATCCTGGCAACGAAATAGAAATCTGAACGGATTTTGTCGCAGTCTCACAGGTAAAAGATGCCAAATAAACTTATCGATCTCAGCCACGAAGTGGAACATGGGATGATCACATACAAGGGTCTTCCCGCGCCCATCATTTGCGATTTTCTTTCACGGGAAGATTCACGCAAGCATTACTCCGAGGGGACGGAATTCTCCATCGGCAGGATCGAGATGGTGGCAAACACAGGGACATATGTGGATAGCCCGTTTCATCGGTTTGCAGACGGGATCGACCTTTCGGAACTGCCGCTCGAGTCACTGGCTGACCTGGAGGGCGTGGTCGTTCATGCAGAGAGCCTCGGGCGCGCAATCACAGCCAAGGCCTTCGACGGCATTGGCATAAGAGGCAAAGCGGTGCTTGTCCGCACGGATTGGTCACGTCACTGGCAGACAGATCAGTACTTTGAAGGTCATCCCTATCTGACAAAGGATGCGTCAGAGTATCTGGTAAATGCAGGCGCGGCATTCGTTGGCATTGATACCTATAACATTGACGACACAACTGATGGCACCCGCCCTGCTCATACCACTTTATTAGGGAACAATATTCCGATCTGCGAGCACATGCGTGGCCTGGAATTGCTTCCCGACGGCGGTTTTCGTTTCCATGCCGCGCCAGTGAAGGTCAAAGCGTTTGGGACGTTCCCAGTCCGCGCCTATGCGGTTTTGGATGAATAAAGCAATTATCCTCATTGCAAAGAGGGTCGAAGACCAAACAAAGCAATCCCTTTGTCATGAAAAAGATTGCTTCGGGTGATCGCGCTTGCAATGACGGGAGAAATCATGAACTTCTTCGGCAAACGAGTCCTTTTCCTTGGCGCACATCCCGACGATATCGAGTTGGGATGCGGCGCTCTCCTTCATCAAATCGCACAAAAAACCGATGTGCTATGCGTCACCCTTTCTGATAATCAGAAAAACCCCGATCTTGGGAATGTAATAGAGGAACACCATGAAGCCATGGCTGTGTTGGGCATTCCAAAAGACAGGATCATTCTGGGCCCATTTACGACCCGCATCTTCCCTGATGCCCGCCAGGAAATCCTTGAGTATTTCCTCAAGCTTCGGCGGGATTTCAAGCCTGACCTGATCTTCGTCCATTCGAAGCAGGATATTCACCAGGATCACAATGTCATGACTGACGAAGCCTTGCGCGCCTATCGCGGCATTACCGTGCTGGGCTTCGATGTCGTGCGTTCATCGTATGGCTTCTTTCCGCACTTTCTGGTTGAAGTCACCGAAGAGGATGTAAACAAGAAGATCGAGGCATTGTCCAGGTACGAGACCTATCGCGACCGCTATTATTTCAACAGCGAACTGACGCGTTCGATCATGGTTCGGCACGGCGCGCTGGCGGAACGTCCATTTGCCGAGGGATTTGACATTCTGAGGATCGTGGGGAAATTCGGGGAATAGCCAGAGACCGGAAAGCCATTTGGAATCCCATTCCCTCCATCTGGATGGAAAATAACCGGTTATTACGCAGGCTGTTGAGTAAAAAACGGTTCAGCAGGATGGCATTGTATACAGTACATCGTGCTACACTTCTCAGGATGGAGTTTTGCTCCATCCTTTTTTATCCTGCACCCAAGGAACCGATATGACAACCTCCCAACCCAACTCGCAAAATTGGGCTGTCCGCTTTTATACGCTTTGGACGGGTCAGGCGTTATCACTGCTTGGCAGCCAGCTCGTGCAGTTTGCCATCATCTGGTATCTTACACAGACCGCCAAATCCGCTACAACGCTTGCCATCGCATCCATGATGGGCCTGCTCCCTCAGGTGGTATTATCCCCGTTCATCGGCACATGGGTCGATCGGGGCAATCGTCGCCTGTTGCTCATTGCAGCAGACGCGACAGTCGCTACAGCCACGCTTATCCTTGCACTGCTGTTTGCATCAGGCATTGTCCAAATCTGGCACATCTACATTGTTCTGTTTATCCGCGCGGTGGCGGGAGGCTTCCATCAATCCGCATTTGGCGCATCGGTGGTAATGCTTGTCCCCAAGGAACATCTCGCACGCGTGCAGGGTTTCAACCAGGCATTACAAGGAGGACTGAACATCATCTCAGCGCCGCTCGGCGCCTACCTCCTATCCGTTTTGCCCATGCAGGGCATCCTTGGGATCGATATCGGGACTGCCATGCTGGCGATCCTTATCCTGTTCTTCATCCGGATTCCCCAACCGGAGCGCGGACCACAAGCCCAAAACACGTTCTGGCAGGACTTCGCGGCCGGCTTCCGTTATATCAGAGCCTGGCGCGGCCTCGTCATCCTGCTGGGACTGGTGATGGTGATCAACTTCTTTTACAGCGCCACCGAGCCATTAACACCATTGCTCATCACCAATCATTTCAACGGCGGGGCGGGACAACTCGGGTGGTGGCTATCGTCCTTTGCCGCCGGCACGATCCTTGGCGGGCTGGTCCTCGGCATCTGGGGCGGCTTCAAACGCAAGATCGTTACCGCCCAGTTTGGGTTGATCTTGATGGGGCTGAGTACCGCCATTGTTGGCGTGATCCCATCGCACATGTTTTTGGCGGGGCTGATCGCCAATTCCGTAGTGGGTTTTTTATTACCGATCATCAACGGTTCATATGGCGCGACACTGCAAGCCGCGATCGTACCCGAAATGCAAGGCAGGGTTTTTGCATTCATCTTTAGCGCCGCGATGCTGGTCTCCCCGCTCGCGTTGATGATCGCCGGTCCGTTTGCAGACGCGTTCGGAATTCAACTTTGGTTCCTGATCGCCGGCGTCTCTTGTGTGTTTATGGGATTTTTTGGATTCTTTTCAAAAGATGTAATGGAAATGGAGAACAAACCAACCGAAGGCATTCCGCAGATTGCGGCAGAACCATCATGAATTCGGTTTACATCAGAACAATTACTCTTTGGGGATCCCCAATTGGATCATTCCATCCACGGTCTTTACCGGGTAGGCAGGGATGTCCACCACTGCAGGCATCTGCATGACCTTGCCGGTCCGCACATCGAATTCCGCGCCGTGACGCGGGCAGACGATGTTGTACCCCTCCAGGTCCCCGTCCCCCAAAGGACCGTCATCATGCGTGCAAATATCACCGACCGCGAACAATTGGTCGGCAATGTTGAAGATCACAATTGCCCTGCCCTCCAGTTCGAGGAACAGCCGCTCCCCATTTGGCAGTTCGCTGGCAGGTGCGATCTCCACAAATTCCAATTTCGAATCTTCAAAGGTTGTGTAATTGAACATCTTGGTTTCCCTCCCCATCGGGTGCTTTGTCAATCATCCCTGACAGGTCGATACTTCAAAATTACTCCACCAGTTCATCACTGGCTTCGCCCAGCCCATAGACTCCTGCTTTTAAGACCTTGAGCGATAGGAGGGCACACTTCAAACGGACAGGCCCCAGGTCGATGCCGAGCATATCCAGGACGTGTTGTTTATTGAGTTGCTTTACTTCTTCGAGAGGCTTCCCAATGATCGACTCAACCAGCAGATCGGCAGACGCTTGCGAAATGGCACAGCCATGCCCCTCGAAACGGGCATCCTTCACGTTGCCATTTGAATCCACCTGCACCGTGATCTCTATGTGATCCCCGCACAAGGGGTTGTTATCCGCGAACATGATGTCATGCGGGTCAAGGTGCCCGCGATAACCGGGATTCTTATAGTGTTCGATGATTACTTCGCGATAGAGGTCGTCCATGGTTCTCCCATGTCAGTGCAAGGCAGTATTCACCCGCCGAAGCAATCTACTTCTTACAAGTCATACGAGATTGCTTAGGGCTTCGCCATCGCAAAGACATTATCCGAATATTTCCTTCACCTTGTAAATCCCATTCACCAGCAGGTCCACTTCATCCTTTGTGTTATACAGATAGAACGAAGCGCGGCTGGTGGCAGGGATGCCAAATTTCTCATGCAGAGGCTGCGCACAGTGGTGCCCGGCACGGACCGCGATCCCATCCTTGTCCAGGATCTGTGCCACATCGTGCGGATGAACGCCGCTCAGGGTGAACGCCGCCACGCCGCCTTTATTCCCGGCATCGGGACCAAACAGCTTCACACCGGGTATCTCAACAAGACGTTCCAGTGCATATTCCGTGATCGAGTGTTCGTGGGCAGCGATCTCATCCATTCCAAGTGATGACAGATAATCAACCGCTGCACCAAAACCGACCGCCTCCGCGATGGCGGGTGTCCCGGCCTCGAATTTGTGAGGCAATGAATTAGGACGGAAGGAACGCAGTTTCACTTCCTTGATCATGTCCCCGCCGCCAAGGAAGGGCGGCATTTTTTCGAGCAGGTCCGCCTTGCCGTACAACGCGCCGATACCGGTCGGACCACACATTTTGTGGGCAGAAAACGCGAGGAAATCCGCGTCAAGCGCCTGCACGTCCACCTTCAGGTGCGGGACGGATTGCGCGGCATCCACCAATGTCACTGCACCGGCTTCATGCGCCAGACGGATGATCTCCGCCGCCGGGTTGATCGTGCCGAGGACGTTGGACATGTGTGTAAACGAGACCAGTTTCGGGGTCCGGTTGAGAAGCGCTTTGTAGGCCTCCAGATCCAGCAAGCCATCCTCGGTCACCGGGATGAAATCCAGTTCGACCCCGCGCTCCATTGCAAGCATGTGCCAGGGGACGAGGTTGGAGTGGTGCTCCATCTCGGTCAGGATAATGAGATCGCCCGGCTTGAGATTTGCACGCGCCCATGCGTATGCAACCAGGTTGATCGATTCGGTTGTGTTGCGGGTGTAGATGATTTGACGGGCGGACGGCGCATTGACGAATCTGGCGATCTTCTCGCGCGCCTCTTCATACAATGCCGTGGCTTCCTCAGCCAGCGTATGTACGCCGCGATGGATGTTGGCATTCGACCGGCGGTAATACCGGTCCATCGCTTCGATCACCGCCAGCGGTTTTTGCGATGTGGCAGTGGAATCAAGATAAACCAGCGGAACACCTGCACTGATCTCCCGCTGGAATATCGGAAACTGTTCGCGAACGGATGTTACATCTAAGGTCATGGATTAATAATCCGGGATCGGTTTCTCTTTTCTGGCAGATCTTTTACCTGCAACCGGGCGGATGTGTTCAGACGAAAGCGGATACCAAAGGATACGGTCGGGGACCATCCAGCCGTCGGTCAGGAATACATTCGAACGGAACTGGACCGCCACCATTTTGTTATCCACCTGGACCACGATGCCCGCGATCCAGCCGCGCACACGTTCCTTGTTCTTCTCATGGTCACAATACACTTCCACCTTGTCGCCCACCTGAAAATCGTGCATGAAATCAGGCGCACGCATGTAGTTATATTGCGGGATCATGCGCAGGGTCTTGGACGACTTGTGATCATCGCCATTTTTCACGACCCGCGGCGCCGAGATCTTATTGACGACCCGCACCTTTTGCCCGGATTCAGATTTCTTCTTTTTTGTGCCGGCGGCTTTCGACCGCGACTTCGCCTGCATGGAGCCCTTCTGCTTCGCGGCAGGGTTCTTTTCCTTCGTCTGAACCTTGGACTTCGGTTTTGCTTTCTCTTTTGCAGCCATGAATATCCTTATCTTCTAATTCCTGCAGAATGACGATCACGCCATTTTATCAGCAATATACTGCTGGAAGCGATCACGAACACCTTCAAACGGAATGCGCTGGAAGATCGGATCGAAGAAGCCTTCGACCACAATCTTTTCCGCCTCCTTCTGAGGAATGCCGCGGGACTTCAAATAGAACAACGGTTCCTGCTCAAGTTTGCCAACCGTCGCGCCGTGCGTACAGCGGACATCGTCCGCGAGGATCTCCAGCCCGGGGATGGAATCGGCACGCGCCGCATCACTCAGGACCAGATTCCTGTTCGCCTGATACCCGTCCGTTTTTTGCGCCCCCGGAGCGACATAGATCATCCCCTGCCAAACGGAACGGCTCTTGCCTTTCAGCGCGCCTTTAAAAAGCAGGTCGCTGGTGGTGTGCGGGGCAAGGTGATTCTGCTGGGTGTCATGATCGAGATGCTGGTCGCCGTCCGTGAAATAGAAACCGGACATGCGTCCCTGCGCGCCCTCGCCAGCCAGGTCGAGTTCGGAGAAGTTCTTGGTGATACGTGAGCCTATTGCGCCGAAGATCCAATCGAGGTTGCCATCGCGTTCGACGCGGGCACGCTCATGACTGAAATTCCAGACATGACGTCCCCACGACTGCAACTCGACGAACTTCAAAGAGGCGTTCTGCATGACCTGGATCTCGACGAGTCCCGCGTGCATGGAGTTGGCTCCCTTTAAATCGGGCGATGCCGCCTCGTGGACATACGTCACCGACGCGCCGTCATCGACCAGCACAAGAATGTGCGAGATGTGGGCAATATCCGTGCCGGGGCCCCATAGCACTGAGTGAAGTGGCTCTTCCACAACAACACCTTTGGGAACGTAAAGAACAACACCGTTCTGAGCGAACGCTCCCGCCAATGCGGAAAACTTTCCTTCCTCAACATTAACTGTCTTGCCGATCATCTTTGCCAGCAGGTCAGGGTGTTTCTCCTCCGCGTTTCTCAAATCCGTAAAGATGACGCCCTGTTTCGCGAGTTTTTCATCGAGCTCGATCTTCGAGCCGCCGGGCAGCAGGACGATCTGTCCGCCGTGCTGGTCGGCAACGAGGGGCTGAAGCAGGTCCTCCCTTACGGGAGGCAGATCATGGAATGCGCCTCCTCCCGCGAACTTGAATTTGTCAGCGGGAAGTTGATGGATGTCGGTGCGCCGCCAGGCTTCGAGAGAAGTATCGGGGAGAGGCAACTTCTTGAACGTGTTCCAGGCTGAGGTTCGGTAGGAAGCGACTGAATCTTTTCCCGCGCGGACATCGGCTTCCGTGAAATTGAATTCCTTTGCAGTGGAAACCGCCTTTCGAGTCCTTGAAACAACAACTTTGGGTTTTTCTTCCATGTCAGCCGATGCTTCCTTCCATTTGAAGTTGGATCAAGCGGTTCATCTCGACGGCATATTCCATCGGCAGTTCCTTGACGAGCGGTTCGATGAAGCCGGAGACAACCATGGTGGTGGCTTCCTCTTCGCTCAGGCCGCGGCTCATGAGGTAGAACAACTGCTCCTCACCCACCTTGCTGACCGAGGCTTCGTGACCGATGGTCACATCGTCTTCGTCGATCTCGATGTAGGGATACGTGTCAGAGCGGGATTGTGGATCAAGCAACAACGCGTCACAGACAACGTTGGACTTGACACCTTTCGCGCCTTTATAGACCTTGAGCAGACCGCGATACGAAGCGCGTCCGCCGCTCTTGCTGATGGACTTCGACGTGATCTTGCTGGAGGTGTTCGGCGCAAAATGCACCATCTTCGAGCCTGCATCCTGAGTCTGGCCGGGACCCGCAAATGCCATCGAGAGCATTTCGCCGCGTGCGCCGGGTTCCATGAGATAACAGGAAGGATATTTCATCGTGACCTTGGAACCAAGGTTGGCGTCCACCCATTCATGGGTACCGTTCTCAAAAACCTTTGCGCGCTGGGTAACCAGGTTGTACACGTTGGTTGACCAGTTCTGGATGGTCGAGTAGCGCGAACGCGCGCCTTTCTTGACGATGATCTCGATCACGCCGGAGTGGAAGGAATCGGTGGTGTATTGCGGCGCGGTACAGCCTTCCACATAATGCACTGAAGCGCCCTCATCCACGATGATCAATGTGCGTTCGAACTGCCCGACGTTGGCGGTATTCAAACGGAAATATGCCTGCAGGGGCAAATCCACCTTGACGCCCTTCGGCACATAAACGAACGACCCGCCAGACCAGACCGCGCTGTTCAAAGCGGCGAACTTGTTATCTTCCGGTGGGATGACCGTTCCAAAGTATTCGCGGAACAGATCGGGGTGCTGCCTCAACCCGTCTTCGATCGAAAGGAAGATCACCCCCTGCTTTTCGAGATGCTCCTGGATCGAGTGATAGACCATCTCCGATTCATACTGCGCGCCAAGCCCGGCCAGAAATTTGCGCTCCGCTTCCGGCACACCGAGCTTGTCGAACGTGCGTTTTATATCATCGGGCACATCGTCCCAAGATTTTTCCTGTTTCTCTGTCGGTTTGACGTAGTAATAGATATCGTCGAGATTCAATTCCTTTAACGAGGGTCCCCAATTCGGCATGGGGCGCTTCATGAAATGTTCGAGCGCCTTCAACCGGAACTCGAGCATCCATTGCGGCTCGCCCTTCATCAAGGAAATCTGCTCGACAACCTCACGATCCAGACCCTTGCGTGACTTGAACGTGTAATAATCATCACGGTCGTGAAAACCGTATTTATATTCGCCGATACCTTCTAATATCCTTGCATCTTCACTCATATCATTCACCTTTCCAGATGACAAACCGCTTCGCGCGCAGCCGCCATCTGCTACCATTTAAGATTCCGTTACTACGCTGGAGCCTCTTCCTCGTACTTCTCGCGAATCCACTCGTAGCCTTTCTCCTCGAGATGCAACGCCAGATCGGGTCCGCCGGATTCGACGATCCGCCCAGCCATCATCACGTGAACGTGATCGGGTTTGATATAGTTCAATAAACGCTGGTAGTGTGTAATGACCAGAACGCCCATGTCCTTGTTCATCAAGGCATTGACGCCCTCAGACACGATCCTCAGGGCATCAATATCCAAACCCGAATCGGTCTCATCCAGAATGGCGATCTCAGGCTGGAGGGTTGCCATCTGCAGGATCTCAGCGCGCTTCTTCTCGCCGCCCGAAAATCCATCGTTGAGGTAGCGGCCGGCAAAGTTCTGATCCATCTTCAACATGGACATCTTGTCCTTGAGCAGTTTACGAAACTCAGGGATCGGAATGCCCTTATCCTCAGGATTTTCCGCACGGCGGCGGGCATTGATGGCAGTACGCAGGAAGTTCGCGACCGTCACACCCGGAATCGCAACCGGATATTGGAACGCCAGGAACAATCCCAGGCGGGACCGTTCATCCGGTTCCAGCTCAAGCACATTCTGCCCTTTGAAGATAACCTCACCATCGGTCACTTCGTATGAGGGATGTCCCATCAACGTATACGCCAATGTGGACTTCCCCGTCCCGTTCGGTCCCATGATGGCATGGACCTTGCCCTGCTCCACCGTGAGATCGAGACCTTTTAAAATTTCTTTTCCTTCGATGCTGACGTGTAGATTCTTGATTTCGAGTTGCGACATTCCTGTTTGCTCCTAACAAAAATTAAGCCAATACTGGCGTTTTTATCATTCGCGCGGCATTATAGCAGGGTCCATGAGAAAAGTCAATATTTATGATATTTTTCATAAATATTGACAAACTCAGAAGGTGTTGTTATACTCCCAATCGCAATGAAAAGCACGAAAGACAAGATCCTCCAGACCCTGCTCCGCAAACCAAAGATCACGATCAACGAGATTGCTGAGGCAGTGGGCATCAATCCCGTTTCGGTACGTCACCATTTGACGAACCTGCAAATGGAAGGCTTGGTTGCGGCGGATGAAGAACGCCACGGCGTGGGACGTCCGCGCTTGGTGTATTCGCTCACCGAAGACGGCATGGAGCGCTTCCCAACGAAATATTTGAGACTCACCACCCGTCTGTTGGCACAGATGAAGGAATCCATGCCGGGTCCGGTCATCGCGAAACTGTTCAACCAGGTCGCTGAGGACCTCGCAGACCAATACGCCGCCGACATCAAGGACCTCAATATGGAGGAGCGGCTGGATTTTGTCAAGGAAATGCTGGCACAGGAAGGCTTTACCGTGGAATGGGAGAAGAAAGGCGGCGAGTATCAGATCCATGAGATCTCGTGCCCCTACTACCAGATCGGTATCGCACACCCCGAAGTTTGCACCGTGGACCAGACGTTGATCTCCAAAATGCTGGCCGTACCCGCAAATAAAGTTCAGTGCATTCTGAACGGAGGTGCACATTGCACTTATGTGGTACAACCTGTTGCCGCAAAATAAACCTTTAGAGGACTGCAATGACTGAAGAAACCGTCAACGAAATCAAATGGACCATTCATGAAACTCATCCCGAGATGGTACAACCAGCGCGAGAGAGGCTCTCCGAAGTGGTGGACCCCGAGATCGGCATGAACATCATTCAACTGGGTCTCGTTCGCGATATTGCGATCAATGATGGCGTCGGACATCTTAAGATGATCCTGACCACCCCGTTCTGCCCGTACGGTCCGGCAATGATCGAGATGACCAAAGCCAAAGCCGTGGAGGGACTCAACATGCCTGTCTCCATCGAAATGGGCATGGACGTTTGGGATTTCTCAATGATGGAGGACCCGTCCGCTTTGGATTGGGGGATGTACACCTAAAGACTGGAAAAGGCTGATCGAAGCGATTCAGCCTCAAGTCCCGAATGAACCGAAAGCGACTCCAGGCGAGTCGCTTTTTTATATCTACTCCCCCGCACGCCAATGCATCCCGTGCAGATCATCGCCCTCCACAGAACCGGAGATCGTGACCAATGCATTGACCACCGTCCTGCCGGGATTCCTCCAGCGATGATTCAGATGCGCCTCAAACAACAGGCTGTCACCGGGGGCAAGCATGTAAATCTGATTCTCCACCTGATACTCCAACTCACCGCGCAAACAAAACACAAATTCATACCCGGTATGCGATATGGATTGGGGACCACTGTTCGCGCCGCTCTCGAGTGTCAATAAAAAGGGCTCGATCCTGCCGACGAATGTCTCGCCGCCCAGCCCCTCGATCATGCCCCGCGTGAACGACATCCGGCTCCGTTCATCGGCTTTCAGAAATATCGTCTGCTTGTGGCTGGTCTCGCCGTTGAAAAAAAAGGCTGCAACCGAAACCCCCAGTGCATCCGTCAGCTTGTAAAGCGCGCTGACGGAAGGCGAGGTTTTTTCCTTTTCGATCTGCGTGATCGTGTGAATGGAAAGACCACTCTTAATCGCAAGAGCGCGTATGGACAGATTTGATGCAAGACGCAACTCCCGCAGCCTCTCTCCTATCCTGACCGATATCGCCTCATTTTGATAGAGAGTCATCCAGCAGCCTCCATAAACATATTACCAAATTTCTCCTCTGCCCCCCGTGACTTTACGCCTGTATTCTCATGACAATCTTCACTTTTGTGAAAATCTTCACAGGTGTATGATGCAGTCGATATATTCGTTTATTCGCATATAGGAGAATAATAATGGTAAATCAGACCCTTAAACAGGAAATTGTCCAACTCGAAGCTGATTTTTGCTTTGCACTTTCCGACCCAACGCGAATCTATATTCTGTATGCCTTGAACGAACATGCCCTCAATGTAACCGAACTGACGAACGAATTGGGCATCCCCCAACCCACCACATCAAGACATCTCAAGGTTCTGCGCGAACGCGGCCTGGTTGAGACCGAACGTCAGGGGACGGTCATCACCTACCGCATCGCGGATCAGCGCATTATTCAGGCATTGGACCTGCTGCGGGCATCCATGCGCGATCGCCTGACCCAACGTGCAAACCTTATCAACGAAATCGCATAGGAGAATGTATGAAGAAACGCTTCCCCCTTTGGACCGTGGGATTGCTCGGCATCATTTTGGTGATTCTCGTCCCCGTCCTTTACTTCCTCCCGCGTGCCGCTAAGCCTTCGACGAACCCCGAGGATTACCTGCCCACCAAGCCCATCCACGTGGACCATGGCGATATCGTCAAAGGAGATTTCAAAACCGGTCAGGATGTGACCCGCGCCTGTCTCGCCTGCCACGCGGACGCGGCAGGCGAGATCATGAAAACCACACACTGGACGTGGGAATCGAAGGCATTCGATGTCCCATGGCGGGATGAGGATGTGACGATCGGCAAGATCAACCAGATCAACAACTTCTGTATCGGCACACAGGGCAACGAGAACAAATGCATGTCCTGTCATGCTGGTTACGGTTGGGAGGAAGGGAAAGCCGCGCAGCAGAATAATCCTGAAAACGTGGACTGTCTCGCCTGCCATGCCGACACAGGTCTCTACGGCAAAGGCGAATTTGGCAATCCCGCGCAAGGCGTCGACTTGCTCGCCGCAGCGAAGAGCGTCCGCGCGCCGACGCGTGAAAACTGTGGAAAATGCCACTTCGATGGCGGCGGCGGTAATGGCGTCAAACATGGCGATCTCGACGAGAGTCTGTACTTCCCGCGCGTGAACGAGGACGTTCACATGGGCGGCGAACTGGATTTCCAATGCACCGACTGCCACTGGACCGAAAACCACCAGATCCTCGGTCGCATGATCGCGGACAATTACACGATCGATCCAAACGAACAGGTCTCTTGCGAACAATGCCACGTAAACCAGCAGCACGAGGACGAACGCATCAATACACATCTGGCTTCCGTTGCCTGCCAGACCTGCCACATCCCCGCGCTCGCCACTGAAGAACCGACCAAGACATTCTGGGACTGGTCACAGGCGGGTCAGGAGGGACGCACAGACGATCATTACACCTACCTCAAGATCAAGGGCGAGTTCACATATGAAAAGAATTTCGCCCCCACTTATCTATGGTTCAATGGGGACAACGAATATCGTTACATCCTTGGCGATAAGATCGATCCCAACAAGGTTACCTACATTAACAAACCAGCAGGCAGCATCGACGACCCGTCTGCAAAGATTTTCCCATTCAAACTTCATATCGCCAAACAGCCATATGACGTGGTGAACAAATATCTGCTCCAACCCATCACATCCGGCGTGGGTGGTTTCTGGACGACCTTCGAATGGAACAGCGCCTTTGAACTCGCCGCGCCGATCACCGGTCTGCAATACAGCGGCCAATATGGCTTCACCGAAACCTACATGTACTGGGCAACCACACACATGGTCCAACCCGCTTCGAACGCGTTGCAATGCGATTCCTGTCACGGCGACAACAGCCGGCTGGACTGGGAATCCCTAGGCTACCCCGGTGATCCCATCGAATGGGGCGGGCGATTTGACAAGAAATAGGCGAACCGACATGACAAATACAAAACGCAACATTCTCATCATCATCGGATTACTCATCGCGGCAGCCGCGTTTGGAATTCGGACGGCTCTTGCCCAGCCTCAACCTGTTCCCGCTGCAAAGGCTTCCCCTTTGCACCCAACCTTTGCCCTGCTCGATAAGGACGGCCAAAATGTTCTGACCTCCGGGAACGCCGTTTCGACCATGCAGACCTGTGGACAATGCCACGACACCGAATTCATCCAACAACACGCCTTCCATTCCGACCTCGGCTTGAGCGATTACCGGAACACCAAAGAATTCAACGCCAGCACAGGAACATTCGGCAAGTGGGACCCGCTCACTTATCGCTATCTTTCGCAACCTGAGGATGAACGTCTCGACCTCTCCACAGCCGAATGGCTGAGATTAAACGGGTACCGGGTCGTGGGCAGCGGACCGGCAACCACCTCCCGCGACGGCAAGCCTCTTGAATCTGTCTCACGCTCAGCACAGAACTACGAAACTGCCATTCTGGATGCAAACGGCGCCATCGAAACCTGGGACTGGAAAAGCTCCGGCACGATGGAAATGAACTGTTTCCTCTGTCACCTCGAAAAGCCAAATACCGAAGCCCGCTCCGAGTTCATTCAAAATGGCTCATTCGGCAATGCAAACACCGCCACCCTGCTCGGTCTTGGCGTGGTTGACTTCGAAAGTTCCACAAACACATGGATCTGGAACCCCGAAGCCTTCGATGAAACAAGCGAGCTCAAATCTGAATTCGTAAACATCCAGGATCCCACCAATGCGAATTGCGCGGCATGTCACGGCGAAGTTCATGCCAGCCAGGAGCCTCTCACATACACAGCATGCGACCTCGATTACCCACAGACTGCCACAACAGGGCAGGTCGTATCTTCACAAAAGATCTCCGCTTCAGGCGTCAACCTCAGCGGGAAGAACGATCTCAACCGTTCATGGGACATCCATGCCGAACGCCAGTTGCAATGCACTGATTGTCACTACGCGCTCAACAACCCTGCCCACGCCTTCGAAGCCCGGGGCGACAACCCCGAACATCTTAAGTACGATCCGCGCACATTGGAGATTGGCGAATATCTTGAAAGACCCGATCACAACTTTGCCCGCGGACAGAGCGCGCAATTCAACGTTGCACCCGAACTCAAAGGCACCATGCGACGCTGCGACTCGTGTCACGATGCAAACAAGGGTCACTCCGATTGGCTCCCATACATCGATACACACATGGCGGTCATCGCCTGCGAAACCTGCCACATCCCGCAGATGTATGCACCCGCGATCCAATCTTACGATTGGACCGTGCTCACGCCCAACAACGGACCCATCAAAGTCTGCCGCGGGGTGGAGGGCGAGCCGAACAAGGTCACTTCTCTCGTGACCGGCTACGAACCTGTACTGCTCAACCGGGATAACATCGACGGCGATCAACTACTTGCGCCCTACAACCTGATCACCACCTACTATTGGGTTTATACAGATGCAAACGGGAATCAACGTCCGGTCCGCCTCATGGACCTTGAAACTGCCTACTTCGAAAACGGCAAATACGCCGCTGACATCGCTGCCGCGTTCGACGCCAACAACGACGGCTCTCTCAGCAGCGACGAACTCGTGATCGACTCATCCGCCAAAGAAGAAACCGTCAAATCCAAACTTGCCTCGCTCGGGTTGGGCGATCCGCGCATCGAAGGGCTCGTCCAGCCGTACAGCATCAATCACAATGTTGCCCGCGGCACGGACGCGATCAACGACTGCAAAGCCTGCCACAACGAAGAATCGCGCGTTTCCCAGCCGATCAAGCTCTCCGATTATGCACCCAACGGCACAATACCCGCGTTTGATGCGAACAACAACGTTGACGCCTCCGGTGAGATCGTCAAGGGTGATGACGGCGCGGTGTATTACAACCCCGTTCCCGCCAACGACGAGATGTATGTCTTCGGCTCCAGCCGCGTCAATTGGATCGACTGGCTCGGCGCATTGATGTTCACGGGCACGATCCTGGGAGTCGCAGGTCATGGGACGCTGAGATTTGTTTCGACGCGGAAGCAGGCAAAGGGTCCGAAACGAACCGAGCGGATCTACATGTACGAGTCCTATCGCCGTTTCTGGCACTGGCTGCAGACCACCTCCATCGTCATCCTTTTGTTCACAGGTCTGATCATCCACCGACCCGATATCTTCGGCGCGTTCTCTTTCCGCGGTGTGGTGACCATCCACAACGTGATTGCCGCGATCCTGGTGATCAACGCCCTGCTTTCGATCTTCTACCACGTCGCCACGGAACGGATGCGCGAATACATCCCGCATCCTTACGGCTTCTTTGACGATGCAATATTACAGGCAAAGTATTACATCTCTGGCATTTTCAAGAGTGAAGGTCACCCGTTCGAAAAACGCCCGGACAATCGCATGAACCCGATCCAAAAAGCAACGTATTTCGGAATCCTGAATGTGCTATTGCCCCTGCAGATCATCACCGGCGCGCTGATGTGGGGCGTGCAGCGTTGGCCTGAGGTCGCCAACTGGTTTGGCGGACTGCCATTCCTTGCCCCGTTCCATTCGCTCGTGGCATGGACATTTGCAACCTTCATTGTCGGCCACGTGTACATGACAACGACCGGCGCAACCCCGCTGGAAGCCATGCGCGGCATGATCACGGGCTATGAAGAAGTTGAAGTGCACGGGCACGCTGATGAAATTGAAGAGAAAAAGGATAAAGTGATTAATACAAGCGAGCCAAAGCGGTCCCCTGCATCTTAAGGAAAATGGTTTCAAGACTCGCACCCACAATGAAATGAGATAAGGAGAATCAAATGACCACTGCTCCTATAACAAGGAAAAACTTTTTCAAACGCCCTGAAAAGCCGTATGTCCATCCATACCTCGGCGGGATGATCCTCGGGATCGTGCTGTTCCTGGCATTCTTCCTCACCGGCAATGGCCTCGGCTCCTCGGGTGCGACCAGCCGCATCGACGCGCTGATCGTGGACGCCGTCTCCCCCTCCCATGTGGACAATAACCCCTATTTATTGAAAATGGCGGGAGGAGACAAAAATCCGCTCGACGACTGGATCGTGCCGGTCTTCTTCGGCGCGCTGCTCGGCGGATTCGCGTCGGGCTGGTTCAATGGACGTCTCAAATTCATGACCACCAAAGGACCCCACATCTCAGACCGGACCCGCTGGCTGATGGCATTCCTCGGCGGCGTGCTCTTTCTCTACGGCGCACGCATGGCTCGCGGATGCACGTCCGGTCAGGCGCTCTCCGGAGGGGCAACCCTCTCCGCTGGATCGTGGGTGATCATGTTCGCCATCTTCGGCGGTGCGTATGGGATGGCATATTTTGTCCGCAAGCTATGGAACTAGCGAGGAGATACCAAAATGAACTTTCCCCTCCCTGAATTCATCGTTGTAAGCGCAGCCAATCCATGGACCTACGTGCTCTTTGGCGTGATCGGTTTTGCATTTGGCTTCACTTTGGAAATGTCCGGTTTCGGCGACTCAAGGAAACTCGCCGCGCAGTTCTACTTCACCGAGTTGACCGTACTCAAGGTCATGTTCACCGCCATTGTGACCGCGATGGTCCTGCTCTTCGGGGCGGTGGGACTCGGCATCCTCAATTTCAGCCAGGTCTGGGTCAACCCAACCTACCTGTGGTCCGGCATCCTTGGCGGGCTCATCATGGGCGTTGGCTTCATCGTCGGCGGGTTCTGCCCGACCACATCGCTGGCATCCGCTTCGACAGGCAAGATCGACGGCATGCTCTTCATGCTCGGCGGTTTCGTCGGTGCTTTCCTCTTCGGTGAAACGGAACGATATTTTACCAATTGGTATAACAACGCCGGTTATTACGGACGCGTCACGCTCGACCAGGTATTCAATCTCCCCATAGGCGTGGTCGTGTTGCTCGTGGTGCTGATGGCGCTCTTCATGTTCTGGGGTGCGGAACAGCTCGAACGGATCATCGGCAAAAAAGACCTGAGTCACGAGCCAAAACTTCGAATCGCCGGCGCAGGGACTTTATTCGTTCTCGCCCTCGCCATCGTCTTCATCGGCTCGCCATCGCTCGAAGAGAAATATGACAAATTAACCTTTACCCGTACAGAAACCATTCCTCAACTGAATGCCGATCCCATCGTCAATACCCAGACCTACTCTGCCGATGAAATGCTTGCAAACCGGCTTGTCTTCATCGCGCCTGCCGAAGCCTTCAAGGCAAAATACAATCAGGCGATGAATCCGGTCTACCTCGACGTGCGGAGCGAAGCGGATTACAACCTTTATCATATCGAAGATGCGGTCAACGTTCCTGTCAACCATCTCGGAGAGATCGTTCCCGTACTACTTTCCGAGCCACCGGCAAACACCGTATTCATCCTGATGAGCAACGACGAGATCGCCGCCGTGCAAGCCTGGAAAACCCTTGTCGCTTCCGGCGTATCCAACGTCTATATTCTCGAAGGCGGAGTGAACAACTGGATCGCGTTCTTTGGCGCGGACGACAAGGCGCTTCAACCCGCCCCGAACCCTGCCCCCGATCAACTGGCTTACATCTTCCCCGCGGCTTTGGGCAACCGCTATGACTCCTGCGACCCGAATCCGATCGAGTATGAAGATCTCGAATTCGAAGCAAAGATACAGTTGCAACTGAAACGTGATAAATCCGGCGGCGGCTGCGGATAGAAGCATTTAATTTACAGGAAGTCCTCATCCACCAATGGATGAGGACTTCCTGTGTTTTCTACTACTCTTCGGTGATCGTTACACTTTCTATCGCATCCCCTGGATAATCCGGGAACTGTTCGGGGTCGCGCAGTGTCAGCCTATTGACCACATCCATCCCCTCGATCACCTGCCCAAAGATGGTATAGCCGCCATTCAGATATTCCTGCGGACCGAACGTGATGAAGAACTGACTCCCGTTCGTATCCCGCCCGGCATTTGCCATTGCAACCACTCCGGCTTTATCGAATTTCAGGTCATTATCTTCGTTTACAAACTGATAGCCCGGCCCGCCCATGCCGGTCCCGGTGGGATCGCCGCCCTGCGCCATGAATCCCTCGAGCACCCGGTGAAAGGTGACGCCGTCGAAATAGCCATCGCGCGCCAGGAACACAAAACTGTTGACGGTAAGGGGAGCCTTGTCCGCGTACAACTCCACGGTAAACTCTCCGCCTTTTGCCATCACAAATTTGGCAAAATATTTCTTTGAGGTGTCGATCACCATTGGCGGGTATGCGCCATACTGCTTCGAATTCGCTTGGGATGCCTCCGCCGCATCCGGTGTGTCCAACGGAACTTGCGCAACGGTCGGGATCTCCGTCGGCAGTTCCACCACATTCGAGCTTCTTCCCGGCAATAGTAGCCAGACCAGACCGATCAACACAAGCACGACGATGCCGCCTCCAACCCATTGGATCCATTTTTCGGTCTGTTTCGCCTTCTGTTTCTTCATTCTTTCTTCGATCTTTTTTTTGTTTGCCATATCGTTTCACTCCATTGAGATTTGATGATGCCATCAGGATGCCGCGCCGACCCTGTCGTTCAACTCGCGCAGGCGGCTGGACATGTGCTGCAATACCGAGATCGCGACCTCCGGCCGATCCCGCAAAATCGACTTGAACGCCTCGCCATCAAGAACAAGCACACGGACCTCGGTCGCAGCACGGAGCGTTGCCGAACGCATGGATGCCTCCAGGATCGCCATCTCGCCCACGAACTGGCCGTCTTCACGGACCGCAATGACCCGCTCATGTTGTTCCGAACCTTTCACCACCTGCACACTTCCGTGGACAATGATGTACAACGAATTTCCGGGCTCGCCCTCTCGGCAGATCACAGATCCGCTTGTAAACAATTGCTCTGTGGCAACATCTGCGATCCTTTCCAAATCTTCCGGTGAAAGCCGGGAGAACATTGGGATTTCCCTTAGCAGCAAAATTCTATCCAAGGTGGAGAGTGTTTTCAAGGTTTTCATTTTGCCATCGCCTTCCAATCTCGTCAGCGCGTCCTCCGCCGCCTGCCTTACAAGCGGAACGGGGTCAGACTTCATGTCCCGCAACCGGGGCAGGAACTCATCCAGTCCATATTCAGGCAGGGCTTTCGCAGCGATCGCCCGAAGCCAATAATCTTTGGAACTTAATAGATCGTCGAGCACCACAGGCACGGACATTTTCTGTTCGTCATCGGTTGTGAACACACCGCCGCGATCCAGGATCGGCAGTACATCTTTTGTGATGGTCGGGTCACCCAGAGTTTCGAGCGCTTCCAGCGCCGCGGCGCGTGTCCCTGCTTCACCTGCATTCAAACTCTTGCGGACAAGCTCAAGAGCTCGCGGATTCCCGAACAGCCCCACTGCCTTGATCAACCTTTCCTCGCTCAACGAATCGCGATGTTTAAGCGTCTCGACGAGCAAGGCGGTCACCCTGCCCTTGCCCGGCAGTGAACCGACCAATGTCTGCAGGTAACGCAATTTTGCCACCTCATGGCGGACGTAGGCGCGCAGGGTATCAAAAACTTCGGGATCGCCAGGCAGGGTCGCATCCAGAGCCGTATCGAGGGCATCTTCGTTCATTTCCTCCAGTACCCGGATGATCCCCGGTCGCGACTGGGGCCAGGCCTGCTTCAGCGTTTCTGACGCAATCCTCCTTACCCGGACATCTTCATCTGCCAGACACTTAAGGATCGGTTCTTTGTTTGCCCATTCAGGGAACAGCGAGAGAACGCGGATCGCCTCCCGCCGAACAGGCGCAGAGGGATCGTTCAACGCGTCCCGAATAAAATCAATATCGAAGGGGACCTGACCATGCGCACTTTCAAGGATGTGACCGAATGCATCGAGGGCGATCAGCCGCTGTTGTGCATCCTCATCCCTCAACAAATTCAACAAAAGTTGCTGTGCGGTTTTGCCCTCACCAAGATGGATCAATGCCACCGCGGCATGGGAACAAATTTTGGGGTTTGGGTCCTTTAGCAAACCCTCGAGGGTACGGATCAGATCGGGAGAGGGATCAACTCCCAGCTTGGGAAGAGAGGCGAGCGTCTGAATGCGGACAGGATCATCCCGGTCATTCAGTCCCTGAATGATCCTGCCGGACGCCGGTTTCGCCTGCAGCAACGTCAGCGCCTTGATGGCCGCGGCACGGACTTCTACATCCGCGTCGTGCAGGCGGTCTAACAGATCGGGGATTGCCAGGATCACGCCCATCCTGCCGAGCATTTCAACGGCAAGCCTGCGCGTGAAGGCTTTGGGATCATTCAATGCCTTCAGGATCACCTGAACCGCGGCGGGGTCGTTACGGTAACCGGCAAAGGAATCCTCCTCGGCGCTGAACACCTCCACGCGACCAGCGCGTAATGCGTCGAGCAGCGCATCCCCGTACGCGGAGCGCATTTTCAGCGTGAGATACACAGTGACCACTGCCGCGAGCGCCCCCAACAACAAAATATTCTGCGTGCTTAAGACCTGCTTGCTCAACAGGATCAATACGCCCGAGAGCACCACCCCGACCTGTGTCGGGACCCCGTTATTGAAAGCCAGCACCTGCCCTCGGCGCTCGGACGGCACCACGTTGAACATCGCGTTCCAGGCCGTTCCTGCCACGCCGCCCAAAATGACCAATTGTCCAAAGCGGGCACCGACCGCGCCCCAAATGTTGAAGCTGACAAAAAACGCCACGAATGCAAGCAGGTATGTGACGGGCATGATCAGGATGCTGTTGATGATGCCAAGCCGCGTATACAACCGATTCGCCAAAAACAGGGACACGAGAAAGGTGACCGCGGTGGTGATGCCCGTAAACGTCCCCTTGAAGCCAGCCAAACCGGCGGCATCGTTCAGGTAGGCACTGGATAACCGTTCGCTGAACGGGAAGTCAACCGTAAAGAACAATATCGAGTACAGGATCGAGGTGACCGCGATCAAGCGGAACAACTGCGAACCGCGCACAAAATCGTACCCGGCACGGACATCCTTTGCCAGATCGAACCTTGTGTTCACCACTGGCTTGGGCTTGAAATGTCCGCGTACGATCTGGCGCGTCAACGCGAATCCAACCGCAAGCAAAACGGCATACAACACGATGAGGCTGTCCGTCCCGGCTACCTTTGCGATCAAGCCTGTCAGTGAGTTGCCGACGACGCTGCCCAATATCCCCATGCTGGCAAACAGCGGAAACAGACGCTTCGCCTGACGCGCATCGCAGATCTCACCAGCGACGTTCCACAACAACGTCCCTAAAACAACGCTCATGCCATAAGTGGTCAGCCACAAAACCGGAAAGGACAATGCGCTATCGAAAAGGATAATCAAAAGCCACTCGATCGCAAACATGACGAACGCGCCCGCCAGCAGATAGATGACAACCCTGGAGTTTTGAAACCGGGTCAGGCTAGCAGAATATACGATCGAAGCCAGAAATACCACACCCCCCAATCCCATGTACATGTAGGGCAGATAATCCACGTTGATCGTGGAGAGGAAAAGTGCAAATGCCGCGTTTTCCCCGATCCCCTGCCCCGCCTGCACGCAAAGGAACAGCAACGCCGTCAGCGAGACCATTCCGATCTCCTCCGGGCGGACCTTGAGAAATGTAACAAGCCTGTCCCTGAACATGCTGATTGTCACGGATTTTAGCATACTTGATGCGCTAGCCCCGTCCTGCACAAAAGATATAATACAGGCATGGCAAAGAGCAGAAGATTGTTTCGCAAACACATTGCAATCCCTCAAGACCATGGTTCATGGGTCTTTATCCTCAGTCCCCTCCTCATCGGCATTTTTGCCGGAGACTCCTTCACATTCGCGTCCTTCCATCTCGTCATCGCGGCAATGGCTGCGTTCATGCTCCGCCAGCCTGCCACCGCCATCATCAAGATCTATTCCGGGCGTCGCTCACGCGAGGAACTCACCGCCGCGCGTTTTTGGTTTGTCGTCTACGGCGCGATCGCGCTATTCGCCCTGATCGGGCTGACGCTTGAGGGTTTTGCCTACCTCCTTTATCTCGCCGTTCCCGGCATTCCTGTTTTTGCATGGCATTTATGGCTGGTAAGCAAACGCGAGGAACGCAGGCAGGTCAACGTCGAGATTATCGCCACAGGAGTATTATCCCTCACGGCGCCCGCGGCATATTGGATCGGTGTAGGGCATTACGATCCCACCGGCTGGTGGCTTTGGATCCTTGCCTGGTTCCAGAGCGCCGCGAGCATCGTCTACGCGTATCTCAGGCTCAGGCAACGGGAGCAGGTTGAAGTCCCGACACGAAGCGAACGGTGGAGGATGGGATCGCGCGCCGCGTTGTACACATCCTTCAACCTCGCTTCAACCCTCGGACTTGGGCTTGTTTCCGTTCTCCCGCGCCTGATCTTCATCCCATACCTTGTCCAATGGATCGAGACGATCTGGGGCATCACCCATCCTGCAACGGGATGGAAACCCACGCGTATCGGCATCCGCCAATTGATCGTCAGTACGCTGTGGACGGTCTTGTTCATCTTGTGCTGGAGGTAAACATGGACGAATTGAAATGGCAGTTGCTCACAGAGGTACAGGGGCGGATGGAAGCCGATCTCCTGAAAAGTTATTTCGAAGCGTATGGCATAGACGTCGAACTGTTTCAGGAGGCGGTCGGTCACCAGATCTACCCCGTGACGATCAACGGGTTGGGGCGCGTGCAGTTATTTGTTTCGAAGGAGCAATTTGATGACGCCCGCAAACTTTTGGATGAATACAACAGCGCGAAGGAATAGTACCGAGGACAGCATCGACGCATAAACAAATTCTGACAAGGCAACCTGCATACCATGCCTGCATCCATTGACCAGGACCCGAACTCCAAACGACGCGCCCTTTTCAGTCGATTCCTTTTGGCTGGGATCATTGGATTCATACTGTTAAGGACCACCCTGCTCGCTCCGCTGAATGCTGAAGCCTCTCCGCAGATTCAATCCACTTCGTCTCCCACGCCGCAGCCCACACCCACATTCGATGTCCAACGGTTGGAAAAACCTGTCATCGCACCGGGCAACACCGAACAACTGGAAAAAGGATCCGTTATCTATTGGGGCGTCTGCATGGCATGTCACGGCGATGTGGGACAGGGACTGACCGATGCATGGCGCGACGCCTTTGGTCCTGAGGACCGAAACTGCTGGAACAAAGGCTGCCATGGGACAGATCACCCGCCACAAGGGTTCCTCATCCCGAAAGATATGCTCATCCCTGCGGTGGCAGGACCGGGCAGGTTGACGCGTTTCAGGCACGCGCAGGAACTGCATGATTTTATTTTCGCCAACATGCCCTGGTGGGATCCGGGTCAACTCTCCAATGAAGAAGCATGGCAGGTCACTGCCTATATCCTGAAACTCCACAACGTCATGCCGGTGGGTCTCGAACTGACAGAGACCAACGCCTCCGCGATCAGCACACAATATGCCGTGCCCCAGCCGGGCGATGACAGCCCCGCAGTTCTGGCCTTGACCGGCATCCTCGCACTTGCAGGCGTCGGGTTGATCGCGCAAAACCTGCGGAGGCACAGGACCTCCGCCCCGCAGCGGCCAAATTTCTTTCATCATTTGCACCCTCCCACCATTCCTGCTCTGCAGGCGCGTTTACGATACACGCTTGGCGCAGGCGGGCTGGCGGTCTTCCTTTGCTTGATCCTGCTGGTCACCGGCATCCTGGAAATGTTCTATTACATCCCCGTGCCCGACCAGGCGGCTGTTTCGATCGAAATCATCACCACGCTGATCCCCTTCGGTGCGTTGACCCGCAATCTGCACTTTTGGTCTGCACAAGCATTGTTGATCGTGATGACCATCCACCTCCTGCGCGTGGTGTTGACAGGCGCCTACGCCCGTCACCGCCGCCTGAACTATCTGATCGGGCTGGGGATGCTCGTCCTGATCATACTGCTGGATTTCACCGGCTACGTTCTGCGCTGGGATGAAGGCATCCGCTGGGCGTTGATCGTCGGCACGAATCTGCTCAAGACAATCCCGTGGGTGGGTGGCTCGCTCTATCATCTTGTCATCGGCGGACCTGAACCGGCTCCCTCCTCCCTGGAGCGGTTCTATACCTGGCATATCTTTGTGCTGACGCTCGGAATGATCTGCCTGGGCGCATGGCACATCTTTCGCGTCCGGCGCGATGGCGGGATTGCCGCGCCTCCGCCCGACCAAAGAATTGACGCCACCCGTATCACCCGCTTCGAACTTGTGCGACGGGAAGTGCTGATCATGGTGATCGCAGGTGTAATCCTGCTGATGGTATCCATTATTTTTCCCGCGCCGATCGAACGTCCCATTACCCAAACTGCATTCGACGTTCATAATGCGCGTGCGCCGTGGTTCTTCCTTTGGGTGCAACAACTCCTCAAGATCGGAGATCCCTTTTTATGGGGTGTTGTCGCGCCGGCGCTTCTGCTCCTATTGCTTGCCATCCTGCCCTACATCCTTTCACAGCCGGGAGACCATGAACTTGGCAAATGGCTCCCGCGTGGAAACCGTATTGCGCAGATCATAGTCATCGTGCTCACCTTGAGCTTGATCCTGCTCACCATCCTCTTCATCCTGCCCAGGACGCAGATATGAACAATCCATCGCGCCGCGATTTTCTAAAACTTTCCACAGATGCGCTCCTGGCTCTTGCCGGACTCTTGGGCATCGGCGGGTTGATCCGTTACCTGAGTTATCAATTTGATCCCGCCCCGCCAAGCGAGTTTGACATTGGCCCTGAAATGTATTTTCCTGTCAACAGCCGCACAGTTCTTGCCCACATCCCTGCCATTATCATCCACGATGAAAAGGGGATCAGCGCTCTCAGCCTAACCTGTACTCACTTGGGCTGCACAGTCGAAGAACGGAACTTTGGATTCGAGTGTCCGTGTCACAGTTCAAGGTATGATCTGGACGGCCAGGTGGTAAGAGGTCCGGCCGGCAACAATCTCAAAAGACTTCGCGTCGAACAAACCGAGGATGGAAATCTGCACGTTTTTACGACATAATAAGACCACATCTCAACCAACGAGGAGGCAGGATGAATTTTGATCTCAATGAGGAACAGCGACTGTGGCAAAGAACAGTCCATGAATTCGTAGCCAAAGAGGTCCAGCCCAAGGCGCACGACGTGGATGTGACGAGTGAGTTCAATTGGGAGGCAACTCGCAAGATGGGACCGCTTGGGATGCTCGGATTGAGCATCCCGGAGGAATACGGGGGCGCAGGCGTGGACGCGGTCAGCGCGGCGATCGCCATCGAAGAGCTCGGCTGGGGCTGCGGTTCCACTGCGCTCGCCATTGCCGCGCACAATGGACTCGGCACATCGCCCACCGTCATGTTCGGCAGCGAAGAGCTCAAACGGAAATGGCTTCCACGTGTTGCGAGCGGAAAAAACAAATTGGGGGCGCTGGCGCTCACAGAACCGGGAGCAGGTTCCGACTTGCAGGGAGGCGTGACAACGAAAGCCGTCAGGGATGGCGACATGTGGGTCATCAACGGTGCGAAGATGTGGTGCACGAACGCGTCCATCGCGGAATACATCATCACCCTCGTTCGCACGGACCCCGCGGGCGGCTCCCGTTCATTGAGCATGATCCTGGTCCCCACCGATACACCGGGGCTCAAGATCGGTCCAGCCGAAAAGAAGATGGGGCTGCACGGTTCCCCCACCCATGCAGTGACCTATGAAGACGTGCAAGTGCCGCTGGGTAATTTGATCGGCGAGGAGGGCAGGGGGCTTCATCAGACGCTAGCCACGCTCGATGGCGGGCGGATCAGCATCGGTGCGATCTCGGTGGGATTGGCGCAAGCCGCGTTTGAACACGCGGTCAACTACGCAAGGGAGCGCAAAGCCTTTGGCAAGCCCATCGCCGAACAGCAAGCCATCCAATGGATGCTTGCCGATGCCGCGACCGAGATCGAGATTGCGCGCATCATGGTCTATAAGGCTGCCTGGCTTAAGGAACAGGGACGCAACTACAACAAGGAAGCTGCCATGGCAAAGATGTCCGCCACCGAAATGGCGGAACGCGTCTGCCGCAACGCGATCCAGATCCACGGCGGATACGGCTATTCGAGCGAATACCCGGTTGAGCGAATTTATCGCGATGCCCGCCTGATGACCATCGGCGAAGGGACGAGCGAAATCCAAAGGCTGGTCATTGCGAGACATGTGTTGGCGGAGGAATAAAAAATAACTGACATACACTCCAAAAGTGAATGTCAGTTATTCAAAAGCAAATAACAAGAGAGTGGCAAAACAGCCACTCTCTTGTGGTAGATCATACTCTCGGACCCGCTTCCACCACTTCCTTGGGGGTCTGGTCTTCGAATTTCTTGAAATTCTCTATGAAGCGCATCGCCAGGTCTCTGTAACGGCGGTCGTACTCCTTTTTATCTGCCCACGAGGAGGAAGGATCGAGCACTTCAGGCGGCACATTCGGGCATTCCATCGGCACCTCGAAGCCAAAAACCGGGTCGGTTTTATATTTCACGCCATCAAGATTTCCATTCAACGCCGCGTTCAATAATGCGCGCGTATAACGGATGGAAATGCGTTTGCCCACGCCATACGGACCTCCCACCCAACCGGTATTGACCAGCCAGCATTTGGCATCAAAGCGTTCGATCTTGTTTCGCAACAACTCGGCATATTTATATGGATGATGCACCATGAAAGGACCGCCGAAGCACGCGGAGAACGTCATCTCCGGTTCATCGCGCAGACCAATCTCCGTCCCGCCAACCTTGGACGTGTACCCTGAAATGAACTGATACAACGCCTGGTTCGGGGTCAGCCTTGCAATCGGCGGCATGACCCCATTCGCGTCGCAAGTCAACAGGATGATATTCTTCGGGTGCCCGGCTTTCTTTTCGGGGACGGCGTTGGCGATGAACTCCAGGGGATAGGAGGCGCGTGTATTTTCTGTGAATGTATCATCATCAAGATCGATATAGCGGGTGATCGGATCGAAGGCAACATTCTCCAGGATCGTCCCGAACATTTTTGTTGTCGCGTAGATTTCCGGTTCGGCTGATTCAGACAAACCGATGACCTTTGCGTAGCATCCGCCTTCAAAGTTGAAAATGCCATTGTCGCTCCACCCATGCTCATCGTCCCCAATGAGGCGGCGCGTGGGGTCTGCGGAAAGGGTCGTCTTGCCGGTCCCGCTCAAACCGAAGAACAAAGCCACATCGTTCTCGTCATCCGGGTTGACATTTGCAGAACAATGCATAGACAGGACACCCTCGAGCGGCAGGAGATAGTTTAGCAGCGTGAATACCGATTTCTTCAGTTCACCCGCATATTCCGTGTTGCCAACGATCGCAAGCTTTTTCTCGAAGTTCAGAACAATGAAGGTCTCACTGTTCGTATTGTCAATGGTCGGGACGGCCTTGAAGCCGGGGACAGCAATGATCGTAAACTCCGGAACAAACCGTTTGTATTCCTCGAACGACGAGGGCAGGATGAACATATTGCGGATGAACATGCCGTGCCAGGCATGTTCTGTTGCGAAACGGACAGGCAGGCGATATTGCTCGTCTGCGCCTGCATACACGTCCTGCACGAAGATATCCCTGCCCTGCAAATAACCCAGCAGGCGCGCATACAACGCATCGAATTTTTCGATCTCGAACGGGCGGTTGTACACGCCCCACCAGATGTTGTTTTCCGAATCCGCATGACGGACCACAAACTTGTCATTCGCCGAACGGGCAGTATGCCTGCCGGTATGCGCCACGAACGGACCGCCGCGGGTGGTCACTCCTTCGTTGCGAAACACCGCCTCTTCATACAAGGCTTCGGTCGCAAGATTCCAATACGCAAGCCGCAAATTCGAAACGCCCACATTCGATAGGTTGAAATCTGCCTTGCGCGTCTGCGCGATCGGTTCAGCTGGGGTTTTGATATTAAGTAAGTTGTTCATGTCTACATCCAATCGCGGATCATCTTCTTGTCGCCAATATAAATTTCATTCGGGCTGGTCGGGTCGAGCGCCCATTTGATGCGGGCAATCCCCTCGGTCACATCCTTCACCGATCCCGAGAACGAGATGCGAATATGTCCCTCCATCCCGAACTCTTTTCCGGGAACGGTCACCACCATCGCCTTCTTCAACAGGAACTTCGACACCTCTACGGAATTATTGCTGAACGCCCGCAGGTCTGGCAGCGCATAAAACGTGCCGCCGGGCGGGATGAGACGCGCGCCGTTGAACGTCCGCATTTCCTGCATCAGCACATCGCGGTTGTTTTGGATCTGCAGACGCAGCGCCTCCACCACGGACTGCAAGCCGTTCAGCGCGCCCTCGGCCGCCGCCTGGCTGACAGGTGATACGCCCGAGGTCGTCTGCGCGGTGACATTGGTCATCACCCTCACCAGATCGCGTGGTCCCACCACCCAGCCGATGCGGAAGCCGGTCATGCCATAAAGTTTCGCCACGCCATTGACGACGATCACGTGCGTGTTCTCGACGTCCTTCTTTGTGAAGTGATAAGCAGGGACGGCTCTGTGGTTATCAAAGGTCAGCTTGTGGTAGATGTCATCGCAAACTAGATAGATTCCCTTTCGTTCGCATAAATCCACAAGCTTTTCTATCAACTCTGGCGGATAGATCGCGCCTGAAGGATTGTTGGGGCTGTTCATAATGATCGCGCGTGTAAAGGATGTGATCGCCCTTTCAATGTCTTCGAAACGCGGCGTGAAAGTCCCGTCCTCAGGCGTGACGATCACCGGTCTGCCCAGGCACATTTTGACGATCTCAGGATAGGAAACCCAGTATGGCGCAATGATGACCACCTCATCCTGTGGGTTCAAGATACTGTATATGATATTGAAAAGGGACTGTTTCGCGCCGTTGGTAATGATCACATTTTCGGGCGCGACCAGGCGGTTGTAATTTTCCTCGGTGTAACGGATCACCGCCTTCTTCATGGACGGCATGCCGTCCACAGGGACGTATTTCACCTCTCCGCTCGTCAATTTGGCGGCAGATGAAAGGATCGCATGGATCGGGGTTTTGTTCTTTGGCTCGCCGATCCCAAGGTTGATCACCGCTTCACCGCGTTCGCGCAGGAGTCGGGCTTCCTCGTTCAGGGCAAGAGTTGGAGATTCGACGATCTCACTGGCTATTTTACTTAACTTCATGGTTGCTCCAATTTAAAAAATAAATCTGGTCAGGCGCTGACCGGACCAGATGCAATGATATGACCGCAGGAAGAGCGGCGCTGACAATTTATATTGTCAGACAAAGCTGTCATGGCGTGATTATACTACATGGCAATTTGAGCCCTAGGAGGATGAAACTCACTAATATCGCCTTGTGATTGGCAGGAAAAAGCCTATAATTGCTCCAAATTCCACTCCGCTGAATGAAATGGAGGCACCATGGCAAAGATGTCGGACACCCAAAAAGATGTGGCTGATGGCAAGATCGAGGATATGGACAAATACGTTTATGAAGTCTACCAAAACCAGATCAATTATTACCGGCAGAAGTCTGTCTCCAACCGAAAGAATTATAAAGGGTATCGTTTCCTGACCATCCTGTTGGGAGCGCTGGTCACCTTGATCGCATCCCTCTCCACTTCAGACATCATCAAATCGGTCGCATGGGTCGGAGGAGTGTTCGCGATCGCCACCCCGGTCCTTGCCGCCGCGTTGACGATCATCAACAGTCTCTCACAGAACTTTCAATGGGGAGCTACATGGCGCGACATGAGCGTCAACGCCCAGCGCCTGGAAAAGGAACGCGATCGCTTCCTCACCACGCCTGTTGGTAAAAGAAATTACAAATACGAGCTACGGGTATTGAACGAGATCGTCCTGCAGGAGACGCAGGCATTTTTTCAAAGAGTGCTGGACAGCGAGGTCGTTCCGACAGAGGCGCCCCCAAGCGCAGAAAATGAAAACTGACTGAGGACGGGATGAGAGACCTCATCCCGTTTTGCTTTTACTGACAAGCCATCTTCGCCGGATCCACATCCTTCCCGAGTGACCAGACCCGCTCGAACTCTTCGACATAGAGCCGTGCAACATCGGGGTTATCGATGATGATCACATTCTCATCGTTGCTCGTTTCGGCATTCGTGGAAAAATTCAACGAACCGGTGACAACATAACGCTCATCCACAATGATGACTTTATGATGCAGGAATCCGCCATTCCCATCCTGCCGGACCGGCACTTCGCCGCAGAACAATGTCCGCAACTCTGCCGCTTCCGTTTCACTCCCAAAGGACTCGAAAACCCCGGCAACATCCAGTCCGGCTTGATATCGCTGGATCATCGCATCCGCCAGTGGATAATCTGTAAAGCTGAACGCCATGAAATACACGCTGGATCGGGCGCTTTGCACCAGGGGGATGATGGCTGTCTCCAGCGCCGGGTCCTCCGATGTGAAAATGACCTGGATCGGTGTACCCTCGACAACCAGGGATTGTTCAGCCAAAGTGGACGGCGATTTCGCCCCGAACAATCCGTTCCACATTTCATCGAATTCGCCTTCGTATATCGTTGCCAGCTCAGGCGAACGGATCACGATCACATTGTTGTTCTGGTCATAAATGCCGCTCTTTGTAACATTTGTCGAGCCAGTCCATACGATCTGCCCGTCGAAGATCCAAAACTTGTTATGCATCAACGCGGAACGACCAAGGTCATCCTTCACTTCGATCCCCGCATTCATCAACATGGCAAATTGACCGCGACCCGGCTCTTCATCCGCCAACAGGCCATGTTCATCGTCCGTCACCCAGCGCACATCCACGCCGCGCTGTTTCGCAACGATCAGAGCCTGGGCTACCGCGTTCAAATCGAATTCGAAAGACGCAATATGGACGCTCGACTGTGCGGCGTTGATATATTCGATCAACTTCTCCTCCACCGAGCCGCTGATCACATTCGGGTCATGATGATTGATCGGATCCGTAAAATACACGCTCCACCAACCCGCCGAGACCGGAGTCATCGTCGGCTCAACCACAACCGGCGTATCGGTCGGAACGTTCACATCGGGCAGAAAAGGTGTATCCGTGATTTGAACAGGTGGTAACGTATTCGCAACCGCCAGGGTTGATGTTGGAGTTCCGGAAAACAGTCCGCCCACGTCGATCCCGGTCAGCGCGTAGAAAGCGCCGCAAATAAAAAGTAAAACCGTAAACAACAGGACAATGATCCCGCCCTGGGCTTTCGAGACCGTTCGTCTTTTCGGCATAAAGTTATCCTCGTGAGCTTTTCTCTTCGATAAAATCTTTCAACCACGCAATGACCCGGACCGCATCTGCATCAGGAGGCAATTGCGCCAGCGCCATTTCCATGGACGGCAGTTCAAAAGAGTCTCCAAATAATACCCGAGCCTGTTCACCAGCTCGATTCCATAATGCCTGTCGGGCATCCAAATCCAAAGTCTTTGCCTCCCCCACCCACCTGCCGACCGCGCGCATCATCACACGTAAAGCACGCAGCCGCGGTGCCATGTGCTCCTCCGCCGCGGCATCCTCCATCCCATCCGTTTCATCCACAATATGCTTTGCGGTTGCCTCTCCCCATGAAAACAACTCGCCCGCCGCGGCATCACCCAATGACGGAACAAGCGCTTCATTACCTTGCATTCCCCCGATCACACGGCGAAATCTTTTTTCCAGATCTTTCATCAAGCGAGTATAGCAGATTTCATTTGGACCGCCTCCGCGCCGAATCCTATCCGACGGATTCGAAATCCTTTGTACTGCCCAGCGGGAACCGAACAGCGGACGGATCGATCCGTTTGACCAGCCCCAGGAGGACTTCCCCGCTTCCCACCTCGACGTAGGTCCGGATTCCGTTTCCAAGCATCAGTTGCACCGATTCCGTCCACCGGACGCGCGATTGCATCTGCGACTTGATATCGGCGCGCAATCCATCGGCAGTGAGCAGCGGGTTCGCATGGACATTCCCCACCACGGGAATGACCGGCGTCTCGATCATACAGGCATCCACCGCTGCGTCCCATTCCGCCTGAATGGAATCCATGAGTGGCGAATGGGCCGCAATACTGACCGCCAACGGCAGGGCGCGTTTTGCACCTGCAGCCTTCGCCCCTGCCATGGCACGTTCCAACGCGGATTTATGCCCGGAGATCACAACCTGCCCGGGACAGTTGTCATTCGCGACCTGCACGATCTCATCCGCCGTGCTGGCCTCCTGGCAGACCTTATCCAATGTTGGAATATCCACACCCAGGATCGCCGCCATGCCGCCCGGGTTGAACTCACCCGCGCGTTTCATCAGTTCACCGCGCGTACGCACCAGCTTGAGCCCATCGGAAAAGGACAAAGCGCCGGATGCAGTCAGAGCCGATAACTCGCCAAGAGAATGCCCGGCAACGGTGGCAGGCTTGAAATCCGGATAAAGATGCGAAAATGTCCGGTAGGCAGCGATCGAATGGATGTATAAAGCCGGCTGCGTATTGACCGTCTCGTTGAGTTCCTCCGCAGGTCCATCCCACATGAGGCGTGAGAGGGAAAAACCGAGGAGGGAATCCGCCTCATCTAAGGTCTGCCGGGCAACCGGATTTGCTTCGGCAAGTTCCCTGCCCATGCCCACGGCTTGCGAGCCCTGACCGGGAAAGAGAAATGCGGTGGTTTTGGGATCGAGATTCATAGTGCCTCCAAATCTTGTAGAGGCGGGGATACGCCCGCCCCTGCCCAACGAATTAAAACACAAACGGGTCGTGTTCGTCACGACCCGCATGTCACTAGGTCAATCCTATGATTCCTGCTTCTTTTCCTTCTTGATCTCAACCACTTCACGGCCTTCATAAAAACCGCAATTGGGGCATACGGTGTGCGGAAGGCGCATGGACCCGCAGTTCGAGCAGGCGGTCAGGTTGCGGGGTTGCAGCGCATCGTGCGCGCGCCGGTTATTGCGGCGGCCTTGTGAATGTTTTCTCTTTGGATGTGGGGGCATTCGACTTTCTCCTTGTTATTCTTGCGCAAGAACGGTTCCTTGAGGACGGTTTCCGCGCCTGCATGGTTTACAATTTAGCGGGCAGATTATAGCGGCAGGAGGGAGGTGCGTCAAGTGGAATTTGTCTTGGGATTGTGCAACAAGTCCAAT
>DIDP01000076.1:10360-82919 GCA_002418205.1 Anaerolineales bacterium UBA5797 | reverse complement strand
CTTGCGCCAACAATGGATATGAATACAGGTAAAGTACAACTTAATGAAGCCAATCCGTAGCCAACCCCAAACATGAACGCTGATTTTGGATTCCTTGTGCGGGATGGGTTGATTTGAGGCAGGGACAGGGAGAACGGAAATGGTTTGCCAGCCAAAAGCCATAAACCGAGAATAATCAACGCAATGCCTGTGATCAATGACCCGAAAGGCAGATAGCGCACAATAAACCTTAACCCGATTGATAAGATCACAGCCACTATGCTAAAGACCAACAAAAAGCCGCCCGTAACCAGCAAGCCAAGTGTCAAGCCTTCAGCGGCACGAGCCGCAAAACTCCGCTGTTCGTAATCGGCTTCGCGCGAGCCAAGATAGAAGGATACAAAAGTGGGCAACATCGCCCAGGCGCAGGGATTGAACGTAGCCAGCACGCCCGCTGAAAAGGCAAAAGCAAAATTCAAGGTTTCCATGTTAGAAGCCAGCCTCCTTGATTACAAAGATGGATTCTGCCAGCCGCCGCCCGAGTCGATATGCTTCTTTCACGGGCAAGGTCGTTGCGCCTGGATGTTTACTTAGCCATGAGGAAGCCGCTTCGTTTGAACTGAAAAAATTCACGTAGTCACAAAATGAACGTCGGATATCTGCTGAAGCATCTGGAGCCACTAAAGAAACAACGGCTTCGGGCGGCTCAACTTGCTCCACACCGTCCGCTGTGATTTTCACTCGCACTGGAGTGCCTGTGGTTGCGCACGGCGACTCAACTTGGACTGTCTGCCCAAGTAGCCCTGGAAACATCAGCGCGTCCAACGCGCACCAGGTAAACAAGGTTCGGTCATTGATCGTGAAGCGATGAGGCGTTGGACGAAGTGTCAAGCCTGCACCGACAACGTTTCCCTCTTCATCAAGTTCAATGCTCGGCATTTGGCGCAGGATGGTTTCGAGTTCTTCGGATGAACGTTCCATCACCGCCGCAATACGCGCGGGGGATACGGGCTTTCCCTCCGCCAGGAGCAGTATCAGGTGGTGAAACAGGGCATACCCTTGCGCGCTACCGCTTTCGCGGAAACTGGCATCCAGTACTGTGGTTAGTTCTTCGATCTGCTGGTTTGTCATAATAGGAACTCTCCTTCTTTAATTGTATAAACTCATGGCAGGAGTTTTTCCAACTCACTCTTGAGGGCGTCGTAAGTGGATGGAACCTGATCCCGATAAACGATAATACCTTTGGCATCAAGAATGAGAGTGGTATCCAGAGCGTTCACCTGATAAGATGAAGCTACCTCAAAATCGGGATCGAATGCCCAAACATACACCCCATTACCTGCGGCTTGCTTGAACTGCTCCAGACTTTCCGCTGTGCTCGATGCGTCAATATCAAGCGCAATAATGTTGATACGATCGCCATATTCTTTTTGCAGTTGCGCCAGAGCGCGAGCCTCAGGAATGCAGTTGCCGCACCAATATGCCATAAACAGGATAATTGTGGGTTTACCCTGATTTTCGCTGAGGACGAAAGTCTTTCCATCCAGTGTCGGAACGCTAAAATCTGGGGCAATATCGTCGACGTCGCTTCCAGATTGCGGCGATTGGGATGTGTTTTGGAATGGGGTTCGGGATAGGGTGAAAGTCGCCGCTACGCCAATAATTAGAAATAGGGGTATGCCCCATCGAAGTAGATTTGGCGAGCGCTTGCTTTTTCCAATGCGATTTTGATAGGATTTGGTTTTCATTTCAATTCCTCATTCGAAGCCAACGTAAAGAGATGACGGATAACCTCTGGCGGGGGTGGGACATCGCTGTGAAAGACCAATTTTCCAACAGGATCAATTACCAGAAATGTACCTAACCCGTAAACGTCATAATCTTCGAGGAATGTGGGAGTATCCAGCACAGCCCAGCGATAATTCGGTTGGTTGATCGCGTCTGCATAACTTTGCCAGTATTCTGGCAGGTCTGGGATGTAGATGTCCAACACAAGTATATTCATACTGTCTGGGTTTTGCGTCTTTGTTTCCTCGCCAAGCAAATACAAACTATATGTACACTCTCCACAGCCAAAGGAAGTCGGCAGAACCAGCAAGTATTTCCCCAATTCCTTTGAAAGGACAAACGTACCGCCTCCCAACAGCCGCGCAGTAAAATCTGCGGCGGGCTGACCAGTTGCCCGATTTCCAGGCATCTGATCGAAACTTGTGATTCCTTCCAAAGAGATTTCATTACCACCAAACGAATCAAGCGGAGCAATGGACAAGGTTGCCTGCGGTGTTGGCAGAGGGGTCGGAGTTTCGATCACGGATACGGTTTGAGTGGGAGGCATATCCGTTGCAGATAGTGGCTCCACTGTTGGTGTTGGCAATGCTGATTCAGGTGAACCACATGCCGCAAGAAACATCAACAGAAACGGAATGAACAAGCGTTTCATACCGTTTATTTATTCTTTGCTGTGGATACGGAAGAAATCGAACGATTTGGGCGCGGCTCGCAAACTTCGCCAGCCTTTTCATCTGGCGATCCCATCCACACAAAGCCCAAAGCCAGACTGAGGAGGAAGATACCCGTCAAAATCCCATATACCCAGCCGCTATGTTGCGTGATCCATACCGCCGCAGGCGTGCCCGCTAAGAAAACGAGAAAGAGCGGCATAGTGATGGGTAAATGACATGGACAACTGACGAACGCAACAACGTACATAACTCCACTGCGAATTTTTTGCCAGAACATGATTAACTCCATTTATCTCTAAACTGTTGCAACAACCAACTTTTCTGCCTGTTTGATTACGCCGCGCACATTCCCCAAACAGCATGAGCCTTGCGGGTTTCGCAAATCGCAGGCGCATTGCCCTGCCTTGATACCTGCGTTGATGTCGTCCAAAATGGCTGCTTGACTTTCAGACGAAGCGGTGCGAACTTCGCCGACGGTATGTCGAAAGCAATAGCAAACGAAAGTGTCATCCATATCAGGCTCTTTTTGGTACACCCGCTCCCGAACTTCATCCCTGCCGAACGTTTGCAGACCATCGTTTGAAAAATATACGGTGGGACAATCGCGGTTTTGGCAGAAAAAATACGGAACATCTTTGATCTGATTGAGGGAAACGGACAACATGGATTTCACCGTCGCCGTATCTACAGGTTTTCCCTTCTGCCTGCAGGTGGGACAGGCATTTTTGGCGCGTAGGGGGATCTGCGCGTTCTCTTCTGGGATTTCAATCAAGAACCCTTTTTCGTCAACAGGCAATGAACAACAACTTGACATTTCATACTCCTTTCAAAACACAGATGCAATTTACTCTGCGCAACAAGACAACTTGGCAGGGTCTTTGAAATACGAAATTGCCGCGATCTTCAACGCCTCCGCCATTGTCGGGTAGACATGGATCATGTCAATATAATCTTCAAGTTTGGCGCGGAATCTCAAAGCCATTGCCGCCTCATGGATTACCTCTCCCGCATTAGGCATGACCAATGAGACGCCTACTACTTCCTGCGTTTCTCTATTAATCACCATTTTCGCAATGCCGTTGGTTTGATGAGTCGCGCCTGCGCGGGGAACGAGTTCCAGCGGGATCGTCCCGCACCAGCAACGAATGCCTGACCCAACCGCTTCTTCATCGGTCTGCCCAACGACTGCCACCTGTGGGTCTGTAAAAATCGTGCGGGGAATCACGCGATGGTCAACCTTCTGATGCGCACCTGCGAGCGCATTCTTGGCAACAATCACGCCATCATGCGCGCCAACAGGCGTGGCTGGCTGGCTTTCTGTTTGACGACCAATCACATCCCCCGCCGCCCAAATGTTGGAAATATTGGTTTGCAATTCGTCATTGACTTTCACGAAGCCATGTTCATCGAGTTGAACACCGACCTTATCCAGACCTGCATTATCGGTGTTTGGCTCTCTGCCTGTGGCAACTAGGAGTTTCTGAGCTTTGAAAGGTTGTTCTTTGCCGCCAAGATTCGCAACTACTTCAATTTCCTTGCTTGATTTATTTGAGACGCGCACAACCTGCGCGCCCGTCACAATCTGGAGACCCTCTTCTCGCAGTGAAAACGTCAAAGCCTCGGAAACTTCTGGCTCATAGTTGGGAAGGATGACTTGATTGCGTTCCAGAATTGTTACGCGTGTACCAAAGCGATGAAACATTTGCCCTAACTCAAGCGCGATGTAACCACCGCCAATAATTACCAGAGACTCGGGAAGTTCCTTTAATTCCTGCCCTTCGTCTGATGTCAAAAGGTCAGAAGTTAAATATGGAACATGGTCAAGACCCTCAATCTGAGGGATCGTTGGGCGCGTACCTGTGGCAATTAGAATTTGGTCGCCGCTGACTTTCTGCCCGCCAACGAGAACAGTGTGCTTGTCTATCAATTCTGCCTGTCCGTTAAAAACCCTGATTTTGTCCTCTTCATACACGAGGGATTGATATTTCTTATCGCGATAAGCATGAACGACATCCTGTTTTTGAGAAATCAATTCCCCGAAATCGAATTTCATCTTTGCAGGTTTGAGACCTTCGTAACGCGGATGGGAAGATTCCCAAACAATCCGCGCGGCTTCGATGAGATTCTTGCTGGGCAGACAACCGCGATTGACACACGTGCCGCCAAGAGTCCGCATTTCTGTCATGACGGCAGTCTTGCCGAGTTCAGCCGCGCGTAATGCCGCCGCAAATGCAGTTGAACCAGAACCTAAAATTAACAAGTCAAAATGATTTTCCATGAAATTCTCCTTATGGTTTCAATTGTTTTTTCGTTCTTTCACAAGATGGCAAATGCAATTTTTACCGTCTACGTCATCAGTCGGGAATGTCAAGCCGAGTTTATAAAGTTTCCGTAAATCTTTTTCCATTTGCTGTAATAGCACAATTCGCTCGTTAATTTGTTCTGCTTTGTGTTTGATCTGATTCAACATGGTTCGGCACGGAGCCTCTCTTTGATCTTGCATAGCCAGCAATTCCGAAATCTCATCCAACGAAAGTTCAAGGGAGCGCGCTCCCGCCACAAAACGAGCGCGCTCCAAATCTTGTTCGCTGTATTCACGGTAGCCATTCGGCGCACGTTGCGGAGAACGCAATATGCCAATCGATTCATAGTAACGAATTGTTTTGGCAGATAGACCAGTTTGTTGAGAAAACTCTTGTATTTTCATGGAATTACTCCTGTTTAATATACACCTTCCAGTTACTGGAATGTCAAGGATGGATTTTCAATCAATCATGGCATTTTTCTGCCGACACGAACAGACCACCCGTCTATATCTTTTTGTATCCTCACGTGTATGTCATCACTAACAGAACAACCCATCCAAATCCCTTTCATCCTGCGCGGGCAGGAAGTCACTGCAAAGGATCTGTTGTACCAAAGCCGGGACAGAAAGAATCAGTTCCTTTATCCCGACCCGCGTCCCCTGCTTGACCGGATCGTGCTTTCGAATCCAGTACAACTCCAGCGTGACTTTGCCTCCATACATGTTGGCGAGATCATCGACTTCCTTGCCGAAGCAGGCAAAGCCATGACCCTTAATCATGCCCGCATGGAACAGGCTTGTCGTTTCAGCGTGCCGTTCAGCGCCCTGCCGGAGTCCATCGTGCGCGGCAGTTATGACCTGATCCCGGTGGTGTTCTCGAAGCTGGCGTTGCGCACGATGGTCGAGAATGAGATCGGCTCAAAGTATCTGGACGGCTGGGTCGAGATGCCCTATGCGGACAAGATCGCCAGACGACGAGCCTATGGAGCGCGCACCCTGCATTTCATCTCCGGCAATGTCCCGGTCGTGGCTGCCCTGAGCATCGCCCGCGCCGCCTTGATCAAGTCGGACAACATCATCAAGGTCACGCCCAACGATCCGCTCACCGCCTCTGCCATCGTCGGCGCGATGATGGATGTCGATTCAAATCATCCGGTCACCAAACATTTCTCGGTCGTGTACTGGTCGAAGGAACTACATGACTTCGAACACGAACTGATCCAACCACGCTATCTGGAAAAGATCATCTCCTGGGGCGGTGCAATGGGTGGTATCAACTCAACCTTGAATCATGGCAACCTGCAAGCCTCAGGTATTGATGTCATTGCCTTGGGTCCAAAGTTCAGCATTTCCATTTTGGGACGTGAAGCCTTCCAATCCAGTGCTGAGATTGAACAAGTTGCAAAACGTACCGCCAAAGATGCGGGTTCATTCAACATGGAGTCCTGCGGTTCGTCGCGTTTCCATTTTGTGCAGGCGTCCCCTGGCCAGGCGATGGAATATGCGCGACGTTTATATGATCACATGCAGCACCAGGACCCATCCTTGAGTGCCATGCCGAAGAATTTCCCAGCTGACCTGCGCGATGAGATCAACGCTACCCGCGCCCAGGACGATTTCTATTATGTCGTCGGCGGGGACAGGAACGAAGGCGCTGTGGTGGTGAGTCTCACCGGCGACCTGCCCGACTTCTTCCCCATCCACAAAGTTGTAGTGGTCGTCCCATTCGAGGATCCCATTCAGCTCGTGGATCGCATCCATCCTTCCACGCAAACCGTTGGTATTTACCCTGAAACCCTCAAGCAACCCTTACGCGACCTCCTGGTGGCGCGCGGCGTGTGCCGTTTCATTTCCATCGGGCGCACCGTGGACTATTCCATCGGCGGTCCGTTCAATTCAACCGAGATCATGCGGCGCGCCTGTCGCTGGATCCTGGATGAGTCTTATCCATCCCAATGGGAACTGCCCGGCTTCTATCTGCGCAAAGCCTGGCAGATCCTCAAACACCATATTCTTTAGGAGATTTATTTCATGACTGACCCCATTCTTTCGGGCATACCCGAATCCTGGACACGCCTGCCGGTCCAGACCCTGTTCTCGCTATCCAAACCAGAATTAGACTCTTTGCAATTGCATTGGGCGCAAACCCGCTTTCAACAACTGCAGGAGCGCATTCCCGCCCTGGATGCTTTGGCGGAAAAGCAGGGCGTGAAGATCATCGCCGACTTCGAGACTCTTGCAACCATCCTCTTCACACACCAGGTCTACAAAAACTATCCATTTGCCTTCATTGAACGGAAGTTGTTCACCGAGTTGACACGCTGGCTGAACAAATTGACATCGCATGATCTTTCCATGCTTGACATGCGCGGCGTGAACACCATCGATGAATGGCTCACACGTCTGGATGAAGCCGGCATGTTCGTCTTTCACTCGACCGGCACGAGCGGCAAGTTGAGTTTCTTCCCGCGCAGCCAGACCGAGAAGGAAGCCTGGGTCGAAGGCACATACACCTTCCTGGAAGCTTTCATGCCAGGCATCCGCGATCTCCATCTGCCTGTCTTCTGGCCCGCCTATCGCAGCGGGCGGCAGGCTTCCATGCGCCTGATCACACATTTCGGTCCTGCACTCGCAGGGAGTGAGGCGGAATATCACAGCCTGTTCAATGCACCCATGTCGGCGGATTTCATGTCGCTGGCCATGCGCATGAAACATGCCCAGGAACACGGCGATCTGACGGCGATGGATACGATCAAAGCCATCTTCAAAACGAAGGGCGAGATCGTTACGCTCAAGGCGCGCAAGGCAGGTCTCACCAAAGCCTTCTTCGACAAGATGGTGTGCGAGTATCGCGGTCGGCGGGTCTTCCTGATGGCTTCCGCCACGGATCTCTTGGATGTGGCGGTGGAGGGCCTGGCTGCCGGACAGGAGAAAGTCTTTGCGTCCGACTCGGTTCTTTTGACGGGCGGTGGTTTCAAAGGACGCCAGACCATTTCGGATTGGAAGGACATCCTCAAAAAGTTTTACGGTGTCGATCAGGTCTTCATGTCCTATGGCATGACCGAACTCAACACCTATAACATCGCCTGTTCCAAGGGTGTTTATCATGTCTTTCCGTGGAATATTCCGATGGTTCTTGGAAATGACGGTACGCCTTTACCGCGTATCGGGGTGCAGACCGGACGCGCCGGCTATTTTGATCTGCTTGCCCAAACCTATTGGGGAGGCATCCTGACCGGTGACCGCATCACGGTTCACTATGACGAGGAATGCGGCTGCGGCTGGAAGGGTCCGTGGATCGAAGACAACGTACAGCGCTTCAGCGAACTGATGGGCGGCGAGGACATCATTTCCTGCGCCGGGGTACAGTCTGCCTACAGTGACTTCATGGAATACATCGCCGCCGATGTGCCGGAAGGAGAATAGGCAAATGGATATCGCCGCTCTGACCATGTTGGTCTTTGGCATGGTGATCGTGGGGTCCGGTCTGACCGGGTTACTCGCACCGCAACTTCTTTTGACTGTGTTGGGTATCACGGATACCGGTTCTGCCACTCTACTATTTCTGATGGCGACCTCCCAGGCGTCGCTGGCAATGGGACTGTATTACATTCTGGCATCCGTCAACGGAACGCGCATCTTCTTTCATTGGAGCGTGCCTTTGCGGATCATCAACTTCATCGTGTTTGCCGCCCTGATCCCGCTGGGCATCGCGCCGATGCAATGGCTGCTGGTGGCAGGGCTCGAACTGGCAGGCGCATTGGCAACAGCGATTGCATTGGCTTCCAAAAGCGACTTCACATACAACCCGTTCCATGTAGTACGGATTGCCAGCCTGACTCTGGCTTTGATTGGAGGCGTCCTCGCGTTCAAGCCATTTGGTATCTATGGCAGCGCTTCCGCCTTCCTGTTGATTTCCAGCGCCGGCATGATCTACACCTATCGCCGTTTCGCGCGTGTGATCCCGGATCCATCCCGATAAAACAATCCTGCCTACCCTTAGCGACACGGACGGAACACCCGTCCGTGTCTTTTTGTATCATGCCGTCCATGCCTGAACCTCAAGATCAATTCGTTGCCTCGATAGCCTCCGAAGCCGTGGAAGTGTTGGAAGATCATCTGCTCTTTCCGGGTGGGTATCTATTGCCGCTCTCCGCGCGCGGAACGGGTGTACCGGGAATGACAGATCGCCCCTGGTCGCGTTTGACCTCGGATGTCTTTTATCCCAATCTGCCGGTGATGTATTCCTTGTCCATGCGCCGTGAACCGCCGGATGTCCTGCGTGGATCATTACGCGCGCGTCGCACGCTTTTCGAGGGTTTCATGATGGCGCTGGCAGAGAAGACCGGTCGCCGACCATCAATGGCGGAACGCTCCGCCGACCATGCAATGGATGCGGCGGAGTCGGAACTGACCTTTGGCAAGCCGGCCTTCAAGATCGCCCTGATGAGCGCACTCTTTGTCGAGCGCAATCGTTTCGAAGAAGCAGAGGCTGCACGCAGAGTCATTGAATCGAATTTGCGCGCAAGAGGACTTACTGCACAGAGACTCTTCTATATTGCAGAACGCGCCCTGCATCATTTCCAGCCGGGCGGAAAATTGTTTCCCGGATTGGATGAGCCGACTTTGTTCCTCGAAGAGACTCTGCCTTTGATGCCTGCACCATCCAGACAGGTCATGCCGGTGGACGATTCGGTCTGGATCGGAACGCATGCCCGCGATGGACGTGACATCCATTTCTCTTTTTCCAAGGGACTCGATCCGGCTGTCCCACCACCTCCCCATGCAACAACATTGATCCTCGGTGAACCAGGTGCGGGCAAGACCAGTCTCCTGCGCTGGATCATGTTGCAGCGTTTGTTACAGGGACGCACGGTTATTTCCATTGATCCCGAAGGGGAGAACAATAAACTCTGTGAAGCAGTGGGCGGCAGGGTTGTACCGGCTGGTATTCCCGAAGACAAGGAAACCTGCCTCATTCACCCCTTGCAAGGAGAGAACCCGGCAGAGTTGTTGCTGGCTGTCCGTTTCCTGATCGCATCTCTTGCTGGAGAGTCGGTCTTATCGCCCGGTGTGCAAGCTGCCTTACATGAAGCGGTAAAGAGACGTTGGGATCGTAGACCCGGTGCGATGACCATTGCGGAATTCGTGGAGACCCTGGGAACGATCAACGTTCCCGAAGCCGCCATGCCTTTGGCATTGTTACGTCCTTTTATGCGCGGTGGTTTATTTGAAGGTTTCTTCGATAGACCCAAGGCACTTCTCTCTCCTCATTTTCCTGCCGGTCAGTGGTGGAACTTCGATCTCTCCTCCCTACGTGAAGAGAATCGTGCCATTGTGCATGCGGTGTTGGCATGGTTTTTGTATCATGCGGTTACGGTCGGCAAGCAGCCAATGGATATCTTCATCGACGAAGGCTGGCGTCTGTTGCGCAGTGGTCCTTTCACCGACCTGCTGGATGAATTGGGTAGGCGTGCGCGCAAGCGTGGTGTCGGCGTGACACTAATCACTCATCTTCCAGCCGACCTGATGAAGAATCCGACTTCGCTGAGTCTCGCATCTACAGCCTTCATCGGTCGGCTTGGTCCTGATGAAGCCTTCGCCTTCTATCGTTCCCTCGGCGTTCCAGAAAGCGAAGCACGCAAGAATGCTGAGACTACTTCACGTTTGCCTCCGCGAGTCTTTCTTGCTGCTCCATCTGCGGGACGTGGCGCCTTGTTCCCGGTATTGGTCTCTATTCCTCCAGCATGGATCCAGTTCTGGAAGCAGCTTGGGGCAACAGGAGTCTCACGATGATTTATCCAAAGAGCGGGTACATGCACCCGCATGGCGGGTATGTATGTATTCACTGCGGATACGAACACGCCACGACTCCAGATCAATGTCCACTCTGTAATGGTGAATGGCAGGGATGGGAACTGCTCTTTGCGCCACACGCATTGGATGACCTGCGCGCGCAGGTCATGGGCTGGATCGCGCAACTGCCGTTTCCTTCCATGATGGAATGGAAGGCCTCCCCCAAAGGCTTGCGTGTAGTATTGTATCTGCCGCCGGACAGCGCCGAAGGCGTCGTGCAGGCCTGGTCCGCCATGACCGGGCAGCATTCGCGCTGGCGCAGTCTGGGCATGGTGAAGGTTCAAACCGATGGATATGCCTTGCATCCCTCCAACCGCTTGCCCTCCCTGATCGCCTCCGCCAAGGACAGCGATCCCTTGCTTGCCATTGGCAGCCGGTTGATCAGCACCGCAAGGGGAGGGCATGATGCCAGTCTACGTTTGTGGTTGCTCGGGAATGAAGATCAACTGCAGGAAAAGTTGCGCAGCCTGTCTTCTTACTCGTATGGCACGGAAGGCGGCGTCGGCAATGACACACCCAATTCATGGGGCCTGCAACTGGACTTCCTGCGCGCCGGGCTATTTCTAGGGATGATCATGGCTGGCATCAGCGGTGGTATTTTGTTCGCCGGTTGGTTCAATCCCTTTGGGGTCTCCATGTTCGTGATCGCCGGCATCACGATCTGCCTTGCTTCGGCACTTGGTATTCGAGACTGGCTCGCCTGGAGATCGATCCCCAAGGAAGTTGTGGAGAGACGGATACAGGAGCCGTTGTTGAAGGTTGCCTTTTCCATGTCCGAGCCGATTAGTCTCCCACTATTGGCTGGAGAACAATCGTGGCAACCCATTGAATCAGTCTGGCCTGCAATCCAGAAACACACCTTCCCGTTACCAGCTGGCGAACTTGCAGGACTCATTGCCCCGCTGCAACTAGGCGAAGGATCGGGCTTGTTGGACCGCGCTGTCTGGCAGGAAGTGCCGGCGCCACCGCCATCACAACCGTTGCTCGAAGCTGGTTTCAAGATCGGGCAGAGTGTCGCGACCGGCGCGCTGGTCGGGGTCGATCCGGATGGACATGGTCTTGCGACAGGCGGTAGCCGTTCAGGTAAATCTTCCTTTGTGTATGCGATGCTGGAGCAGTTGATTGCTAAAGGCGATGATGCGCCAGGCATTTTTCTGGTCGATCCACATGTGTCGCTTGCAGATGCCTTTCTCGATGCGATTACTCAATTGCCGGAGGAACAAAAACAAAAAGCAATCAAGAGATTACGGGTAATCACCCCGGATCAACCGCAGGTCATTCCGCTCAATCTTCTAGCTGTCCCCGACTTCACCTGGGCGGGCAATGCCATCGTGCAGGTCGGGCGGCGCATCTGGGATGACTACTGGGGTCCGCGTATGCAGGCGGCGCTACTCGGATTGTTTCGTCTCGCACACGTCTGGAACCAGCACCATCCGCAAGCCGGACTGGGACTATTGCATATCGTTTTCATGGCCTTCAATAAGAGATGGCGGCATACGGCAATGGCGTTGCTGCCGCCCGGCGAACGGATGGGTGCCCTGGCACTCGATGCCTTATTGGGTCAGATCGGGGAGGAGGATAAAAAGAGTCAGAGTTGGATCACGGAGGTGATCAGCCCGGTGCTCTCGAAGGTCATGGCTTTGGAACTCTCGCCGTGGCTGTTCTCCGCCATGCATCAGGAACGCTTTGTGGATTTGAATAAGTGGATCGATGAACGCGCCTGGATCGTGTTGCGCCTGCCCTCCGGCGAGATGGGGCGGGAAGGGGCAAGGTTGACCGCCTCCGTTCTCTACAACGTCTTCGATGCCGCCTATCGCAAGGCGACCCTGGAGAAACCTGTACCCTTTTATTTTATTGTGGACGAAGCCCAGGAGATCGGATCGGGCATGCGCCTGGAGTCGATGCTGGCGGAAGGCGCAAAATTTGGCGCGCGCATGTTCGTACTGGCGCAGTCGCTATCCATGTTGCGCAAGGTGGAAGGCATGGAGCCGGTCGTACAGGCGATGCTTGCCAATACCTCCACGCAGATGTTCTTCTCGCCTGATCCGGAGGATGCCGACTTGATCCGTGCCACCTTGAGTTCCACAGTGCGTTACGGCAACATGACTCTCGACCTGCCTTCGTTGCAATGTTGGCTGCGCGCACGTATTGGTGGGCGCTGGCAGCCGCCGACCCTGACGCAAATTAAACCTCTGCCGCGTGCGGATGCTACGAGAGTCAGGATATTGATCGAGGAAGTGATTGCTGCTCATCCCACGGATTATCTGCCCGCGGATGGATGGCAGGAAAAAGCATCGAGTGCGCTGAGGGACATGCTCCCCAGGAATCTGTCCCACCTCCTGGATGAGTTTCTGGCGGTGTGGCTGGAAGAACAGAACAACACCCAGATCCGCCAGCCCGCGCCGGTGGAGGATGAAAGGCGGTTGGGTTTCTGATGACAGCGATGATGTTGCGTTTTCTGTTGGTGGTGTGTGGCGGTTCGCTTGCCTGTGTATTGACGTGCATTGGCGTTATTTATTCCGCCTGGAGAATGTCCCGGCGAGACAATGGATGGGATCGATGAGTGAGTTAAATGTTTTGATCGAGCAAATGGTGTTGGACATCGTAACACAGGCTTATCAGCTCGATGACCTGCGTTTGCGAATGTTCCTGAATTGGCTGGCGGCTCATAGTGGCAGCATGAAGGTCCTCACAGGCAATGTCCTCGATATGGACATCGCCGTGCTTCGAGGGACAGACTTGCAGGAAGGATTCAAGTCAGCTCTGAAGACCTGGCTGGAGTCCCTGCCGGCGCAGGGCATGCTTTGGGAATACCGCACCATTTCCTTTGAAATTGCCTGGTGGCGCAACCTGGACCCTGTGCGGTTGAAGATGATCGTGGAATCGGAAACTGGGCAGTGAGATGATGCGCTTCCTTGCCGGCCTGGGTGTCGGCATCTTTAGTGGGTATCTGCTGGGACTTGTGATTCCGCTCCAGGTGTTCATGATCGCCTGTCTTGTGCTTCTGGCGTTGGTGATTTTGTTGTTCTTCCTGTTCCATCTCGGCATCCGGGATTTCCAGGAATATTAGGAGTTAGTTATGAAGCGTTATCAATGGATTGGGATAATCCTCTTCCTTCCCATTCTCTTTTTGTGGACATCCGCGTCCACCCATGCAGCGCCTCTGGCGGCGTATTCATTGCCGGAGGGACGCACTTATGACCAGGCTCACAATACTGGCTACATCGACTGGAGTGGTTCTGCCCAGTACGTGTACATTACTCATCGCGATGGATCCTCACTTCCACCCGAGGAAGGTGGCACATTTTGTGGTTCCAATTGTTCCGAGTGGGTCACGCGGCTGGGCAATGGTAGCGTTGCCAGCGGCTCCTTTGACCGCGATGTTTCATACTTCGAGATCATGGTCGGCTTTACGCCTGACTCAAGTGTGGGCAATGCCGTGTTGCGGGCATGTTCCTCTGTGGATACATGGTACTTGCAAACAGGCTCTGGACTCCCAGGGTTTGTGAGTATGGCGATTGCTGTTCCAGCTGGCTGTCGTTCCTGGTCTTTAACCGCATCAGGTGGATATGTGGATTTTCGTTCCATCGACGTGGAATACATCGGTCCACCGTCCACTGCCACACCCACCCCGTCGCGGACACCCACGTTCACACCGACCATAACTCGCACACCGACAGCAACCTTTACACCCAGTCTGACGCCGACGTTGACCTTCACGCCGACCATGACGTACACGCCCACGGCGACCTTCACCAATACGCCGTCGCCCACACCCACTCCGTTGCCGCCTCAAATTACAGGCGTGGTAGTTTGTGATCTATGGGGCGATGCTGGTTGGTGCAGGGGGGATGAAACATTGGAACTCACCGCCAGTGATCCACAGGGATTTGATGTGACGATCACTGGTGATTTGAACGGTCAACCGTTTACCTGTGGCGCTTCCTGTGACTTGCCTTTGCCAGAAGGAACTGGTACAGCCAACTACACTGTGACATCCACCAGTGGGCGAGCTGCGAGTGGTTCGTCCACCTGGCAGCGGGATTGGACGCCACCTGATCTTGAAGTCAGCCTTCCGCCTGTTGATGGCAGGAATGGTTGGTATGTTTCGGAAGTGGACTTGTCTGCTACGGCAACAGATGTGATCTCTGGACTTTCATCCCTGCTGGCAAGCGCTGATGGTGGAGCAAGTTGGATCACTCCACCGATGCACTTCACAGATGGGTCACATGCTGTCCTGATATATGCCAGGGATGTGGCTGGAAATGAAGTGACAGCATCCAGGGTAATCCGCATAGACACGGTTCCTCCGGTCGCTCAAATCACATCCCATTCCAATGGAGAGGTTGTGCAGGGTGATGTACGCTTCGCTGGAAGTTTGGTGGATGGCATGTCCGGTCCGGATGGAGGTGAAGTCTCGGTTGACGGAGGAAATACCTGGCAGGCAGTCTCGATGAGCGCAGGAGATGGCTGGTCTTATATCTGGCATTCCGGTGAAGTGCCCAATGGCGAGTACACCATCCAGATGCGTGGCAGGGATCGCGCCGGCAATGTTGGCGATTTGGTTTCGATTGCGTTGACTGTGGACAATGCCCCGCCCGCCGTGTCCATCACAGAACGGTGGTGGATTTGGGAAAACGGAACTCTGAAGGTTTCCCCCAATCACTTTCCGATTGCCAGCATCCAGGTGACCATCCGTGATCCGCGAAAGCGTTGGAAGGAGTTGGTGTTGGACTTTGATCCCGGCAGGAATTCCTATGTAGTGAAATGGGATCGGCGCTTTGGGGATGGAACGTTGGCGCCAGTTGGGGAATACCCAGTTCTGGCAGAAGCTTGTGATGTAAATGGGTTATGCGGACAGGATGCGGGCAGGATCGTGATCCCAGAGGTGGCAACATTGACTGCCACTCTGACTCCATCTCCAACAGCGACCAGCACTTTGATGCCTTCGATAACGCCGGTGGCAACACAAATACCGCCAACAACGACCTTGGTATTGAGCACACCTGTACCAGAGGAGATAACTGAACCTGCTCAGTCCTCCCTGCCACTTTGGCAGATCATTGGCTTGTTGGGATTGTTTATGGTGATCGCGTCTGCCAGTGTAGTTGACCCTCGCCCCAAAGCGCTGGAAAGATTGGGTGAAACGTTCAGGAACATGTCTGAAAGCTCAAAAGACGAATCTATTAATAACAAATAACGAAAAGGAAAAGGAAAAGAAAAATGGAAATACTTCTTGCTATTGTGGTGGCATCCGCCGTGATCTTCTTTGGCGCATTGATCAGTATGGGAAACGAACGCCAAAGACGGGCATTAGACAACTTGCGCGAACAGGTCTTTTTATGGGCTGTAAATGATTTGCAGATCAAGAGAGAGAAATTGGCGCGTGATGTCAAGGTTGAACATCCGTTGGGCTGGTTCAAAAATGTGATTTCAAAAACATGTAACCTTGAAGGAGATTTTCAGTTAGTTGAAGTCTTTGAAAGTCCTGCAGTGATGGTATGCACCTATTCCGAATCAGGAAAAAATATTATCCTGACACCATTATCTCCTGATGCAATACGCAGGCTGGCGTATAAGAATCATAGTCGGATAACCAAATTTGCCGATGGAAATCCATTATTGACCCTTCCGCGCAACGTCGCGGTGAAGGAAGTATCTGTGTTGAATGGCGGTTTTCTTTTTGATCTGGAATTACCACTTGCATGGAAGGGGCTGACTGGACGGGATGTACTACATATGGATCGTTTATGGGTGTATGCGTTGCCCTAGTTACTGCACCTGGGTTAGCTTCCTGCCGACCGCTCGAATAACCTTTACCATATCTTTATAGTCGCTTTACACCCTTTTCAACCACCAATCCTATACTGGTGTCATAAAACAACACACAACCGTGTGAAACATCAAAATAGGAGATTATCCATGAACAAAACTTTAAGTATGACCCTGACCGTTATTGCAGTCATTGCGCTGGCTGCAGTCGTCTTCTTCGCGGGGAGCATGTATGCCCGCGCGAACGCCTTTGGACCGTCCATGATGAGCGGTTACGGTTGGAACAATAACAATGCCTACGGACCTTCCATGATGAATGGTGGCGGACCCAATATGATGGGTGGCAACGGTGGAATGATGAATGGCAGTACTGGAATGGGACCCAACATGATGGGCGGATACGGCTACAATCCCACCAACGTTACTCCTCTCACCATTGACCAGACGAAAGCCGCCGCTGAGAAATATATGGCGAATCTGGATAATTCCGATCTGGAGGTTGCCGAGATCATGATCTTCGATAACAACGGCTATGTGATCGTCAAGGAAATCAGCACGGGGATCGGCGCCTTCGAGTTGCTTGTAGACCCCACTTCGCAGATTGTCTACCCTGAGCATGGTCCAAACATGATGTGGAACCTGAAATACAGCGGACTCAATCACCAATACATGATGGGCGTCAACGGTGGAATGATGGGCATGATGGGCGGCAATAATGGAATGATGAATGGTTGGAACAGCGCCACCCCACTAGATGTCACTGCTGAACTGACAGTCACTCCCGAACAGGCTGTTCAATACGCCCAGCAATATCTTGATACAAATTATGCGGGTGCAACCGCCGCGACTGATCCTGCACAGTTCTATGGTTATTACACTCTTGATTTCGAGAAGGATGGCAAGATCATTGGCATGTTGAGTGTCAATGGCTACAGTGGACAAATCTTCCTGCACACCTGGCATGGGACCTTCATCGAGGAAACCGAGTAAGACTCGGACTCAAACTATAAGATGCGCCGAGATAAGCCATTCGGCGCATCTTAATTTATGCAGGTGAAGTTACAATACTGGCAAACTCCTCAACCAATTATCCAACTATAAGAGTAGCACATGACAAAAATCCTGGTCATCGACGACGAGCCTTCCATCGTCAATCTTGTTACCGCCTATCTCAAGCCCGAAGGCTATGAGATTTACACAGCGACGGATGGTCCGTCGGGTCTTAAGTCTGCCCGTGCTTTCAAGCCCGAACTCATCATCCTGGATATCATGCTTCCTGGCATGGATGGAATTGAACTGCTCTCACGCTTGCGCCGCGAATCAGAAGTGTATGTAATTCTGTTGACCGCGAAAACCGAAGAGACCGACAAGGTTGTTGGTCTTTCCGTTGGCGCAGACGATTATGTGACCAAACCTTTCAGCCCGCGCGAATTGGTGGCACGAGTCAAAGCCGCGATCATGCGCATTCAAACGGGATCAGGTTCAGGGTTCGAAACGAGCGTGCTGTCCTTTCGTCATTTACATATGGATGTTGGCGCACGCATCGTTAAGGTCGATGATCAAGAGATTGAATTGACCGCCATTGAATTCGATTTGTTGAAAACGCTGGCTGAAAACCGCGGCAGGGTACTCACACGCGAGCAGTTGCTGGAGAAAGTATGGGGCGGCGAATACTTTGGCGAAATGCGCGTCGTGGATGTGCATCTCGGACATGTCCGTCAGAAGTTGGGACATGAAGATTTAATCGCGACGGTGCGCGGCGTCGGTTATAGATTTGAAGATGAACCGTTGTAAGTGAGGAATGATGATTGATTATTTCCGACGTCGCTTGGGCGCAAGGCTGTTACTGTCCTATCTTGTAATTATCGTGGTCGGGGTGTTGGTATTGGTGATCGCTAGTCAATTCATCCTGCCAACATCCTTTAACCGCCACATGAATGGAATGATGGATGGCGGCATGGGAATGGGGATGGGTATGAACAATTCGATGGGACAACTGTATGTGGATTTCCGCGCCAGTTTCAACGAAGCCCTGACGTATGCAACGCTGGCAGCCATGCTCGCCGCATCCATTCTCAGCTTATTCTTCAGTCGCAGTGTGATCGCTCCCGTCCATGCCATGTCGCTTGCCACACAACGAATTGCCGACGGGCAATATGACGAGCGCGTGCAAGTCAATGGCAATGACGAACTCGCACAACTTGCAGTATATTTCAATCAGATGGCTGAAAAGCTAAATGAGGTTGAAACCATGCGTCGCCAACTGATCGGTGATGTCAGCCACGAATTGCGCACGCCGCTCACCGCCATCAAAGGTTCGATGGAAGGATTGATGGACGGTGTCCTGCCCGCGACAGACGAGACCTATCAACAGGTCCATGCAGAAGCAGAGCGGCTTAATCACCTCGTAAACGATCTGCAGGAACTCAGCCGCGTTGAAGCCCGCGCCTATCAACTGGATATTCGCCCATTGGATGCTTCCACGCTGGTACGAACGGTGACCAAGCGCCTTTTCCCTCACGCGGAATCAAAACGCATCACACTCGACTTTGAACTGTCTCCTGACCTTCCACATGTTCTGGCTGATGAAGATCGCGCCGTGCAAGTGTTGACCAACCTAACAGGCAATGCTTTGCAATACACGCCAGACGGTGGTAGAGTCACCATTTCCGCAAAGAGGATCAGTAATGCGATCCAATTTTCCGTTCGTGACACGGGGATTGGAATACCGCCCGAACATCTTTCGCACATCTTCGACCGCTTCTATCGCGTGGACAAATCCCGTTCACGTCAGACAGGTGGTGGAAGCGGCATCGGCTTGACGATCGCGCGCGCCCTCATCGAAGCGCACGGCGGACGTATCTGGGTAGAGTCGGCAGGTGAAGAGCTGGGAAGCGTATTCAACTTCACAATACCCATCGCAAAATCAAAATAGCGGCAGGATTGTGCAATCTCGCCGCTATTTTGACTCTTGTGGATTTTATGGAATCCAATTAGACAATACGTTCACGATCATATCTGGATTTTCAGGGTCATTCGTCTTAAGATGAACCGCAAAGTTATGCGGACCGTCCATGCCTGCGTGCATCATAAACACGCTAGACTCGATGATCGTGCTTTCGCCAGGTTTAAGTACCATCGAACCGATGGTCAGTTGAGGAGGTCAGCACCCCTCCACGACTTCAACATATGGGTCTTCCTTGAAACGCAGTGTGCCATCACCCGTATTGGTGACTTTGATGGCGAAAGTCTTCTCGACGTTGAACTTCACATCGCCGTAATCGATCAGTTGCTGATCCACCGCAATGGATGGCGTCCCTCCTCCATTGCCACCGCCTTGGTTGGCAAAGAAAAACGCCGCCGCTGCCAGAAGAATCCCACCGAGTGCGACAAACAACCAGGGGAAATTCTTCTTTCTCTGCTTTTGATACTTCTTATTTTTTTTGCTCATTGAGCCTCCTTACTTTTGATATTCAAACTGGAACGAATAGATGTACGCAATCAGGTCCCAGATTTGTTCTTCAGTAAAAATTACGCCCCACATGGGCATGCCTGTTCCCATGCCACCGCGCAAGATTTTCCCTTGCAATAATGCTGGGCTCGCGCCAAGTATTCGACTTGGATCGGTGAAATCAACAGGGGTTTGCATGACCATATCCGTTGCGCCTTCCATTGTTTGCATGGAGGCTTCGCCCGCTTCGGCAAGGTCGTCGGCAAAGACGCCGTCGCCCGCGCCGTTTTCGCCGTGACACGCCGCACAGTTTTGGGCGTAGAGTTCTTTTCCGTTGGCAAGCGATTCAGGTGTGGTATTGGATTGCCAAAGATAGGCAACTGCATCCCACTTTTGGGATTCGGTTAAGGATGTGTCCGATAAGTCGGTGAAGACCTGGTAGGGGGAGTGAGAAAGATAGTAATCGAGTGATTGGTCGATTGGTAAATTAGCTCCAAGTAATTGACCATTCATTGCTGATGGCTTTTCATTTGGAATAACAGGCGAGTCGTGCGGAGCGTCAATGTCCAGGTCGAGAGAAACGTAGAGGGGAACAGAAGCAGGCTCGGATGAGCCCCCTGCGGTGATGATATCCGAACCGCCTGTTACTTCTATCGTGCCGCGCATGCGCCAGTGATTGAGTCCACACCAACGGGTGCAGAAGAAGGTATAGATCCCAGGCTTGTCGAAGGTCAACGTGATCTCGGTGACTTTGCCGGGGAGGATGTCCACACTTTGCATGTCCATCTGACCGACTGCAAAGCCATGCACAACATCATCGGAGGTGAGTTTCAAATGAAGGGGCTTGCCCGTTTCTGCTTGAATCACATCGGGGTTCCAGCCGCCATCCTCCGCCATGCGGGCGTGGATCAAAGGCGTGCGCGCCCAAAGAAACAATGGAGCACCAACGGCAAGGAGTATCCCTGTGATAATCAGGATGCGTGAGATGAGTTCGGGACGTTTCATAGCAATAACCATAGCATGATGGATGTGGCGACGAAGCAGTAGACGATGACAGGGATTGTGGACGTCCCCGCTTCATTCACCTTTTGGGCTGTTCGCGCCGACCAGACCAATCCTACGACCAGAGCGAGTGTCTGCGCGGGCGCAAGGATCGTGGTGAGCATGGGCTGCCATGCGGCATTTGCGGTGCCAAACAAATTCCAGCCAAGCGCCAGCGGATCGGACAATGCGGCGAGAATGTAAGAAGCATTTGTTAGAACGAAGGATAGACTGAAAGCAACCCAGAACATGAGTCCCAGTGGGATGAGAGCAGTGGAAAGAGACATGAAGCGTTGTTTGAGAGATTGCCTGCCTTTGGTTGTCATAATCCCCAAAGTGAAAAGCCCAGGCAGGACGATAAAGATGATCGCAAGAAAAATTACTGCATACATGAACCATGCGCCTGTACCGACGTTGTATGCCGCGTCTTTGAGTGTGCCCCACGGACCAAGCAACACGCCCGCGTAGATCATGGCGGCGCCAAACATAATGAAGGCTTTGAAGGCTTCGTCGAGTCGCGCTGTCGGTTTGGCAAGGTCAGCAGAGAAAGGGCGTAGGTTGACCGCGATATTGTCGTGCGGGCAGGTGCGGATACATTCCATACAAAGTCCGCAATAGGTGTTCTTGGTCATGCCGCCGGGGAAGACATCCCACGGACAGCCGTAGCCCGCGTCCGAGCCGTTGTAGCAGGGCTTGCCCACACACTTCACGCAAACTTGTTTATCTTTGATGCGTAGTTCGATGGGCGCGGTTTGTGAATACAAGCCGATGAATCCACCCACGGGACAGAGATAACGGCAGAAGGCGCGGCGCTCGAAGATGGCGCTCAGTCCGATTGCGACAAAGAGCATGGCAGCCAGGACAATGCCAGTGATGTTTGGGGTAGTGAGCAGGGCACTGCTAAAGAGAGCCAGAAGGAGAAACGAAATGTTCTGCATCCAGATATTGCGGAACATTTTTGGCACACGGAGATTCAACCATTTCGGTCGTTTATCTGGCGGGGCAAGGATCGCGCCGCGTTGCAGCCATTCCCCTGGAAGCGGGATCGGACAGACCGCGCACCAGCCGCGTCCGAAGAAGGGGACCGCGACGAGAATGAGGATCGCCCACCACGCGATCCAAACAAAGACAATGCTGAAGTTGTGACTGCCGACAGGCGTTCCGATGAGTCCCGCAAGGATGGCAAAGATGTAACCGACCAGCATGACGATAAAGACTGCCAATTGCGGGTAACGGCTTTTGAGAGTGTTCTTTATAAAAGGGATACGGGTAAGTTCGATGCGGTTCATGTTAGGAAGCAATATTTCTTTCATCTTTCTTCTTACTTTGATTCAGGAAAGACGAAAGAGGAAAGAAGCCAATGACTGCAAGAGACGCCAACCCTATTGAGCGATAAAGCCAATCGTTTGTGCCAACGGTTATTTTCCCGATCATGAAGGGATGCATGGCTCCGCAAGTGACGTTACAGCGGAAACGGAAGGAACCGGGTTTGTCGGCAACGAAGGTTAACCTGGCGCTTTGTCCGGGGTCAGCTTCGACGGAAATGTCGTAACCATCCACATATAGCCCATGAACAACATCTGTGCTGACCAGTTTGATGGTCACGGTGTCGCCAGCGTTGACCTTCAGTTCGGAGGGGGAATAGGCATATTGGCGCGCGTCCACCTCAAAGGTCCGCTCCTGAGGCGCAACGGCTGGAACTGGCAGAGGCGCGAACGCGACCACCAGTCCAGCCATCACGAGAAGGAGAAGAGAGAAATGAAGGCGCATGAGATTAGGGGATGTTGGAGGGTCCGTACTTGGAATACGTTGCGTCGATGTAAACCCTGGCATCCTGCGGACTTTTGCCATCCCGCAACATGCGCATCACATCCTGGGTGATGTCCACGCAGATGGAACAGCCGAGGGCATGGTTGTCGAAGGTGATGTTGTTTTTGTCATCGATGTTCGAGACGTAGCAATCGTAATTGGAAGTGTGACCGATGTCGCCGCATCCGCAATAGCAGGGAATGTCCTGCATGATGTCTGGGTTGGCGGTATTGAACTGGTAGGCTTCCTGCACTGCCACAGGCGCGGACTGAACTTCCATTGGCATTTGGTCGAGCGGCATCATGGCAAGATGCGCGTCATCAGGGTTGGAAGTGGAGCAGGCAGAAACCGCAGTAGCGGTCAGCGCCAAAATAACGAGAAGGAAAAGGAACTTTCGGGTCTTTGAAAACATATTGGGTCCTCCGTGTTCGGATGACCCAATAGTAGTCTGACCATTAAGTTATCTCCAGCGCAGTACGGCGGGTGGGGATATACGCCAAATGGCTTATGATGAATGTCATCTGACGAAAGGTCATTTACGATGCTATCACTTGCGCTTGATAATTGTGACGTCCATCGTTCCCTGCTCCAATTACCGCCTGGATCAGCATCTCGGCAGAGACCATATTCTCATCGAAGTAAACTTCCGCCATGCGCATGTTCAACATCACATCAGCGTCATGGACGCCATCCAGTAACAGAAGTCCATTACGTACCCTTGTGGCACAGTTGGGACAGCCCATCCCTGAAACGGACAGCAGGATTCGGTTGGCAGACTGGATGACATGATCCAGCGCGGACTTTTGGATCGGTTCAACGTGACAATTGTCGCTCATAATGGTTTCCTTTTAATTGTGTTGTTTTACGGGATAGTGCTGGACTTTCCTTGCCTTCTCTCCCAATTCGGGCTTGGCAAAGGTTTTTGGGGAACGTTCAAACTGAGCCTGGCATTGCGGACAGCACAGAAAATAGTTCACACCTTCGAACTCGATGGTGATATGGGCTTTGCCGCGATTGACGCGTTTTCCACAGACGGGATCTTTGAATGACATATCGAAACTCCTTGGTTGTGATCTGACGGTTGGATTGTAGAGTCGCTACTGGAATTATTGAAGCGCAGAATGGCTTGATGTAGGAATAAGCAATTCTGCGTATCGCCCTTCTAAAAAAAACAGGCTCCGATTTTTGGAGCCTGTTCCTACTCAACCTTTGATCCTGTAGTTTCGCATCATGCCCGCATCCTCATGTTCGAGATTGTGGCAGTGATAAAGATATATCCCTGTGTAATTCTCGAAGCGCACAAGCACCCGAACGGTTTCGCCTGGCATCACCAGCACGGTATCCTTCCAACCCTCGTCCACAAAGCCGCCGCTCAATTCTTGATACGCGGATTCAAATCCGCGCGCGATCTGCCTCTCAAGCACTTGGAATTGCACGCCGTGGATGTGCATGGGATGCGGCATTTCCATATTCATCATGCCCATTCCCATGCCACCCCCGCTGCCTTCGAGATTGACAAACTCCCAAACTTCCAGGTCGTTCAGCCGCACGATCTCATCCTGCGCCACTGCGTCCATCTCGAACAGGCGGTTGTTGATGGTGTGAACCATGCCCTGCATTGCCAGCCTGAACGAGCGCGGATTGTTTCCATTGACTGCATCGTTCACAGCATGTCGTTCAATCGTGGAGAGTTGCGAGGGCAACGGGTTCACGTCCGCTCCTTTCTCGCCGATCATCAAACGCAGGATGTCGAACGGCGTACCATTTGGCAATCCAGAACTGCCCATCATCCCGCCGCCCATCATGCCGCCTCCACCGCTGAAATCGGTATATGGCAGGCTGACCAATTTCATTTCACTGCCTGCATTTCTTCCGCTGAAATCCGCCCACAACTCCACGCGTTCGCCAGGTCCCATCGTGATGTAGTCGCGGGTCACGGGTGTTTCCAGTAAGCCGCCGTCGGTGGCGATCACGGTCAGGGGTGTGCCATCCTGCCAGGCGAATTTATAGATGCGCGAGTTTGAGCCGTTCAGCAGGCGCAAGCGGTATGCGCTGGCTTTGACATCCAGTGTTGCATTGGGTGAACCATTGACTAAAATCGTGTCGCCCAGAAATCCGATCATCGAATCCATCATGCCGTTTGCCAGATAGACCATTTGGTTTTGCGAATCAAAAATACGATCCTGAATCACCAGCGGCAGATCATACTCGCCCGCAGGCAAACCCAGCGCGGCTTCCTCTTCGTCACTGACGATGAACAAGCCCGCCAGCCCGTAATAGACTTGGGGTCCTGTCAACTGGTGCGGATGAGGATGGAACCAATACATGCCCGCGCGGTTGATCACCTGAAAATCATAGTCAAAACTTTTCCCAGGCGCGACAGCATAGCGCGGATGCCCATCCATCTCTTCTGGAATTTTCAACCCATGCCAGTGGATGATGGTCGGGTCGGGTAATTCGTTGTTCAACCGAACCTGGACTCGTTGTCCCTGTTTCACCCTGAAAATTGGACCCAAATACGAGCCGCTCAACGTTTGGATGAAATCCCCGCCTCCCTCCTTAACCGAAGCCTGATACCGCCAAACGGGCGTTTCCTTCCCCGAAAAAATGGGGAGCGTGCCGCGCCCAGCCGTCAGTTCCGCAGACAGAATCGGAAGATCAGGCAAAGGGGTAAGCGGAGTCGGGAAGACAGGAGCCGCTGTCGGGTTGGTTGAGGCGGACGGGAGAAGTCCGCAGGCGCTGAGGAACGCCCCTCCCGCGCCAAGTCCCATCAGTTTAAGAACGTCTCTCCGCGAAATTTGAGTCGAGTTGGTCATTGTTTTTGCTCCATAATGTATATTCAGGTCGGCAGTATAGTTTGTGCCTATAAAGATAGTGTGAAGAATTCAAAAAGAGAATATCAAGAACGACACCCGAAGTCACCTTCGGATGTCGCTTGAGGAGGAGAGATGCGCCGAACGAAGAATTACTTTTTTTGGAAGATCAATCCAGGTTGCCAGGGTGTGCCAACCTGAACCAGAAGCCAGCGGTCGAGTCCGATCCAGCCTGAGGTTTTCCAGGCAAGGATGAGCAGGATCGAGAGGATCAGGAAGACAGGATTGACAGAAGCCGAGCCCGCCATCATAAAATTCCAATTCATAAAACCGCCAATAAAAGCGGAGAACCAGATGAAGATGCCCAGGATCAGCGCCGCGCCCACCAGCAATTCGCCCACCGCCACGAGTTTGGCGAACCAGACGTAATTGCCGCTGTCCAGCATAAACTGGATGAAATTGCGATACCAGTCGAAGGCGATCAATGGGCGGGCAGGTGCATCGGGAATAACGATGGCGCGCTCCCAGAAGCCCTTCAATGCTTCGCCGCCCTGCATCCAGGCGGGGTTGGTGATCTTGCCCCAACCCGATTCGATCCATTGGTATCCCAGATACAGACGGATGGCAAGCCAGAGCCAGGCAAACGCCTTGCCTTCGAACAGGGTTTTCGTAAAGGGAACATCAGCGAGTTGATATTCCCGGGATAAGGTTTGAGTAGTCATTTTTTCTCCTTTGAGGATGAATTTTGTCTTGCTTTGAACTCATCTTACAACTCCCATGAAATAATCAACAGCGCATTTCGACCTGTTTCGAAATGCGCTGATTTGCTTATGATATTTATCAGGAATGATTTCCTGATTGTCATATTGAATTAATCAAGAGGGTGTTCGATTTCACCAGCCATAAAAGGGTCGGGATTCAAAAGAAATACATCCAAACATGCCTGCGTACAGAAATATATCCTCTCGCCGTGATACTCTGCGCTGGGATATTTGGATGGATCCTTGATTTTTCCTCCACAAGCCGTTATATATTCCGGTTGTGGAGGGGCAGGGAGGATTTCGTTTTGGTCCAACGTCATTGTTTTCCCTTTCCATGATGTTGATTTTCATTCCTGAGCCAGAAGATAGTCACAGCGGTCGCGGTTCCAATCATGCCAGCCAGAACCATCAGACCGGATGCCGAGCCGAATAACATCCTCCATAATACGGCGAAAAAGATCACGCCAATGACAAATGCCGCAATGTAGGAAAGGTTTGGCATATGGATTTTTTCGTGTTTCATTTTTACATGTTCCTTTCGTCATTATTCCACGATCAACTTGCCACGTAACATTCCCATCTGGCATTGGAAGCCATATTCGCCAGATTGTTCGGGGGTGAATTCCAGTGTCACTTGTTCGCCCTCTGGCAGCAAAGCATTCTGATTGAAGTCAGGGAACAACACTTTCTCAGAACACGCTGAACTTTCCTGGCGTGTGAACGTCAACCGCACAGGGCGTCCTTTTTGCACCACGATCACATCGGGTGTGTATCCGCCCTTGACCGTGACTGCCACCTCCTGTGCGCCAGATGCAGATACCGCAACACGCGTCTGCGCCTTGGGGGCAAACCAGAAATACCAGGCGATCAATACGGTCAACGCGATTCCCGAAAGAATCACAAAGATTTGGATTTGAGTCATATCAAGTTCCTTTCATTGCTTGGATGATGGATAACGGACCGAACACCGTGACGAAGTTCTCCGCTTCTTTTATAGACCCGAAGCCTGCCTCTGCCACGAAGCGCGGGATCAAACCGTCGAAGTTATCGGCGGTTTCCTCGAGACGACGCATGTAGGTCGTCATGAAACGTGTCGTTGAAGAATGCGGTGCGCCAAAGTCAAGCACATACAATTCTCCATCTGGTTTGAGCACACGATGGATTTCCTTGAATGCGAGTCGTTTATCGTCCGTGATGAGGTGGTGAATGACCAGGCTGGTGACTACTCTGTCGAAGGTGGAATCAGGATAGGGCAGGGAGGAGGCGAGTCCTTCATCCCATTGAATATCCGAACCGCGAGATTTATCTAGCGCAATTTTCAATACATCAGGGTCGCCATCCACGCCTGTAACCTGCGCGTTCGGATGGATTTTTTTGAGCATGATGGTGAGCGTACCTGTGCCGCAGCCGAGATCGAGAACCTTCATGCCTGGACGAATGTTCGCGTGTTGGATCAACCTTTGTTTAAAAGTTTCCTCGCGCATGACCCATTTGAGCAGAGGATCATACAATGGCGTGAGCCAGCGAAAGCTCAAGGCAGGGATATAACGTTTTTTACCAGATGCTTGCCTCATTTGGTTCGATCCTTTCCCATTGTCTCAACAAGACAATGCAAATAATAAGAACAAGCAACCCCATCACTTGCGCGGCGCGATAACCATCCAGCCAGAGTACACTGTCGCCGCGGAAGGCTTCGAGAAAGACTCGCGCCAGCGCGGAAAGAGAGACGAACTGCGCAAAGCGAATTCCTGGCGCGTGGGCTGGAAGAACTTTTGGAAGCACGAGTGTAAAGATCGCCAGCGCAAGAAAGATTTCATAAAGTTGCGTTGGGTGACGATAATCAGACCACACGTACATTGCCCAGGGGACACGAGACGGCGAGCCGTAGGCATTTCCGCTGAGCAGGTGGGAGACACCAATTGAGATCATGAAGAATGCCAACCCAGGCGTGAGCGCATCCAATGATCGGCGAAACGGAAGTTTCTGACGATATCCATATATCAAGGCTGTGGACATACCGATTAGAAAACCCCCGATGGGAGAAAGCGTGCTTGTGCTCAGCGAGAACAAGCCCAATGGATTTGCCACATAAACTGAGGCGTATTGCGCAGCATAGACAAGCCTTGCTCCGAGAATCCCGCCGAGCAATCCGTACCCAATCAGGTTATTGATTTTCTCCTTGTTTAAACCAAGGCGGGCGGCTTCACGCTCGGTGAATGTTGAGCCGATCCAAAAACCAATGAACAACATCAACAATGGCATTTGAAGCAGGAAGGGTCCAAGTCGAAGGTAAGGGAACATTACTCGCCCTCCCGTAATAGCTCTTCCACCTTGGATTGAATCAATGCCTCGCTCATGGGTCCGCCGACCACAACGGAACGAATTACTCCCTTGCGATCAATGAAGTACGAAGTCGGCAGGGCAGTGATGCGATACAGGTTCCCAGTCGCATTATCGCGGTCGAGCGCGATGGGAAAAGTCAAACCGATTTCTTTTGCAAAATCAGCCGCGGCTTGTTCTGAATCCTGGGCGGTGAGGTTCAAGCCGATCACCACAAAGCCAATGTCCTTGTAACTTCGATACGCTTTTTCGATGGCTGGCATTTCCAGACGGCAGGGTGGGCACCACGATGTCCAGAAGTTGACCAGCACCACCTTGCCGCGTAAATCGGAAAGCGCAACTGTGCTGCCGTCCAACAGGTCGAGGGCGAAGTTGGGCGCAGTGAAGCCTTCTTTGGCAACTGCATCCTGCTGCGCTTTAGGCCGGTCGGGCGAGACGCGCGAGAAAACAGTCCAGAACATTCCGAGAATCAAAGCCCAGGTCATCCACGTGATAAAGCGGGAGTTTTTCATTATGGTGTTCCAGACAGTGATTGCAGTTTTTCCCGCAGCATATGGACAGTGGGAAATCCCTTGACGCCTTCAGGCGTGGAATAGACGCGGCAACTCATCGAATACGTTTCGCGTTCCTCATGCCATAAATCCATACCATCAACACGAAAATGAGGGGAACCGAGGAATTTCAAACGCTCCGCATCTTCATCGGTCTCTACTTTCACCATTTCCACAGAGGCGGAGATTCCCTCCTCTTGTAAAGCAGTCCGAAGACTTTCCAAACCAGCTTCCCAGGAGGGACAACCATCGAAATAGAGAAGTTCAATTTTCATAACAGCTCACTTTACACTAAACTTCGGTCTGAAGCCTCGCAGGCGGTTGGCATTGCCAACTACGGTCACGGATGAGAATGCCATTGCTGCCCCCGCGATCAATGGGCTGAGCAACAATCCAAAGAACGGGAACAATACTCCCATAGCAACAGGGATACCCAACACGTTGTATATAAAGGCGCCAAATAGGTTTTGGTAGATGTTGGTCATGGTAGCGCGGCTGACTTCGATGGCAGTCACCACACCTTTGAGACTGCCCTTGATCAGCGTGATGTCCGAGGCTTCGATGGCGACATCCGTGCCTGTTCCGATGGCGAGACCGACATCCGCTTGTGCGAGCGCGGGGGCATCATTGATGCCATCGCCAACCATCGCGACTTTTTTGTTTTCCGCTTGCAACAGGTGAACGTTGTTTGCCTTATCTTCGGGCAATACTTCCGCCAGCACGCGCGTGACCCCAACCTTGCGAGCAATCGCTTCAGCGGTGCGGCGATTATCGCCGGTGATCATCACAACTTCAATGCCCATACCTTGCAGAGCTTTGATCGCTTCGGCAGAATCTTCCTTGACCGTGTCTGCCACGGCAACAATACCAGCGGCTTTGCCGTCAATTGCGACGAACATTGGGGTCTTGCCATCGTCGGCGAGCGATTTGGATCTATTCTCCAACTCGCCCAGCGCGATGTTCTCTCGGTTCATCAACTTGAGATTGCCAATCAGGATATTTCGTCCTTCAACCTTCGCGGAAACGCCATGTCCAGGGATGGCTTCAAAATCCTGCACATCGGTCAATTCCAGTTTTCGCGCCTGTGCTCCGTCCACAATGGCTTGCGCCAGGGGATGTTCACTGACCTTCTCAACGGATGCCACCAGGCGCAACAACTGATGGCTGTTACCATTCATGGAATTGGTAAGGATGACATCCGTTAACTCAGGCTTTCCCTTTGTAATCGTGCCCGTCTTATCCAACACCACGGTTTGAATGGCTCGCGCAGTTTGCAGGGCTTCGCCAGAGCGGATGAGAATCCCATGTTCCGCACCTTTGCCAATGCCGACCATCAAGCTCATGGGCGTGGCAAGACCCAAAGCGCAGGGGCAGGCAATGATGAGCACGGTTACACTGGTAACGAGTGCATATACCAATTGCGGTTGAGGTCCAATCACGAACCAAATGACGAACGTCCACACGGCGAGAATCATCACGATGGGTACGAAATAACCAGAGATGGTATCGGCAAGACGGGCAATTGGTGCTTTGGAATTTTGCGCGTCCTGCACCATCTTCACGATCTGCGCGAGAGCCGTATCCTTGCCGACCTTCGTGGCGCGGAATTTGAACGCGCCTGTCTTGTTCAAGGTCGCTCCGATCACCTCATCTCCCTGTTTCTTGGAAACTGGCAACGACTCACCCGTCAGCATCGACTCATCCACGGCAGAACTGCCTTCGACGATAACGCCATCCACGGGTATTTTCTCACCGGGACGGACCTGGATCACATCGCCGACCAACACTTCTTCTACAGGCAGATCAAGTTCTTTTCCATTGCGAATCACGCGGGCAGTCTTCGCTTGTAGACCCAACAATTTCTTGATCGCCGCGCTGGATTGTCCCTTGGCGCGTAGTTCAAGTGCCTGCCCCAACACAACCAATGCAATGACAACTGCAACTACATCGTAAAACGGCTCGGATGTCCCTTCAGGAAACACGGACGGAAATGCAATGGCAAACGTTGAATACAACCATGCCGCGCCGGTACCGAGCGCGATCAAGGTGTTCATGTTGGCTGAGCGATGTTTGAAGGCCGCCCACGCACCTGTGAAAAAGTCATACCCGGAATAGAACAACACAGGTAGTGTTGCAACGGCGGAAAGAACCCATGACCATCGGATGGTCTCCATTGACAAATCCCGGATGCCGGGAACGTATTGCGGGTATGCGAATAACAACACCGGAATGGAAACAATTGCCGAGAACCAGAACATTCTCATCAGCCGGATGTATTCACGGGCATGTGCCTCTTCTTGTTTGTCTATTGGCGCGCCAGTCAGCGCAGGACGTGGCTTGTATCCCCAAGCCTCAATGGCTGCATTCAATTGTACAAGGGTTGCCTTTTGGGGGAGATAATCCACGCTCGCTTCCTGTGTGGCAATGTTGACCGTTGCGCTTAATACGCCATCTGTGGACTTCAGTTCATCCTCGATGAACTTCACACAGGAGGCACAACGCAGGTTCTCGATTCCGATTTTGAGATTCGACCCGCCAGGTTGAAACCCCGCCAAGCGGATGACTGCCGCCATTTGCGGAATGTTCACCTTTTTGGAATCATATTCCACCTGCAACACACCCGCACCTGCATTGGTGGTTACTTGATGAACGCCCTCCAGGGCGCGCAAACCAGATTCCAGGGCGGTGACAGGTTTGTAAAACGGCAGATCGGCGACGGGTAGTTCGATGCGGGTGAGCGTCCGTTCGGGATTAAAACCCGTTGTTGCCGAAGTCATCACATAATGGTGCGGGTCGATATCGAACTGTTCCACGCAGGATTGTGAGCAAAAATACAACGTCTGCCCCATGTGTTCGCGCTCGGCGAAGGCACTTTGGGGTTCAATTTCCATTCCACATACAGGGTCACGGACAGTCATGGTTGCCTACCTTTTATAAAGATGCCAATAGTGTATATCCAATAGACGATGGCAGGGAGCGGATTTCAGCCTAGTGGTATATAAGCAAAATAGCCTATCTTCCGACAGGCTACTTTGAGAACGCGAGGTTACTTTACTTCAAGGAATTGCCGCAGTAGGGGCAAGTCTGCCAATCGGCTTGGGTGCCCTTTCCGCAGTTGGAGCAGGGCGTCAGGGATGAGGCTTGGGGAGGATTTCCTGTATTTCGCACCAGGGATGCGACACCAAACCCAATGAGCACGAGGATGCCGATGGGGATGAGCCACATGAAGATCATGCCCAATCCCATTCCGAACCAGCCGAAGGGAGAGTAGCCCCAGTTACCCATCATGCCATAACCGCCCATCATGCCATATCCACGGTTGCCCCATATCATGCCGCCTCCGAAAAGGAACAGAGCAGCAAGAACAGCTACGATGCCAACGATCCACCAGTTACCTTTTTTCATTTTGACTTCCTTTCATAAAGTTTGTCCGCAGTGCGGGCAGTTTTTCCAGTCGTTTTGCGCAGCCTGTCCACATTTGTGGCAGGTACGGCTTGCAACGGGCTTGAGCGCATTGACCAGATTATTGCCAGAAACGCTGTAGACGATCAAACCGACAAGTACTAAAGGGACGATCCACATGAGAAACATACTGTACTCCTTTCGATGATCCAAGAATACCCGGCATGATTAAAGAATGTGTAAAGGCACGGCAAAGAGTGATTGAAGATTTTGTTTCGGCAAATTGTCTAAAATAAAATAACCTGCCCAGTGGGCAGGTTACCTGAGGAGAAGAGGATGGAATTAATGATGATGCGCGTGTTCATGAGTCTTGCTGAGATACTTCTCGGGATCGGCATCAAACGCCTTCTTGCAGCCAAGCGAGCAAAAATAATACGTTTGCCCCTTGTATTCGGATGTGCCGGCAGCAGTAGCGGGGTCGATATCCATGTGGCAAACGGGGTCATGTACAGTGGTTGTCATAAGCTGGTCTCCTTTCCTTTGTATTATGCAATTAATAGACAGCCTCAACGAGAGCCATATTACTGAGGCTCTTATAGGCAATTCTGCCTATTCTATTTCTCGATTTCGCGTCCTGTCTGTTCCCATGCCACCATGCCGTCTTCGAGATTCCAGATATTGGTATACCCGAGCGAAACAAGTTCCTCTGCCGCAATTGCGCTCATGCGACCACTGCGGCAATACAGAACGATCCTTGCATTTTTATCCGCTGGCAACTGCGCCAGATTTTCCGGCGCACTGATCTGGTCGTAGGGAATGGACAGGTCTGTATCGGCAATGTTCCCTGCGAAAGGAGTATGCACATTGACAAGGATAAGATCCGTGTTCTTCAACATCGTGTCCAAATCGACAGGAGTGATGTTTTTATAGGAACCGTCAACGGTTGTAACCTCTTTGCCCGTAATCTCTTCGACGCTGCTCTGGCAGGCGGTCAGTGTCACAAGCAGAAACAAGGATATGAGGAGTATCTGTTTCATGGAATTTTTCCAGCCAACTCAAGATCGATGATCTGTTTGAACGCTTCAAGAGGTTGCGCGCCAACGATTGCCAGCCCGTTGATGAAAAATGTTGGGGTGGATTGAACGCCAAGGTTGAGCGCAAAATCCATATCCTGTTGGATGGCGTCCTTATATTTACCTGAATTGAGACACTCCTCGAAAGTGACTGCATCCAAATTGAGGTCAGCGGCGATCTGCAGGTACAACTCACGCCCAAGTTTGTCCTGATTCTCAAAAATCCTGTCATGGTAATCCCAGAAGGCCCCCTGTTCGTTGGCGCACATCGAGGCTTCCGCCGATGGAAGGGCTTCGGGATGAATGGATGTCAGGGGAAGATGACGATAGACAAAACGGATTTGACCGGGATACGCCGCCAGCAATTGTGCAGCCGTCTCATCCTGGAAGCGTTTGCAGAACGGGCACTGAAAGTCGCTGAACTCGACAATTACGATGGGTGCATCCACCGGTCCCTGGCTGGGAAAGCCTTCGAATGGGATTTCATAACGGGTGAATTGCGGTGCCTGTGTCGCTGCCGGGGCTTCGACAATGGGTCCCTGGGCAACAGATGGATTATTGACAATCGCTTGTTGTGAACGGGGGGCAAGCCCCCAGACAACATAACCCGTCAATATGCCGATGGCAAAAGCCAGTATCACCAGGACCGAATAAAAATGGGTTCGTTTAAAGGTGATGGTATCTTCCGAATTAATGGGGGAATCCATAAGGGTATCTTCTCTAAAAATATTATGATCTTTGTATCGTGTGCCCGCTCAGATAACCAAGATAGGCAGGCACGAGCGGCAGGACGCAAGGTGAAAGAAATGACAATAGACCGGCAAGGATGGCGGTGAAGTATGTCGGCGCGGCAGAGAACAGGGTAAACTTTTCGATATATAGACCATTCTTGAATGCCCAGATCGCTATCAGACTCATTGTGTTCGTAAGAAGCAGAACACCAATGGCAATGATGAAAACACCGCTGGCAATTTTGAAATACTTTTGATAGGGTCGCATGCGTTTGATCCAGCCTGAAGCGCGCTCCAAACCAAGCGCCATCGCCAGGAAGGGAAGCCCCAAACCAAGCGAGTACCCTGAAGATAGCCACATCGCCTGTCCGACCGTTTGCTGGCTGAGCCCCATTGTTAGGATTGCGCCCAGTGTGGCACCAATGCATGGGCTCCAACCTGCTGCAAAGAAAATGCCCATTAACGCCGAGCCACCATAGGTTCCGCGCTGACCTGTGTATTCCGTCCGGGTATCATAATAAAACCAGGGAAGGCGAATTACATCCAGAGTCGCCAGTCCGAACATGATCACGATCACGCCGCCTAATTGCGCGATAACCCGTTTGTATGCGCCGAACAATTGACCCAGCGCCGTCACCGAGCCGCCCCAGCCGATTACAAACACCAATGAGAAGCCGAGGACGAAGAGCAGCGCATGTAAAAATATTTTCAAACGTTCTGTTTGGGATGGAAAGGGGGGAATCGCAGTATCAGAGGTCATGAGTCTTCCTTTTCAATAAGGATATAACATCATGATACGCAAATCCCCGCCCCTGCATGAGCGCAGGATGGCGGGGAAATCGGTAGGCAAAATGGCTTATGACCTTTATCGCTTTACAAGCGAATTTCGATCCTGGTTCCCTGTCCTTGGGTGGACTCAATTCCCAGCCGTGCCCCGATCAGGTCCGCACGTTCATGAATACCGAGCAGTCCAAAATGCCCGTTGGGAGCAAATTCCGTCGGGCTGGCAGGAGCGACAAAGCCGTGGCCATTATCAGAGATCATCAGTGTTATTTCCGAATCAGAATAACGGATGGACAAGTCGGCACGAGTCGCCCCGGAATGTTTAGCCACATTATTGAGCGCTTCCTGCGCAATGCGATATAGCGACAATTCCACCTCGCGCGAGAGACGACGTTCGTTACCGGTTTTTTGAAAATCAACGATCAGAGAATTAACCTGGCTGATCTCCCGCGCCAGCATTTCCAACGCAGTGACCAGTCCCAGATCTTCGAGATAAATGGGACGCAGCGCCCGCGTCAGGCGGCGCAGATTTTCGATGGTCTGCTCCGCCAGATTTTCGAGTTCCTTAAGGGATTGTTTTCCATTTTGATCCTTGACCGATCTCTGCGCCAGTTGCACCCGTTGTTTCAATGCAATGACCGCCTGAATGGTGTCGTCATGCAGTTCCCGCGCCAGTCTGGCACGTTCCTCTTCCTGTGCCGAAGTGATCGCGCCGATGTAATCGTGCAATCCCTCCTGAGCCGCCTGCACTTTACGCGACATTTCGGTCAATTCCATTTGCAGGTGTTGGACCTCAGATATGCCGCCAACTGACTCCTTTATGGCTTCGAAATCCCCCCATGCCAGCGCCGCCGCCTTGGACTCAAGTTTTTGCAGGGGCTGGACGATCTGTTTGGCGCCGAACCAGATGGCAATCAATGCCAGGATGAAGGCAGGCACCATTACCAGCGGAGCCATCTGGGTCAATTGCAGGGAGGGGCTGATCACCATTTCCCATTCCTCCTCCGTGATCAATGCCCAGCCTGCAGTTTCAATGGGGCTATAGGCGACTACATGTTCCGTCGCTTCCTTTTTCACATACAGAACGCCACTCCTGCCTGCCAGAGCTTCCGCCACTCCAGGATGGTCCGCATCCAGGCTTTCGCGTTCGAGCGCACCGCTGACGAACAAAATACGGCGGGAATTATCCAATAGATAGATGGTCACGTGACTGCCCGCCGGGTAGGTGGGTGTCAGGGTTTCGGACGCGAGTGTCTCGGGTGAAAACGCGCCGGCGACAATCACATCGCGGGAGTCAGAATAGGCTGAGATGATGACAAAGAGTTGGTTGGAGTTTGGATCCAGGGTCGGGTCGGAGAAAACAAATTGAGGGCTGGATGAAGAAGCGAGTTTGACCGACCTGGAGTTTTGAGATACCCATCCCCAAAATCTGTCATTCCCCGTTTTCTCGATTAAGTGTCCATCCGTATTTAGAAAGGCAATCCCCCCGTTGAAATCCTTTGCCAGGTCGGTGGTGGTGGCAAATATATCCTTGAAGGAAATATCCTCGGATGCCAGCACCGCCATGCTCGAAACAGTCGCCATGCGATGATGAAGTTCGGATTGCAGCGCTGCGGCGGCGGACTGCACGGCGCGTTCGTCACGTTCCCCGACCAGGGTGCGCATGTCCTGCTGGTGCATGTTGACCCCGCCGAACGCAATGAACAATAACAAAAGCGTCAGCGGCAGAACCGTGACGGCAAAGAGTTGCGTCAGACCGCGCCAGCCTGGCAGGATTCGTTTCATTCTTCTGGAATATTGCCCGAGCTTTGTGAGATCAACCCCAGCGCCACCCCGCGCATGACAGCCTCGGTGCGGCTGTTGGATTGCAGTTTGGCGAAGATGTGCGCAAGATGTCCCTGCACGGTGCGGTCGCTGATATTCAGTTGCACACCGATGGATTTGTTGGTGAACCCCTTCGCCGCGAGTCGCAGCACATCCAGTTCACGGTCAGTTAATGGTTCGACGATCTTTTTTTCCGGTCCTTTGAAGATGGTGGACATCAACTTGCTGGTGATGGATGGATCGAGTGCAGACTTACCTTCATAGACATCACGCACCGCCTGGATCAGCTCATCCGCCTGCCCAGTTTTGAGGACATAGCCATTTGCACCTGCCTGCAAAACCGCCATCACGTAGGGATCATCGTTATAAGCGGTCAGGATTAACACGCCCACTTCGGGCAGATGGGCACGCACCCAGCGTGTGACTTCAATACCGCTGGCTTTGGGCATCTGAATATCAAGCACGGCAACATCCGGCTTGTGTTTTTGGATTAAGACCTGCGCCTCCTCCCCGTCTCCTGCCTCGGCAATGACCTGGAGGTCGGTCGCACTCTCAAGCAGTTGTCGCACCCCTGCACGGACGATATGGTGGTCATCCGCCAGGAGAATGCGTATTTTGGTTTTTGATTTGCTCGATGACTTTGGCATGGCTTAATGTATCCAATTGCTGATTATAAACTTGTGATTGATTAATGAACGGGAAGGCAAGCCAGACAAGACCCAGCCCCGCCAAAAGCCCGGTAAGGAAGCGCATGAGCGAGTTGAACGATCCCAGCGCATCACCGGCGTAAAACGTTGCAGGAAAGGTGTTGTTTGTCAACACTGCCAGCCATGCATTTGTATCACGAAATCCATTTCCGATACCGGCAAAATCGCTGACCATGTGTGTTCCACCATCCAGCGCCATCGGCAGCAGGAGCAGAACAAATCCCCACCAACTCAAAGTCTTTATCGTGTGTCGGAAGGGATACCACAATGCCGCAAAAAGCCAGACGCTGGTATAGAACGAGATCATGCGATCCGACCACGCCACCTTCCAGCCCATCGGTTCGTTGCCGATGAATTGGCGCAGGATCATGGGATTGGATGTGTTCTGCCAGACCGCCTGGATTTCGCCCAGGGAATACATGGTCTTTTCGCCGAACCAAAAGAGGGAGCGTTCCGGGAGTTGGTGGCAGAAGAACGAGTAAATGAAGTAGACCGCCCTGCCTGCACCCGTCCAGCCGATCTGCATGAAAACCGGCGCAAGGAAGGGAACAAATACCCAAACACCATAGATGGTCAGAAAAACGGCAAACCAATGAGTGCCTATCCACTGAAAGGCATTCGTTATTTTAGGGGCATTCAAGGTGGTTGTTGACATTTTATTCCCTCATGGGGCGTTTGGTTCAGGGGCGCGATTGAGGTTGGCGCGGTAAAAAGCTTTGGCTAAATCCATGTCGAAGATCTCGAACCTTTGAATCCGCCCCCAGGAGGTTAATGCGACCGGAACATCAATGGAATTCCAGGGATAGGCAATCAGCTTCACTCCACCCAGGTCGTTAATGACCGTGCGGATCTGTGATTTCAACTCCGCGCATCCCGTCTCATTCAGCAGGTCGCAGTTGTACCAGATGATCACATACCCGTGCTCCAGGTTATGGACAAGATAAGCAGCAGGATATGTATAAATATTCTCTTCATAAAACCCCGCCTGGGCTTCGGTTGCATAATGCAATCCGGATGTTGGCGGGTCGGAATTATATTGTCCCGGGTCAGAGTCGGTGGGGAGATGCGGATCGCTCTTCATAATGGCAACTGCCTCCCCTGCGGCTGGTTTAATCCCCTGCCAGACCATGACTCCAAGGATCACCAATACGGCGAGTCCGGTTCCGCCCCAGATGATGCCTGCAAGCAGTTTTTGTTTTCTATTTCTTTGTTGAATGTGTTGTCGTCTTTGTTTGTTGTTCATGAATTCACTCTGCCGGCTGGAAAGCAGGCGTCACATCGGGTAACGCCTGCCTTCGACGGCTGATTATTGCACTTTGAACTCGATATCTTCCTTGTAATCCAGACCATCCTTGCGGACATACACGGTAATCTTCCAATTGCCGCTCATGCTGAAGTTGGCATTGATGGAATAGCGCCCTTCACCCTGCTCAGTGGCGAGACCGCTCATCCCCATGCCGGTCATGTCCGTGTGGTCGGCAGAAACATCCACAGTCGCACCCTCGATGGGCTTGCCATCTCCATCCGTGATCGTCAGGATCAATTCCATGTTGCCCATCATGGCAGGATTGGGATTGGTCTCAATCTGGATATTTACCGGACTCGACGATCCTGACTCGACCGGGGCGGCAGGCTGTGCGGAGCTGCCGCAAGCCGCCAATACACCTGCCAGTAAAACCAACATACTGATAAAGAACATCTTTCGCATTTTTACTCTCTCCTTGAGTATTTTATTCAACGACTTCGATCATCAACATCAAACCACCTGGTTCAACATTGTCGTTGGTGGTGTGGTGCAGGATGTGACAGTGCAACATCCATTGTCCGGTCTCTGTGGCGACGAACTCAATGTCGTAGCGTTCTCCCGGTGCGACACTGACCGTGTCCTTGGTCAACTGTGCCACCTCGGGGACAGGATGCCCATCCGTCGCCACGATCCTGAAGGGTACACCATGCAGATGCATCGGATGAATGAATTGACCAATGGCAATGAAGCGCAGCCGAACCAGATCGCCTTTCTTGACAGTGATGGTTTCGGTGGCAGGGAAGGACTTGCCGTTGATCGTGAAGTAATTGGGCTCCATCCCACTCATGGGCATGGCGGCATACGTTTGCCCATCCGTCATACGCCATTCCGAGATCATCAGGGTTTTATCCACAACGGGTGGATTGGCATCCGGTTCCTTTGGGTCAATGATGAAGGGCGCATAAAGCCCGGCGCCAACCTGCACATCGCCCTCATAATGCGAGTGATACATGAACGTCCCAGCCGGCTTGGCGGTGAACTCGTAAGTAAACGTCTCACCCGGCTGGATCGGATCCTGGGTAACGCCCGGAACGCCGTCCATTGCATTTGGGACTTCGACTCCATGCCAGTGGATCGTAGTTGGATCGGGTAATTCGTTCTTTACGATCACCCGAACCTGATCACCTTCCGTAACGCGGATCATCGGTCCGGGAACGGTTCCGTTATATGTGAATGCGGTGACGGTCACTCCATCCAGGATTTCCCATTGAACAGCCTTGGTGGTTAACTCAAAGACCTTGACGCCATCTTCCAGGCGGTATTCCAAGGGCTGTCCGCCATCAGCTTCGGTGGCAGGCTGGACGTTGGGAGCAGTGATCGGCTCCATCATATGAGCCGCTTCGGGGTTTTCCATCATCATGCTGCCCGGGGTGGGCGTCCCATCCGCCATACCTGAATTGTCATTATTCATGGGCATGTCCCCATTGGAGGCTGTGGCTGGCGCGCAAGCCGATAATATCAAAGCGAGACTCGTTATTGTAAAAAATAAAATCTTCTTCATTATGGTTCCTCTGCAAAGTTGGAATAGTGCTTGAATATAAGGATTTCCCCTTGATCCATCCAGCGCAATTTGACGCGGGAATCCATAGGCAATATTGCCTATGTGAATATCAGACAGAAACTGCCGCCCTGATATCCAATGCCTCTTTGATGGAGGCGACCAACTTTTTATCTATCCGTTGGGATGGGTCATCGGCAATGGAGAAGCGCGTTTGTCCGTCACTTCCGTGCAGGATCAGTGGGACAGGTTCAGCAGACTCCCCATAAACCATTAGAACAACCATCTGGCAATCACAGTCCGCTGTGCCATGATGCGGGCAGGGACAATCCTGCTGGGTATGTCGCGCGGTATGCAGGTCAAAGGTTTGCAAAGCCCGCAAACCACCTTGCAATAATTTTTTCTTCGCTGCCTGCAAAGCCATGTCGCAGGGCAGATCAACAATCAGGAAGGAAGATGTGGTCATGGAACACCTCTATCATTTGGATGTTCTCCATTGTAGGTATGTTTCCAATCGAATAGGAGAGCCGCGTGGCGTATTCGGGCTTAGGCAATATTGCCTATAAGAAATCCCCTGTCATTGTACCGACAGGGGATTTCTTGGGCTGCAAACTTCAGATTCTCACGGCATGGGCATATTCATGCCACCCTCCGGGATTTCAAGTTGAATTTCCGCAGGGGCATTCCCCGGCGCGGGAAGCGGCGAGAAGCTAATGCCATTGGGCGCCATGCCCGTTGGGACGGTGGCGACAACCGCCATTTTTTCCAAGTCAATGACCGATACCGTGTCTTCATAGATATTCGATATGTAGGCGTATTGGCTCGATGGATCAATCACGACTCCGTGTGCGCCCTGCCCTGTTTCAATGGTTGCAATCACCTGGAAAGTCGCGACATCCACAACCGACACAGTGGTGCTTGGGGTATCCTTTGTCCCTTGATTGGCGGTCAGAATAAACTTGTTGTTGGGGGTCACAAAAACCTGGATCGGACCTCCGCCCACATCCACCTTGCCGACCAGTTCCTGCGCAGCAACGTCCACCTTGCCAAGCGCGTTTTCGCCGTTGAGGGAGAAGTAAACAAACTCCCCGTCGGGCGAAAAGCCCACTTGAACAGGATGCTCGCCAACTTCTATATCGGCGACCTTTACATCCTGCGCGGTGTCAATCACGCTCAGGGTGGTGGATTTGGCATTGGCAACGTAAACCCACATCCCGTCGGGGCTGACGCGCAAACCGTGCGGATACTCGCCGACCGGGATCGTGGCAATGGCAGACATCGCTTCCACATCAATCACAGTGACCGTATTATCCCCGCCGTTCGTGGCATACGCTTTTTTGCCATCGGGTGTCAGCACGATATGTGCGGGCATCATCCCAGTTGGCACGACACCATGAACCTCAAAAGTGACGGCATCGATCTTAATCGCCAGTGAGTCGTGCCCGCTCACCGCCCAGACGGTTTTGCCATCCGGGGCAACCTGTAGGTTGTGGGCGCCCTCGACTCCGGTAAGCGTGGTCAGGACTTGATTCGTTGCCGCATTGATCACGGTAATGCTGTTGCCCTCCTCGTCTGCCACCCAAACTGTTCCATCCAATCCTGCAACGGGTTGATCCGGTTGGGTCTGGGCGGGTTGTTCGGTCATTTCAGGTTTCGCCGGCGCGCCACATGCACTCAAGACAACCGTGGCGATGATCAGCGCGGGCATAATCTTCCAAATCAAAAACTTATTCATATGGTTCAACTCCTTCTGGTTGGATCGAATATCGTCCGCACTTATACAGCACCCACCCTCAAGTTGAACATACGCATTTTTGCCTAATACGTCATGCTTTATCCAAATTACTCACAAATTCGATTTCAAACTTTATCTTCTTCAATTCGAACATATTGATCGGGAACACGTTCAAAAAGATGTTTGCAGACCTCGGAGCAAAAGTAATAAGTCCTCCCTTTGTGAACAACCTGAAAGGGCGGGTTCTTTGGATCGACTTTCATTTCACACACAGGATCGATTTCAAACTCCTGCCCGGTCGGATAAAATTTCCGCATATTAAAACTATTCATGATACTTCTAGTCTCCTATTGGCTCACCGCATGAAGAACAAAAGCGAGCGTTCGATTCGTTTTGAGTTCCCCTCGATCACACATGGAAACTACTTAACGGCTGAAAATCCTACCCGATGAATGTAAAAAACACATGAAGAATTATCGAAGATCAACATAGGCAGTTTTGCCTACGCTTTGTTCAGCCACTTGGCGCAAGACGCCGCCCACTGCAAGGGCTATGATGACACAAAAGGAATATTTTCGATGAAACGATTCTTCATTCCATTTGTGGCATTCCTGCTCGGCTCGGCGCTGATCGCCTCGTTCTACATCGGCATCCTCACCTGGGCGCAGGGCTGGGACTACGCCTCATCTCAATTCATCCGTGACCGTTGGTATGTCATCCCGATCATCCTCGGCTTTGGTATCCAAGCCGCGCTCTATTCCATCCTGCGATTCCGCCTGTTCATTCCAGTTACATCCACAGGACATGCCGGCTCAATGATAGGCGCGAGCGGAGGCACATCCGCCACTGCGATGGTCGCGTGTTGCATTCATCATGTCACCGATGTTTTACCCATTCTTGGTTTGAGTGCGGCGGCAAGTTTTCTCACCCGTTATCAACGCCCCTTCATGCTTATCGGACTCGCCATGAACCTCATCGGAATTGGCGTCATGCTCTTCGTGCTTTATCGTGAACGACAAAAACTTCAACCTGTACTTCTGGAGACAAAATGAAACGACTCTTACTTCCCGCCCTTATTATTTTGACTTTTGTTATCACAGCCTGTTCAGCGACTTTATCCCCGCTTCCAACCCAGCCGCCATCTGATCCTGTTTCGACGGTATCAGCCTCCCCCGAATTTGACTCTGCCACCCGCATGGACGACCAGGGAGCGATTATCTTTGAAGTCACCCCACTTAACTTGGACTCAGCGACTACCGAATCTGTTGAGTTCAATATTGTCCTGACCACCCATTCGATTGACCTGAGCATGGATCTAGCCGCAACTGCAACGCTCTTAACCGATACAGGAGTCAGCGTGAATTCAACCCTCTGGGATGCGCCGCGCGGTGGTCATCATGTGGAAGGAAAATTGATTTTTCCAGCGGCGCAGGATGGTAAATCCATTCTGGATGGAGCGACAAAGCTCACCCTCACCATTACCAACGTGGATGCCCCCACCCGCATCTTTGAATGGGAGTTGAAATAGCAAGAGGAAGAAATGGCGCACAAAACAGATATCAGCCGTCGTGACTTCATCAAATCGGTTGCCGGGTTCGTCGGAATGCTCATCGGCATTGGGATCGGTCTTCCCTCCATTTTGTATCTTCTTTCGCCATCGCTTGAAAAAACGCAAGACGATTTAATCATCGATCTTGGCTCGCTTGAAAGATATCCGATTGGCATTCCAACCCGGTTTGAATTTACCCGCACCAGGGTCAACGGATGGGAACGGACGGCAACCAACTATGGCTTGTTCGTTCTGCGTAAGAGTGAAAGTGAAGTAAGGGTATTCTCTAACATTTGCACCCACCTTGGCTGTCGTGTTACCTGGCATCCTGACCAGGGACATTACATCAGTCCCTGCCATGACGGTCATTTTGATATGGTTGGTAATGTGGTCAGCGGTCCGCCGCCGCGTCCTCTGGATGAATTCACTGCTGAAATAAAAAATGGCAATCTCATTGTTTCCCTTCCGCCTGTAAAGCGGAAAGGGTAAAGGAAGGTTCACATGAATAAACGTCATATCTGGATCATGCTGCTTGGCTGCTTGCTTCCCATTCTGGGTCTGGCAGCTGTCCTGCTCCTGAAAGTCCCCATCAATACAGTCGTCTATGTGGGGCTGGCATTGCTTTGCCCGCTGGCTCATTTTTTCATGATGGGCAACATGCACAATCACAACAGCCAGCCGGACCAGCATCACGATCATTCCGTCCATGACAAGACATCCACTCACTCGCCGTGATTTTCTAAAGATCGCCGCATTGGGCGCCGGCGCACTTGCCTTTCGACCATTTACCTGGCAGGGGATTTCAGAATTACAACAGTCGGAACTGTTGGGGCGTATCACGGTTGGCAAGGTGGATGTATATGCGCGCCCAGATGGGAATGAACAGATCGTGGGCGCTCTGTATGAGGATCAGGTTATCCCCTGGATTCGGGAAGTGGTTGGAACCATGCCCGGCAGGATCAATCAACGCTGGGTCGAGACTCCCTATGGTTATGTGTGGGGCGGAAACCTGCAACCCGTGCGCAACCTGCCAAATTCGCCAGTGTCCACTCTGCCAAGTACGAGTCTGGGACCTGGCATGTGGGTTGAAGTCACCGTTCCTTATGTAGACTTGATTCTCGATAATCCGCCATCGCGCGCACCGTGGCTCCAATACCGCGAATCGATTGGGCTGCCGGCGCGGTTCGTCTATAGTCAGGTGGTCTGGGTGGATCAGATTCGCGCCGAAGCGGATGGAAGAGTCTGGTATCGGTTGAATGAACGCTTTGGATCCGGCGACCTGTTCTGGGGTCCGGCTGAGGCGTTTCGTCCACTGACTGCGGATGAAATCGCTCCCGTTAACCCGGAAGCGGAAGAAAAAAGGATCGTGGTCAATATTGATTATCAAACCTTATCGTGCTATGAGGGAAAGAATGAGGTGTATTTCGCGCGTATTTCCAGTGGTGCACTGTACGATGCATGGGGCAATCCTGTGGATGCATGGGCGACCCCGGTAGGCGAATTCCCGATCTGGCGGAAGGCGATCTCCTTGCCATTAAGCGGTGGAAGTGCATCAGCAGGCTGGAGTCTGCCGGCTGTTGGGTGGGTCAGTTTATTCGTTGGCTCCGGTGTGGCAATCCATTCCACCTATTGGCACAACAATTATGGTGAACCCTCCTCACGAGGATGCGTCAACGCCAGCCCGGAGGATGCAAAATGGATCTTTCGCTGGTCTCAACCACTTGTATCTTACGACCCTGGGGATGTTACCGTGGAGATGCCAGGTGGAACCCGGGTGAGCGTTGAAAAGAAAGAGTTTTAGCCTATAGCATGAAGGGATAAGTAGGGGCGTTCATGCTGAATTAATTTGACTCGGTAATCTGAGATTACTTCCAGGCATCTTCATAATCTGTTACATATTGCCTGAATGTGATCGGGCTAATCCCAGTTAATCGCTCGACTTCATCTGTGATCGGTTTCGCCATTCCGAAACGTGTGGATGTGTACAAACCCGTCATCACCAGGGCGAACATGAAAGGCGTACCCCTGCGTATCGTCTCGATCAGGAAATAAAGCGGGTTCGGGTTACGGTAGGTGATTCTTCGTCCCAATACCTCGCTCATGATCCTGGCTGCTTCCCAATAATCCAAGCGTTCACTGCCGGTCAGGTCGTAATTCCTGCCGGCATGTCCATCCTCCAGCAAAGCCACCGCCGCCACCGCCCCGATGTCGCGCGCATCGACAAAGGCGGTTTTTGCCTTTCCCACCGGCACAAAAATCTCATTTCTTTCCTTGATCTCACGGCGATGGGTGGTATTCAGATTCTGCATAAAGAAACTACAGCGTAAAAAGGTTGTTTGCATGTTGATTGCCTTCAAATAGGTCTCCACCTTGTAGTGGGGGACATATTTTGTGTTCTCGATCCCGATCAGGGAGAGAAACACGGCATGGGTTACACCCGCGCGTTTGGCGGCATCCATCGAAGGAACCATATCCCGCTGGATGTTCGTGATATGCGGTGGACGCATGTAGAACATCTTCTGTACGCCCTTGAATGTTGCCTCGTAGGTGGTTGGGTCGGTAAAGTCAAAGCGAACCGCCTCGACTGAATCGCCAAGGCGCTCCCTGAGTTTGTTCACATCCATGTCCGCCGCACGGACTTTCCCACCTCTGGCGAGTATCTGCCTTACGACTTCCGTGCCGATATTGCCCAGCGCACCGATTACCAATATGGGGGATGACATTCTTTCGCTCCTAACTTGACTGTATATAGACCAGTCGTTATAATAATTCAATAGTCGCATTTTGGAAAGATGACAAAAGACATTTTTTGGACGGAGATTAATATGAGCAATGCCCGCGAACAAATCCTGCAAACCACCTGCGCCCTGCTGGAAAAGCAGGGTTATCACGGCACTGGCTTGAACGAGATCATCAAGGAAAGCGGCTCCCCAAAAGGATCGTTGTATTACTACTTTCCAGAGGGCAAGGAACAGATTACGGCAGAGGCGGTGCTTCAATCCGGAAAACAAACTGCCGAGCGGATTCGCCAGGGATTAACAGAGAGTTCCAACGCTGCCAAAGCAATTTCTGACTTCATTCTGAATATAGCAGAACATGTCGAACGATCCGGTTTTGCGGCGGGCAGTCCTCTGACGGCTGTGGCGATGGAAACCGCGACCACTTCACCACGGATCAATGCCGCCTGTCACGAAGCGTATCAAATGTTGAAATCCGCCTTCCATGACAAGTTGATCGAATGCGGGTACTCAAAAACAAAAGCCGATGAATTGGCGACCTTTATTGTTTCTGCCATCGAAGGCGGGATCATCCTGAGTCGTACATCGCATACCGCCGACCCGTTGCGCCTGGTGGCAAAACAATTGAAAGTCTTGTTGGCTTCATAACCATCATTAATAAGAAACAATTTCAAAGGAGTCTTATGAAGATCGTAGTATTTGGTGCATCGCGTGGTGTTGGGCTGGAAGTGGTCAAGCAGGCATTGGAGGGAGGATATCAGGTGACTGCATTTGTGCGTTCCCCTGAGAAGTTCACGGTGACACATCCCAACTTGACCGTATTCAAAGGCGACTCGATGGATGCTGAAGCTGTCGAGAAGGCGATTGCCGAACAGGATGCAGTTATCAGCGCCCTAGGTCCGACCCGTCCGCCCGTTCCCCACATGATGGAAACTTCAGCCAAAAACATTGTTGCCGGGATGAGGAAACATGGTGTGCGCCGGCTGGTCTCCACGACTGGCGCAGGAGTACGGCAACCCGAAGATCAACCTAAATTTATTGATCACTTCATCGGATTTCTGCTCAATCTATTGGCAAAAGATGTGGTGCTGGATTCGGCTGCAAACGTGAAGGTGATTCGGGAGTCTGATTTGGATTGGACAGTGGTGAGGTTCCCGCGTCTGATGGATGGCGAACACAAGGGCAGATATCAGGTCGGGTATGTAGGCAAGAGTTCGGGTACGCAACTTTCCCGCGCAGATGGTGCAGACTTTATTTTGAAAGAACTGACCGAAATGAAGTGGTTGAAGAAATTACCACTGGTGAGTTATTAACCTGAATTGGTCGGATTTGACATAGCCTAGTTGAAAAGAACTGCGCCTTGTCGTCATGAGGCGCTGTTCTTTTTTATCCAATTCTACGTCCATAATAAGGCAAAACCAGGCTTGTGGTCACCATATACGGTTCCTTTATAACAACATAGTGAATACTAAATTGAGTAACCAAACCTGTCCTACTATTTTTCTAAGACAGCTGTCACTGCTTGGTTTACATCGACTTCCTTGCCGACAGGGTAGAAACACCTAGGCATCAAACTTATTAAAATTGGATCCGTTGAAGCCAAAATAGCTAATTTTCCGCTTCACAACCGCAATCTAATCTGTCCGGCGGGGTACATATCTGGTATACGGGTATAAATTCAGGCCGCGTTTAGCGGTTGCATAAATATCTGACTCCCCGGTGTTCCAAAACGCCGGGGAGTTTTTTTATTCAGACAAGGCTTATATCCCCATTACTTGAGCGTAGTTATAGGCCGGCACTGTAACAAATACAACTCGTCCCCTGCATAGGCACACTCGACATCCACGGGATGTTCCATCGTTACTTCCAATGTCAGGGCAAGCTTTGCCATTTCAATGACTTGCTCATCGTTCAAGGAGGCTTGAGTGCGCAAGAAACGCGGCACTTCTACTTCCCGGGTTCCACCTGGCGCAGAGACAGTCATACGTTGTTTGACTGCGATCGCACGTTGAGTAATTGCAAGATCAGATTTTCTCACGATGAACGTATCGGGTCTGACCGTCCCGCCGACGATGCTTTCTCCCAAGCCCCAACTGGCGTTGATCATGATTTCATCGCGGTTCCCTGTGATCGGGTTGGCGCTGAAGACAACAGCGGAGACATCCGCGGCAACCAATTGCTGAACGAGCACAGCGATCTGTGGACGTTCTATGGAAAGTCCTTGTTTACGGCGATAGTCCAGAGCGTGCTCAGACCGCGCCGATTCCCAGCAGCGCATCACGGCTTGAATGATGGCATCTGCACCGACGATGTTGAGATACGTCTCGTGTTGTCCGGCAAACGAGGCGGTGGCTCCGTCTTCATCCACGGCGGAGGAGCGTACAGCGGCGATAAAGTCTGGGAGGCGGTGGCAGTTCATCAGGTCCGAGATGGCGGCGGTGATTTCATCCCGCAAGTCGAGTGGATGCACCTCAGCCATCACCGTCACCGGCAACGAGAAGCCATCCGGCACGCGATGATAGAGGCGGGCAAGGCGGCTGAGGTTCGCCGCCTTGCCGCCCACCAGAGCTACGTCGAAGGATTTGGGATCACCCAACCAGAGCAGGTTCATTTGATTTCCGATTTTCGATTGCCGATTGCAGATTGATCGCGTCGGATTCTTCGTTTTCAGATACGACGCGTACGATGCCCGCATTTCCATCCACTTCGAGCAGTTGCCCATCCTTGAAGGTCGCGGTTGCATTGCCGGTGCCAACCACCGCAGGGATGCGATACTCGCGGGCGACGACGGCGCTGTGTGACAGCACCCCACCGCTATCGGTGACGATGGCTGAGGCTGTGGCGAACAGCGGCGTCCACGGCGGCTCTGTAGCGATGGCTACCAGCACGTCCCCGGGTTGGAGTTTGCCTGCTTCTGCCAACGAGTGGATCACTCTCGCAGTACCGCGCGTCACCCCAGCTGAACCCGGTAATCCTTTGACCTTGTTCATTTCACTGTTGCCAGTGGGAGCCGGACTCATTTCACCTTTGAACATAGCCCGAACCATGGAGCCGCCATCGGTCATTTCAAAGGCCGGCGCGGTGCCCAACATCGGTGGCGGGGTCACCTTGCTGAAGTGTTCCATTTCTGTTTTGCGATCCTGGACCAGGCGTTTCATCGAAATATCTTGACCCTTCTGCAGTTCGTTCGGCGTCAGATATAACACATCGTTCGCTGCATCCAATGTCCCAGCTTGTGCCAGACGCCCGCCAAATTCCATGATGACCCGCTGGACATGATAGAACAGGCGCTGATCGATCCAGAAATTGTGGTCTTCATGCACAACGGTTGCGACTTGTGCCGCCTTCAACAAAGTTTCGAAGCGCGCCACGATGGGCTGTGGGTAACCGGCGAGTTTGGCACGCGCCTCAGCCACTGCTTTTTCACGTTCAGCAGCCAGTGCGGCGGGTTCCATTTCAGGTCGCAGATTGGGCATCGAGATGTACGCCTGCAAATTTTGGATGACGGGTGTGGGGTCTTCGATCCAACTGGGCTGGTCAAGTGCAAAGACGGAGTTAAGACGCTGACCGTAATAAGCCAGCCATTTGTGCAGGTCAGCCAGGAACTGCTGACTCGCGGCTGATTTTTCCAGAGCAGGGATGATCTCACCCGCGGCGCGTTTGGATAGAATCTCACTCACATCGGGTATCGACCGGGCAGCGCGGCTCAAACGCCATAGGGCACGGTCGCCTTCCATGGTCTTATTATCAAAGCCTTGGGTGAGCCGCAAAGCATCCAAGGTGGTGGCACCTTCGAATAACTCGCAATACAACTCCTCGAACTGGCTCATGGCATACAGCATCGGCATGATCACGCCATGCAGGGCTGCCATACGCTCCACACGTTTGAGTGTTTCGGACAGATGTGCGCGCAACTGATCGAGACTCATGCCGCGCAAGTCGCTACTTTCGAAGTAGGCGATGTGCTGTTTGATCTCCGGCAGGAGTTCATCGTTCCAATAGGCATCGAATCTTTCGATGATGGGATTGAGGGCAGCCTCTTGTTGTTTTGACATTCCAGCCCCCACCTTGCCCATCATCATCTTGAACACGCCCGGCGCGGCGCGGTTGAGCAAACCCATGCCTTTTATCACCACATCGGGCGGCGCAGCTTTGGGTACCATGCCCATGTATGGATAGGTGTTGATGCGCTCGATGCGGATCTCAAAGGGCAGGCCTGCCCCCTCGAAGCCGGCATTGCCCCCTACCAGGAACGCGCTGATAACGGCATAAATTAATGGGGATATTGAGGTTTTGAATTGGGGGCTCGACATCCAGGTAAGTTTGGAATCCCGAGGGTCAGCCCACTTTACTTGAAAATTGGGCGGCATGGGAATGGGCTGACCGGGGGTTGGCGTTTGCATCTCTGAATTAGACATAATAGGCTCCTTTAGTCTGAATTATTACTAACAGTATAGGATGCAAACACGCAACGCACATCGGTAACTTACCTATTCCGCTTGCCTATTTGGATTGCCTATCTTTGGCGGATACTGGAACAAAACCCCGCTCCGCTCTCAGCCGAAAGCTGCCTGCCGCTAAATCAACTGTTTCTCGCCTGCCACCCGGATGGCTGCATCGCGAGATTTGACACCCAGCTTGTCGTAGATCGAGCGCAGGTGTGCATCCACTGTGCGGCGGCTGACGACGAGCTTCTCTGCGATTTGCAGGTTGCTCAAATCCTGGGCGAGCAGGCGGAGGACCTCGATCTCGCGCGCGGTCAGGGATGTCCCAGAGGTGGATATAGCTTGGGCGGCAGAATCAGGCTCCGGCGGGTGAGGAATCGTCCGCAGGTCATCCAGAGTCAGATGCTTGCCTGCCGCGAACTCGCGGGCAAAGGCTTCGTCGCCCAATTGGGCGCGTAACTCGGCGTGAGTGTCACCGATACCCAGGAATCGCTTGAAGGCTGTTGCCATCCCTTCACCACGCGTTTGATAGGTTCCGGTCAAAGCATGTGCCAGACCAAAAATCCGTGCCGACCACACATCCAAACCTTGCCGATGCAAAACGATAGCCAGCATTGGCAGCCAGGACGGCAACTGATGGTCACCTCGGTTGGCACCCTGCTGGAAAGTGTCTTGCAAGCGGCGGCGCGCGGCAGTCAAATCGCCTTTCTGTATATCGAGCAACATGCGGATGCCTGCCAGGCGGCTCAGGATACGCTCATCGCCGAGTTCCAGCGCCAGGCGCTCGGCTTTATCCAACTGGGACGCCATCAGAGTGAAATCCCCTGTGAATAACGCGCCACTGGCTTGACGGGCGAGGGCCAACGCCAGCCCAGCCGGGTTGTTTAACGCACGATTAATGCGTACGCTTTCAGCCATGTAGCGGGACGCCTCGGGGGGAAATTGCACGGGGTTGACATTAACATCCAACATGACAATAGCCAGTTCTGTGTAAGCGTACGCTTTCATGACGGTATCGGGCAGGGATTCGAGCAGGGAGGCGGCTTCAGATAGAAAGACCTGCTTTGCCGTTTGATCTTCTTGAAAGGCAGTGATGCGGCTCAATTCCACGAGCGCCATGAGCACGCCGGTTTTATCGGCGAGGGCACGATAGGACGCCAGGCTTTGTTCTAACAAAATCCGCGCTCGGGCAAAGTCGCCCTGAAAGCGAGACAGTGCGCCTGCCCCATACAGCGTCTTGGCTCGGACAGCGGGTGCCAGCGCCGCATCCGAGTCAATTGCCAGGGATTCTTCCAGCCAACGACGTCCCTCGCTCCAGTAGCCGCGGTTAAGCCAGAACATCTGTAACGCGCCAGCCATGCGCTGAGCCAATTCAACCTCGCGATGTTCGATCGCCCAGTGAAGTGCGGCGCGCAGATTATCCTGCTCACGTTCCAATCGTCGGAGCCAGTTCTTTTGATCGGCGCCCGTTAACTGCCGCTCGGCATCTTCCGCAAAGGACAGGTAATATTCGGCATGCGCGCGGCGGGCGGATTCCAGTTCGTGCGTATGTGTCAGCTGCTCCAAGCCAAACTCGCGGATGGTTTCCAGCATGGTCAGACGCGGCTCAGCATCTGTTTCGATTTGGCGTAGGAGACTCTTGTTCACCAATGAATCGAGCGTATCCAAAGAGGTTGTCGGTTCAATTGCAGATAGCGCCGCCTGCAATGTGCATCCGCCGACGAAAACGGACAGGCTTCGGAACGTGCGCTGTTCGTCAGCGTTCAACAAGTCGTAGCTCCATTGGATCGCGCTACGCAACGTCTGCTGGCGAGCGGGCAAGTCCTGTGCTCCGCTCGTGAGCAATCCCAGGGATGATTCTTGTAGGCGCACGAGCATCGCTTGTGGAGGCAGTAACTTGATCCGCGCGGCCGCCAGCTCAATCGCCAGCGGCAGACCATCGAGGCGGGCGCAGATTTCAGATACTGCGGGCGCGTTCCCGTGAACCAATTGGAAGTCAGGCTGAATGGCTTGCGCGCGCTGGACGAACAACGCGATGCCCGGATATTGCATCAGCGTTTCGACCGCTGACCGATCGGGTAATGCGAGCGGCAAGAGAGGGAACTCCTGCTCACCACGCAAGCGTAATGCCTCACGGCTGGTGGCCAGCATCCGCAACCCGGCGCAGGCCGATAGCAACTCGCTTAGCAGCGGCGTAGCGGACATGATCTGCTCGAAGTTGTCGAGCAATAACAAGGCATGCTTGTTCCGCAGAAACTCTTTGAGGTTATCCAGCAACAAACGCTTCGGGGATTCGACCACACCCAGGGAGTGTGCGATCGTAGGAATGATCAGGGTCGGGTCGCTAATGGCTGCAAGAGAAATAAAGAAGACGCCATCAATGAAGGCGTCCTGTACATCATGGGCAACCTGCAATGCAAGACTGGTCTTGCCCACGCCACCGGGACCGGTGATGGTGACGAGGCGCACTTCCGGGGAGCGCAAGAGTTGGCGCAAAACTGCGGTTTCTTTTTCGCGTCCGAGAAGTGAGGTCAGCGATGCAGGAAGGATATTGGGCATTACAGGTATTATATAATACCCACGGTTACAAATTGCACTTTCCACCTTCTAAAAAAGCGCAATTTGTAACCGAGTGCGGCATATGCTTTTTGGTGACTAAAGCGTTACCAAAGTTTTTCCAGCGCGGTACAAATCTGGTATATGGGTATAAGTTTCGGTTGCGAACGTAGGCGGCGAAGATGCGAACGAAGCGTCCTCCAGAGATGGAGGGCGCTTTTTGTTGTAAAGAGCGGCTAGGTATGTCTTATAATCGATCTATGGTTGCGCCAATCCTGGCTACGAAGTTGTACATCCCCCTGCCCCGGCTTGGCATTGTCTCACGTCCACGTTTGATCGAACAACTAAATATAGGTCTCCGTTCAGGTCACAAACTGACGCTCATCTCTGCCTCAGCCGGATTTGGCAAGACCACGCTGGTTAGCGAGTGGATTGCCAGTTGCGGGCGACCAGTCGCATGGCTGTCGCTGGACGAAGGAGACAACGATCCAGTCCGTTTCATTTCCTACCTGGTACCGGCTCTACAGAAAGTCAAGCCGGGAATGGGCGATGGGTTGTTACCAGCACTCCAATCTCATCAGCCGCCGCAGGTCGAAGCAATTTTGACGACACTGCTCAATGAGACCGCCACGATTTCGGACAGCTTCATCCTAGTGCTGGATGACTACCATGTGATTGATTCCAAACCAGTTGATGAAGCCCTCGCCTTTCTGGTCGAACATCAGCCACCGCAAATGCATCTGATCATCGCCACGCGCGAAGACCCATCCCTGCCGCTGGCTCACTTGCGCGCTCGCGGTCAATTGACCGAACTGCGTGCTACCGACTTGCAGCTCACCCCTGCCGAAGCGACTGAGTTCCTCAACCGCGTGATGGGGCTGAATCTCACTGACGGAGATGTCGCCGCGCTGGAGTCTCGAACCGAAGGCTGGGTCGCTGGCCTGCAGTTGGCGGCGCTTTCCATGCAGGGGCATCAAGATGCCACCAGCTTTATCAGGTCCTTCACTGGCAGTCATCGTTTCGTGCTCGACTATCTGATCGAAGAGGTTTTACAACGGCAATCAGAAAAGATTCAAGCTTTCCTGTTGTGCACCTCCATTCTTGATCGCATGTGCGGTCCGCTTTGTAACGCCGTCCTGCTTGACCCCCTCACATCCGGGCAGAAGATTCTGGAACAACTCGAACGCGCAAACCTGTTCATCGTCCCCCTCGATAACGAACGGCGTTGGTACCGCTATCACCACTTGTTCGGCGATCTGTTGCGCCAGCGTCTCGGTCAACCGCGGGAACTTCCCGAATATCACCTGCGCGCCAGCCAATGGTATGAAGAGAACGGCGATCTGGGCGCGGCATTTCACCATGCCATCGCAGCTGGGGATTTTGTCCGGGCAGCTGGGTTAGCTGAAGCGGCCTGGCAGGGGATGGAGGAAAGTTTCCAGACAGCCGCCTGGCTGGGTTGGGTGAAGAAGCTGCCAGAAGAGATCATTCGCGTCCGCGCGGTGCTTTGCACCCTGCTTGGTCAGGCATACGCAAATGCGGGCGAACCGGAGGCCAGCGAGCTGCGCCTGCGGGACGCTGAACGATGCCTGGATGGTTCGGACGTAGCGAACGAAGCGCAGCTTAAGCCCCTGCCAGCGATGATCGCCCTGGCCCGCGCCTACAACACACAGGCGCAGGGTAATCTCACCTCAACGGTGAAATACGCCGAACTGGCGCTCCAATTGCTACCCGAGAATGATTTTTACCGGCGCGCCGAGGCCATCAGTGTATTGGAGGTCACCCACTGGGCCAGCGGCAACCTGGAGTTGGCCATCCGGGGGATTGGTGATTGGATGGAGAGCATGACCCGGCTGGGTAATCACGTCTTCGTGGTTGCCAGCGCCTTTGCTGTAGCCGACCTGCTGGTGAGTCTGGGGCGCCTGAGCGAGGCCGAGCGGACTTATCAGGATGCCTTGCAATTGGCTGCCCAACACGGCCCGGAGGCTGAACACATCACTGCCCACCATCATCTCGGCCTGTCCATGATCTACCGTCAGCGGGGAGATGATACCCTCGCCGCTCATCATCTGGAACGAGCCGCCGAATTGGGTCCGCAAACCCCCCTGGTGGATTGGCTGTACCGCTGGCATGTAGTCCAGGCCCACCTGAATGAGGCCGCAGGCGATCTGGAAACCGCCCTGGCCTTGCTCGAGGAGGCCAAACGGGTCTATGTCCAAACCCTCGTGCCTGACCTGCGTCCGATTGCAGCCCTAAAAGCACGCATCCATCTCAAGCAGGGGCGACCCGATAAAGTCCGGGCGTGGGCGGCAGAACGCGGGCTTTCGCTGGCCGATGAAGTCAGCTACTTGCATGAGTTCGAGCACCTCACCCTGGTCCGGCTGGAAATCGCCAACCCGCAGGTCAACGCCCTGCTCGCACGCCTGTTGCAAGCCGCCGAAGTGCAAAAGCGCTGTGGAAGCGCGCTCGATATCCTTTTGGTGCAGGCACTTGCCCACGAGGCACAGGGCCATCGCCCTCAGGCCATCTCCGCACTCAAAAGTGCCCTAACCTTAGCCGAGCCGGAAGGCTATGTTCGCATCTTTGTGGATGAAGGCGAAGCGATGCGACTATTGATTGAAAAAATCTCACGCACCCGAGACCATCCACTGAGCAATTATGTGGATAAACTCCTGGCTGCCTTTACACAATCGGCGACTGCGCCGAAATCAACGTTCATTCATCAAAAATCAGAGCTGATCGAGCCTTTGAGCGAACGCGAACTGGAAGTACTCAAGCTGCTCCGCACTGACTTAAGCGGCCCCGAAATTGCCGACCAATTGACCGTCTCGCCCAACACCTTTCGCACCCACACCAGGAACATTTTCAACAAACTGGGGGTCAACAGCCGCCGGGCGGCCATCCGCCGCGCTGAAGAACTCGATTTATTCTAGCTGGCTCGAAATCACCAATCCCGGCCCTGGCAGGTGTCACAAACCACCTGCTGGGGCTTTTTATTTTTCAACAACAATCACAACCTCATTCACATCGTTTGGTGATGACGCCTCACCAAATCGGGCGGTATCCTTTGGGCAGATAACCAACGAAAGGAAAAAAACGAGGCGCATGATAAGTGACAAACAAACATTCGACGAAAAACATAACCAGCATCAGCGCTACGAAATCCGCCTCAAGGGACACCTGGATGACCGGTGGACCGAATGGTTCGAGGGCCTGACCGTCTCACTGGAAGAGGACGGCAATACCCTTCTAACCGGCCTGGTGGTTGATCAAGCCGCCCTGCATGGCCTGCTCAAAAAAATCCGTGATTTAGGTTTGCCATTGGTCTCGGTCAATCGAGTCCAGTTCAATGAAACTCATCCATATCGTTCAAAAAAGGAGATAAAAATGAATACGACCAAAGGAAGTCCCCTTGGGACAAACAACGAGACCGCAAAAAATCTGCTGGATGTGAGGATCATCCTTGCAGTGCTGTGGGTGGCTGGAATGTTGAGTAGTTTAAATGGGGATACGTACCGCTTGAGTGCGATGACCGACCCTTTAGGAGTAAGCTCTGAACAATTGTCGGTGTTTGCGGTGCTGTTGGTGGGTCACGTTCTTATGAGTGGCCTGACCCTGACGCTGAAGTCTCCCGTGAGTCGTTGGGCTAACCGCATCATAGGCATATTCTATGCGATGTTTATTCTTGCTTTTGAGGCTTTACATCTTTTTGTATGGCGATCTGCCGGTTATGAAATAGTTTGGTCAACAGCACAGCTTGTGTTTGCCTTAATGGTTGTTTGGTACGCATGGAAATGGACTAACCCTGAAGGTCAGCCCTCATAAGAAAATCCAACAAACACAATACCTTTGCTCAGAAATGGATTGGCGAAGGCATTGTGTAACTCAAGGAGACAAAATGAAAGCGATTGTTCAGAACGACTACGGTTCACCCGATGTTCTGAAACTGGCTGAAGTCGCCCAGCCAGCGATGAAAGATAACCAGGTAATGGTTCGCGTCAAGGCTGTTTCCATCAATGCCGGCGATGTGTTCGCCATGCGGGGTAGCCCGTGGCCGATCCGTTTGACAGCCGGGTTTCCCAAGCCCAAAAACTATATCCTTGGCTGTGACATGGCTGGGGTGGTCGAGGCGGTTGGTTCCAGCGTGACGCAGTTCCGCCCTGGCGACGAGGTATATGCCGCTTGCAGCGGCGCGCTTGCTGAATATGTGAGCGTGGCGGAGGATAAACCAGCGCTCAGGCCTGTCAACCTCACCTTCGAGCAAGCCGCAGCCATTCCGACCGCCGCGATTACCGCCCTGAAAGGCTTGCGCGATGTCGGCAAGTTGCGGACGGGTCAGAAGGTGTTGATCAACGGGGCTTCGGGAGGAGTGGGCACATTTGCCGTGCAAATTGCCAAGGCGCTCGGAGCCGAAGTGACCGGCGTATGCAGCGCTCGGAATGTGAACATGGTGCGTTCCCTCGGCGCGGATGATGTTGTAGATTACACCCGAGAGGACTTCACCCAAAACGGACGGCGCTACGACCAGATCCTCGACAATGTCGCCAGCCATTCCTTTTCAGACCTGATGCGCGTCCTCACCCTGCAGGGGCTGATCGTCCCCAACAGCGGTCACAGCGGCATGGGATACGTGTTCAAGGCGTTTTTGCTCTCACCGTTCCTGCGCCAACTGGGGAGCATGTACCTGGCTGTGCCATATGGCAAAGACCTGAAACAATTAAAGGAGTGGATCGAAACCGGGAAGATCAAGCCGGTCATTGAACGAACCTACCCGCTGCGCGAGGCGCCCGAAGCATTCCGCTATCTGGACAAAGAGCACGCCCGCGGCAAAGTGGTCATCACGGTGGCAAAATGAAGGAGAGAACAATGCTGGAGACGAGAATCATTCTTTCCGCAACCTGGGTGGTGGTCATGCTAATTTATCTATATGGCGATGTCCTGCGTATCTACCACGGCGGCGATATGGCAAAAGCGTTGGCTGGCATGAATCTAAACCAGTTCGTCTGGCTGGGGATCGCGGTTTTGATGTTGACGCCCATCCTGATGGTTTTCCTAAGCCTGGTATTGCCCCAGCCTGTGAGTCGCTGGGCGAATATCATCGTGGCCACCTTCTTCTTCCTGTTCAACCTGGTTGGCCTGCCAACCTATCCACCGTTATTTGACAAATTCCTGCTGGCGGTTAGCATGGTATTCAACGTGGTCACGATCTGGTATGCGTGGAACTGGAGCTAGCCTGAGGTTAGCCCGGCTGATGGTGAGCCACAAACAGCAAACTATTTACCTTCCTTTCGAGGCTAACTATGCAGAACTATCCTGTATACACATTTGAAATCTTGCTTATCGTCGTCATGCCTTTGCTTGTCTTATACATCAAGGGAAGCTGGCCATTGCGCAAGGTTATTCCGTGTATCATGGTCATCCCCATCCTTGGGTATTTTACTTATGCGCCCTTACATGAGTTGAGTCATGCCGCTGGCATTTATCTGGTTGGAGGCAAAGTCATAGTCTGGAAACTCATTCCAAGATTCTGGTTGGGTGAATTCGCTCGTGCTTGGCTCACACCAAGCGGAATTAACCAATGGTGGCAACAATTAACGATGACTGTCTTCCCATACATAATGGACATTGTCTGTTTTATCGTAGCAATATTTTCCTTTAGGAGAGGTTCTTCCAGAAATCCCTTTTTGATTGGGCTTGCATTCATGCTTCTGTGTCTCAGGCCTGCATGTGACTTTGTGTTTGAACCTATTGCTTTTCTTTCCGGCGATAGAGGTGATTTCTACGCAATACAACAGATTGTCGGACCTTTTGCAATATTGTCATTCATCCTGATCTCAATCGGTCTCGCTGTGTATTCTATTTCATCAACACTAAGCCACTTGGTTCGCTTTTCAAAACAGTAGATTGGGTAAAACACCGATGACACAAAACACAATATCATTGAAAAAGAGAAAAACATGAAAGGCTCAACTGTGGATTTAGTGAATCTGGCATGGAAGGGTGAGGCTATCTCATTAAGGTTGGAGGCAGCAACACACTTAAGGATGTCAGCCTAGCAAAACATCTATGGAATATATTGGAGAAGTTAACGGGCATTACTTACAGCTTATAGCCGTAATCGAATTTGTCCGTTGGGGTACATATCTGGTATACGGGTATAAGTTTCGACCCACATTGAACCACATTTAATACATACCACACCCTGCTCCTTGAGAGACAGGATGTGAAAAACGCCTTGAAAATCCTGCAAAAAAGATTTTCAAGGCGTTATTGTTTTCATTGGAAGTTATTCGCTACAGCCGAGCTACAATTTCACCACCATTCGGAAAATCCAGCAGTTTTTTTCTCACTTCCTGATCCATGATCTTGGCTCGAAACTCCACTTGAATGTCTCGTTTGCAATCGATCCTCGCTTCAGAAATAAGTTCATCCACCAGTTGCTTTTTCATCACAAAGATACGATGCTGCTCTTCAGGAGTCTTCGGGTTGGCGTTGTTCAACTCTTCGATCCCTGTCTGAAGTTCCGTCACATACCCTTTGACCTTTTCTTCCCAATCCAACCTGGCATAGTGGTCTATCTCTTGCTCCAGGGCTGTCAGCCTGCGCTTCAATCGCTCGTCTACCTGATTCAGCTCCCGCATCTGCTCATCAAATTCAGCATCCTCCCTCAATGTTTTACGAGCTTCCGTGATAAATTGCTGGCGCCTGGAGGATTCTTTTTTCCGTTCTTCAAGAATCTGTCCCCGTTCTTTTTGTAGGTGTTCATGTTTTTGCTGAAGTTGCCTGACCCGGTCTTGGGCTTGCGCAAGCAGGAAATCCGGGTTCATCGCGAACCCGTACAGTTTCTCCCAGACCTGTGCTTCTGCACGTTTGGCGCTCACGGATTTGGGGCATTCTGGTGGTCTGAGTTCCTTATGCGGTTGTGGACAGAAATAAGTGCTGATCGGGGTTTTGCGCTCAACCCACTTCCCCTTGCGGCTATTCCGGTGGGTTGCTGTGCGCGCTCGCCAGGTCAGGTTGCAGGCACATTTCAGATGCCCGGATAGCAGGTAATCATTTCGCCTGCGGTGTTTTGGGTAGGTTTTGTTTTCTTGTCTCATCTTTACAAACAACTCATAGGTGGAAATATCGATGATGGGTGCAACAGGAATCTGGAAGATCTGCCCTGCACGGGAATATGTTTTGAAACCATAAGCGTACTCTCTGGCAGACTTTAGGATCGCCTGAATACTGGATCGAGCCCATGGGATACGTCGGGGAATACTGCTCCCCTTTTGTGGAGCACTGGCAGCGATCAGGCGTTTTCGAATTTGCATGAGGGAAGTTTTCTGAATATACCATTCAAATATGTTCCGAACCCACTTTACTTCTTCTTCGACCATGTGGATATCTTCACCGATGCGGATGTACCCATAGCGATCTTGACCGGTATTTGCTCTGCCTGCTTTGAGCCGCGCTTTGACGCCCATCTCCATCCGTTCTTTCATTCCCTCCAGTTCCATCTGGGCCGCCCAGGCACGCACAGGAGTGATTGTCGGATCGAAATTCTCTTTCGCCAACAGGATTTCGATCTCATAATCCTGGACGGTTTCCAGGACTGTTAGCATTGCTTTTATTCCACGATACAGTCTGTCTTCTCGCCACGCGAGGATGATATCGAATTCGTCTCTGGAAGCGTCTTCAAGCATTGCCAGTAGACCAGGGCGATCTGCGCGAGTGCCTGACGGTTCCACCAACCTGTTGCCAATCCGGTACTTCTCCACATCCCGGTACACGCGCACAACATCCCATGCTCTTTCTTCTGCCAGGCGACGACAATCTGCTTCCTGCTCAATGGGACTGGATTTTTCACCCTGTGTATCGGAGGATGTGCGGATGTAAATTACTGCTCTTCGGGTCATTGAATACCTTCGGAACAAGATTATGGAGTTACTAGTTCAACTATACTGAAAATAATAAATCGGTGGTGTCGAAGTGTCGCTAAGAAATTCCAGAGTGTTGCCGCGATAAATCCATGTATCCAAGGGTACTACGTACGGCGATCCCACTAAACTCTCTATTCAAATGACTTCATTGACAATGAAAACTTCTTGAGTTATTATTTCAACATGAATGAAAACACATGGAAGTCCAGATGGACCAAGGATCAAATCAAGTCCATGTTGTTGGAACAATTTGATTCCTTTTGGAGCCGCGATTTGGGAATAGTCCGCACACAACTCGCAGAAGTGGAACAGACAAGAAGGGTTCCCCATGCTGTCATCATCTCCGGATTGCGCCGAGCAGGGAAATCAACCTTGTTACTACAATTAGCCCATCGATTAGGTCGAGAGCAATTCTACTATCTCAATTTTGAGGACGATCGCTTTTTAGGCTTTCGGGCAGAAGATGCCAACGACCTATACCAGGCGCTGCTCGAAGTTTTTGGCGAACGCAAAATTTTCATTATTGATGAAATCCAGAATATTGATGGCTGGGAACATTTTGTCCGCCGCTTTATGGATATGGGGTTCAAGTTTTATATTACAGGATCAAACGCCTCTCTGCTCAGTCGGGAGTTGGGAACGCGTCTTACCGGCCGGTACGTCCCGATCGAGTTGTTTCCGTTTTCTTTCAAGGAATTCATGCTATTTCGTGGAGAATCGTCGCCTGATCTGGATCGTATGACAACTGTGGACCATGCACGCCTGCAAAATTCCCTTCAATCTTATTTACAATTCGGCGGTATTCCAGATGCGCTCAAATATCCAGAACTCCCCCTCATACGCACACTCTATGATGATGTTTTGTATCGAGATATTGCAACACGTTACCGACTTGAGGCGGTGACTGCCATCAAGGAACTGGCTTTCTTTCTGATGAGCAATCCCGCCAACCTGGTATCGTTTAATAAACTCAAAGACCAGTTTCGAGTCGGCAGTGTAAATACGATCAAAAACTATATCGGATACATGGAGAACAGTTGGCTGCTCTTTACGCTGAATGTCTATGATTACTCAGTGAAGCGCCAACAGATCGCGCCCAAGAAGATATATGGGATCGATACCGGTTTGATCAACACCATCGGTTTTGGTTTTTCACCAAACACCGGAAAATTACTCGAAAACCTTGTCTTTTTAGCGCTCAGGCGGAAAACAAAGGAGGTCCATTACTTCTCATCCCCGGGCGGGTATGAGGTGGATTTCTATTTGCCCGAACAGCGTCAGCTTATTCAGGTTACCGGGAATTTGGCTCTATCTACAACACGGGATCGGGAAGTACGCGCTCTTAAGGATGCTATCGGGACTGTAAAGGCACAAGGCGCCTTAATTCTGTCGGACTCCAACGAGGACTCATTCGAGATTAATGGCGTCCCGGTGCATGTACGATCTACGGCAGAATGGCTGCTTGCAGAATAGATGAATCTAACTAACTTCCCAAAATTTCATCCCACGCGACAACAACTCATTGCAATACTTCTCGCAGTGATGGATAGGAGCTGTTTGCCGTGTTTATGAAGTATGTGTGAAAGCGACTCCAGCAAGCTACAAATCACTTTGCTATCGTACCTTGAGATTACCACACTACCAAAATTTGTCCGGCGCGGTATAAATCTGGTATACGGGTATAAGTTTCGACCCACATTGAACCACATTTAATACATACCACATCCTGCCCTTATAGATGGAGATAGGACACTAAAAATAACTCAAAGCTCTTTATATGGTTGAATGATCGTGTATTGGAATAGGAATTTGTGTCATAAACGATCATGCCGCACTTCCCGGGTCACCTAAGTCGGGAAGTGTGTATTTAATGTAAAAAACGCCTTGATGATCCACTCTCTTTTGAGGGATTGTCAAGGCGTTTTCTATTTCATTAGTAGCTGTTCACTACAACCGAACTACGATTTCACCACCATTCGGAAAGTCCAGTATTTGTTTACTCACTTCCGAATCCATGATCTTGGCTCGAAATTCCACCAGAATGTCCCGCTTGCCATCGATCATCGCTTCAGCGACAAGTTCATCCACCAGTTGTTTTTTCAACAAAAAGACATGATGCTGTTCTTCGGGAACCTTGGGAATAGCGTTGTTCAATTCTTCGATCCCTGTCTGAAGGTCCGTCACATAATCATTGACTTTTTCTTCCCAATCCAACCTGGCGTAGATTTCCATTTCTTGTTCTATAAGTGTCAGTCTACGCTTCAATCGCCCCTCTACTCTATACAGTTCACGTATCTGCTCTGCAAAATCCGCATCATCCCTCAAAGCTTTACGGGCTTCCGTAATAACTTGCTGACGCTTGGTGGACTCTTTTTCCAGTTCTTCAAGAATCTCTTGCTGATCTTTTTGTAGGTGTTCATATTTTTGTCGAAGTTACTTAACAATGTCTTTGGCTTGTGCATGCAGGAAATCCGGGTTCATGACGAACTCATACAATTTTCCCCAGACCTGCATTTCTGCATGTTTGGCGCCCACAGATTTCGGGCAATCCGGCGGTCTGAGCTCCTTATGGGGCTGTGGGCAGAAATAGGTACTTATCGGGGTTTTGCGCTCAACCCATTTCCCCTTACGGCTGTTGCGATGGGTTGCGGTACGTCCCCGCCAAGTCAGGTTACAGGCACATTTCAGATGTCCGGATAGCAGGTAATCATTTCGCCTGCGGTGTTTTGGGTAGGTCTTATTTTCTTCTCGCATCTTAACAAACAATTCATAGGTGGAAATATCGATGATGGGTTCAACAGGGATATGGAAGGTCTGCCCTGCGCGTGAATATGTTTTGAAACCATAGACATACTCTCTGGCGGACTTGAGTATAGCCTGAATACTGGACCGGGCCCATCGGATGTGTCGGGGAATACTACTCCCCTTTTGTGGAGCATTGGCAGAGATCAGGCGTTTTCGAATTTGCGTGAGGGAAGTTTTCTGGGTGTACCATTCAAAGATTTGACGTACCCATTTTGCATCTTCTTCGATAAGGTGGAGATTCTCACCTATGCGAATATACCCATAGCGGTCTTGTCCGGAATTTGCTTTCCCAGCTTTCAGCCGCGCCTTGACACCCATCTCCATCCGTTCTTTCATGCCATCCAATTCCATCTCAGCTACCCAGGCGCGGATAGGAGCGATCTTGGAATCGAAATTTTCTTTTGCCAACAGGATTCCGATCTTATAGTCCTGAACAATTTCCAAGACTGTCAACATCGCTCGTAGACCACGATACAGTCTGTCTTCTTGCCAGGCGAGGATGACATAGTATTCGTCCCTAGTCGCGTCTTTGAGCATTGTCAGTAAGCCTGGTCTGTCCGAACGACTTCCTGATGGTTCGACCAGTTTGTTACCAACCCGATATTTTTCTACATCGCGATAAACGTGAGTGACTGTTAATTCGTTTTGCTGTGCCACATGCCGGCAGTCGATCTCTTGCTCAATTGGGCTGTTTTTTTCTCCCTATAATGAACTCCATGTGCATGGGTAATGGGAGGGCAGAATCATTTACTTTCCACCTGGGCAGGAACACAAAAAATAAGGAAGCGGAATTCACATCTTGCCCACGGCAATGCTACACTTGTCTTAAATTTTCGCCAAATGTCTTGACAAACAACTTCAATATCCGTAAAATACGAACATGCGTTCTAAAATCTCGACATCCGGTCGAATCACTGTCCTGCTTGGCAAACACCAGGCTGCAACGGGCGAACGCATGTCCCCGCGCAAACTTGCGGAGAAAGCAGGGGTGCCAAAAGATTTTGTCTACCGCCTCGATTCAGGCGCCGCCCGCCACGTAGATCTCGACGCCCTCGCCCGCCTGTGTGCTGTTCTAAACTGTCAACCGCAGGATCTTCTTATCTGGGAGTCAGAACGTGCCGAATCCGTTTGATATTCTCCCGTCCAATCTCTTCAACATCTTTACCACGCAGGGTTTCGCCAGCCTCCAGCGACACTACATGGCGATCCTCATCCGCATTTACAGCCTCGCCGAATTCAATCGCTTCGGATTGGCACGGGAAACTGTTCTCGCTGAGATCATGGACTACATCAAGGAAGCGGATGCCGAAAGCGAAGTGAAAGCCGACATGGTGAATCAGACCTCCCCTGAGCCTGATTCGTCCTCACTGGCAGGATCCAAACCCGAGCAGTCCTATGCCGGCTATATCATTCGTCGACTCGCCGATTCAGGCTGGATCGAACGCGAACAACACGCCGACTATTCCGAAACCATCATCCTTCCCGATTACGCCTTCATCCTGCTAGAAGCTCTGCGTTCCATTCAGGAACAAAAGCCGCGTGAGTTCAAGGGACAACTCTACGCCGCGCACCAACTCATCACATCTGCCACAACCCACAAAGATTTTTCTCCCACGCTTGCCGTTTCGCAAACCTACGAGAATATCCGCCAGGTGGTGCGCGGACTGAACGAATTGAACCAGAATATTCGGCGCTATGTCGAACGCGCCACCAAACAGATCAAAGTTGCCGATCTCCTGCGCCTGCAGTTCGACGATTACACCCAAACACTGGGACCTGCATACCACGCCCTGAAAACATCCGACCACGTCTCGCGTTATCGCCGCGACATTATCAATCAGATCCATGCCTGGCTGGTAGATGACGACTGGCTTGATCACACTGCCGAGGAACTTGCGGCGCAAAGCCGCCTTTCACCCGCCCAAGCGGAACACGAAATCACGCAATCCCTTCTTTTTATTGCTCATCAACTCGAAGGGCTGGATCCGCTCATCGCCGATATCGATGCTCGGCATGCGCAATACCTACGCACTTCCTTCCGACAGGTGCGTTACAAACTGGGCAATGCCGATGGAAGTTTCAAAGACACCCTGGTTTCACTGGCAAAAGGTTTATCTGCCTTGTGCGACGAAAGACTCGATGAACTCCCCGAGGAAGCTCCTGGTTTAGGTCAAGTACCCGTGCGGGTTCCTGACCTGAAAAGTTTTTATACCCCGCCGCAGCGCCGCGCGCCCTTCACCCCCGATTCTGTTGTTGTTCCAGTTCTCCCTCCTGAGGAATTCGCCGCCCTCCACGCCCTGACCATGCAGGACGTTACACAGGCGTTCTCTCCTGAAAAAGTCAATCGTAAAGTCCTCGGCTTCTTTAATGGACACAAACGTCTCCCAGTTACCAAACTGCCAGTCCGTGACGATCTGCACTGGCTCACCACCATCATTGCCTACGCCCACCATCCCGAAGTAAGTTACGGGCTTGAAGTCAGCGAGGGCGAACCGGTGCGGGTTGGGCAGTATAAAGTTGTACCTTTCGATTTGATCAAACTCTGAACAAAACCCGTACCAAGCAACCCGATTTGGAAACTGCCATGCCCCTTACCCAAGAAAACATCCTCCAGGATATCCCCGAAAAATCACGCCGTGACTTCCCGCGCATCGTCAACCGTCTGTTGGGACAAACGTTTCTCTACCAGGATGTGGATGGCGACAAGGACGATTATTATATTGTTCATCGCCACCGCGCTGTGTTCGAATCGGTTTTGGCGCTGACGGGTTTCAGTCTCCTGCACGACGACTATCACCGCATCTTTCAAGTGGTTTCCGAATACAGCTACAGCCGCGCCCGCTACAAGCTCGACGAATCCCTGCTGATCGTCGTGCTCCGCAAACTCTACGAAGACAAAACCGAACATCTCAGCCTCGCCAGCGATCCCGTTGTCACGATCGGCGAAGTGCGCGAAGAGTATCGTACTATCACGGGCAAGGAACGCGACCTCGGCGTTGGACAGTACGAAACTCTCCTGCGCCGCCTGCGCGCCATCGGTCTGATCGACACGATTGATGGTCGCAATATCGATGTACATGATGGGGAAGCCCGTCTACGCCTGCGCGGCTCGGTTCGCCTCATTCTCCCCATCCAATCCGCATCCGAGCTGGAAGCATGGCTGAGAAAGTACCGGGCGAGCGAGGTCGAAAACGAAAGCGAAGAGGAGTGACACCATGAAACAATTAACTCGTATCCGCCTCATCAACTGGCACCTCTTCGAAAACACCACCATAGACTGCCAGGGAACCACCTACTTCATTGGCATTAACGGCGCAGGCAAATCCACTATCCTCGACGCGGTGCAGTTTGCCCTCGTGGGCGGACAGCGCGATGTGAGATTCAACCAGGCTGCGCTCAGCGGCGGCAAACGGACTCTCGCCAGTTATGTACGCGGCGAACTCGGCACCGAAGGACAGCGCTATTTGCGCGGTGACGCGACGGGCGTGGCAGCACTCGAATTCAAAAACCCTGATGGGACATTCTTCACGCATGGAGCCGTCATCGACGCCTACGAGGATGGGCGATCCCCCGACGTGACCTATTTCATCGTCCACAATGCATCACTCAACGACTCATGGTTCTTCAAAACACCAGGTCAGCTCTTCGATACGCGCGCCTTCAAGCGTCATCTCGAAAACTTCGCCCTGCCGCCCAATGCCAGCGCCCGTGTTTTTACCCGCCTCGAAGACTACCGCGTCCATCTGCTCAACCGCCTCGGTCAACTCAAAGATTCTTTCCCCGCCAAAATCGTTAAGGGATTGGCGTTCAGCCCGCTCACGGATATCCGTTCCTTCGTTCATAACTACCTGCTCGAGGAAAATCTGCTGGATGTCAAAACTTTGCAAGCTCAACTCGAAACCCTGCGCCACTTCGAGTCACTTGCCGCCGATGTCCGCGAGCGCATTGACTCGCTCGCCCGTATCGAAGATCTCGACAAGGAACGCCTTGCCAATCGCCGCCGCCGCATCACCAACACCTATGTTGCCCGCCGCGCCCAGGCAGATGTTTATCTGGATGAACTAAAATCGCGCCGCCTCGAACTGGACTCTGCCAAACTGGATTTTCAGCGGGAGGAGATTCAGCGCGGCGAACTCAGCCGAAACCTGCGCTTTGCCCAATCAGCTTTGACCGACGCTGAGATCGCCCTCCGCACTGACCAGACCGCCCAACGCGAAAAGGAACTGCGCGACAAAGTCACCTCCCTCACTGCCGAACAGACGCTCCTCACCCAACGCCAAGCAGACTTCGATCGCTCCCTCGCTGCTGAACTCGCAGATGCAAAAAAACTCAAAAAGTTCCTTGCCGCAGATAAACTCGAAATCCCATCTGCTCTCGATTCCTTTCTGACGGAACACGCAACACGAAACACAGAACACGCCCTGCGCAACACGCAGGAGGCGCTCACCACCCTCGGGGAGCATTTTTCCCGCGAACAAACCCTCCTCAACGAACAAGCCACCCAGCTAACAACCGAAGCCACCAGGCTGGAAGATGATATCCGCAAGCTCCGCACGGGCGACCGCGAAACCAGTTACGAAGCGGAAGCGCCCAACGCCGCGCGCCTACGTCGTATCCTGCGCGCCGAACTGGGACTGGGTGCCAATGAAGTAGTCTACCTTTGCGATGTCCTGCAAATCCCCAACGCTGACTGGCAAAATTCCGTTGAAGGTCTGCTTGGATTCAACCGCTTCACATTGCTTGTCCCACCCGCCCATTATGACGATGCCATGCAGCTCTACCGCAAGCACAAAGACACCATTCACGGTGCAGCATTGCTCGACACGGAAAGCATCCTGAATGGAACACGCAATACGAACATCAATGAATACGCATTAGCAAAGGAAGTCACCACATCACATCCTGCTGCCCGCGTTTATGTGAACTTGCTCCTCGGTCATTATGTAAAGTGCGATACTGTCGAACAACTCCGCGACCATCGTACCGCCATCACGCAGGAATGTTTCGTCCGTCGAAATTTCACCGACAGCCACCTCAACCCGCGGGTGTACAAACGCTGGTTCATCGGTGAACGCGCGGCACCACGTCAGATCGAACAACGCGAACAGCGCATCGACGAGATCGCAGGTGAACTGAAGAATTTCAATAAACGCGAAACTGCTTTGCGTGAACGTCTCGCCCTCACCCGCGCCAAGATCCGCCCGTTCGTTGAACTTGAAACAGCCCTGCCTGCCCTCAGCCGCCTCGTTCCGCTGGAATCCGAACTCGCCGCGCTCAACAAGGAACTCGCCACGCTCGATTCTCACACTGTCGAAACCCTCAAAGCCGAAGTGGAAAAGTATCAGCACGAGCGTGACCAGTTGCAGGCAGAAGTCAACGCCGCAGAACGGAAACTGGGGAATCTCGAAGAGAAGATCAAACAGATCGAAACGGAATCCATTCCAGGCCTGGAAAGAAGCGCAGACAAATCCATCAACAGTGCAGAGTCTTTCCTCATCCAGGAGAATGCTGATGAGGAGACAAAGTCCGATGTCCAAAAAGAATTCGAACGCCGCCGCGAACGCCAGCCGCTTGAGGTGATCCTGCAAAACGCCAGCCGTTATGAAAACGACTACCAGACCGCCGAAGGTCGTTCGCGTGACCGCCTGCGCGAAGCCAAACAGGCGTACTCCATCCGCTACGATTTCGGCACCGATGATGCAGATGATGCCGCCCGCTATGTGACGGAAAAGGTAAAACTCGTCACATCAGAGTTACCCAACTACGAAAACCAGATCGCGCACCAGCGCGGGCTTGCCGAACAGGAGCTTGTCGAAAACTTCATCCATCGCCTGCGCGAGCAGATCGAGGATGCACGCCAGCAGCTTGCTTTTCTCAATGACACGCTTGCCAACCTACGCTTCGGCGGCGAACGGTTTGAATTCATCAACCAGCCCGCGCCCGCCCTGCGCCAGGTCTTCGATATGGTCATGGACAGCCAGCAGGTAATGGGCGATTCGCTTTTCGATTCAGACTTCCGTCAAAGACATCAACAGGGCTGGGACTTGCTCTTCGAGCGTCTCACGAGTGTGCACGATAACGAAAGCGCCGAACTGCGCGAACTACAGGATTATCGCAACTACTTACAATATGACATTCGGATCCACTACCCCAACGGCGACCGCGCCCTCCTGAGCCAGATCAACGCCAAGAAAAGCGGCGGCGAAACCACCACGCCCTTTTACGTGGCAATGGCGGCTTCGTTTGCACAGGCATACCGCCTGAATCAAGCGCGCCCATCCGATACCATCCGCCTTGCGCTCTTCGATGAAGCCTTTAGCAAAATGGATACTGCCCGCACCTCCTCCGCCCTGCACTTCATGCGCGAAGCAGGCTTGCAAGTCCTCCTTGCCACCCCGCCCGATAAATCGGGGTCGCTTCTACCGTATGTGGACAGCGTTTGCACCGTCGTCCGCAAGAACAATCATTCCTTTGTAATCGAAATCGATAAAAGCGAGATGATGGAAAAACTGGAGAGTCAGTGAGCAGGAATCAGTAAACGGTGATCAGTAATCAATGATACGTGCTCTATTTGACTGACCAAAAATGGAAATACCTTTTGCCCCTTCTCCTGATGTGACTGTTACGCTGAATGCATTGCTCGACATCCTCGAACGGCGGGCAGAACACACTACACGTTCCATAAAAGTCACTCTCGCTGCTCTTCCTCTCCCAGGCTATTTTTCACAGGCAAACCCTGAACCACGTCTTATTGCGAATGAACAGTTCAGCCTTCTCGAAAGGCAGGGGCTTCTCCAACTCACCTGGATTCCAGGAGAAACAGGACATTTGCTCCATTCTGTTACCCTTCCAAAAATGGAACAAGGAATACGTAACACGGAGATATTCCAACTCCTCACACGCACTCCCATTGCCAATGATCGTGCCCGCCTGGAAAGTTTGCTCCTTGCCGATAAGTTCCGCTTTCAGGATGACTGGCGCGCCCGCACGATTTCCCACATCTTGAACCAGCTCAAAGCGGAAAAATCCCCTGCTCCATTCAGCCTCACTGATTCCAGCCTAAACTTTGACCTGCTCGCCGTTTTACAAGCTTTACCTGCACTGACAGCAGAGACTCCCTACCGCGTGTTCAGCGTGCGCGTCTTCAACGACACCAAACGTTTCGAAGCGATTAAAAGTCACATCGTGAGTCTCGCCCGCCTTGGCAACCCCGAATGGAAACGCATCCCTGCTGATGAAGTTTTGCGCGAATTAAACCTCGTTGCTAACCCAAGCTACATTCATCTCTCTGGAAACTGGCAACTCACTACCGAAAATGGCGAGATACTCGACTTGGGCAGTTTCACTCCATCTATTGGCTTCCCTGCTGCACAAATATCCGCCCTTCAATCGGTGCGCGCTGAATCTGTGCTCTGCGTCGAAAACCTCACTACCTTCCATCAACAAGTAGACAGGTACGCAGGTAAACACGGCGAACACGGAACACCCCAAACGCACCATGCAGTTATCTGCACCTACGGCAACCCATCCCCTGCCGTCCGACGCTTCCTGCGCCTGCTTCCCGAAACCACTCCCGTATATCTCTGGTCCGATTTGGACTACGGCGGATTCAACATCCTGAGTCAACTGCGCCGAACGGTTAGCGGAGAGATACAACCCTATTTAATGAACATTGACACACTCGAAGCCAATATCTCCCGCGCCCGGCCGCTCACCGCATCTAATCGCACGAGCCTCAAACGCTTGCTTCTCCATCCTGACTTGCGTGACGTTCGCCATATCATCGAACATTTGCTCAAACGGGGCTTGAAACTGGAACAGGAAGGCATAGAGAACTTTTAATTGGATTTGGCATGGCAGGAAACAATAAAGTCTACAATTCAATCAGAATCTGACCAACCTGGCATATATCATGTATACGGGTATAAGTTTCGACCGGCTGTTGCCGCATAAAGATATTTTCAAATCGCAAACAAATTCTTCACTCCCGGGTTTTCAAAGCCCGGGAGTGTGTTTTTAACGCAGCAAGGCGACTCAATGAACTCGATGTGGACATTGACGCTCAGGGTTTCGGGTCCGATCCATGCCAGCTTGTTGGTCATTCCGACGGGAAGAGAGAGCATTATTAAGAACGTTTGGCGGACGAGATGGCACAAGATTAATCACAACATGTTGAAAAGAATGAGAATACAAATGGAATGATTGTATCCAAAGTTATATCCTGAACCTATATCGCAGTACATTAACATAGAAAACGAAACGCATTATATTGAAAAGGGAAAGGAGAAAAAATGTTGCCAAACCTGTCCACGGAGAAAGTTAAAGTATTAGGCATTGGAGGCAGT
>DIDP01000076.1:0-10301 GCA_002418205.1 Anaerolineales bacterium UBA5797 | reverse complement strand
CATGGAGATCAGCATCTTCGACAATGAAACCCTGACCATGATTCCAACTTTCAATGAGGATGTGCGTCGACAAGGCGACCCTGAAACCGTGGAGATCTTGAAGCGCGAGATCAGCGGCGCAGACGCCCTTCTTTTTGCCGTTCCCGAATATAACTATTCGATGAGCGGCGTGTTGAAAAATGCCATCGATTGGGCTTCACGTCCGCCCAGCGAATCGCATCTGGATGGGAAGCCCGTTGCGATCATGGGGTCATCCGTCGGCATATCCGGAACCATCCGGGCACAAATGCATTTCCGTCAAGTGTGTGTGTTCACGAACATGCTGCCGCTGAACAAACCTCAGGTGTTTGTCACCCACTCGGCAGAAAAATTCGACCCCGATGGCAGACTTACAGATGAAGATACAAGGGAACATGTGCGCAAATTGACGGAAGCCCTGCTCGAATGGACCCGCAAACTGCACTATGGGAATATCATGATGGAGATAGGGAACAAGACCCTGCTCCATAAGGATGGCTAGACCCTTTCCTCCCGTGAATTTAATTTCTTAAATCTTTCCCATCAGCGTGATGAGACAATTCGAGCAGCCGGATGCAGCGCCGGTCCCGGTGTCCCCAGGCAGTCAAAGTGTCAGTATCCAGGTGCAGGTGACGTGGGAACTCGTCGTTAAAGGCAATCAGTAACAATAAAAAAGGAACAACATGAAAGATAAACCACAATTATCGCCAGCCATTTTGGTCATCTTCGGTGCGGTCGGAGACCTGACATGGCGCAAACTCACACCCGCTCTTTACAACCTGTTTCTCGACAACCTCTTACCGGAAAAGTTTTCCATCGTAGGTGTGGACGGAAAGTCCATATCATCCGACAAATGGCGGGAGCGATTACATGACGGCATCGATCAATTCTCACGGCGAGGCAAAACCAAGCCCTCGGACTGGAAGGAGTTTTCATCCCATCTTGTCGATTGCATAACAGGCGATTTTAAGAAAGAGGATACTTTCGGATCTCTGGCAAAGGTTTTGAAACAACAGGAGGAAATTTTCGGGGAACAAGCCGAGAGCGTTTTTTATCTTGCTACACCACCGGATATTGTGAAGGAAATTGTTCACCACCTCGGCAAGGCGGACCTCACAAAAGATGCCAGGCACTCACGGCTTGTATTCGAAAAACCCTTTGGCCACGATCAGGCGTCGGCGCACGAGCTGAATCGGTCCCTGCTTGAAACGCTTGATGAAAACCAGATCTATCGTATCGATCACTTTCTCGGAAATGAAACCGTCCAAAATATCCTCGCATTCCGATTTGCGAACGCCCTCTTCGAACCGATCTGGGATCGTCGCTACATTGACCACATTCAGATCACTGTCGCTGAAACGCTCGGTGTCGAACATCGCGGCGGATACTACGATCATGCCGGCGCGCTTCGGGATATGATTCAAAATCACCTTATGCAGATCCTGTCGCTCATTGCGATGGAGGCGCCGGTGGCTTTTACAGCTGATGAGATTCGCGCCCGCAAGGTGGATGTGTTGCGCGCCATTCGTCCCATTCCAGCGGACAACTTGCACCGTTACGCGGCGCGCGGTCAATATGGACCCGGCTGGCTGGAGGGCGATCAGGTCCCCGGCTATCGGGAGGAACCGGATGTAAATCCTGATTCGAACACCGAAACCTTTGCCGCCCTCAAACTTTTCATCGATAACTGGCGGTGGCAGGATGTCCCGTTCTATATGCGGACCGGCAAACGCATGGCACAGGATGTGTCACGTGCGATCATACAATTCCGCCCGGTGCCTCATCGTTCCTTCCCTTCCTCTGCAAGTATTGATTGGCAATCCAACCGCCTCGAGATCGATATCCAGCCAGACGAAGGAATCAAACTGCGCTTTCTTGCCAAACAACCCGGCGTTACGTTGCGCCTCAGCCCGAAGGACATGACTTTCCGTTATGCCGAAACCTTCAAGACCGAAGCACCCCAGGCTTATGAGACACTGCTCCTCGATGTGATCGAAGGAGACGCCACTCTCTTCATGCGCGCCGATCAGGTGGAGTGCGCCTGGAACGTGGTCGACCCGGTTTTGGATATTTGGAATTCCATCGAAGAGTCAGATTTTCCCAATTACGCCGGCGGCACCTGGGGACCTGAAAGCGCCGAAACCCTCATTGCTCAAGACGGGAGGAGTTGGATCTAATCGCCCGTTTGCGTAACAGAAACTTATCCACTCGAGACTCAACTGGCTCTTCATAAGCCATGCTTCGGACATTACTCCCCGGCAGTTTAAAGCAGGGGAGCTTTTTTAACATAAAAAGGCAAACTCGTCTTTGAGCCACTGGTCGTTCAATTCATTCTGGTATCAAAACTATAGGATGAGTTGTCCTGTACGGCAAATATAAGCAAACGGATACTGACATAACACCCGCCTCAGGACAAAGCTGGAGGCGGATTCAGAACCAGGATCATGAGAGGCTGCTGCGAGTTAATCCGCTACCAGCCGGTAGCCTGTCCCCCTGACGTTGATCACAAACTTGGGTTGCGAAACATCCGACAGGATATGTCCGCCGGAACGGCGTACCTTGACCATGAAACAGACACGCATGGCAAGCAATAAGATGAACAGTATGAAGAATGCAGAGCGGTAGACAGTTTCAGAAGCCATGATTTGTCTTCCTTTCTCACTAGGAAAAAGTCTTCAATCGTTTGCGTGCAGTCGATTCGCAATTGCCTTGCCAACCTCGACGATCATCAGCAATGAGAGAGCAACGCCGATCACCCAGCCCCACTCCTGGATGCTCAAAGGTACTATGCCAAGCAGTTCCCGCAAGCCAGGAATCCAAAAGGCAATTAGCGCAGTCAGTATGCCAGCGAGGACAGACCAGATCAACGGTTGATTGGAAGTGATTTTATTCATCCGGTGCAACGGCAGGCGCAGACTGCGATAGGCGAAGATGTAGACCATCGAGTTGATGGCAAAACTGGCAAAAACAATACTTCTACCTTCGACCGGATTGTTGTGGACATGGAAAAAATGTCCGAAAAGGCTTAGGGCAAAGGTGGCGCTGGTGATACTGACCACGCCGATCAAGGTCAGGGCGAGAGGCGTGAGGATGGGAGCTTTCAAGGAGCGAGGCTTTTCATCCATGACGCCGGTTTCCTTTGGCTCAAAGCCAAGCACAATATCTGAGGGTCCATCACAGATCAAGTGGATCCATAGAATTTGAGCCACTGTCAACGGGGCGGGCCAACCAAAGATCATGGCAACGAAGATGGTCAACACCTCAGCAAAGGAATTGGACAGGGTATAGCCAACCACCTTGCGGATGTTGGCAAAGATGACCCGCCCCTCTTCAATGGCCGCCACAATGGTACGGAAATTGTTATCCATCAGGATCAGGTCGGCTGTTTCCCTGGCGACATCGGTGGCAGTGCCCACCACCACGCCAATATTGGCGCGTTTCAAGGCGGGAGCATCGTTCACGCCATCACCGATCATGGCGGCGATCTCACCATCCGCCTGCAAGGCACGGATGATACGGAACTTATCCTGTGGGCGGATGCGCGAGAACACAGCCGTGTTCTTCACCTGCTCCTGTAACTCTTCATCAGATACTTTCGCTACATCTCCGCCTTCGAGGGTTCGATCCCCTGCCTGCATCAAGCCAATACTGCTGGCGATGTGTTCGGCGGTAAGTCGATAATCACCGGTGATCATCTTGACCTGAACACCCGCATGCTGTGCGATCTGAATTGCCTGCACCACCCCTTCCCGCACAGGGTCTTCCATGCCCAACAGCCCCACCCAGATGTAGCTACTGTATTGTTCCAGTTCGCCGCCCTGCCGGCATGCCAGCCCCAGAAGGCGCATGCCCTCGCCTGCCCATTCATCGATCCGGGCAAGGAGATGATTACGAAAGTCTTCGGGCACATCGCACATCCCCAGAACGATCTCAGGCGCTCCTTTGAGGAAGTAATACCGTTCTCCCTGGAGTTGCGTGCCGGTTACCGCTGTGATCATGTACTTTGTTTCGCTGGTAAATAATTCCTCCGCCAGCCGCTCCGAACGGTCGACAAGTTCCTGTGGGTCGCCGGGCATTTGAGTCTCGGCATATTCCCAAAGGGCAATATCCACCGGACCTTCCAGGTTGTTGCACAACACCATCGTTTGCCAGGCGCGGTCATTGTCCAGCAACTCCGCCCGGTGAACGCGCATGCGCCCTTCGGTCAGGGTGCCGGTCTTATCGGTGCAGATCACTGTTACCGAACCCAAAGTCTCCACCGCAAGCAGTTTCTTTACCAGACCGTCGCGTCTGAGAATCTTACGCATGCCCAGCACCAGGATCACGGTGACTGCGATCAGCAATCCCTCTGGGACAGCCGCGATCGCAAGAATGATCGCAGTCCGCAACATGTTGAAGAATTCCCCGCCCATGGACACACCAACAATGAGGATGATCACTGTGGCAGCCACCACGATATAGGTCAACACTTTGCTGAACGCTTTGAGCCTTACTTGAAGCGGGGTCTCTTCCTCGACATGCTCGCTCAAACTTGCAGCGATCTGTCCCAGTTCGGTGTGGGTACCGGTCCTGGCAACACGCATCACGCCCCGCCCGGTGACGACCGTCGTGCCCATGAATACCTGTGTCTGCGGATCAACCCCGGCGTCCTGCAGATTTACCCTGGAAAGGCGAACTGCGCGTTTGTTCACCGGCTCGCTCTCCCCAGTAAGGATCGCTTCATCCACAGCCAGGCGGGTGGCTTCGAGAACTTCACCGTCTCCGGGTATCTTCTCGCCCATGGAAAGCACAGCCATATCGCCAGGCACCAATTCCCACACTTCCACTTCCACATGCCTCCCATCCCGAATCACTGTGGTGGTCGGTTTGAGCAAGCCTTTCAAGGCCGCATAGGTACGCTGCGCCTGGAATTCCTGAACGAACCCAAGGATCACATCCACCACAACGACGACCATGATGATGGCGAAATCGCCCAGTTCTCCCAATGTCAACGAAACCCCGGCAGCCGCCAGGATGATATACACCAACGGACTCTTAAGCTGGTTGATCAATATCGCCCAAACCGAAACACCTTTCTCTTCAGGCAATCGGTTTTCCCCGAATGTTGCACGCTGTTCCAGCACCTGTGTGGAGGTCAAACCAATTAATGCTTCATGCTTTAGAGGGATGTTTAACTCTGAAGAAGATGTCAATCCGTTCATTTTTTCATCCTCAGTTTTTCTTTCGTGCACGAAAGATGACGATCCACTCGTACACCTGCGGCTCGTAAGCAGCGAACGCCAGTTCACGAATGGAAGATGCCATTCATGCCTCACTTTCTCAAAAGCAGAATGATCCCGAATCAAACCTGTTAGTCGGTCGCTGCGTTCAATGTAATCACCGCAGTCATATTCCACAGGAATCTGGCGTCGGGTTCATCCAACGCAACGGTGATCTGATACGTCATGTCACCAAGATAGAGTTTACCGACCGGATCGATCTCCGTGACTTTGCCTGTAAACTCTTCAGCAGGAAACGCATCCAGCTTCATCGAGACGAGATCGCCAATGGCAACCTTTGACACATCCACTTCGGCAAGGTCTTTGGTCTCAACGATCCACTTGGAAGTATCGGCAACAAAGGCAATGGGGGTCATTGGATACGCCGTCTCACCAACGGTAAGATCGAGCCGGAGCAGTTCGCCATTGAAGGGAGCGCGCAGTTCATACAATTCCACAGAGGCTTCCGCACCAGCAACATATGACTTTGCGGCTTCGAGACGGGCTTCCGCGGCGGCGAGGATCTCCGGGTCAAGATTGGAATTATCGAGGCGGGATTGCAGTTCGCGGGCGGCCTCCAAAACAGAAATGGCACCCAGCAGGTCTGTGATTTTCTCATCGAGAGACTTTTCATTTGCCGCTATGGCAGTTTTTAGATCGGTGTAGCCTTCTGCCAGGTTCTCTTTTTCAGTATCAAAATCATCCTGTTTGTCTTTACGCTTGCGATCCTCCCGATCGAGATGAAGCACGTCATCCAATTTTTCGCGTGCCTCGCGATAATCTTCCTCGGCAATGACGTAATCTTCGATACGCAACTCAAGGTCGGTGGCTTTGTCTTCATCGCCGAGATTCCAACGGTTGGCTTGGCTTTCGTAGGCTTCCTGCGCCTTGAGCAACGCCTGTTCAGTTTGTGAGGAAGTTTGCAAAGCATTACGGTGGATGGCATTCAGTGCTTGCTGTGCCAGAGTCTGTTCGAGTTTGGCCGCAGCGAGTTCCGCTTGAACCGATTCGTAGCCAATGAGTCGGGCAATGACATCTCCCTTTGTGACCCATTCACCGGATTGGATGAGAATTTCCTTCACCACGCCGCCTTGAGCAAAGGCGAGTTCCGCTGTTTTCCCGGGGAGCAACGTCCCTTCGGCGGTGACACTATTGGAAGAAGTCTCATCGATTACAGGTACAGCGGTGGGAGCGGGTGTATTTGCATTTCCACAAGCTGTGATGAGGACAGCGGTCAAAACCAGGATGGAGAGGAATGTTCTTTTCATGGTGGTTTCCTTTTTATTCATAAGCCAATACTTCAGTCACTGTGAGGCGGGCAGCTCGCAACGCCGGGAACAGGCTGGCGAAGATCGAGATGACGATGACCATGACAGCCCAGGTGAGGATTCCGCCCGGGGAAACGGTGGCAGCCATCGGGTAGTCCATGAACGAGAGTCCAACGATCCGGGCTAGGAAACTGCTGATGGGCAGGGAAAGCCCGATCGCCAGGACCCAGCTCATCATCCCGATCAAAAGACCTTCGATGATGACGATGCGTGAGATGGCTTTGCTGGATGCTCCGAAGGCGCGCATCACGCCGATCTCGCGGACGCGTTCCATCACGTTCAGGCTCATCGTGCCCATCAGTCCCAACCCGCCGACAGTGGCAAGGAGGAGGGTCATGATCATCAACAAGGCGACAACGATGCCAAAGGCGGCATCGATCTCCTGACGTTCGTCCTCGACCAGGAAGGTGTTCGTCACTTCAATGTCGATCCGATCAAAATGCTTCTCGACGGCGCTGGTGATGGACTGTTGCTCTGCAAGCGAGTTGGCTGTGAGGGTCAGGACGATGCTGTTGGCGCGGTTGGGTTCGCGCACGTGGCGGGCATACGCGGAGTAGTCGATCAGTGTGAAGAAACCGATGGACTCATTGCCGATCATATTGACCACACCCACGATGGTATAGGTTTGCTCGCGCCCTTCGATCTTGATCTTCATCGGTCCGCCAAGCCGGAGAGTGGGTTCGCGTGCGAGAAACCCGGGGCTGACAACCGCCCCATCCGTATCGCCGGGTTGGAGGTCGCGTCCTTCGATGATGGGCGGGTCGAGGAATTGCGACCCGGCAGGCGGGGCGATCAGATACAGGTTGTCGCTCTCGGAACCATCCGGGCGGACATAGCGCGCCAAAGCGAAGTTCCATACTTCGGCTCCTTCCACACCGGGGACGGTTTTCGCTTCGTTCAACAGGCGCTCGGCTGGAATGTAATCATCCATGATGACCCAGGAGTCGTAGCGCCAAAAACTGAACATCTCCTCCAGTGAAGTGTTAAGCGAATTCCGCAGGTTGACGATCGCCATAAAGACCGCGCCCGCAAAGGTCAGCGTGATGAGCGAAAGGATCAACCGCCCGCGCTTGCGGAAGGGATTTCGGAGCGCAAGCAGGGTGTCACGCGTGAATGCAGAGGAGCGACTCAGGAGGTGATCGAGAATGCCCGCCCCGCCCCACACCTGACTGATGCCATACTCGCTCAGCACCCGGGCGGGCGCCACGTTCGTACCGTTCAGGATGGTTGGTGCCGCGGCAATGAGCGGGATCAACAACCCGACACCGAGTTGGAAGAGCAAAGCCTGCCATGTGAATTGGATGTGAGGCGGGTCGAAGTTGATCTGCTCGGCGGCGAAGGTCGCGAGCGCATCAGCACCGTACACACTCAGCGGAATCGCAATGAGGCAGGCGATGAGACCCAGGATGAATACGCTGCTGAAATACAGACCGATGATCTGCCACGAACGCCCGCCTACGGCTTTCATGATGGCGATCTGTTTTTCCTGCTGAGTGATCAAGGCCGAGATGACATTGATGACCAGCAGGGCGCTGAGCAGCATGGAGAGGATGGCAACAAATCCCAGGATGATCAGCAGGGTGTTGATAATGTAGTTGAGCGGATGTTCACCCGGGGTGGGCAGCGTCTTGCGGTAGACGGGCAAGTTCACGCCTTCAACACGGTCCGCGACCTTATTGGTCATGGATTGAATTTGAGTCGGGTCATCGAATTTGACATACAGCTCGTTGAAGCCCTCCGCTTCACCCATCCAGCGGAAGGTGCTCGTGTCCACGTAGCCATAGATCCAGCCTTCGATGACCGGCGGGATCCGGTACAGGTCGTGTACACTTCCCGTGACGGTCAGATGGAATTGGCGTCCATCCGGGGTTTTGACCAGAATCTGGTCGCCGGGGTTCGCACCGATGTAGGTCAGTGAAGCGCGTTCCATCAGCACCTGTTCCTTTTGGGGCGGGTACAAACCATCCTGCTCGCGCACGAGGAACAGATGTTGGTCTTCGTAATCGTGAATGGCGTAGAGGGTCAGGTCGCGCCAGGTTTCCCCCTTGCCATCGAGAGAAATACGCAGCGGCAGATAGCGCCTGCCTTCGGCATCTTCCACGCCGCGCATGTTACGAATGCCTTCGACGAAATCTTCATCCAGCATCGGCTCAGTTAATAGGATGGCGTCGGCGGGGCGCATGGCGGCATATTGTTCATCGAGCGATTCGATCAGCGCCAGTTGCGACATACCGATCAAGCCAATGGCAAAGACACCCACGGCAATGGAAAGGATGATCAACACCGTGCGGGAGCGGTTGATCCACAGATCACGGTAGACTTTGGTCCAGCGGATCATGTCTTGCTCCTCGTAAATAACTTTTTCCCATGCCCGTTTCCGTTCACATCGTTCACGATCAGCCCATCGGCGATATGCAATTGACGATTGGCACGCTTGGCAAGGTCGGGATCGTGCGTGACGACCAGGATGGTCTTGCCGAGGCTGGCAAGCCGCTCGAACAGGGAAAAGACCGCGGCGGCTGTTTTCGAATCGAGGTTACCGGTCGGTTCATCCGCAGCAAGGATGGGCGGATCGGTGGCGAGGGCGCGGGCAATGGCGACGCGTTGCTGCTGTCCGCCGGAGAGTTTGGCAGGGAGTTTATTCGCCTGCTCTTCGATCTCCATCAATTTCAGCAATTCCCGGGCACGGTCACGTCGTTCTGTGAAAGTGGGTGTGCCGCAAAAATCCATTGGCAGCATCACGTTCTCGATGGCGGTCAGCGTGGGAAGCAGTTGGAAGAATTGAAAGACCACACCGATGGTGCGTCCGCGCCAGATGGCAAGCTGGTTCTCGCCCAGCTTTTCCACCTTCTCGCCGCCCACAAGGATCTCGCCCTCGGTGGGACGATCCAGACCGGTGATCATGTTGATGAGCGTGGTCTTACCACTGCCCGATTTGCCGATGATCGCCACATATTCGCCCGCGTTGACGTGCAAATCGATTCCCTTCAATGCCAGGAATAGACCTGCATCGGTCTTGAAGGCTTTTTTGACGCCGTTCAGGTCAATGAGAGGAGAGGCAGTGGTATTAAGCATGAGGCTCCCTTCGGATATGTGGGATGAACGCAGGGACGCGTTTGCAGTAATCCCGCCATTGCTCGCCAAATTCGGCGGAGAGCGCCTGCTCCTCCCGTCGCGCGCGGAACATGGTCAGAGGAGCGAACAGGACGAAGTACACAGTCGTCCAGGTGAAATAGATCAGCAACGCCCCAAGCGAGGCAAGGATCAACCCTGCGTACATGGGATGACGCACAATGGCGAACGGTCCGCTTGTGACCAGTTGATGTCCCTTGAATAACTGAGCTCCAAAACCAGTTGAGACGAAATAGTTTTTCCCCAACGTCATCCGTGCCCAGAGCAGAAAAAGCATACCGGGGAAGTAAAGCAACATCCCTACGATCAGCAGCGCGATTTGCATGGAAGGAGAAAATGTCAGAGGCAATGGCTTCCAACCCCAATAGGCAATACCGAAGAAGAAAACGGATGAGGCGAGGTAAAACCACCAGGAACGGAGCCAGCCGCCGCTGAGTCCGACCGTGCGTCCCGATTGTTGTCGCGTGCCGCGCCAGACTCCGTATAGAACGATCCCCAACGCCGCGTACGCCAAAAATCCCCCCAGCCATTGAATGGTTAATTTAATAGGGTCTTATGCTAAATG
>DIDP01000019.1 GCA_002418205.1 Anaerolineales bacterium UBA5797 | reverse complement strand
TTAAATCCAGGATCAAAAATCTGGCTTTGAAAAACAAGATTCCTGCTCAAGCCGTACTGCAAAACTTCATGCTGGAACGCTTGCTGGAAAGAATATCCGTGTCGAAATACAAGGATATCTTCATCCTGAAAGGCGGTATGTTGATCGCCTCCATGATCGGGATTGGCAGCAGGACAACGATGGACATGGATGGAACCATAAGGGGATATCCTCTCTTGGATGAAGCAATCGAGAGTGTTTTTACGGAAGTTTGCTCCATTTCTCTCAACGATGATGTCACCTTGACCCTCAACTCAATTACACCCATTCGGGAGGAAGATGAATATGGCGGCTACAGATTGATGATCATCGCCGGGTACGAAGGGATCAACACTCCACTAAAGGTTGACATCACTACAGGCGACATTATCACTCCGGAAGCAGTGCGTTATACCTTTTATTCCAGTTTCGAAGAGAAGAGGATTGAAATCTGGGCTTATAACATCGAAACCATCCTGGCGGAAAAAGTTGAAACGATCCTTCGGAGAAGTGTGCTTAACACCCGCCCCAGAGATTTCTATGATGTATATATCCTGATGAAGACCCATCACCGTATGATAGACAAGGAACTATTCACTGCTGCTCTGAACGCGACGGCACGGAAGAGGGCATCTCTGGCAGCCCTGCAAGAGCAGAGAAAAAATTCTGCAGGCAATCCAGTCCGACTCCCCAATGAGACAGCGTTGGGACATGTATTGTAGAAATAACTTTTACGCGAACAACATCAAATTTGATGAGGTAATAAAGTCGCTTGAGGAAATTTTGAATTAACTTCAGCAAAGTTGACCACTCAACTCACAATGGCTTTGATTTCGTAAAACGGCACTTTTTTGAAAAAGTGCCGTTTTACGAAATCGAGTTTTTGTGAGAAGTACTCAGCTCTAATCATGTTTCCAGAATTGAAAGCGAACATCTCGTATTATTCATCCAATTTACGGAGTATGGCAGATAACATTTCCGGGGATTTCAGGACCTTGCGAGCCGATATGCTATTCAACTGATTGAGTCGAGCTAGGTGCAGTAACGCTCCGTAGGCACCGGTTCCCGCCTTCACGCTGAATAGTTTTGCTTGTTTCCGAGCAGATAGGCTGGTAAATTCGAGTTCAGAATGTAACTCCAACAGGATTGTATTGGCTCTTTGGAAGATAGCATCAATTAGGTGTGACAATCTTCTCTCATCTTCAGTGCTCCATTCCATAGCTTTGCTTGCAGACGGGGAAGGGGTCTTTGTCTTTGGATACGCTCGCTGAATTTGTGCCCAGTAATTTGCCCGGCTGGGAACTGACACCACCTTAAATGATGGCAATAAGAGGCCGGTCAATGCCCTGCCAGTGACGCAGTCGGTATCCAACCCAAATACGCGATCCTGATAAACAAAGGGCTGATCTGTGTTTGAATAATTATGATGTCCCACCAGTAACGGTTTTTTCCCATCATACAATTCATACCAGGGACGATCGAATTGAGCCCGCAAATGTTTGTCTCCGCCCATTGTTCCACATAGCACCGTCGCACGCTGTTGCGATAGAGGGAGACCAGGTTCAAAATATCCATGCACGACCAAAGCATCTGGCAGATCAAGGTACAACGGCAATTTGCTCATAAATGTCAGGGCGGCTGGATATGTTTCCCCAAATTGAATCTTGCTGATTTTCTGGGAACGTGCCAGTTTGACCTCATGCCTATCGGCGCGTACATGTTTGCGTTCGTGATTGCCCATGATCAGCAAGGCATTTGGCTTTTCCTGGAAGAATCTCAATACTGCGGGCGTGTCCGGACCTCGATCCACACAATCGCCTACTGAGATAATTGCATCGCCCTCGGTTAGCCCCGCCTTATCCAGCAAGGCTTGAAACTCGTCATAACAGCCATGAATATCACCGATCACCAAAGTTTGCATTGGACAATTATAGCCAGATTGAAACGATAGCACCTTGAAAATTCGGGGTTCAACCCCGAATTTTCAAGGTGTGTATTTTGATACAGCCTTTTTTGCTGTGTTGTATTTTGGGAAGGGGAACGTAAAAATTTCAGACGATATCGTCTTTCAATTCCCTCCAAACAGAGCTCAAACCCAAACGGTCCACCCCCCGCTCGATATATTCGTAATCAAGTTGATCCTGTTTGGCTTTAAGAATTGCTCCAATATCCCGGGCGTGTTTTGGCTGTCCGCTTAATCCCAAGTACATGAGTTTGTACAGGATCAGATCCTCAGGAGAATGGACATACACCTCGCCAATCGGCGGTCCATAGTCCACCAGGAGGCGGCGTTGAAACGCACTCTTGCGAAGTTCATCGCCATCCCGCATTAGATACAAATCCGCTTTGAGACCGCTGTGCATATGGATCGCATTCAGCGGGATGTCGGCGCGATCCTCCAGCATGGCATCCAGAATGATGTCAGCGGGGACAAGCATATCTCTCTTCTCGAGTTCCTTGGAAAACCTGCCTACGCTTTTGACGGGAAGGTCTATGACGATATCCAGATCCTGGGTGGCGCGCGGTTCCCCCCAGGCCCATTCTGCGATTGCGCCTCCAATCAGATACTCGACCTTGGATGCTTTCAGCGCTTCAAGGATAAGTTTTAGGAAAGAGGGAATATCCAAGGGCTGGTCTTCTTTCATGGTGTATATGCTCGTTGCAACGCAAGCCGGTTGGCTTCCAGAGCCGAAAGCTCGGGATTTTCCTGGCGGATTCGATACGCCACCACATTCCGGGCACTATCGCTGACGGAACAGCCTTGCCGGAATCGGTCCGCAGCCGACAACCGACGATAAATGTCGATCTGGCGCTGGTCCACTTCGGCAACGCTTGCTTTCACCATTTGTCTGAATTCAGGCGAAAGGGCTGGTTGTCCCTTTACATAGTATCCCGTGTTTTTCCGACTACGGCTGTATTCCAAGACATAGCCCACTGCCTGAAACGCCTGCTTGACCGCGCGCATGTCCCGATAAAACGTATCCTCCCAGGCGGCTGTCCCGAAGCAGTTCCCGCCCAACCGGTACTCCACCCTGACGATTAATTGGGTACGGGTCAGATAGCGTTCGTTCCACAGGATTTGAAGAAGGGTGACACGCCGCGCTGTGGTGATGTCGCGCTGCATGGCATCGTGGAGCATGACGTCAACGGCCTTGCGTGGAAGGGGATAGTTCATCATGTTGTTATTATACCTGATTTATGAATCAGGTATAAGGGCGCTCTTTAGCGCGCTGGGGATGGGAAAACCGCCGTTATTCAGCCAATAAATCGCCGATATTTCGCCGCGTCCCCACCAAGAAGTATGCCACCATGTTGGCTATAACCGCGCAAGTTGGCTTTGCAGCGCCGGCCTCCGCTTATATTTCTCCTTTGTCTCCCTCAAATACTTCTGCCATTCATCCGTTTTTCCCAGCAACTTGTAGGCTTGCTTCGCGCGCTTGAGCCAGGCTGCGGCAATCGGATAGTTCTTGCTTTTAGCCTTGGACATCAAGCGTTCCGCATGTTTCAAACTGATCTTGACAACCCATTCAGGACGATGGTGCACGATGCCGTCAGCCACCGTTTCGACAACGGGATACCATACGTCACGTCCCTCAGCCACTTTGATGGCCTCCTCCCATTCCTCTTCCAGCAAATATACTTCCGCCAATACCTGCTTGTCATACGACCTACTGAGTTTTGCCATGATCTCCGGACGCAAGCGTTTCCACCTGGGTTCGGCCAGGCGTTTGATCGTTTTGTAGGTTTCCAGCGATGGGTGCTCACCGAATGCTGCCAGCCAGGCTGTCAGCGCATGTTTTGTCCGCCCCTGCGCCTCCTGCACGGGACCAAGCCATTCGCCGAGCCCCGCCTTGGGACCTTTCAGTTTTAGCCCATGTTCGCCAACCTCAATTGCTTCAGCCACGAGGCGTGCTTCCCGCAAGCGGCGGGCGACTTCCAGAGTCTCTTCGGCAGTGGTCAGATGTTTTTTGGCGTATTTCACAGCCTCCGCGGTCCGCTTGAGATCGCACAGCTTGAGGGCATAACGCAGATGACGCTCTTCCTCTTTGCACAGGGCAAGATACTCTTCGGTGCGACCCTGCCGGTCCAGCACATTTAATTTGGCTTCAGTGAGGTTATCGACGCCCGACACAACAGGAAAACCCCATTCACGAAGCTCATAGTCGTCTTCATCGTTCCAGACCTCATCTTCATCCCAATCATCCGGTTCATCATCTTCGTAGATTTTTGATCCGACCCTTCGATGGGATGTCATCCCTGTGGGTATTTTCCCCCAGCCATACTTTGCGGCTTGAACGGCAATATCCAGGGTGCCTTCCATTCCATGATCGCCGGCATACTCGATCAACTTCTCCAGCCTGCGGACCAGTCTGTCGCGTTCGACCTGGCTGAGTTCCATGCTCAAAATGGCTTCAGCCAGCGATGTGCCCAGATCGCCCACGAAGCCGCCCAATTCGCCGTCCGAGTCGTCAATATATTCAATGCCCCGGCTGGCTTCTTCCAGCAATACAAGCAGGATTTCGAGCGCGGACTCGGCGTCCCCGGCATCCAGGAATTTCATGGCGGATTCCTGCACTTCGCGCAATTGATTCGCCAGTCCGCCCACATGCCAATACGCTTCCGACGCCCGCATGCCATCCAGGCTGTGGACGATGCCGAGAATGTGACGGCGGTAGACTTCGATGTCCACTTTTTTCCTACGCTTCTTTTTGGACTTCGAAGGAACGGATGTCATGGCTTCGATCCGATCATAGAGTTCGGGCTGTTCCTGAATCAGTTTGGTCAGGATGGCAGTGAGGTCGTTCTGATCCAGGTCAGCCAGGAGTTCCGCAGGCTCTTTGCGCACGGCGAACGATTTCGGATGGCGCATATAGGCAAGCAACAGAGCGACAATGTGCTTGCAGTAACCGCCATATTCGTAGAGGCACGTGCAGGATGCGTCTGCAATACCCGCTTCATCCAGTTTCACCTGTACCCGGTAATAGGGTGCATATGTGCCGGCACATTCACCGCTCAGCACTGTTCCTTGAATGGCGGTATTCGAAATTGCGCCTTCCCGATGGTATTCCTCGCCGCGGCGAAAGCTTTCCGGGCTTGATCCCGCGCGGATCATGCTTTCGGTGATTTTGGGTAACATCATCTTTGTCTCAATCGGCTGTTTAGGATGGATTTTGCAGCAAGCCAACAGCATCATTCATCTGCAACAAACGAAATGCGCCTGCTGATCTCTGACGCTTATGATTTCAATCGGGTTTACTACCATTCTTCAATTGCAAATTTGTCTGCAAAAGGGTTTACGAATCGAATCCCTTCCAGCGTCTGCCCATCCTGGAAATCTTCTGTAAAGATTATGGGAATTTGATTGAGCCTGGCACATGCCCAAATTTGCGCATCGTAATATGAAAGCTGGTAATCACGTACACCCCGTGCGGCTTCCAAAACAATTTGCGGTGTAAGAGGAAATACAGGAAAGGCATTCTGCCAGTATTCTACCTGCTTGATCATTTCGCTGGCTGGCAATTGCATTTTCGCTGTTGCCACGCGAAAAAATTCAGCAAGGCATTGCACACTTAAACATCCAGTGGCTGTTTCTTCAGCCTTTAAGATAATTGTCTTCGCTTTCTCTTGGAAGAACGCCTGTCGCACATCGAGGGCATATACAAGCACGTTGGTATCCAACAAAATGGATGACATTTCCACCGCCCTTTCAGCTTACCCAGCGATTTTCTCGTTCCTCATAAAGTTCATCACGGTTGAACTTATAGGGTTTACCCCGCATAAATTCAGGTCGTTTGCGCAGAGATTCAGCATAGGCAAATATCTTATCTAGCGCTTTGCGGCTGTCATGCACATCAGGTATGGGCAATGCAGCCTCGCGTTCCAATGCCTGACGAATTACCTCTGCTTCGCTTATCCCCCGTTGTTTTGCGAGCCGTTTAAGCGTCAGATTTTGCCTACGAGGTAGATAAATTTGTTTCCGGACCATATGCTCAGACATATTTCTTTCTCCTTTATACATCACCATTATACATCACTTTGAATGATTTTGGATTCTACAGAATCACTTGAACATTGCCACCCCATCAAAAACACCTATCGCGACGCTGCCGTTTCTTAAAGAGAACTTTTCATCTCCATCGCTGACTTCAAAACCTCCGGCAACCCGCCGGAATACGTCAACACCAATCTTTGCCCTGCCCTTGTCGCCGCCATGTAGAGTTTGCGGGTGTTATCGCGGATCAGCCCTTCCCTCTCCTCGTCTGACAACCGCAGGGATTGTTCCTGCTCGAACAGCAACCGCAACCCGACCAGGAATACAATCGGGCTCTCCAATCCCGCGCCGGCGTTGATGGTGGTCACCCTCACGTAATCGCCAGGATAATTATCCTTCGGGTCCAACGCTGCGTTTTTCCCGAGTCGGTCATCAATTGCCTGAATGAGATTGTTCACTCCCCAACCATCGCTGTGGAGTAAAAGCAGGTGCTTTTTGGGGAGACCTTGTTTCACCAGACCGGCAACTTCATTGACGACACGCGTAATCTCGTCCTGGGGGCTGGTCAGGGCGATGATCTGAGGGAACGCCCCATTGGGCATATTGAGCAAATCCGGAGCAAGAATATCGTCATCTTTTTCCTCCGTCAGGCGCAAGCGATACAGCAGGGTGGCAAACTGCAAGATCTCGCGCGTGGTGCGATAACTTCGGCGCAAATGATGGGTATGCCCGCGCGCTTCCAGTCCAAGCGATCTCCACGACGCGCCGCGTCCCAAAAATCCCTGCGTCGGATCCGCCACGACGAAAAGATGCCCGTTGCGCGGATTGAGCGACTTCTGGATCAGGCGCATCCACAATGGGGCGAAGAACTGGGCTTCATCAATCAGGACGATGTCATACTCTGGCAATTTCACCCGACCGCCTTCAGAGAATTGCCAAAGGAGTCGGGGAACATCGCCCCAATCCAATGCGCCTCTTTTCTCAAGGGATGCCTGATACGCTTGCAAGGCATCGAACACCCGCTGACGCATTTCCGCGTTCAACGGAAACCCACGCCCGCGGCGGTCCGCGTTGAGATATTCCTCGCGCGACATCGGGATTTGGTCTTTCAGCCAATCCATTTCATTCTGGAACATGCCTGCTGAAATTGGCGTATCTTGCAGATGTGCCCGCCAAATCTCTTCGATGATTTTCCTGCGAGCATTAAGTTTCAGCGGCTCGATCCATTTTGGATCTTGGGTCCAATGGTGATAACACCAGCCATTGAAGGTCCGCCATTCGATGTTTTTTGGAGAGCGACCTTCAAGACGGGCGTAGCGTCCTTCCATATCGCGGTTCAACGGGCGGTTATGCGTCAGAACCAGAAAGCGCTTGTTTGGATACAGATGATACAACAGGCGCAGACGATACAACAGGATAAGCGTCTTGCCGCTGCCGGCAACGCCGTTGATGATGTTGAGCTGCAAATCGCCAGGAAGAGGCTGATCGTCAGCTGGCAATTCCAAGTCCGTTTTAACCGCCGCTTCCTGATCGTAATCCAGCAGATAATCGGTCAAGCCGGCTTCCATGCGACGCTCGATGGTCGGGCGGACGGTCATCTCAGTCGGAACCACCACCTCGGGCGTGAAGCACTGGCGAAGTTTTTCCAGCCAGATCGAATCCAGGGGCACGGATGGCAAATACTTGTCCAACACAAGGCTGGCATCTGATTGAAGCGGCTCCTTTCCAATCCAATGGGCTTCTCCAGGCTTTCGCTCCAGGCGGCTTGCCAGAACGCGTCTCTGTGGAATATTTGGGAAAATCACCAGTGTTTCGATCTTCTGGTTCGAAGGCAGGTTCAACTTACGGACGAATTTCTCCAACAGCGTATTTTCCTCCCGTCCCAATTCTTTGTGATCGTCCTGAAGGAGCAGCATCTGCGCGGCGTTCGTTGCCAGGTCTGTCGCGGCGGAACTGACCTTGATCAACATTGCCCTGCCATGCTCATCGAGGACCAGAAAATCAGGCGCGTCGATCTGCCAGGGAGCCAGATGGTGCCAGATGAAGTAGGTATCGGGCAGGGACTTGAGCGCCCGAAAGACTCGCAGAACTTCCTTCGGTACGGTTTGGGGCGGTGTTTCGGGAAGGATGTGAGCCATGAAGTTTTCAGTCTAATCTGCCAGCCGGTACGGTGATGACATGACAACTGCCGATCAGGTCGCGAAGCATGTCCATTGTCTCTTTGTGGTTTTCGTCGAATTGATCGGCATCCAGCATGTGATGGCTGCCGACCAAGATCAATTTGGTGCGCGGACGTGTCACTGCTACGTTCAAGCGCTGAGGCTGGAAAAGGAAATCCGCAACCTGCGCGGCGAATTTTGCGCTGGCAGTGGCGAAAGAGACGATGACCACCTCGCGTTCCTGCCCCTGCATTCGTTCGACCGTATCCACCACGAGACGATTGGCGAGATCGTTATCCAGCAGATTTCCGCGGATCAGGCTGCGTATCAGGCGGCTCTGGGCGCGATAAGGGACGACGACCCCGATATCCTCCGGTGATACATCCCGCATGAACAGGGAAAGGATCAACTCCATGACGACATCTGCTTCAATGCGGCTGCGCACTGTGGTATTTTGATGGCAGAGGTCGAGAAAGACCGCAGGCGAGGCAGGATCCAGGGCGAAATCCCAACGTGTCGTTTCGGGTGACAAATTCAGACGTCTCTTTGACGCTTCTTCACTTGACTTAAGTTCATTGCGATAGAACGTCCGGCTGGGCCACTGCGTCAGCACGTCATTCAAACGATAGGTCACATCCAGCATGGTTTCGTTGCCACGACCCGCGAGATAACCAAAGATGGACACCTGCGTGGCTTCCGCCGCCGAAAAAACCGTGACCGGCGGCAGTTGATTTTCGTCGCCGATGAAAATGTATTTGCTACCTGCCAGCATCCCCATGATCGCCAGCGGCAGGGTGATTTGCGAAGCTTCGTCGAAGAGCACTACGTCGAATTCAACGCCGGATAATCTTCTGGATTGCAGGGCAAAGGGCGTGGCGCCGATCACATACCCGCCGCTGTTTTCCCCAAAGCGCGACTGATCAAATCTCTCGAAATTCGGAACATCGAGATCGCTTGTGTGCCTTCCTTCGCCGATCTTGCAGACGGGAATGCTTTCATCCACTTGCGGGATTTTGTTCAGCGCATTGTGGATGGCTCGGTGGGTGAGTGCAGTGACGAAGACGCGGCATCCATCTGCCACCAAAAGGCGCGCAAGCTGTGCCAGCATGAGAGTCTTGCCTGTACCAGGCGGTCCCTGAATCAGGTGTAACAGGTCGGTTGCATACGATAACGCAACTGCCTCCACCTGGCTTTCGTTGAGACCGTTGTTCTGCAATTCCCCCCGGGCGCGCTCATAGCGAGCGTAGTCAATTTTGGGGAAGAGGGAACCTTGAAGCAGAGGCAGGATCGTGGATCGTCCCAACTGGGAATCGGCAACCACGTTCAGCGCCTCCAGATAAAACGGGCTGGCGTCGAACCAGTCCTGATCCATGACCCAGCCATCAGGATTGGAAGCCAGAAAAACTTCGTTGCCGCGAATCAGGCTGACTTCGAGATCGGTTTCCCCATCGTATTGCAGTTCGCAGTGCAGGGCATCTGGATCGTGGGGACCATCGCGGTGAAGCAGAACCAGATCGCCTTCGCGGAAGCGTGAGTCATTCGTGACGCACGAGAGGCGGATGATCCCATTCTTCATCTGCTCGATGCGCAGTCCCTCAATGGCCCACCCTCTCGCGACTCGCTCTTGTAGCGGACGCGACCATTGTTTTTCCAGGGCGCGATATTGAGCGTCCGCTTCGGCTTGGACAATTTTTCGTAGCCTTTTCAGGAATTCTGGAGTCGAGGCGTTCATAGCGTGGCAATCCCCATTGTACCTGCAAGATGTCCCACTTCCTGTATCTTTCAGCCTGGTTTTTGTCTGCCGGTCCCCAATGTGCCGGGATGCACTCAACTTCCAATCGATCCTTGAAGTCATGCACATGGTCAAGCACGATATCGATGGTCAAAGGTTCTTTACCCCACTTGCGCCAACTGGACGAACTGGTCTCACAGCAGCCCAAGCAGTTTACGTTTGGGTAGATCACTCTGTCCAAGTATCAAGATCAACATTCACCTCATCGAGTGTCTTCAGCAACATACCGACGGTCGGCCAGCGATCGCCACGAGTTTCTGTATTTTTCACTGCTACGCTTCTTAACTGACGCTTAAATCGAATCTATCCATCATTAAGGATGATATTGCCCGATCTTTTTAGAATGGAAGTTGGGCTGTTCCAATTTCATCGAGGAGTTACATGGGCATGTTTCGTAAATTTGGCGTTTTGATGGGGCTGGCAATTTTACTGAGTGCCTGCCAGCCATCACCGACTTTTCTTGAACCTGCTTCATCCATATCGAACCACGAAGCCAATCTCTACCGAATCATATTGATCATGGCACTCGTGGTTTTTGTTTTGGTGGAGGGCGCATTGATCTTGATCCTGGTGCGCGACCGCAAGCGGGCAAATAACGAAAAACTGCCCGCGCAGATCCACAGCAATATGCGGCTCGAGGTCACATGGACGGTCATCCCGATCCTCCTGGTCATTGTGCTGTTCATCATGACGGTTCAAACGGTGAACGCGGTTGCCGCTCCTTCTCACCTGAAAAGTGACCTGAACATTCGCGTGGTGGGTCATCGCTGGTGGTGGGAGTTCGATTACCCGGACCTGGGAATTGTCACAGCGAATGAACTGCACATTCCGAAGGGGGCAACTGTCCAGGTCCAGCTTGAATCGGTGGATGTCATCCACAGTTTCTGGGTGCCGCAGCTCTCCGGTAAAACGGATGTAGTCCCCGGCCAGCATAATACGATGTGGTTGACGAGCGATCAGGTCGGGGAATACCTGGGTCAATGTGCGGAGTTTTGCGGCACGGAACATGCGCTCATGCGATTTAAAGTAATCGTTGATTCGCAACAGGACTTCGATGCCTGGGTTGCCAACCAGCAGAAGCCCGCCTACCAGCCGCAAACGGAGGACGAACAAGCCGGATACATGGAAGTGACCGGCGCCTGTGCAGCCTGCCATTCGCTCGACCCATCCGACCTCAACACGAAAAAGGTTGGGCCGAATCTTGCGCACCTGTTCTCACGTTCCACTTTTGCGGGCGGCACTTTCGATCTGAACGAAGAGAACCTGCGCAGCTGGCTTGCAGATACGCAGGCGATGAAACCGGGCAACGATATGGATATCAAGATCCTGCCCAAGACACGCGATCAAATCATTTCATATCTTTTGAATCTCAAGTAACGGAAAGGGAATCATGACCATTCAGGCACAAGGAATGTCTCACAGACGCGAGTTGGGCGCGAACGGCTTGCTTTCGTGGATCATGACCGTTGACCACAAACGCATCGGCATCCTCTATCTGTTCAGCGCCTTTATCTTTTTTCTGGTCGGAGGGACGGAGGCGCTTCTCATGCGCATTCAGCTTGCCCAGCCCGACAATAAGTTTCTCAGCCCCGAAGCCTACAACCAGATCTTTACCATGCACGGCACCACCATGATCTTTTTGGTGGTCATGCCGCTGGCGGCGGGGTTCGGCAACTATCTCGTCCCGTTGATGATCGGTGCGCGCGATATGGCTTTCCCGAAGTTGAACGCGCTCAGCTACTGGACGTTCCTCTTCGGCGGCGTGTTCATGTATAGCAGTTTCCTGTTTGGCGGAGCGCCGAACGATGGCTGGTTCAGCTATGCCCCGTTGACCGAGAAATTGTATTCTCCCACGCATGGCATGGATTTCTGGGTGATGGGCATCCTGATGCTGGGCCTGGCGACAACCATCGGCTCGATCAACTTTATCGTCACGATCATTCAACTGCGCGCGCCCGGCATGACGCTGACCAAGATCCCGCTCTTCGTCTGGACCACGTTCGTGACCTCGTTTCTGGCGGTTTTTTCCCTGCCCTCGCTGACCACCGCTGTTTTGCTTCTCCTGCTTGACCGTCAACTTGGCGCACATTTCTATAATACAGCCGAAGGCGGAACCGCCCTGCTATGGCAGCATCTGTTCTGGTTCTTTGGTCATCCTGAAGTGTATATCCTGATCCTGCCCGCAATGGGCATTGTTTCGATGGTCATCCCGGTATTTTCGAGCAAGCCTTTGTTCGGTTATGCCGCAGTGGTCTTCTCAACGATCGCCATCGGTTTTTTGGGCTTTACTGTTTGGGCGCATCACATGTTTGCCACCGGCATGCCGACGGTTTCCCTGCTGTTCTTCTCAGCGGATAGCTTCCTGATCGGTGTCCCGACAGGCGTGAAGATCTTTGCCTGGATGGGGACCATGTGGAAGGGAAAACTGCGCTTCACTTCCCCGATGCTGTTTGCCATCGGCTTCGTGGCGCTTTTCCTCATCGGAGGCCTGGACGGCATCCATCTGGCTGTGGTTCCGGTCGATTGGCAGATCACCGACAGCTATTATGTGGTGGCGCACATCCATTATGTGCTGTTCGGAGGCGCCATCTTCGGCATCTTCTCCGGCATTTATTACTGGTTCCCCAAAATGACCGGCAGACTCCTGAATGAATCATTGGGGAAGTGGCATTTCTGGCTGTTGTTCATCGGTATGAACCTGGTCTTTATGCCCATGCATGTGCTTGGCATCGAGGGCATGCCAAGACGTATTTATACCTATGGTCCAGGCCGCGGCTGGGAACTATGGAACTTCGTCGAAACGATCGGTGCGTTCATCATTGCAGTTGGCATCGCTCTCTTCGTGATCAACTATATTGTCACCATGCTGAAGGCGCCGACTCACGAAGAAGACCCGTGGGATGGTTTCACCCTCGAATGGACGACCAGTTCCCCGCCGCCTGCTTATAACTTTGCCGAGATTCCATCGGTACGCAGCCGCCGTCCACTTTGGGACAGGAAACATCCTGAACTGGCAGATTGGAGGAACGAAGCATGAGGTCGATGGCTTCGATCCCTCCCATGAGCCGCACAAGCACCGGGAAACTGGCGCTTCTCATCACGCTTGGGACTGAATCGGTTTTCTTTGTCACCCTGCTCGTGGCATATGCCGCTCTACGTGATTCAGTTTCATGGAATATTCCTCACACATTGACCCGCCTGACAATTCCACTGATCAACACAACGGTCCTGTTTGTCAGCACACTCGTGGCGAGGCAGTCCCTGGTTTCCATCCGCACGGATGGTCAAACCTCTTTGCGAAATTACCTGTTGACCACTGTGCTGTTGGGGCTGCTGTTTGTCGCCGGGCAGATCTATGAATTCAGTCATGCAGGTTTGCATATCAGTGACCCATCCTTTGGCGGCGTGTTCTTTACATTGATGGGCTTCCACGCGTTGCATGTGCTGGGCGGCGTGGTGTTCCTCGGTCTCAATTACCTGCGAGCCAGCCTGGGAGATTTTTCCGCATCCCGCCATGAAGCCGTGGAATTGGGCGTTTGGTTCTGGTATTACGTGGCAGCCGTCTGGTTGGTGTTGTTCGTGGCGTTATATCTGGTATGAGTGAACTTTTGAAGGTTGGCTGGACGTGGTATCCGAGCGTGGTGATCGGATTCAGCGTGTGGACCGCGCTGTATGTCCTCGCGGTGAAACAGACTGGAAATACATCTGTGTTTCGGCAGGTTGCTTTTCATGCCGGGACGTTGATCGGATTGATTGCGCTGGTCTCGCCATTGGATGAGTTGGGCGACGAGTATTTGTTCAGTGCGCACATGGTCCAGCATCTGTTGTTGATGTTTGGCACGGCTCCGCTGTGGGTGATCGGTACGCCGGGTTGGCTGGTGGACAGGATGACGCCCAAGGGGTGGAACCGGCTTTTCGAGCGGCTGGCAGTTCCAATGTCCGCGTATGTTGCGTTCGTCAGCGTGATGTTCTTCTGGCACATCCCCTCCATCTATGAACTTGCACAGGAGAACGAAGCCATCCATATCTTCGAGCATCTGACCTATATCGGGTCGGGGCTGATCGGTTGGTGGCCCGTGATGGGAGCGGAGGGAGCCATCGTCCCGAAGCCTGAACCGCCGGCGCGCATGTTGTATCTGTTTTTGCTGGCTGTACCGTGCACGGCGCTGGCTTCGATATTGACCTTCGCCCGTGCACCGTTGTATCCCTTTTACGTGAAGGCTCCGCATCCGTTTGGCCTGGATGCCTTGCAGGATCAGCACCTGGGTGGACTGTTGATGTGGCTGCCGACACATATGTTCCTGCTGCTGGCGTTGGGAGTTACATTTCTCCAGTGGTTCACGAATTCTGAACGGCATGTGCCGGATGGGTTCGCAAAGTCATCGTTATAGGAGTTGAAATGAAGGAAAAACCCAAAGTTCATTTGCCCGCACCAAGTTACTGGCCGATCGCGCTGGCTTTCTCGATGGTGTTGATTTCCATTGGTGTGGTTTCCAGTATCATTGTCAGCATCCTGGGGGTGGTGGGTCTGCTGGTCTCGATCGCAGGCTGGACGCTGGAGAACCGCGCCGAAGACAGGGAGGAACATCATGAGTGAAATGCACATGCAGGAAACCGCGCCTGTTGCACAACAAGAGAATACGAAGCTGGGGATCTGGGTTTTTCTCGGCGGGGAGGTGGTGTTCTTCATCTCATTGATCCTGCTGATCGCTTTCACGCGCCTGACCCACACGGATTATGATGCCCAGTTCCGCGAGCATTTGAGCATTCCCATCATTGCCTTGAATACGTTCGTACTCGTGACGAGCAGTTACTTTGTTGTGCGCGCCCTCGAAGCCATCAGTTACAAAGGCGATCAAAAGGGACTGCGCAATAACATGCTCATGATCATCGTGCTGGGGTTGATCTTTCTTGGCGGGCAGGCATTCGAGTGGAGCGAGTTGTTCGCGGCGGGTGTGGATCTTGGAAACACGTATGGCTCACCCTTCTTCACCGTGACCGGCTTGCACGGCACGCATGTTTTTGTGGGCATCCTTTGGGCGGTCTATCTTCTCTTTGGTCATCGACGAATGCCGTTCACCAAGGAGAATCATCTCGGTATCGAGAACTTCGGTTTGTACTGGCACTTTGTGGATATCGTCTGGATCATCCTGTTCACGATCATTTACCTGATCTAGGAGGCGGCATGGAAGTGAAAAATCGTCCCAATTACCTGTTGATCTTCATCGCTCTGGCTGTCTTCACCCTGGTCGAAACCCTCGTGAGTTATGTTCAGCAGGAGGCGGTCAAACTGCCGACCCTGATCGTGCTGGCGGTCGTCAAGGTTTTGCTGGTGTTGTTGTATTTCATGCACTTGAAATTTGATTCGAAGGTATTCGGTTATCTCTTCATGGCAGGGTGTGTGTTGTCCATTCCATTGATCCTTGTCCTCATGATCGTGATGCCCATGATCGTATGATGGATTCGCGAATCCGTTTGCGCCGGATTTGCATTTGGACATACTAAGGGGTAAACTGAACATCATGCCGAATTTCCATGTATTGGTTGTGGATGACGATCCCCTCGTCTGCAAGGGGTTGAAGTTCAATCTTGAACAGGCGGGGTACAGGGTCTCGACTGCCAGCACGGCGCACAGCGCCTTGGAACTCGCCGGACGAAATCCGTTCGACGCAGCCATCCTCGATATCGGTCTGCCCGACGACAACGGACTCGACCTCTGCAAGAAGCTCAAGGCGCGACGCGATCTGCCGGTCATTTTTTTGACGGCGCGCCGCCGCGAATTGGATGAGATCGTCGGGCTCGAGATCGGCGCGGACGACTACATCACCAAGCCTTTCAGTGCGGACATCGTGCTGGCGCATCTGCGTGCCGTGTTGCGGCGCATTTCACGCCCGATCACAGAACCGCGCCCCGCGGAAGAACCACTTATTGTCGGACCGTTCGCGCTGAATCCCGTTTCCCATACCGCTAAAAAGAACGGAAGTGATCTCGACCTTGCGCCGCGCGAGTTTGAGTTGTTGCACATGTTCATGTCCTACCCGGAGCGCGCCTTCACCAGTGAGGAACTGGTGGAGGGGGTGTGGGGCGTTGAATTTGTCGGCGAGCCGCAGGTGCTTTACGTGCAGGTCCGCAGTCTGCGGATGAAGATCGAGGAGGATCCGTCGAACCCCAGGCACATCCTGACCCTTCGCGGGGTCGGGTATAAGTTCGTGCCATGAAAAGATCGTTGAGCATTCGAGCCTATCTTTTCATCAGCCATGCGATCCTGCTGGCGACATCCCTGGGGGCGATCGGTTTCATCTGGTCACGCAATGAATATCACGTGCTTACCCAGGAGCTCCAGAAACTGCTGATCCAGCGTGTTGAACTGTTGTCGAATGTGGTGGGTCATGAGATCGGGGAACATGGCAGTGTTGTATTCGAATGGGAGGAGTTTCCCCAGATCCAAATCGACGGGAATATACGGGCGGTTTATGTGGATAATTCGGGGGTGCTCCATGAACTTGTGCATGACACTGTGAATCCCAGGGAAGCCGATCTGTTTTTGCAGTTAAGCTCGGAATATTATCTGAAAGACAACAGCTTCTCGACGATCGTCGATATGCAGCAGGAATCGACCAGCCTGTATGCCGCCTCGCCGGTCTTTGACGCATCGCAGCAGCGAATTGGCATGGTCTGCCTGCTCATGCCCATCGAATATCTGGATGCCTATATTGCACGCCTGCGTCTGATCCTCGCGGGAGCCATTCTGTTCGTCATCCTTTTGGGGGCGGGCGGCAGCACGTTATTGACCAATTATTTCTCGCGCCAATTCACCCGCGCCCAGGGACTGGCTGCCACCGTCGCGGAGGGCGATTATCATCTGCGCATCCCGGAGGAGGGACCAACCGAACTGCGAGATCTTTCCAGTTATCTGAATCAACTGGCGGGGAAATTGCAGGAGCAGGTCAGGGTACGAAGGACTCTTCTGGCAAATGTGGCGCACGAATTGGCGCGTCCGCTGGCGGGACTTCAACTGGGCATCGAAAGCCTGCGCAAGGGGGCGATACAGGATGCCGATCTCGCCGATGACCTGCTGGTCAATATGGGACAGACCATTCACCGCCTCGAAGGTCTGGTGGATGATATCACCCTGGCCGCCCAGCCTGAGAACCGTCCCATTGAACTGCATCCTTCGGCGCTGGCGCTCGAACCTTTCCTGCAGGGCATTGCCACCCGGTTTTGGTCGCTGGCTGATTCACGCGGGATCAGGCTTGAGGTCCAGATCGAAGCGGGTCTCCCATCCGCCTATGCCGATGAACGCAGGCTGAATCAGATCATGGGCAACCTCGTCGATAACGCCATCAAGTTCACGCCGCGCGGCGGCGTCATCCGTCTCCATGCGGAACGTGCGGATGAAAACGGAATCCGTATCAAGGTGCATGACAGCGGCTCGGGATTCTCAAGGGAGGAGATCGAGCGCCTTTTTGAACCGTTCTATCAAGGTGATGTGGGGCGGCGTATCAAACAGGGCATGGGGCTGGGGCTGGCGATTGCACGGCAACTGGCACAGGCACACGGCGGGACCCTCGAACTCAGGAACCATCCCGATGGCGGTGCGCTGGCCGTTCTCACTCTACCCATCGCAACCGCTTAATTCATCGAAAGGAATCCAATAAGCCCGATTAAGGCGGCGCATATGCGCCGCCTCATATACTTTAATCGAACGCATTTCGACGGTTTGTCAACATGCAGAGATTCACACTCTTACACGATGGCAGCGCCCAGGGCTGGCACGCGACCTATCTGGCATTCCATGTCGCCGCCCGGTTGGGCGCACCCCTGCAGGTGCTGCACACCGGATCGGAAAATGAAACCGGGACTCTTGACGAGAGAGCCGCACACGTGGAAACGGGCGCGCGTGCCGCCGGTGTCGTGATCGAGACGCGCCTGCTGGCTGATTTTGCAATGGACACCCTGAATCGGGCTGTCACATCCATCGACGGACTCTTCCTGCCTCTCCGCCTCATGCCTGACCGGGAGACTGTGTCGCGGTTTCTGGAGGCATTTTCCTGCCCCCTGTGGGTTGTCTCCGGTGAAACCCAGCCCAATGACATGGCGGTCCTTGTCAACGAACCGCTGAAGGATGTGCATCTGATCTCGTATGCAAAGATGCTCTCGCATCGCCTGGCGCAATCGCTGATCGCGTTCGTCCTCGATGAACATTTCGACTTGACGCTCCAGCCCGAACTGTCCGGCTTGAAGTGGAAATCACTGCCGGATTTCTCTGCCTCCCGGATCGAGAGGGCACTCGAACAACTTCAAGTTGGATTGTTGTTCCTCCCGGCATCGAATGTGCCCGTTACGGAAGGCCTGACCGGTAACCGGGTGATCTGTCCTGATATGCGGGATGCTTAAGTTGGGATTAAGTTGGTCAATGGCTTTTATAAGGATTTTTTGAGGGCTTTCTGTGACAATGAGATGGATTGAATGGCGATTGATATCTTTAACCAAAGGAGAGAATTAAAATGAGATCCCGAAAGTCACTTGTCTACTTTGCACTTGCCATCCTCATCGTGCCGCTGCTGGCGGCATGCGGCGGACCCACAAAGATCGATGCAGCGCTGACGACCTTCAAGATCACGCTTTCCCAGGATAGTGCGAAAGCCGGTGATATTGTCTTCCACGTGCACAATGACGCGACCGACCTGAAACATGAGTTCGTCATTTTCAAAACCGACCTTGCTCCCGATGCCCTGCCCATGAACTCGGAAGGCGCCGTGGATGAAAACGGCGCCGGTGTCACCCACATCGACGAGGTGGAGGTGGAGCCGGGGCAGGCTGCCGACCTGAAGGTCAACCTCCAACCGGGCAACTATGTGCTGATCTGCAACATCAACGATAACAATGAGGAACATTACCAGCACGGCATGTACGTGGGCTTTACGGTCAAATAAATTTCCCTGATCCATCCCCGGACTGCACCATCAAATAAAAATCGAACCCGCCATCGGCGGGTTTGATCCTTGTTATCATTTTATGAATTAATCGAGATATTTCAAACCGGAGCCGGTATTGAACAACACAACGCGTTCTTCCGGCGCGATCCACTTTTGCTCCAGCAGTTGCCAGAGGGCGGCCACTGTCGCCGCGCCCTCTGGCGCCGCAAAGATTCCCTCGAGCCTGCCAAGTCGCCTCTGCGCCTCCAGGATCGATTCGTCACTGACCGCAACCGCCGTCCCATTGCTCACGCGCAAGTCCTTCAGGATCAGTGCATCCGCAAAACTTTTTGGCACCCGCAAGCCGGAAGCGATCGTATGCGCGTCGGTCCAAAAGTCACAAAATTCCGCGCCTTCGTTGAAGGCTTTGATGACCGGTGCGCAACCTTCCGCCTGCACGGCCACCATGCGCGGTCGTTTTGTATTCCTCAGCCAGCCCAATTCTTCAAGTTCGGCGAACGCCTTCCACATGCCCACCAACCCCGTGCCGCCCCCGGTGGGATAAATGATCACATCCGGCAGGTTCCACTCGAAGGCCTCGGCAAGTTCATACCCCATGATCTTCTTGCCCTCAGCCCGATACGGTTCCTTGAACGTGGAGAGATCGAACCAGCCTTCGGCGCGCGCCTTCTCGCCCGCCATGCCCGCCGCGTCGCTGATCAAGCCATCGACCAGGATGACCTCCGCGCCCGCCATGCGACTCTCTTCGATGTTCGCGCGCGGCGTATCCCCAGGCATATAGATCACGGCCTGCAGGTTGGCACGCGCGGCATAAGCCGCCATCGCGCCGCCGGCATTGCCCGCGGTGGGGATGATGACCCTCTCAACGCCGAGTTCCTTCGCCTTGGAAACGGCAGCCGCCAGCCCTCTGGCTTTGAACGAGCCAGTCGGGTTTGAGCTTTCATCCTTGACGAATAGGTTCGTCAGCCCCAGTTCCATTCCCAGGTTGGGAACCTGCAATAATGCGGTATCGCCTTCCCCAAGGAAAACAATATTTTCCGGGTCCATGACCGGGAGCACCTCGTGCCAGCGCCACATGCCTTTCGGGCGCCGCGAGATCTCATACCGGTCCATCTGCCTGCGGACGCTCTCCAAATCATAGATGGATAGCAGAGGTGAATTGCAATCAGGGCAGAAGGTATGAACCTCCCTGTGGGAATATTCCCTGCTGCAGCCCGAGCACTGTAAATTGGTGATGTAGGAAAATATCATGGCTTGATCATCTTGCAGGAATGGCGGACATTCCTGCAGGAATTTTCCCAAGTGTATCACGACAATTTATAGCGCCGGGATTCGGGATTTTATACGCCTCGCGCCTGGACCTGACGCCTGCCTGCCGTTACCCTGACATTTCTCACGCTGACGAAGATCCCGGTCCCCAGGAGCAACAGCCCGATGCCGGTGAGGGTCATGCCGGTGTTGAATGCATCGGCATAGTTGACTCCGCTCCAGGTATGCGTCGGTCCCATGGTGTATTGGATCGTCAGGGTCATCAGCCCGAGCAGGATTGCGGCGGTGCCTCCCGCCATCCTGTTGCTGTTCCTGTTTCCCTTTTCGAAATTCACGCCCTGCCAGATTCCCGGGATGCGGAAAAGCAGGAAGACCGCCAGAGTCAACACGGTCATGTATACCACCGCGTCCACAGGCATGGATTTGCCGCGCAGTGCGCGCGAGGTGTAAATGTGGATGAAGCCGATCACCACACCCGTGACCAATGCCTGGAGGCTCATCCTGTAGGAATCAGATGCACCTTTCACGAGTTTGACCGTCGCCCAGATGCCCCAGACGCCGATGGCGATACCGGTCAACACGAACAGGATGTACAGCCATTGGAAGGGAGCCAGCGGTGCCATGCTTTCTCCGAAGCCGGTGGGATTGAACGCGGCGCAGGATGTGCCGATGCCGCCGAGTAATGTGAATCCCCCCGTCAATGCCATCAGCAGGATGCCGATGAAGCGCAGGAACTTTGCGATGAAGCTGTTATTGGACATTGCATACTCCTTTTGTATAAAAAAGTGGAGCGAGACCATCGTCTCGCTCCACGGTTATCCATATTTGAACCCTGCCACAAAAAAGACCGTCATGAGCAGGAGCAGTCCGGGTAAAACCCTGAGAACCGTTTCTTTTGGCAGGATCGGTCTGCCGGTTCTCAGGAACGAGAGCAGCAAACCGCCGATGCCAATCAAGGCGCCGCCGATGCCGACGAGCGAAAAGAGAGGCTCGGTTTCCCCCCGCAGGGAAACGATGATGGGGAGCAGGAAGATCGTCAAGCCTGGGATGCCGTGGACGATGGCAATGGTTATCACGGGCAGCAGGTTGTCCATGCGGATCGAGCGGGTGAAGGTCACAGCGGCGAATCCGATCAGGGCGAAGAGCAGGTAGGAGGTCCGGAATGAAGCGAGGTGCTGCCAGACCAGTCCCGTTGCCATGCTGAGGGGGATGATCGTCGAGACCACCACCACGATCGGCGAATCCAGCGCCTCGAATCCGAGGATGATGAGCAGGAGTCCGGCAATTAATAGAACGCCGAACGCGATGGTATAGGCGATGATGGGCGCTTCGTCCATTGCGTCGATGCCGACCACGATCTGATATGCCGCCAGCAGGCACATCAGGAGAAGCAGGATACGATCAAGGACGGACATTCTCATGTCAGAACGCCTGCATTGCCAGGATGATCATCGCGCTGAGCATGTACAGCGAGGCGTAGCGGAACAGGCTGAAGTTGGCGCGCTCGGATTGCACGCGGAAGGTGGCAAAGGCGAGGAGAAGCAGACCGGCAGTGAGCACTGCGATGAGGCGGAGGTAACCGGCGCTGAGGCCGATCAGAATGGCTGCCCAACCGATTGCGACTGCCGCCAGAACCGACGATAGCGCGATGACCGCCCTGGTGAAGGCCTCGCCATAAGTGGAGGGGAAGGTGGGGACGCCCGCGTTGGAGTAGTCCTCACGGAATTTGAGGGAGAAGGTGAGCGTGTGCGTGGGGATCCAGAAGAGAATGGAGAGGGCAAGCAGGATCCCGATCAGGTCAATTTGATTCACCGCAAGCACCCGACCCGAAAGGATGGGCATGGCGCCCGAGATGCCGCCCCAGACAATGCTCCAGCAGGTGACCCGTTTGAGCCAGAGCGTATAAACCACCACATCGAAGAACCAGCCCGCGAAAACGACCAGCCCGTATAACGGGGCGATCAAGACAGCCCAGCCGATGCCCAGTGCGGACACCACGACCCCAACCCAGAACACTTCATTACGGCTCAATTCCCCCGAGGCAGCGGGACGTTTGTGCGTGCGCTTCATCTTCGCGTCGATGTCGTGGTCGTACCACATATTCATGATGGTCGAGCCGCTGATGGCGAGGAAGAGGCTGATGGACATCGCGATCAGGGTGGGGATGTGCACAGGCGCGTGCGCGCTGAGGTAACCGGCAATGCCGGTGGCGAGGAGAAGTCCCGTTTGAAGCGACTTGATGAGGGGGATATAGAGTTTTATTTTGTTGATGATGCTGGACACGATGGACTCCTGTGAAATGCACGGATAAAAATCTGGAATATATCAGACGGCAAGTATACATGCTTCCGTGGATGCCTGTCCATCTGCTTATTCCCGTCTCATCATCGCGCACATCTGAACCCAACACCGGGGCTGTAATACGTGGGTGTTGCGTTGTTGCGGACCCAGAGTCGCAAATCCATATCGTAGGTATCCTTCGAGCCGCCGCGCATAAACCGGTAGTGCATCCCATCGTAGACATCCCCTGTCCATTGCCAGACGTTGCCAGCCATGTCATACAGTCCGTAGGGAGAAGCGGAGGCGAGCGTCTGATAGTCGCCGTATTTCTGTCCGTTGTAAAAGCCGACGGGTGAGGTGCGCGAGCCGAATGAACTCATATCTTCGAATGGGTCGCGCGACGAATAGAAGTTGGCGTTCTCACGCGCGATCTCGTCGCCCCACGGGAAGGGACGTTCATCCGCACCACGACCTGCTTTTTCCCATTCCAATTCGGTGGGCAGACGCCAGTCGTAATATCCGCAATAGCCCCACGCGCCAAACCACGAGACCATCGTCATCGGGTGATTCTCGTATCCGGGCTGGACCGTGAAACTGGTCCCGTTAAATTTGACTCTCTGCGACGGGTCGTTCAATGGGATGAAGATCCAATCGCCCGCTTCGATCTTCTCCTCGTGCTTGACGCCACGAAACTCGTCGCCTGGGTAAAAGCCGACGAGTTGTTCGCCGTCGAGCTGGACATAGCCATCCGCCAGCGCGGCGTTGAGGAAGTCCGCGTATTGGGCGGTGGTGACATCCGTGATCATGATCTCGTAGGCGTCGGTCGTTTCCACATCTTCATGCTGACCGAAATGGAACTCACCGGCGGGGATCTGCGCCCAGGTGTCCGGGTCGATCCTTGTATCGAAGACGGGCATCGGAGCATTGAGATCAACCGGGGCGCAGGAGGCGAGCATTGTCATTGCGAGGAGCACAGCGACGAAGCAATCCCATCGAGCGAGGAGATTGCTTCGCTTCGCTCGCAACGACATAATGTTGAGGAGGCTTCTCATTGATTCACCTCCTGCGCGAGTTCGTGAGTCTGTTCTTCAGTCCAGCGCCCCTTGTTCTTGAACAGGTCGATCAACCTCCAGACCATCACGACCGCGAGCAGTACCAGCAACATGCCGAGGCCGAAGTCAATGGCGTACATCAGCCCGTTTACCAGTGGCTGTTGTTCCGCTTCTGTGATGAATAGCCGTTTCATCTCGAAGGCCGTGACCGAGGCGAAGGCGATATCAGAAAGCACGATGATGAGCCAGCCGTACCACTGGCGGACCCTGCCTTTCAGCCCGATCATGTCGCCGTAGTAAAACAGGATGATGGTGGCGACGATGGCGGAGAGCACGTGCCAGTGTCCGGTCAGTTCAATGCGTTCCTCGCGGGCGGGCCAGACGCGAAAGATCTCGTCGAGGCGGACCGCCATGAAGATGCCGATGCCGCTGGTGGTGAAGTTCATGAAGAGCATTTGCCAGGTCGGTCCGAAGCGGAGCGGGTCGCGCAGCAACGCCCGCAGCTTTTGCCCGAAGGTCGGTCTGGCAATGTTTGCCGTCCCTTCGCGGATGAGCTTGCCCCAGCTCCAGATCAGCAGGAACAACGCCGCCAGCATGGATGGGGTCGCGCCGACGTAGATGATCATGTGCGCGATGGGCTCCAGCGGGGTCACCACGCCCCACACACCCAGGTTCAGTACAATGGTGCCGAGGATCATGAGCGGCATGGCGGCTTTGTGCCAGCCGCCCTTGAAGTTCAGCCAGCGCCCGATGATGAGCGTGATCATGATGCAGATCAGCGCCAGCATGATGTGCAGGTGACCGATGACCGAGTACTCCATCGTCGTCTTTTCGGGCAGGCGGATGATGTTCTCGGCGAGGAAGACCTCGAAGCCGTTGCCGAAGAACGACCCCGGCACCGCACCGAACAACGCCGAGATGACCGTGGTCACGGCGGTGGCAAAGAATGCGGTGCGTTCGAGGTCGAGTCCGCTTTTGGTGTGGGCGTAATCTTTATCGGTGACGTGATATTCCTTATTCCAGGGCCAGAGCGCGATGCACAACAGCACGCCCGCGAAGAAGATCAGCGACAGGCCGAAGATGTACAGTCCGTGGAATGCCCAGTTGTGGCCGAAGTAGGCGAAGCCCATCCCGAAGATCATGGTGGTGAGGTAGCCGACCGTGATGATGGCATTGACCGCGGTCTTGAAGAACGGCTTGATCTTGAGCAAACCGTTGATCATGTACACTTCGATGGCGACGATCGCCATGGCGATGGAGTGATACAGGATGATGATGCGCCCCTCGCGCTCGGCCTGGACGATGTCCATACCGAGGGCTTTGATCACCACCTCACGCACACCCATCTCCGCCATCGGACCCGATAACATCCCGAACACGGCAGTCACAACGGCAACCATCGCGATCGCCACAAGGATCAATCCCTTGGTCGAGTTGAAGAGGTAGTTGAAACGGGTTTTGATAAATTGCATTCAGATGCCTCCGAAACGATTTCACTGTAGGGGGCGACCCGCCGGATCGCCCCTATAAATAATTTATCCCTTCTTCGCAAATCCCAATGCGTACGCGCCAGCCATCAGGAAGAGCAGGGGCGTAAGGATCGCCATCACAAACGACGGACTGAAGAACAACAACTGCGAGCCCATCGTGATGAATGCCAGCGCGATGCCTCCCAGCCCGATCAACGCGCCACCGATGCCCACCCACCAGAATCCCTTCGGCGCGCCTTTCGCAACGAACGGACCGATGAAGATGACCAGTCCCGCCACGCCGTGGAAGACCGGCACCGCGATCCGCTTGAGCGAATCCATGCCGCCGATGCTGGTGACAGCGATGGCAAGGAAACCGATCACGGCGAACCATTTGAAGGCTTTCTTCCAGGCGGGGAAGTATTCCTCGGCGATCCCCATCGAGATGCCGAGCGGGATCAGGCTGGCAACCGTCAGCACATATGGAGAGGCGAGGATTCCCAGCCCGAGGAAGATGAGCAGGAGTCCTGAAATCAAAAGCACCGCAAAACCCATCAGGTAGTACAGGTTATGCAGTGCCTTGTGAAGCTGGTAGCGGCTGAAAAAATACCAGCACAGGTACGCAGCGATTGCGCCAGTCAGCAGAAGAAACAGGATATCCATGGCAAACTCCTTTTTGTGAATTATCGCACAAATAGGAGGAGAATTAAGTGACTTTAGTCACACCCCGGCCTCGCGCTGTATCCTTAATCTGCTGCCGGTCTCTGACAACTCGTCTGTTTGTGTCCACCGATGCCAAAGCCCTCCAGGCCAGACCATGATCGCCACCAGGATCAAACAGCAGATCGGAGCCAGCGAAAAGAGGGAGAAGCGACCCAATTCCTGCGCGGTGACAACCGCGAGCGGAACGCCAACCACGATCTCGAGAAGACCTGCCGTAAACCCGAGCACCCAGGTCCATTCTTTTGGCCCCATCAGGATGGACACGGTCACGATACCCCAGCCGAGCATCGCGAACCAGTGCATGCGCTGGACCAGTGTGAAGAACGGAGCGCCGATTGTGATGATGCGGCTCAGGCTGGCAATTCCGTTCATCAGACAGAAGACCCATGCCATCCCTGCCAGAAAGCCGACCAATGTGCGGCTCCACGTCAATTTGCCGACCAATTTCGTGATCAGGAAGTAAACGATCAGGAAGGGCCAGAAGAGGATGAAGTAGACCGGTGGCAACCCAGCCGCCATGTATGGCACGTTGACGAACCACGCTCCCTGCAAGGATAGCACGATGGCAATGACCGAGAGCAGGAACGCCCATTTCTTCCTGTTGAAGAAGCCATAGGCGCTGACGAGAAAGATCACCCCGCCCACGATGCCGAGGTCAGCTATGGCAGGATTGATGTATTTCAACAGGATTTCGCATCCCGGCTCTGCGGCTTCCGCGTGCATGCCGCGCACATACCAATTCAGGAAGATGACGAAATGCCCGATGATCCCTATCAATCCCGCCGACAGCGCCACGATTCCGCCAAGTTTTTCGTTTCTTTCCATGGTTTCATTCTCCTTTTGTGAATCAAGGCAACGTTCCCGTATGACAGGAGCATCCCTTGTAATAGGGCGCATCGTTGTGCGCCGCGACATACACAACCGTATTGGGAGCAATGTTCAAATTGCAGCCTTTTAGAAAAAGCGGATTTGAGTTTGCGTCCAGGTCCGCCTCCGCCACCTGCGCGTCACAACTGACGTACACCACGCCGCTCCAGTTGTCGTTGCACAGGGGATAGTCCACCAGTATGTTCACATCCATCTTCCTGCCGCCGATTTCAACCTGGATGGACTCCGAAGAGGCTGAGGCGGGAGGCGGCAATTCGATCAGGTCCGCAAGCCTGAGGGTGGAGCGAGGCGTCGCTTTGTCCGCGGGGCAGACCGTATTGTTCCTCGCGCAGGCAGTCGTTATGAACGTAAATATGATGAATAGGAGGAAAACGGATATCCAGTTTCGCTGCATGGCAGGTTCCTTGTTTTTCTAAGCTAAGTGAAATTTATCACAATAAGACCAAGAAGTCTTTGACTTAAGGCAAATCCACTGTAGAATTTCCGGCAACGCAACGAGAGAAAGCAGGATGAAATGAACTCAGGTAACCCCCTTGCCCAAAGTCATGTCTTTGCCCACTTGGATGAGACTGCACTTCAAAAAATATCTGTCTGCGCGCAAGTTCGCCAATTTCAAACAGGCGATTGGATCGTCCACAACGGGGTCGTGTGGGCGAATTTGTTCTTTATTCGCAAGGGTCAGGTCACAGCAATCAAGGAGTCTCCCGAAGGACGCAGTCTCACGCTGGCAACGTTTGGGGAGGGGGAGGTTTTTTGGGGCTTGGCTTTTTTTATCGAGAACGCTCCCATGCCCGCCGCGCTCAAAGCTTCCGAAGAGTGTGAATTGTTGTTGTGGTCACGCGACGATTTTATGCCGTTCATTTTGCAAGACGGACAGTTGTCGTGGGAGTTGACCCGCCTCGTGATCCAGCGCGTTCAATTTGTCAGCGAGATCGTGGAGAAACTTGCGTTCCAGCCGTTGACCAGCCGCGTAGCGCGCCTGTTGCTCGAGCAATTTCCATCCGAGCAGGATGTTGTCCCCCGCCACCTTACATTGGATGAAATGGCATCCCGCGTTGGCACCACGCGCGAAATCGTCTGTCGTATCCTGTATCGTTTTGCGGAGCAGGGGGCGATCCAGATTAACCGCACAGAATTCACCTTTTTGGACCGCGGTCTTCTGGAGGAGCAAACCCGCCGAGGTTAAAGACTCTCGCCTGCCTCGTTCTCCGCATCTGGAGGAACATCAGCCCGAGGATGACCAGCCAGACGGCAATGCGGACGGTCATCGCCACGATGCTGTCGATTGCCACAACATTCTGATAAACGGTCAACAGGACGAGCATGACAAGGATGTGAATGCCAAGCGTGGTGGTGGCAACTGGTCTGGCAAGTTTGCTTCCCACCCAGATGAGCGCTGCCGTGACAAAGACCGTCAGTATGCCCACCGTGTAGTTGTAGACGGGCAGCCAGTTGATCACGTAATAATCGGGCAGGATGCCGAGCAGCACCTTACCGCCTGCAAAGACTGCCATCGCGCCGATCACAAATGCGAGAACGGATGCGATCCTGTTCATGATTGCCTCCTAAGCTTCGATCTTCTTCAATCCTTCCCGCGCGATCTCGAAGAGTTCCTTCACGGGGTGGATCAATGCCAGCGCGTAGAGGGCGAAGCCGATCCCATACAGCACGCCGCGGGCTGGCAGGATGAATATGCTCACCCATACGAAAACGCTTCCTAGTGTTGCCGCAGCGAGACTGCCCCAGCATCCGCCGAGCTGCGGATTCGCCTCCTTGAGGAAGAAGCGCCGCGCAATGTACGGGATGAGGGCAATGCCAAATTGCAGCACCCAGCCGTAGATCAAGGCTTGAGGCGCTGTCGCTTCGATGGGTCCGCCCTGGAGGAAGCCGAGCAGGATCAGGGGCGCGACCAGCACGGGAGCGAGAATCCACAAGTAAGATGAGACGAGGTGCCACGCCCCGGCGTAGTTCAATCTGCCGCTGGTCCTGAAAGCGCGGATCATCAGGACCACCAGCCAGATGGTGGCGGCCAGGTGCAGGACCAGACCCAGAACAGTGGGAGGCAGGCTCCCGCCCAGCCACGGACCGAGCACAAGACCGAACGCGCCGAGCGTCATGCCCCAGTAGATATAGGTGACGGCGTTCTTTTCGCCGAGCGGACCACCCGTGACCATCGGCACGAAATCCACGAGCAAACCCGCGAAGACCAGCGACATGAAGCCCCATGAGTTGGCATGGATGTGCGCCTCGAGCGGGACCTTGATGTAGAGCGCCGCGCTCCAGTTGAGCCACAAGCCCGTGCCGATGATGATGCCGACCAGCAGATAGAAGATGCCTGTGATGTAGAACTTCAGGCTGGCCGGCGCGTCGCCGCCGCGCACATTCCATAGCTGGAGGAAAAGCAGCGTCGCGGCGATGAAAATGAGCGTGCCGCC
>DIDP01000014.1 GCA_002418205.1 Anaerolineales bacterium UBA5797 | reverse complement strand
TTCATATCCATTGTTGGCGCAAGTCTTACAGTTTCTGGCTTTCTTTCAGGTGTAATTATGTTCAGTGGATATGCTTTGGGCATCGCAGTTATCCTGATGGGCGTTGCGCTTGGTACGGCGTTGCTAAAAGGCGCAATTGCCCAGTGGTATCGCAGATTCCTTCCACATGTATATCGCCTTAGCGCGGTCATGCTCATTGTGGCTGGCGCGTATCTTGTTTGGAGAAGCCTGTATGTCCCTCTCATTTTGAGTAGACTTTAGCCACCAACACTTTACTTCACGTGTTCAAATGCCAGTTCATTCAATTTTTCACCCGGTACTCTCACCGCCATCCGCGAGTTCCAAAACGTCCGTTACGGTGTTCTGCACAAGGATATCAATCTCATTAATGGCTTCTTCAAATTAATCAAAATTAGAAGCTTATTTGTATACCAGATTTGGATTTAATATCCAGCGGGTCAACCCTTCGATTTCTGCTTGATCCAGATACCGAATTCGTAACCCAAAGCCGGCACACAATCCCACAAGTCCCTCCCACCAGGCAATTCCCTCATCACCTGGTAATACAAATTCCAATACAGTTCGCCGCACAAAGGGAAGTGGATATTCCTGCACGGCAAGCGATAAGCCCTGATGCAGAATATCCAAGCCCTCTGAAACAGGAGTTTCCCATTGGCTGACCTGCTTCTGGAATTCCAACCTCGGTTCCGGGTCAGGCCAGAACAATTGGAGTAAACGTAATGTCCAGCCAGGTTGGATGGAGGAGAGAATGGACTTGTATGCCTCCTGCGGTCGCACATCAGGACGATCCGGGTCGGCATACACTTCGGCAAACAGGCGTCTGGTGTCATCCTCGCCGATCAATGCCGAGTGATTGCCGACCTGCGCAAACCCTTTACTCAACACAAAAGCATGGGTTGTTCCCACATCATTCATTGGAAACTCCATGACTTAAGATCTGCCTTCACTTGCAGGAGGGCGATATCAACGTCTGCCTCCTGCAGTTTTTTTGAATCGATACAAGGATTTATCTCCTGTAACAGATCGGAAAACGCACTTGTAAGATGATTATCCGGGCGAACACGATAGCGTTGAATAGCCTCTTCTGCCCCGGTTTGGTTGACCAGGGCGTCTGCAGGGATGGACTTCAACATAATCTCAAAGCCTCTTGCAATCATTTGAGGTAATCGTTTCGATCTTTTTGCCATATGGGTCTCCTATGGTTTGAACATGGATTCAGAAATATTCAAGTCCGTGGCGCGAAAGCCCGGACGCATGGGACGATTGCCGGTGGGAACGAGTCCCTTGCCGGCTTCAAATTTGAACAACGGGGAAAAGGATGGACGTGCAGCGGTGCGTTCCACAATGGTGGACACCTCCACGATCTCGCGCACGATCTGTCCATGCTGCGGATTGCGTTCGATATACACGGCTGCTGTGACTGCTTCTGCAAACGACTGCGCGATCTGGATCTCCGACATGCGCGCCGCATCCGGATGCGCCTGCACCACCTGCAAGAAGCGCGGCCAGACATGCTCGGCGCTGGTGGCATGGATCGTGAAGGCGCTGTGTCCATGTCCCGTGGCTGCCGCACGAATGAGTTCCCATGCTTCCGCGCCACGCGCTTCGCCGATGACGACTCCGTGCGGACGCGAACGCAAAGCAGAACGGATCAGGTCATACATGGTGACCGGTGGTGGTCCACCACGAATTTCAGGACGGGTTACAGTGTAGATGATGTTTCCTGTATCTGCCTTGCCATCCCCGTTCCAACCATTGAGGATAATTTCATTACTATCTTCCACGATAAACAAACGGATCGCACCACGCGGGTAATAGTCCAACATCTCTTGAAGAATGCGCTGTCCGACAAAGGTCTTGCCTGAACCGGTCGTGCCGGCGATAACGAGCGTCCCGCCATGCACCATGACACTCAACAAATAATTCGCGGCTTCAGGCGTGAGAATGCCATTGCCACGCGGGAAATCTTTTGGATCGAATTTGGGACGCGGCACAGGCGGGAGTCTGTTCTGACATAACAATGCCAGGCTTCCCTGCGTCAAATCGGAGGCTGTGCGGTAATTGGAGACACGCAAGGTGATCGTGTCGCCATAGGGTGAAGCAGGAGGCATGACGTAATTGATACGCACGCCCTTACGTCGAACCGTTCCATCTATAAGCGGAACCATGACCTGCAACATCGCATCGGCAATCGGGTAATCGGGTGTCGGCGCGCGTTGTCCTGCGCGGTCGATCATGACTCGCAGTGCATCGCCGATCCCATCCGGTGCAGCACCCGCATGTTCCCAGCCGTTGCTGGTTGTGTACACATAGATGTGCCCCAGGTTGATGGCGATGTCTTCGATGTCTGAACGGGCAATGAGTTCCAATAGCGGACCCATCCCAGACAATTCCCCGATCAGCCGCAGGATGTATTCCTTGGGTAATGAGACTCCTGCATCCACCGCACGGACACTCACTTCTTCAAAGACCTGACGAGCCAGCACTTCGATCTCTGTGGAGGTCAGACTCTTCTGCAACGACTCAATTGCCTTCTTTGCACGTCCTTCCTCAGCAAGAACATTCCACCAGCGCTCCATCTCATCCGAGGATCGTACCTCCGAGACAGGCTTCATGGTTTTGCCTGCAATATCGAACATGGCTATCCCTTCCCGAACCAGCCGCGCTTTTTGGGAGCGTTCGGCAATAGCCCAATGCGTGAAGCACCTTCACGAACTGCCGGCACGAAGTGCGAGGCAAAGCCAAGTAATGAATCAGCGAACGGTCCGAGCTCCTCCAACTTCTCTTTCTTGTACCGCCAGATCAAAACATCCTCACGCCGATCCGAGTTCACAGCTTGGGCAGCGAGGCGTGGATCGACAATCGGAATGATGCCATTGGGGATCAAGGCGAGTTCGATCTTGTCCTCGCTCAAGGCTTGTTGCAACATCTTGTGTGCCGCCTTGAAACCATCGCCCACCACCTGGTTGTAGCAGAGCTTGACGCGGCTGCCGACGAATTCATGCGCGCTGCCCTTGCCGACCACACTTGCCAGAGAGTTGATCATCCTTGCGATCCAGCGGCGCGTTTCTGCAAGATCGGGAATTTCCGGCTTGATCACAATCGCAATCCCTTCGGCTGCCTTTAGTGCCGCACGATGCACCACATGCGCAGGGTTGATGCCGACATCCATGATGACCACACCGCCTGCGGCGACACCGGCTTCATACAAGCCTTGAATTACTTCGGCGACTCTGGCTTCCTGTTGCAAGACTTCGTCGCCCAGATCATCAGTGATAAGACCTGGCAGGACTCGCAAGGTCGGTAAATTTTCCAACGGAGTGAAGGCATTGAGATACGCCGCACCCGATGCGACATCACTCATCACGCCTTTGTTGGCTTTGGCGATCTCACGCCGCAAGAGACCGATCATGGTCGTATTGACCCGTTCCATGCGCATGTGATATTGCAGTGCGCCGGCATTGCCATCGGCATCCACGAGGTACGTCGTGATACCTGACAAGGCAAGCGCGACTGCCAAATTCACTGCCACAGTCGTCTTGCCCGTTCCACCTTTTGGGGACGTGATCGCGATTTTCCGCACCGCCATGCCCGATTGAATGCGTGCCGACATATCACTGCCCAGCACCGCTCTGCGATACTGGTCGTCCGCTGCGAGATTGCCAGCATCTGCACGGCGCATCTCTTCATACAACTTATTGATGTCCACATCCGAGGGCGGATATGCAATGGATGGCACGCCCACGCCATTCGCCCAGGATGCCATGCCATCGCCGACACCCGCGATGACAAAGATCAACTTGCCCCGCTCGGCTGCCTTGACCAGACTCTCCGGGGATACCGATGACTCTGGCGATACCACTACCAACGCGCGGAAGTCGAACAGGTCAATGTGTTGCGGCGTGAACGCCGCGATCTGAGCGATAACAGAATGACCTTGTTCCGCAAGCTGCATGTTCAAGCGGGATGTCACGGTTCCCGCACCGAGTAACAAAACTTGCATTACTGCCCTCCTCCCAGGACTTCTTCACGATCCTGCTTGAACAAGTCTTCGAAATCCCAATAGGTGAATCCGGCAGACGGTATTTCATCACCACGGGCCATGAGCGAGACCACCAAACGATCGCTCTGCTGCAAGGCAAGCGACAACACTTCACGGCTCTCATTTGGGACGAGCAGGATCAGCATCTTCTGCGTATCTTCAAGCGTGAAGGAGGAACCACCATCGCTATTCTCAGTAGAGTCAGTCTGTGCCGGCAAGCCTTGTATCGCGATCACACGTACACCCATTGGGAACAAATCCTTGGCAAGCGGTGGGAACGTGCGGTTCATCGCATCTGCCTGCTCCAATTCAAGCGGCGATGGCTGGGCGGTCGGTTCAATATACCCAGGATCAATGACCAATTCCGGCATCGGGGTCGGTGTGCTCATCTGCTGCGGTCGGGTGCTGATCACCACAGTCACGCCGATCAGGTCTCCGGGCAGGAAGGCTTCTGCATCGGGCGATACCAAATTCATCGCGTCCAATGGCAGAGGGAATAAACTGTGTCCAGGGAATTGAGCCAGCACAGCCGACAGGCGCGTGCCTTCTGCTGCTGGCGCCACGATGGCATTGCGGAAGATCGGTTGCCCGTTCCCAATCGGTTGAGCGACAATGCCGCCGACTACACCAGTCACTTCCTCCCTAGGGATATACAGACTGGCGTTGTCATCCTGAAAGACGGTCTTGACCGCCAGGTCATTTGCGGTGATGACATCGCCGATGTTCAAGTTGCGTGTGGCGGACAATACAGAAATGGTGGGCGGCTTCTGCGCCGCACCCAGAGCGTTCAAGGCGATGAACGCCACCAGAAATATTCCAACTGACACGCCCAGCACCACCAGGTTCACGCCGGTTGAGGCAATACGTTTCAACATGTTTCTTCTTTTCTCCATTCGTTGTTTTTTTCAAAAACCTGCCGCAGGGCAGGCGTTTCTTCGATGATCTCTTCGAGTCGTTCGAGTGTCTGGCGTACCAATCCATACAGGGTCAGCATGACGAAATCCGTCTTGATGTGATTGGACTTGAAGACCTGCTGATGGGCTTCTGCGACAGATCGCACGACCTGCATCACGTCTGCATCTGCGAGCGCCTCCGCCGACACACGCGGCATATCCGGAAAGCACTCCTGGATCAGATCCGCCACTTCCTGTCCAATGGATGCAGAGTGGTTCTGTGCAGACAGTTCTGTTTCAGGTTGTGCAGGAGGGGCGATCAGCTCTGCAATGGAAGTCTGCGGGTCGGCGCGTAATTGTTCAATCGCACGCGGCAATCGCTTGAGCCCGGCTTGAACGGCTTCCAGCAAACGAGTCTGTGCCTGCGGAGAAAGCGCTGCCACAGCTTCGATATTGCGCACGGAAACGTGCGGACGAAGTCCCTCGGGCAGTGACTCCAACAACCGTTGCCGGCGTTCCTGTTTGGACTGGTACGACTCACTCATGGGCGTGACTATACTGTTCAGGTAGACAAGGTGGGTTGTAGGTGTCGCTTACCGTTCCCGCAAAAATACGCCCGGTTCACGACCGGGCGTATTGATCAGTGCCTGTTTATTCCCGAACCTTCTCAAAGATACGAATGTCATCCAGATGAAACTCCTTGTTCCCACCATCCTGGAAACCCAACTCAAGGACCGGTGCGATCTGCCACCATCGTTGCGGCTGGGTGCTCACCAGATAATTATCGCTCCAGACCTGGATCTCCAGCGGTCCAAACGCCGGCATCATCATCCGACACAGTTCCGACCCGTCCACCGACACGGTTCCCATCCATTCGATCCTGCTGACTTGATGCAGACGGATCTGGTAGGTATGCCACAATTCCGGGTCCACGTTCATGGCTTGGACCTCGGCGGGAATCCAATTCAATGCCAGATAACAAATCGGACCATTGATCCCGTTGACGGCGGACTCGCTGCCGATCACAGAGAAACCAAACATATCGAATGGCAGGGCAAACATTCCATCTGCCTGAAGTGTTCCGGCCGGCTGTAGAATGACACCTGCCGTTCCATAAAAATTCTCATCCACCCGGCTTTTGAACTCCACAACCACATCGCTCGAAGAAGTAGGTTCAAACCCACTGTCGCCGATCAACGTGACATTGTTATATTGTCCGCTGGAAGGTTCCTGCCATTTCGGGCTTTCGGTCTCAAACATCGGATCCTGGACATGCCGGAGGGTGAGTTGATGATCGATCTCCATTTCCGCTGCGTGCCAGGCGGTTTCATTGGAGACCTGCCCGGCGCCATTGATGACCGTGAAATCCCAAAATGCCGTGGAAAGACCGTCCTCGAAATCCTCCATGAGTGGCGCAGGATTTTCAAAATTATCCGGTGCATCTCCCGCCAGCTTCGCAAGCCGCTGTGTTTCGCTCCGGACTGTCCATGCGGAATACAACTGCTGAAAGTTAAGTCCAGCGAATAAAACTGCCGGCGTCAAAACCAGAAGCACGATCCATGTAAAGCCTTTTTTCCATTCTTGTTTGGTGTTCATTTCGTATCCTTTTTCGTTTTTTGCGCGATGATACGAAAGGTTGTCAGGGGGTATGAGGAACGTGTCGCCTCTGAATAATCCCCGGAAAGAGGATTATTGATGTGTCCGATGGCATCCTATGGTTGCATTTCCCGGTCCACACACACAAGTTCACCCGTAGGGAATAGGGGCGTTTTTACAGGTCGCATAATGATATTAAAGGGGAATATCTGCCGCCTACGTACTTTGACAGTTTTCTCAAACTCCATATAATCCGCACTGTTCCTATTTTTCACAATCCATCCCTCTCTTCAAGAAGCCTGGCAAACCGCCGGG
>DIDP01000036.1 GCA_002418205.1 Anaerolineales bacterium UBA5797 | reverse complement strand
GAGGGGTATCGCATCGTGTCCGTGCGGGATGGTGAGTCCGCGTTGGAGGCTGTCCAGCGCGATCAGCCCGCATTGGTCGTGCTGGATGTCATGCTCCCCGAACTCGATGGCTTTGAAGTTTGTCGTCGTTTGCACGCCATGCAAAGTGACGCTGCCATTCTGATGCTCACGGCGCGCGATGAGGATATCGACAAGATCCTTGGTTTGGAACTGGGCGCCGACGATTACCTCACCAAACCGTTCAACCCGCGTGAACTGGTAGCGCGGGTCAAAGCCATTTTACGGCGCGGCGAACGCAAGTTGTCGGATGAGACAAAGCCGATCCATATCGGCGACCTGACCATCGATCCCGCGCGACGCGAAGCCCGCCTCCCATCCCGGACCCTCGACCTGCGCACCCAGGAATTCGATTTGCTCCTCACCCTTGCCGAGCACCGCGGGCTTGTCCTCAGCCGCGAACAGATCCTGCAAAAAGCCTGGGGCTTCGATTTCTACGGGCAGACGCGCACAGTGGATGTGCACGTGGCTCACCTGCGCAAAAAACTCGATGGGAGTTCAGCAAGGATCGAAACAGTGACCGGCGTTGGATATAAATTGGTTGAAATTCGATGAGCACTGAAGCGCTCGATAAGTTCTGGCCACTGGTCAATGCGATCGTCGGGGAGATCTGGGGGATCACCGAACCGCGCATCGAGGATGCCGCGGTTAAAAACAACGTCCCGATCGAATTGTATCTGTATAGCGAATTGGGGCTGGAGTATTTTTCAGTGGAGGAGTTCCAGAAACGCGACCCGTTTTCCAACACCGAGCAGTTCGAAACGATGTTCGCCCGCTTCGATGTCAAAGGTTGGATCTTCCCAACGCCCGAGGAGCACTATCAGGTTTCAGAAAGAGCGCGTGAGGCGGTGCGCGGGATCATTCAGGTGGGGGATGCTCATCTGGCGCGATTCAAATCCATGCCCGATGCCGAGTTGAAACAACTCCTGCTTTTGTTGAAACAGATCGTGATGGCGAATCTCGAAGCGCCCGAACCTCCGGAAAAATGGGCGGTCTACAAACGCTTCCGCGTGGCGGACGACAAAAGCCCCCTGATCGTCCGCGTCCGAGAATTGCTCCTGGATCTGTTCGCCTATCGCGACGATTCGTATCTCTCGGCGGCGCGCCCGCATTTTGGGCAGGCGGGCATCGTCTGGAATGTGCTCCATTCGGTCTGGAGCGGCGATGCAACCACTGCCGAACAAATGGCGGAGACAATGTCCTTTCGCGGGTTTGCGGCGGAGGAGTATGAGGTCGCGATTCAGGCGGCGGTTGAGATCGGCTGGATCGAGCCCGCGGATGTTCGTGGATCATTTCGTCCCACGCAAAAGGGAGGGGAACTGCGCGAACAGGTGGAAAAGTTGACGGATGAATATTTTTATCGTCCCTGGTCGGTGTTGACGCAGGATGAACTGGATGCGTTGTATCAATTGCTGACCAGGTTGCGTGAGCAGTTGTCAGTTTATTATCGGTCTGTTTCTGAGGATGGTCACGTATAGTGTGACCGTCACTTTTTCATGTTCACTTCCCTTCGCTCCCGCCTTTGGTTAAGTTATGCGCTGGTGGTCACGGTTGCCTTGAGCATTGTGGCGATCGTCCTGTTGGCGTTTCTGATCCGCAACCCGGTGCTTTCACGACAGATCCAACAGCAATTGACCGCGGTCAGGGAACAGATTCTTGGAAACCCACAAAGATATATCAATGACCATGCTTTGCTCGATGAACTCTCCAGATCGAACAAGGTCCGTGTGATCGTTTTCGATCAGTCTCGTAGTGCGGTCATCGATACGCAGCCCGACAAGCCTCAAATCCCTTTTCCGCGCAGGAACATCTTCAACAGGATCTCCCAGGTTGCCCGCGATTCGCAGGGGAGCGCATGGTTGTATTCATTCAGCCGTCTGCCGAATGGACAGGTGCTGGTGGTCGCCGCGCCGCGTCCGCGCGTGCCGGTGCTGAATATTTTTGCCGATGAATTCTTCGGTCCCATCCTGCAGGCGGGTGTGATCGCGCTGCTGTTGTCGCTGGTGCTCGCCTTCGCGCTGTCGCGCTGGGTGGCGGACCCGCTGCAGCAGGTGGTGGTTGCGGCGCGGAATTATCCGTCTGAGGAGATGAGGTCGGTTCCTGCGCGAGGTCCGCGCGAAGTGCAGGAGTTGACGCGGGCGTTCAACTCGATGGTGGGGCGGGTGCATGACAGCCAAAGGTCGCAGAGGGATTTTGTTGCCAATGTTTCGCATGAGTTGAAGACTCCGCTTACCTCCATTCAGGGATTCGCCCAAGCCATATTGGACGATACCGCGGAGACGCCCGAGGCGCGCAAACAGGCCGCACAGGTCATTTACAACGAGTCGGTCCGCATGTATCGCATGGCGCTCGACCTGCTCGATCTGGCGCGCCTGGAGGCAGGCACGGCGGACATGAAAATGGCGGATGTCGATCTGAGTGCGTTGTTGAAAAGCATCGTTGAAAAATTTTCTCCGCAGGCGCAAAAGAAGAAGGTCGATCTGCAATTGGACGCGCCGGAAACCCTGCCTTTGCTCTCCGGCGATGGCGACAGGCTGGCGCAGGTTTTTGCAAACCTGGTCGATAACGCCTTGAAGTTCACGCCGCCCAACGGACGGATCACGATTTTCGCGGAACGGGCTGGGGCCGAGATGGAACTATCCATAACGGATACGGGCGCAGGCGTCCCGGAGGAGGCGTTGCCGCGTCTGTTCGACCGGTTCTATCAGGTGGATCCATCCCGGGCGGGCGGCGGGGCGCATGGCGCGGGTCTCGGGCTTGCCATCGCAAAAGAGATCGTGGAGGCGCATGGTGGTAAAATTGGCGTCCGCAGTCAGGTGGGGCATGGGACGACATTCACGATCCGCCTGCCTCTCGAGCGAAAATAAGTTATGCCCAGGGTATCCATCATCGTTCCGTGTTACAACGAGCAGACCACCATCCGCTTGTTGCTGGAGGCTTTGCGCCAGCAGACCTTTCCGCGCGCCGAAATGGAGGTGGTGATCGCGGATGGCATGTCTTCGGATGGCACGCGGGCCGAGATCGCCGCGTTTCAAAAGGATTTCCCCAATCTGGATGTTCGCGTGGTGGACAATCCGCTTCGTTCCATCCCTTCGGGCGTGAACCGCGCCATTGAGGTTTCGCGCGGCGGGATCATTGTCCGCCTCGACGCGCATTCCAAGCCTTATCCCGATTACGTTGCAAACTGCGTGAGCGCCATCGAATCCGGGCGCGGGGACAATATCGGCGGCGTATGGGAGATCCGACCCGGCGCCGATACATGGATCGCGAAATCCATCGCGGTTGCGGCGGCGCATCCGCTTGGGGTGGGGGACGCCTTGTATCGCCATGCCAGACATGCCGCGGAGGTGGATACGGTCCCGTTCGGGTCGTTCAAGCGCGGGTTGATCGACCGTGTCGGCTATTTCGACGAGTCTTTGCTCACGAATGAGGATTATGAGTTCAACGCCCGCATCCGGAAGGCGGGTGGTAGAATCTGGCTGGACCCATCCATTCGCTCGATCTATTTTGCGCGCCCGACCCTGCTGGAACTTGCGCGTCAATACTGGCGTTATGGATTCTGGAAGTGGCGCATGCTTCGTCGTTATCCCGATACTTTAAGATGGAGGCAGGCTCTGCCTCCGCTGTTTGTCCTGAGCCTGATCGGCCTGGCATTTCTTTCGCTGTTTTTTCCGTTGGCAGGGTTTGCATTGATCGGTGAACTTGCCCTTTATTTTTCCGTTATGATCCTTGCAGGCTTGTCCGCAACCTTAAGTCGGCGAAAACCCTACCTGGTTTTCGGCTTACCGCTGGCGATCCCCGTCATGCACCTCACATGGGGAAGCGGATTCTTGTGGAGTATCCTGAAATCGAGTCCCAAAAAGAATGGCTGATAATATTCGTACCACCCCTTTGCGTCTGCGCCCAAGCGAGCATCGTGCGATCCTCTTCTTCGGCGATCTGTTGACGGCGGTCGCCTCGGTCTTTGCGGCGCTCGAGACATGGCGGCGTTACAACATCTACGTCAATGTTGCGGCGCTGATCGCGGAGGGCTTTTCCGAGCGCCGGGCTGAACAATTGGCGGTAATCCGCGCCAACATCGAGGTGCCTCTCTGGTTTTATCTGTTGCCAGTCATCTGGATGGTGTTGCTGGTCGAGTTATATGAGCCTCACGTGGCTGGCAGCGGCAGGAAGACCACGCGCGGCATTGCGATTGCAGCATTCGTGGGGTTGATGGCATATTCGCTGGTATTCATCATCCGGCAGGATCCCAATTCCCTGCCGCGTATCGGAGTGGGCGCCTTTCTCTTATACGCTTCCTTGCTGACCCTGATCTGGCGGCTGGTCTTCATCCGCATCTACAAGCGGACAGGTCAACTGCGGCGCATCCTGCTGGTCGGCGCAGGCAGAGCTGGACAGACCCTCGCAGAACTTTATCAATCCCTGGGGACGAGGTCTTTCAACATCATCGGTTATGTTGATGACGATGTCAATAAGGTGGGCAAACGTTTTCACGGACTGCCCGTCATGGGGTCCAGTGAGAAACTGCTCGAGTTGGTGGATTTCCATCACATCTCCGATATTGTCGTTTCCATCAACGGCGAGATCCAGGGTCGGACGTTTCAAATGATCCTGGACGCGCAGGAAAAGGGCGTGGAGGTGACGCGCATGCCCATCCTTTACGAGGAGATGACCGGGCGCGTCCCGATCCAGCACCTGGAATCGGATTGGATCATTCGTTCCTTTGTGGACGGATTGCATGTGAGCGGTCTTTATGAGCTCTTCAAGCGCCTGATGGATATTCTTGGAGGTGCGGTCGGGTTGTTGATCTTTTTGGTCTCCTACCCGCTCCTCGCATTCATCATTTATATCGACTCCGGTTTGCCGATCCTGTATTCCCAGCCGCGTCTGGGTCGCGGCGGCTCGATCTTTACGATCTATAAATACCGGAGCATGAAACGACAGGCAGACGGAGACACGGATGCCCGGATCACATTGGAGAACGATCCGCGCATCACGCGCGTGGGCAACTTCCTGCGCAAGACGCGTCTCGATGAGCTCCCGCAGTTTTGGAATGTATTACGCGGCGATATGAGTCTGGTGGGTCCGCGCGCCGAGGTCCCGAACCTTGTGCAGGAATATCAGAAACAGGTTCCCTTTTATCGGGCGCGCCTGCTGGTCAAGCCCGGTCTCACCGGCTGGGCGCAGATCAATTATGGCTACGTTGCCAGCGTGACGGAGACCTCCATCAAACTCGAGTACGATCTTTATTACATCAAACATCGCACATTGGCGATGGATTTTCAGATCATCCTGCGGACCATCGGCACAGTGCTGAGACGGACGGGCAGATGAAGTATCTCGTAACAGGCGGTGCAGGTTTCATCGGTTCGCATATTGTCAGCGCCTTGCTTGAGCAGGGCGCAACTGTTCGTGTGCTGGATAACTTCAGCACTGGCAGGCGCGAGACCATCGAGGAATTGACGCGCCGATTCAATGGACGCCAGCTCGAAGTTCTGGAAGGCGACATTCGCGACGCTTCACGCGTCGGGGAGGCTGTTTCCGGCATAGATGTCCTGTTCCACGAAGCGGCTTTTGTCTCCGTCCCGCAGTCCATGGACGAGCCGCAGGAATGCTTCGATGTCAATATCACAGGGACCTCGCTGCTCTTCGATGCGGCGCGCAAAGCAGGCGTCAGACGGGCGGTGGTCGCTTCGAGCGCGGCAGTGTACGGGGAGTCCGAGGCGCTGCCGCTCGTCGAGGAAACGCCGCTTCAGCCGAAATCCCCATACGCGGTCTCCAAGCGTGTCAACGAGATGTACGCGGAGCTGTTCACGAACTCGTTCAACTTTGAGGTGGTCGCGCTGCGATACTTTAATGTCTATGGACCTCGTCAACGCCCCGATTCGATGTACGCCGCGGCTGTTCCGATCTTTGCGCGCCGTTTACTGGACGGCAAACCCGTGACCATCTTCGGCGATGGCGGGCAGACGCGCGACCTGATCAACATCCACGATGTGGTGCGCGCCAACCTGTTCGCATCCGAACACCCGGGCGCGGCGGGAAAAGTTTTTAACGTATGTACGGGCATCGAGACGCGTTTGCTGGATTTGATCGAAGTGTTATACGATCTTTTTCCGAACGCACCCGCGCCCGAGTTTGCCGCACCGCGCGCCGGGGATATTTATCGCTCGGTCGGAAGTCCCCAAAAGGCGTTGGAGGTGATTGGGTTCAAGGCACAGGCTTCATTGGATGATGGTTTGAAGGAAGTTGTCGAGTGGATGCGCGGATGAGACCACGCCAACACGTCCGCAACCGCTTTGTCCTGATCGGTGATGTTGCACTCATCATCATCTCGGTATTGGGAAGTTTCGCCTTGCGGCTGGATGTGGTGGAACTGCCATTTTATTTTCCTGCCGCCGTTTTGATGTGCGCGGTGGCGCTTGCGATCAAGCTCCCCACATTCTTCTTCTTTGGCTTATACCGCCGTCTTTGGGTCTATGCCAGCACGGGCGAACTGCGTTTGATCACCGTTGCCGTGACAACCGCCTCGGTGTTGACATCGGGCGTGATGTTGCTGTTGATCAGCGCAGGCATGGTGCTGCCCGGAATGCCGCGTTCTGCCCTGGGGATCGACTGGCTTCTATCGCTTGTGCTGATCGGCGGTTCGCGCTTTGCATTGCGCATCCTTGCTGAACAGTCCGTTATTACTCGTGTAAACGGAAAATCCAAACGTGCCCTGATCGTTGGCGCGGGCGATGCGGGCGCATTGGTGGTCCGCGAACTACAGAAGTCATCGCAACTTAATTTGATCCCCATTGGTTTCCTCGATGACGATCCTGCCAAGCAAAAACATGTCATCCACGGCGTGACGGTCATCGGCAGGGTCGCTGACCTGGCCGCCGCCATCGACCAGCACGGTGTCGATGAAGTCGTCATTGCCATCCCTTCCGCGCCGGGTCGACTCGTGCGCAACGTCAACGACGTGTGCCGTCTCAAGGGCATTCCCTCACGTACCATGCCCGGCATCTACGAACTCATCGGCGGCAGGGTCAATGTCTCCCGTCTGCGCGAAGTGGATATCACCGATCTCCTGCGCCGCGAACCTGTCCGCGTCAATGACGAAGCGGTGGGTGCCGCACTCGAAGGCAAACGGGTGTTGGTCACAGGCGCGGGCGGTTCCATCGGGCGTGAACTTTGTCGTCAGATCGCGCGGCGCGGTCCCTCTGAGCTTGTTTTATTGGGTCATGGCGAGAACAGTATTTTCGAAATTCTTCTCGAACTCGAATACGATTATCCCGATCTCACGTTTCACCCTGTCATTGCCGATATTCGCAACCACGAACGCCTCACGCAAATCTTCAAACGACATCAGCCGCAGATCGTTTTCCATGCCGCCGCGCATAAGCACGTTCCGCTCATGGAGATCAATGTCGTTGAGGCCGTCACGAACAATGTCATTGGCACGCACAATGTGGTCCGGGCGGCGCTCGATCACAATGCAGAGCGCTTCGTGCTGATTTCAACCGATAAAGCGGTCCGTCCCTCGTCCGTGTATGGTGCGACCAAGCGTCTTGCTGAAATGATCGTCCTGGATGCCGCGCGCACTACGAAGCGCGCCTTCACTGTTGTGCGTTTTGGCAATGTGCTTGGCAGCCGCGGCAGCATCATCCCCAAATTCAAGAACCAGATCGCCAACGGCGGGCCCGTCACCATCACGCACCCCGACATGTACCGTTTCTTCATGACCATCCCTGAGGCGGTGTATCTCGTCCTGCAAGCCGCGTCCATGGAGAACGGCAGTGAAACGTTCGTCCTCAACATGGGCGAGCCGGTCCGCATCCTTAACCTTGCTGAAGACCTCATCCGACTTTCCGGGCTTGAGCCTCATCGCGATATCGAGATCGAATACACCGGCATCCGTCCCGGCGAAAAGCTGACGGAGGAACTTTGGGATGAGGGGACTCCTCTCGTGCCGACCCTTCACCCCGACATCTTCCGCCTCGATGCGGACGCTTCATCCTCAGGCCTCAGCCTGCCTCAAACCATCGACTCTCTCTCCCGCCTCAGCCATTCCGACGATACTGAAGCGATGATCGCGTTACTTGATAAACTCGTTCCCAACTCAACCATCCGACACACTTCTGAGTCAAACGTCAAAGGCCAAACGTCACTCCTGACCTACGACCTTTGACCTTCAACCTTCAACCAATGATCGTCTCCCTCACCGACTGGAACCAATTCCTCGCCCAACATCCGGATGCCCACCTCCTGCAAACAGGGGAGTGGGGCGAGTTGAAGTCCGCGTTTGGTTGGAGTCCTGTGAGAATTGTGAACGGCGATTTCGGTGTGCAAATCCTTTTTCGCAAGTTACCGTTGGGATTTACTATAGGTTACATTCCGAAATCGAACCCTGACAAATCCCTTTTACCTGAAATTGACAAAGTCTGTAAACAAAACCGAGCCATCTTCCTGAAACTCGAACCTGACCTATGGGATGATCAACAACCTGAAACTTTGAACCTGGAACTTGAAACTTCACCCCATAACATCCAACCTCCTCGCACGCTCATCGTTGATATCCGCGGAAGCGAAGACGAAATCCTGGGGAGGATGAAACAAAAGACCCGTTACAACATCCGCCTCGCCGAAAAAAAGGGAGTGACCGTCCGCGCATGGGGCGATATTGAATCCTTTCACAAAATGATGCTTGTCACCGGCGGGCGCGATGGGTTCGGAGTCCATTCGCTGGAATATTACAAACGAGCCTATGAATTGCTTCACCCGAAAGGGATGTGCGAAATCCTCGTCGCTGAATATGAAGGGAAGCCTCTCGCCGCATTATTCGTCGCCCGCAATGGACAGCGTGCCTATTACCTCTACGGCGCCTCCACAGACGAAGAGCGTAACCGCATGCCGACATATTTGCTTCAATGGGAAGCGATGAAATGGGCAAAAGCGCGCGGCTGTGAAGAATATGATCTGTGGGGAGTCCCTGACGAAGACGAAGCGACCCTCGAAGCGGAGTTTCAGTCAAGGCATGATGGCTTGTGGGGCGTCTATCGCTTCAAACGCGGATTTGGCGGCGAACTCAAACGAGCCGCACAGGCGCTGGATCGAGTGTACAGTCCGCTGTTGTATTGGGCGTATTTGAAGTTTATTGGAAACAGGGAATAGATGGTGGAAAGCAATCTTTGGAATTCGATTATCTCCAAACTTCCCAACCCGCACTTCCTTCAAACCTATGAATGGGGACAGGTGAAGGCGAAGTATGGGTGGGAGCCTATTTATCTTGTTTGGGATGCTGAAGGAAAGATGAGAGAAGAAAGAGATGTTAGCCGCCTTTCCTCTTTCGGCTTTCAACTTTCTGCTGCCGCTCTTATTCTCAAACGCCAGATCATCCGCAATGGATTTGCAGCCCGCCTCTCTGTTCTTTATTCTCCAAAGGGACCGCTCCTTGATTGGGCGAATGAATCTTTGCGAAATCGTGTACTGAAAGATCTTCAATCTTTTGCGAAGAAGCAGGGAGCAATCTTCCTGAAAGTGGATCCCGATGTCGTGCTGGGGACGGGAGTCCCTGGAGGGGAGGAAGATGTCGTTGATAACGGCGGGCAGGCTGTGATGTCCGATTTGAAGCGCAAGGGGTGGGAATACTCGGCGGACCAGATCCAGTTCAGGAATACCGTCCTCATCGATCTGAATCCATCCGAGGAGGAACTCCTGGCGCGGATGAAACAGAAGACGCGTTACAACATCCGCCTCGCAGAGAAGAAGGGAGTTTCTCTGCGTGTAGGCAGGCAGGAAGATCTGGCGATGCTTTACAAGATGTACGCGGAGACATCGGTGCGTGACGGCTTTGTGATCCGGGATGAGGGGTATTACAAAACGGTTTGGTCGCTCTTTATGAATTCGAGTGAACCGACCTGCGAACCGCTCATCGCCGAGGTGGATGGTGAACCGGTTGCCGCGATCTTTGTCTTTTATTTTGCCGGGCGTGCGTACTATGTGTATGGCATGTCGCGCAGTGTGCATCGTGAAAAGATGCCGACCTATCTCCTGCAATGGGAAGCCATGAGGCGCGCGAAGGCAAAGGGATGCGCGGTCTATGACCTGTGGGGCGCGCCTGAAGTCTTCGATGAAAGCGATTCGATGTGGGGCGTGTATCGCTTCAAAGAAGGGCTTGGCGGACAGGTCGTCCGTACCCTCGGTGCTTATGACTTTGCACCCAGTCCGCTTTGGTATAAGATGTATTCGGAGATCATCCCGCGCGCCCTGGATGTGATGAGGGCAAGAGGGAAGTCGAGAACGAAACAGAATTTAGGGGCATAAATGCCTCGGTGGTTGAGTAGGGTTGATGGTCGAGTAGAGCGAGTGCTTTTTCTCGCTCGTATCGAGACCAAGCCCGTATCGAAACCACTGGGTAAGCAAAAGCGCTTTGGTTAGTTGTGGTCTCGATATGCCCTTCGTAACAAATGCTCAGGGCTACTCGACCACCGAGTAGAGCTGAATAGGAAATAAAAATGAACCAAATCCCTCGATTGAATTTCGCCCATCTCCCAACTCCCATCGAAGAACTCCCGCGTCTTTCCGACCATCTGGCTGGTCCGCGGATCCTCGTCAAGCGCGACGACCAGACAGGACTCGCCTTTGGCGGAAACAAGACCCGCAAACTTGAATTCCTCGTTGCCGAAGCGCGGGAACAAGGCGCGAAGACCTTGATCTCCGGCGGGGCGATGCAGTCCAATCATTGCCGCCAAACAGCCGCAGCCGCGGCGCGATATGGATTCGAATGTATGCTCGTGTTGACGGGTGACCTGCCTGAAAAGCCTTCTGCTAATTTGCTACTTGACGAATTATTCGGGGCAAAGATTGTCAATGTGACCGATCGCAAAGACCGTGACCACATCCTACAGGAGACATTCGATCACGCAGTTGCGGAGGGGAAGAAGCCGTATCTCGTCCCGTACGGCGGATCGAGCCCGACAGGCGCGTTGGGGTATGCTTTTGCGATGGAAGAGCTCATGCAGCAAAACGTCCCTGCGGACTGGATCGTGTTCGGCACCTCCTCAGGCGGGACGCACGCGGGGCTGGTATTAGGTCAGCGCGTGTTTGGGTATCAGGGCAGGGTGTTGGGAATCAGCATTGACGAGTCCGAAGAGTGGTTGAAGAGTCATGTTTCCAAGCTGGCTTCGGATGCGAGTGAAATGTTGGCGGAGCGGATTCAGTTCACTCCGACTGATGTGTTGGCAACTGCTGAATATTGCAAAGCAGGTTACGGCGTTTTGACCGACGCGGAGCGTGAAGCGGTGACTCTGTTTGCAAAGTACGAAGGTCTCTTGCTTGACCCTGTCTACACGGGACGCGCCGCAGCAGGGATGATCGGTCTCATTCGCAAGGGTTTTTTCAAGAAGGATGAGACCGTGCTCTTCTGGCACACGGGTGGAGGGCCCGCGCTGTTTGCGGACAAGTACGCGAATAGGATTTAGAAAACTTCCCGAAGACTTGAAGCCTTCGGGAAGTTATTTTATCCTACCGAAACGCCTATCAACTTACCGATGCCATACGTCAATGCCGCGGCAGCGATTCCAACCAATACTTGCCGCGAACCGGAGAACCAAACGCTTTTGCCCGTCATCAGCGTGATCGCCGCGCCGATGATGAACAACCCCACCGCGCTGACAGAAAGGCTCAATCCGATCGCCAGCGTCCCGGTCCAGAAGAAATAGGGGAACATCGGGAACAAAGCGCCGAAGGCAAACAGGAAGAAGGATGTGAATGCAGCTTCGTAGGCCGAGCCGCCGAGTTCCTCGGGGTCGATGCCCAGTTCTTCACGCGCGAGCGTGTCGAGGATACTGTCCTTGTCTGCCATCATATGCGCGGCAAGATCCCTGGCGCGGTCTTCGGGCAAGCCTTTCGATTGATAGATGAGCGCGAGTTCCTCCTGCTCTTCCTCGGGGCTTTCCGCGATCTCTTCCGCTTCGATCTTGATCTGGTGCTCGTAGAGTTCACGCGAGCTTTGCACGGACAGCCATTCGCCCAGTGCCATCGAGCCTGCTCCGGCAAGGACACCCGCCAGACCTGCGATCAAGATGTCAGGGCGGGAATTGGTCGCGCCTGCCACGCCCATCGTAAGACTCAGGATGGACACAAGCCCATCGTTTGCGCCGAGAACCGCCGCACGGAGCGCGTTCCCGCCGCCAGCTTTGTGACGTCCCTCGAGCTGGGCGACGGTCCCGCCGGGGAGTCCGCCTGAGGATTGCCCGGCCATCGCCAGCAGGCGCGCATGCGATTTTTCATCCAGCGAAAATTCCTTCGCCTCTTCATCGGACTGACCGTCGTATGCCTGACTATCGACTTTTTCATTTGCAGTAATGGTTGGCAGCACAAATTGCGGACCGAATCGTTTTGCGAGCCAGATCATCGTGGCGGCGCGCCAGGTCGGTTTGCGGGGAGGAAGCGTGACCTTGAGGTGGGTCAGTTTCTTCTCCCAGGTTGCGGCGTGTTTCTCCTCGCTGGCCGCCAGCTTGTTATAGACTTCCGCCAATTGCGGTTGTTTTTCCGTCTCTGCCAGAACCCGATACAATGCCGCCCCGTCGATTTCCTTTTGCCGATTGACAAGATATCTTTCGATGTCCTTATTGTTTGCCATGGTTCCCTCCCATTAATAAATGTCATTGCGAGGGTGAAAGCCCGAAGCAATCTCATGCTTGCAGGTTGTCTGGGATTGCTTCGTCGCCTTGGTTTCGATACACCCATCGCAACAAACGCTCAGGATTACTCAACCAGCGGCTCCTCGCAATGACATGTATTCTTACTTCAACGCGCTCCAACCCGCATACTTTGCTGTATCGCCCAATTCCGCTTCGATGCGGAGCAGTTGGTTGTATTTCGCGACCCGATCTGAACGCGCAGGCGCGCCGGTCTTGATCTGACCTGTGTTCAGCGCCACGGCGATGTCCGCAATGGTGGCATCTTCGGTCTCGCCGGAGCGGTGACTGGTCACCGCCCGCCAGCCCGCCCGCTGACATTCGTCCACGGCTTCGATGGTCTCGGTCAACGAGCCGATCTGGTTCACTTTTACGAGCAGGGCGTTGGCGGCGTTTTCCTTGATCGCCTTGCGGACGCGTTCCGGGTTGGTCACGAGCAGATCGTCGCCGACGATCTGGCATTTGTCGCCAATGGTCCTGACCATCAATTCCCATGATGACCAGTCATCCTGAGCCAGACCGTCTTCGATGGAGACGATGGGATAGTCCTTGACCCACTTTGCCCAGAACTCCACCATCTGTTCGCCCGTCAGCTTCTTGCCTTCCTTGCGCAGGTTGTAGGTCTTGCTATCTTCCTCATAAAGTTCGGATGCGGCGGGATCGAGCGCGATGGCAACATCCTGTCCGCGACCGGCTTTGAAGCCAGCCTTTTCGATGGCTTCGAGAATGACTTCAATGGCTTCGTTATTGGCTTTCAAGGCAGGAGCATACCCGCCTTCATCGCCGACGAGAGTCGCGTAACCCTTTCCCTTCAACACGGACTTTAACGCGTGATAGATCTCCGCGCCCCAACGCAGACCCTCACCAAATGTCGGCGCGCCGAACGGCATGACCATGAACTCCTGCATGTCCGTGGATTGCCACGCCGTATGTGCGCCGCCGTTCAGGATGTTCATCATCGGCACGGGCAGGATATGTGCGTACACACCGCCGAGGTAACGATACAACGGCAAGCCCAATGAATTCGCCGCGGCTTTTGCCACTGCAAGGCTCACACCCAGGATCGCATTCGCGCCGAGCTTGGATTTGTTCGGCGTTCCGTCCAGCGCAAGCAGTTCGGCATCGATGGCTTTCTGTTCCGCCGCGTCCCAGCCGAAGAGCGCGTCCGCGATCACGCCGTTGACATTCGCCACCGCCTGCGAAACACCCTTGCCGAGATAGCGCTTCTTGTCGCCGTCGCGTAGTTCGAGCGCCTCATGCACGCCCGTCGATGCGCCCGACGGCACCGCCGCGCGTCCCCACGAGCCGTCCGCCAATGTGACTTCCACCTCGACCGTCGGGTTACCGCGCGAGTCGAGGATTTCAAGTGCCGAGATTCCTTCGATGATCGTTTCCATTTTGTTCTCCAATTCCTGTTGAATCCATACCTCACGAAAGATATGGTTTGTTTGCTTCGTCCAATTTTGCCATCAATTCCGCCAGCAGTCTGTCCGCGATCCCCTTTTGCGTTGAGATGATGTCCGTCAATTCCTCGGGGTCCGCCTCGACGTCATAGAGTTTCACCAGTTCATCGATATTTCGTTCTTCGTATCCAAAATAATAATGCAGTTTGTAACGTCCCTGGGTCAGCGTCAGGGAGGTGCGCGTGATCGGATCGCGGTACCCGGTCTTGTTCGCCCTGACCACAAACACGCTGCGGTTCGGGTCCGGACCTGAAACTGCATAGGGCGCAAGGACCGTTCCCTCCACCCAGTCCGGGACCGGCTGACCCGTCACGTGGAGCATCGTGGGCAGGATGTCGATCGCGCTGGTCGGCGTGTGGATGTCCATGCCCTGGACGCGTCCCGGCTCGAAGATCATCAACGGGATGCGAATGACCGGCTCGTAGAGCGCATCCACGCTGTGACCGTCAATGCCGCGTTCGAACATCTCGCCGTGATCCGATGTGATCACCACCCAGGTGTTATCCATCAACCCGGACGCCTCCAGTTGATCGAACAGCCTGCCGAACTCCCGATCTGCATAAAGGAGGAATTCATCGTATTCGTTGCGCTTCCTGAACAGTTCGGCTTTGGAGACCTTTTGCGTGAAAACATCCTCCGGTTTATCCACCGGCTTGTACCCGTCCTGCGCGAACCTGTTGTAAAAATCCTGGGATGTGCGGTAGGGTCCGTGCGGCGGCAGGAAGTGGAAATACCCAAGGAACGGTTGGGGAATTTTTGGCAGACGGTTCCCAACCCAATTGGTGGCATCTTCAAGGATGAAACTGTTCTCTGCCGTGCCAATCGATGGGATGCCGCGCGGGAAGGATTTCTCCAGCCCCCTAATACTCCTTTCCCTAATCGCCTCGTTGAGATGCGAGAAAAGCAGGGAGTAGGCATATCCCTGTTCGGCAATGTTGACGTTCCGCACCCAACTCACCGAGGCGATGTCCTCGTCCTTTTTGAACGCGGAACGGATGTAGCGGTCATACGATTCAAGGAAAAGGGACAGGCGCGGGACCAGCTCCTTCATTTGCGAGTCGAACTGTTCCAACAGTTTGTTCGCCCACGGGTTGTGTGTGTAGGCGATCCGGTAATGGTTTGGGAAGGCGCTGAAAATGTTGCGGGTCACGTAAGGCTCGATCACGGTCCCGTTTGGCTGGAGCGCCCGGTGGGTCCACGGCAGGGTGCCGGTCAACAGGGAGGCGGTACCCGGTGTGGTGAAGTTCCCGCCTGCATAATGGTTGTGATAGACCACCGCCCGTTGAGCCAGCCGCGCCAGGTTTGGCATGGTCTCGCGCGGATACCCGTAATTCGAAACATGATACGCAGACCAGGCATCGAACACGATCACCAGCACGTTCCCGGCTCCGCCCTGTTGCAACGAACGCGCATCCAGCGACGGCAATAAACGCGACGCCATCATCCCCGCGGGCACCAGCCCGGCTAACTTGAGAAAATCGCGTCGATTGGGTTTGTTCATCATTTCCATAGATTGTAATGCAAGCGCCATCTCCAGGATTTATCGATAGGGCTTGTTCACCTCATCCAGTTTTACTTTCAACTCATTGAGCAGTGTGTCAGTTACATCTTTATTCGACAGGGACAAATCCGTCAGTTCCTCCGGGTCCGCTTCCACATCGAACAGCCTCACAAACTCATCCACGTTCCGGTTCTTGTGCCCAAAGTAATAATGCAGTTTGTAACGTCCCTGTGTGACCGAGACGGAGGCACGCGTCAGCGGGGCATATTTCTTGTTCTTGTTCGATCTCATCGCGTAGATTTTGCGGTTCGGTTCCGGACCTGAGGCGGAATACGGCGGAAGGGGCGTTCCCTCCACCCAGGCCGGAATCGGCTGTCCCGTTACGTGGAGAAGCGTCGGCAGAACGTCGATGGCGCTGGTGGGCGTGTGGATGTCCACTCTGGTGCTTTTGCCCGGCTCGAAGATCATCAACGGGACGCGGATGACCGGCTCGTAAAGCGTATCTGTGCCATGACCGAGGATCCCGCGTTCGAACATCTCGCCGTGGTCTGATGTGAGCACCACCCAGGTGTTCTCCAGGAAACCCGATGATTCCAGTTGATCGAACAGGTTGGCGAATTCCCTGTCGATGTAAAGCAGATATTCATCGTACTCCATGCGGCTTTGGGTTAATTTTGAGAAGGGTACGTTTTGTGTAAAGGCATCTTCCGGCTTGTTGAGCGGCTTGAAACCGTCCTGGGCAAAATGATTATAGAACTCCAGCCGGGTCCGGTAGGGATCGTGAGGCGGCAGGAAGTGGAAATAACCTAGAAATGGCCGGGAGATCGAAGTGAGGCGGTTCTCGATCCAATTCACTGCATCTTCGAGGACGAAACTGTTGTAGGAACTTTCTATGGATGGGATACCGCGCGGGAACCACTTTCTGAAATCGACGATGTTCCGCTCCCGCAGCCACTGGAGGAAATTCGAGAACAGCAGGGAATAGGAGTACCCGTTTCCGTTTATGTTCGTATTGCGCACCCAGCTCACGGATGCAATATCGTCATCGTTCCTGAATGCCGTATGGATGACTTCGTCGTCGTAGGAACGCAGGAACAATGAAAACCAGGGGACCAGTTCGTCGATTTCGTCCCTGAGTTGTTCCAGCAGTGTGTTCGCCCAGGGATTGTGGGTATAGGCGATGCTGTAATGGTTTTGGAAGGCGGTGAAGATGTTGCGGGTGACAAAGGCTTCGTCCAAGGTCCCGTTCGATTCGAACGCCCGGTGCGTCCACGGCAACACGCCGGTCAGCAGGGAGGCGGTACCAGGGGTGGTGAAACTTCCGCCCGCATGATGATTGTGATAGACCGTTGCCCGCTCAGCGAGCCTGTCGATGTTGGGGGTGGTGTTTCGTCCGTATCCATACAGGGAAACGTTATAGGCAGACCACGCATCGAAAACGATGACCAGCACGTTCTTTTGTCCCCCCGGTTGTTGCAGGTGCACCCCGAATCTTTTTTCAAGGTTTGAGGCTGCAAGTCCGAATGGCAGGAGGCTGGTTAATTTGAGGAAATCCCTGCGCGATGATTTGGATCTCATTCCCACTCGCTGTTCACCCGATGTTGCGGACGATTATGATGACCAACCCCACCACGTCGAAAAACAGATAGAACACGGTCAGCAGGGACAGCCGGTCCATCAGTTCCTGCAAGAAGAGGAACATCTTCTGCGAGCGTAGGAAGAAGTAGACCGGCAGGACGATGGACGGAATTACAACCGCAAGGCTTCCCATATACAGGTATCTTAAGGGATGGCCCGACTCTGCCAGGAATCGGATCGTGCCGTCCGACAGGTTGATGTTCCAGATGAAAAATAGCTGGCTGACCATGCCCCACAAGGTGGTGAGCAGAAGAAGCAGGCTCAGGAATGCAACTCTCCGATTGACCTCCCATTGCCGCGGGGTGAGGAATCCCAGCAGGACCAGCACGAGGAAGACAAGCACACTCTCCACAAATGCGAAAATCATCCCATACGCGGCAACGCCAACGGCATCCCACGCGTTGGTCCGCTCTGCCACCCAGGAAACATCCCTGAAGACCAGGATCAGCGTCCATAAATGGAACGGGAAGGCGCAGGTCAAAAACAGGGACCACAGCCCCTGTTTGGAATAGGTCCGTAATTTAATGTTTGTCAAAGCATTCATGGTTCAACCTGAAATATGATAAGTTTGCCAATGACTGTCCCGGCCGCGTTTACCTGTTTTCGGTCACCGCGCGGTTTCGATATAACTTTTCGTTGGGGATGGACAACATGCGTTCCCTGTCCATCGGCAGACCGATAAATCCGGCGACAAGTTCGCAGTAAGGCACAGGATCAGCCATGAGAGCGTTGAAGTTTACATATAAAACTTCCATGTTCGGCTGCCGCACAAGCCAGGCTTTGATCGCCGCGAGATGGTTTTGGAACTGCTGTCTCATCTCGGCATCCTCCACCGGATTGGCTTCGTTGCGGTGGTTCAGCATCTTTTGCTGGGATGCCAGGATTTCGGAGAGTTCGCGCTCCATGAAAATGATCTTGTAGGAGTTTTCCGGCGGCAGGTATTCCAATAATGAAGAGATAACCTTTACCACTTTTCCGCCCGCACCTTTCAACCAGGCGAAATTCCCCTTCGGCATTTCCTTGACGGCTTCGAGTTCGAAATAGCCGTTGGGGTTGTCGTCGTCTGCGCGGCGGATTCCGTCAGTGACGACCTGCAAGCCTCCCTCAACGACCATCTTCATCATCATCGAAGTCCCGGATCTGGGAAGACCCGAGACGATGATGATCGGTTTGTTTTCCGTTGTTTTTTTGTTGAAGGCCGAAAAGAGTTTCACTACAGATAGCCCAGTCCTTTCAATCTTTCCTCGAGGTCCTTTTGCCCCTGACGATCTGTTTGTGACGGCGGTTTGATATGGGACTGGTCGAGGTGTCTGCCAATTGCCAGGAAGGGAATATCACGGAAGGAGATTTTTCCGAAGTCGCGCAGGTCACGGTTGGCAAATAACACGCCGGGGACGATGTCCGCGTCCATGCAGTGATCGGCGCCCCAGTGATCGTGATTGGGTTCGATGACCGATTCGGGGATTTTGCCGAGTCCGGTTTCAGCGGAGGAGCGATATCCGGAGGCGTAACCAACCACAAGGTCCGGACCGAGGCGTGTGAATGGACCGGAATACACTTCATGTTTGAGGCGCGCCTTTTCCACGATCGCTGTCCCAGCCGCATCCTTCCAACCCAGCAATTTGTCCTTGATCTCTGCCAATGTGCTTTCGATCGCATCGGGGGGAACGATCCCGTTCCCTTCACGACCGCGGATGTTCAGGTAGATGCTGTTCAGTCCAACGGAATAGGCGCGGGTCTTCTCCCAATCCACATCGGACAGTCCGCCTGATGCATTGCCATTCTTCAATGTGAGGTAGCCCTGTTCGGACAGCCAGCGATTCAAATGGACCTTATTTCGGAAATCGGTAAACCCGTGATCGGACATCACGAGGAAACGATGCTTTCCATTCCAGCCGGAGATTTTTCCCTGAACATCGCCGACGAAACGGTCGAGGCGTTGATACCAGTCGCGCACGACATCCTGCCGGTTATGATAGAACATGTGCTGGACGCGGTCGAGATCGTCGAAGATGCTTGCCAGGACGCCTTCTTTAAAATCGTTCAAGAGATAATA
>DIDP01000031.1:75918-127606 GCA_002418205.1 Anaerolineales bacterium UBA5797 | reverse complement strand
GTAGAATTGATGTCCAGGCGCAGGCACGGAAGAGATACATTCGGTCCCGGTAAATTGACCCAGGCGCTGGGAATCACCAAAAGCGAGAACGGAGTCGATTTAACGGGAACAGCCTCCGGCTTGTGGATCGAAGCGGGAGTCAAAGTCCCGAATTCGCTCGTGACGAAAGGTCCGCGTGTGGGTTTAAATAATACGCCGGAACCGTGGCTGTCCAAGCCGTGGAGGTTCCTGGTGAACGGCTGGAGGATTCGATAAATGAGGAGATTGCTTCTCGAAGATCGCAATGACATAAGGAGACATTATGGGATTACTTGAAGGCAGGAATGCATTGATCTTTGGACTGGCGAATGAGAGATCGATCGCCTGGGGCATCACGCAGGCGTTCAAGCGCGAAGGCGCGAACATCGGCATCAGTTACGCGGGCGAGATGCTCGAACGACGCGTGAAACCGCTGGCTGAAAAAGTGGATTGCAAATGGGTCGAAGAGTGCGATGTGACCAGCGACGAGCAGATCGCAAAGGTGGCTGGGAGCGCCGCAAAACATTTCGGCAAGATCGATGTGCTGGTGCATTCGATCGCGTTCGCGGGGCGTGAGGAATTGAGCAGACCTTATTACCAGACCTCACGCGAGGGCTTCAAGAATGCGATGGATATTTCCGTGTTCTCGCTCGTTGCATTGACAAATGCCTTTTTGCCGCACTTGAACTCAGGCGCGTCGGTGATGTGCCTGACGTACGGTTCGGGCGCCACCAAAGTTGCCCCGCACTACAATGTGATGGGGGTCGCCAAAGCCGCATTGGAATCATCCACGCGTTATCTGGCGTATGATCTGGGTCCGCAGAAGATTCGGGTCAATGCCATTTCGGCCGGTCCGATCCGCACACTCGCCGCGGCGGGCGTGGGCGGTTTCCGCGATATGTACAAGCACTTTGCAGACATGTCCCCGATGCGCGAAAACGTGACCATCGATGACGTTGGCAATCTGGCGGTGTTCCTGGCATCGGACCTGTCCACGCGCATCACAGGCGAAGTGATCTATGTGGACTCCGGTTTCAACATCATGGGCGTGCAGGTCGGCGAGAAGGAAAAGGAAGAGGAGAAGAGCGAAGGGCAGTGACCAGTTAGTAATCGGTGGTTGAGGAGTCCCGCATGATCTTCGCCGGACATACCAGGACCACCAATTTCAGCGCAATCTGTAATCGCTGGTCTTGATACGCCTTCGGCCGCTCGACCAGCGGTTATTATTTCTACGGTAAAATAATCTCCATATGTTCAAACGTAACACAACCCCTGCCGCGAAGGAAACAGCACAACCCGTTCAAGCCGTCGAGCGCATCACGTCCGTGCTCGGTTCGGGCGTCATCTGGCACGGTTCCATCAACGGCTCGGGCGGCGTCCGCATCGAGGGCGCGTTCGAGGGCGAGATCGCTTTGCGCGGGATGCTCGTCGTCGGCGAAACGGGACGCGTCACCTGCCAGAACGTGCGTGCCAACACGGTCATCGTGGCGGGCGCGGTGCGCGGCAACATCACGACCCAGAAACTGGAGATCCGCGGCTCGGGGCGCGTATGGGGAGACGTGGTCACGACCGCATTCGTGACGGAGGAAGGCGCGTTCCTGCGCGGTCAAATCCGGATGGAAGAAACGGTCGAGCTGGACCTGGGTCCTGCCACCGAGACGACGCAGTCTGAGGCGGCTCAAGCCGAATCCATTGCCTCGACACCGATCGTCGTCCCCGAACCTGAGAAGACACAAAAGGTTCCAAAAAAGAAAAAGTCAGAATAAGCGCCATGCACAACCGCAAAGTTTTTATTTTCCGAGGACTTCGCGGTCCTTACAGTGAATAATTCCAATGAAATATCGCGACCTGCAGATCCAAACTCAACGTGATACACCGAACAACGCACGGACAGAGGGATTCGCATTCCTCGTCCGTGCGGGATATTTAACGCGTGAGAACGTCCCAACAAAATTGGGGGAATATGCGCTTCGACATTTGAAAGCCTTATCCGACGACGAGTCCTTCCTCTCCCGTCTTTTCCTGAAAACCATTGGCAACGACCAGGATACGTTCTTCCCCATTTCAACCGGCACAATGGAGGTGGCCCTCTGCCCCCAATGTGACTATACGGAAATGGAAGAGTACGCGCAGTTTCAAAAGAAGCCGTTGCCGCCGGAAAAGGAACTGCCGCTTGAAAAGGTACCCACGCCAGATTGTGACACCATCGAGGCGCTGGCAATCTATCTCAACATGCCAAAGGAAAAGACCGCCAAGGCGCTGATGTACACGCGGGTATCCGACGGCAAATTTGTCTTCGTCATCATCCGTGGAGACATGCAGTTGAGCGAGACCAAACTCAAAGCCACGGTGGGCGATGTCCGCGCGGCGACGGAGGAGGAAATCGTCAGGGCAGGCGCTGTCCCGGGATACGCGTCAGCCGTCGGGTTGAAGGATGCGTTGATCGTCGTGGATGACCTCATTCCGCAGTCGCAGAATCTGGTGGCGGGGGCAAATGAAACGGGCTACCATCTCAAGAATACAAATTACGGCAGGGATTATTCCGCTGAGGTCATCCGTGACCTGGTGCAGGTGGAGGAAGGGGATCCATGCCTGAACTGCGGCAGACGGCTTGTGATCCTTGCGTGCATGCCGCTGGCTTCGGGCAGGGAGTATGACTTCAAGGCAATTTTGCTGGCGCTCGCCCAGTCTCATCATGATGAAAAGGGTCTGACCCTCCCCCATCCCGCCGCGCCGTTCGATGTATATCTCATGCACGTGCCGGGAAAAGAACTGGATACGCGTGCCAAAGCCGAAGAGATCTACAACGGGTTACAAAGCGCGGGCATTTCGGTCCTGTTCGATGACCGCGACGAACGCGCCGGGGTCAAATTCAACGACGCAGATCTGATCGGTCTTCCAATCCGCGTGACGGTGGGGGGAAAAGGCTTGAATGAGGGGATGGTAGAATTGAAGCCGCGCAAGGTGAAAGAGAATCAACTTGTGCCGATTGATATGATCGTCAAGAAAATAAAGTCCATTTTAGATTGACAGGTTACGCCTCGACTTTGCTGCACCCCCGCCACCCTTCGGACATAATGTCAGCGCGATAAATAGCATGAACAACCCCAGAGTCGGACATTTTCCCCCAGCCAAACAATCCGGGCTGATCACGCATGGGATCATCCTGCTCATGCTGATCGGTCTCTCCGGCTTTGGATTTTTCAATCTCACGCGCGAACAGGTGGGACCAGCCTTCGTGACCAATCTGCTCGTCGCGCTGGTGGCGTTCGCCTTGGTCCCGTATTTTGGGTATCGAGCCTATGCCCTCCTGCGCGCCGACTATTACATCGACCGCGACAGCCTTGCCATGTTATGGGGATTGCGCGTCGAAGACATTCCGTTGACCGACATCGAATGGGTCCGCCCCGCGACCGATCTGACACACCCCCTGGCTCTGCCGCGTTTCCGGCTGCCCGGTGCAGTGCTTGGCACGCGCCGCCATCCCGATCTGGGATTGGTGGAATTCATCGCCTCCAGTTCGAAGAATATCATCCTGATCGCAACATCGAAGCGCGTGTTCGCCATCTCGCCTGAAAACCCCACAGCGATGGTTCAGACCTTTGCCCGCGCCATCGAACTGGGCAGCCTCACCCCCGCGGAATATAAATCCGTTTATCCATCCTTCATCATCGCACAGGCATGGGAGAGCCCAGCTGCCCGCTTCTTATGGGCAAGCGGATTGCTCCTCAATCTCGGCTTGATCATCTGGGTGGGGATTCTCATCCCATCGCTTCCGCAAATTCCATTCGGGTTCGATGAGTTCGGTTTTCCGCAGGAGGTTGTCCCTTCGGTACAATTGATCCTGCTTCCGCTGGTGAGCATGGCGCTGTACATCGTCGGCATCACCGCCGGCCTATACTTCTATCGCTGGGAGAAGCAGCGTCCGCTTGCTTTCATCGTCTGGGTATCCAGCGCGCTCTCCGCGGTATCGTTTCTGCTGGCTGTATTATTTTTGGTGACCACGCCGATATAAACCTCACCTCGTTCCACTCAGCGCGGAAAATTATTTATGCAATTACTTTTCGGTTTTATCCTCGCAATCCTCGTTGCAATCCTCGCCTACCGCGCCCACAGCCTGAACAAAAGCGGAGCACTCGCGGCGACCATCGTCGGCACGGTTGTTTTCGGATTGGGCGGATGGCAATGGGCGGTTTTACTGCTCACATTTTTCATTACCTCCTCCGGCTTGAGTCGTTTGTTCAAAAACCGCAAACAGGGACTGGACGAAAAATATGCAAAAGGACACGCCCGTGACGCGGGGCAGGTGTTCGGCAACGGTGGGTTGGCAACGGCTTTCGTGCTGGTCCATGCGCTTTACCCGGAATCAAGCCTCGGCTGGGTCGGATTCGCCGCCTCGCTGGCGGCGGTCAACGCGGACACGTGGGCGACCGAATTGGGAGTCCTGACTCCGACTCCGCCGCGCATGATCACGGACCTGAGAAAGCGCGTCGAAAAAGGGACCTCGGGCGGGGTCTCGTTATTTGGAACATTTGCTTCGCTGTTGGGCGCCGCTGTTATCGCGCTGCCCGCAGCCTGGTTCACTGGAAACTGGTTACTCTTTCCACTGGTTACCTTCGCGGGTCTGGCTGGCTCCCTCTTCGACTCACTCCTCGGCGCGACAGTGCAAGCCATGTACTACTGCCCCACCGATAAAAAGGAAACCGAAAAACATCCGCTCCACACCTGCGGGGCAGAGACGGTTCACATCCGCGGCTGGCAGTGGCTGGATAACGATCGGGTCAATTTCGCGTGCGCGGCGATTGGGGTGGTGGTGGCGGTGATGTTTATATAAACGAAAATGATTATCTCCAAACATAAGGTATCAGCCGCCGATTACACGGATTATCACAGATTTTGACTTAATTGCTCCATCCTAGGCCAAACAAAAAGCCAACCTTTTGAATCCGGTTGGCTTTTTTATGTGAATCAGTGCAATCCGTGGCAAAAACTTGAAAGATCAAATTCAGGGTATGTCTTGTCTCGTTTCTAATCTCCGCTAACGGGTTTTGGTCTTCTTGTAAACAGTTTCCACAAGCCCCACAGGATGAGGGCGGGCGGCAACAGGATCGGCAGGATGACCACGAACAGCCAGATCATGAATTCGGCGATCCCCTGATACGCTACAGTGACGGCTTTCTTCGCATCCTTGAATGTGTCGCCGGGGCTCCATGCCTGCGGCGCGGGCGTGGGGGTCGGCTCGAGTTCGGGCAGTTCGGGCTCGAAGTTGATCGTGATGGTCGAGAACGCAGAGCGGTCGTTGAGATAGTTCATGCGTCCCTTGATCTGCTCGATCTGTGCTTCGATGTTCGCCAGTTCCTGGTTGACGCGCAACGCCTCGTCCACGGTTTTGGCATCCTTGAGGAATTCCTTGACGCGTTCACGAGTCGCTTCGAGATTGGTCAACTGCGATTGCAGGTCCACGTATTGATCGGTCACATCGTCACCTGAGGCGGTTTCGTCACGCACCTCGATCGCCAGTCCGCGCAGGCGGCTGAGAACACGTTCGAATTCATCCACAGGCACGCCCAGGGTGACCGAGGCGTATTTCAACTGGTGTTGATAATAGTCTTGGTACCACACGCGTGAACTGACGATGTAACCGCCGGCATCGCCGACGATCTGCGTGGCGCGGTCGATCGCGACGTTGGTATCCTCAACCAGCAAACGTACATCTGCATTTTTCACGATCATTCGATTGGAACGTTCCAGCACGGTCAAATCCCCCGATTGGTTCGTGATCTCATATGCCGCATTGGTTGGAACCGGCAACGCAAGGGCATCTGAGGCCTGCGGCTCTGCAACACCTCCCGCGACCTTCATTTCCGGCGCGGCGGGCTCTTCCGCATAATATTCGACCTCGGCTGGCGCTTCGGTCGCAGGGGCGGCGCCTCCACATGCGGCAAGCGTCACTGCCATGACAAGGAGCAATACGAACAGATTGGAGCGGGTTTTCATCTTATCCTCCGGGAAAATGGATCTTTATTTCGGCGTTACTTCAAGGACGATGGAGGATGGGAAATGTTCCCCGCCGCTTTACTTCAACAACTCTGCGATCTGGTTGATATGTTCCGCCTCGTGCTTTGCCATTCGTCGAACCTGCGAAAAGACCGTATGTCTGCGTCCGAGGATCGACGCGGATCTCTCCCAGGATCCGAAGGGCAATGCATTCAATACCCGTAAGAGATTCCTGCGCTGCACCACATAAGCCTGAAACGATTCTGCAAACGGCAGTTCCGAGTAACGCGCTGCCCGCGTCCACTTCCGTTCGTCGATATCCGGGATTTCAGGGTCGTCCTCCGCCAGCATAGCATAGATGGAATGCGTCCATAAATCCGCGCAAGAACGGAGATGCGCAAGAATATCATTGACAGACCATGATTTTCTGTCCGCATGATATTGCAAGCGCGCTTCATCGACTCTCTTAGTCGCAACCTCGATCTGTCGGGGCGTTTCCTCGAGCATCTCCAGGTATTTCTCGATTTCAGCGGGAGTCGCTTTCATCCCTGCCCTTCAACGATCTCGATCGGTTCCTCCGGCCATCCGGCTGTCCGCGCTTTCAAAAGCATCTTCGCCACATCGGCCGGGTACACCTTTTCATGTTGCGACAAGTCGTCGATCGGCATCCAGATCGGGATGTAGATACCCTCCTGCGGATCCTCCGGATCGGAATCGGTGAATTCCTCGCCTGCGCCTGTCCCAAATTCGCCGCCGACCCGCTCCACCAGAAAATAGACCTGCGTGCTTTGACCAAAGTGAATCACAGCCACTTTTTGCCGGATGGCAACTTCAACCCCCAGTTCCTCCAGCGCCTCACGGATGGCGGCTTGCTCCTGCGTCTCGCCCTCGTCCACGCCACCGCCGGGGAAAACGTAATAATCCAATCCGGCGCGGTGACGTTCGATCAGCGCGACCCTATCATCCTCGATCAACACAACGCCTGCACGAATTCTCATCCCAAGCCTCCCATATCCTAAATCTAATGAATGCGATCCATGTAAGCAAGGACATGGAACAACGCCGCGACCATCAAGGCATGCGGGAACTCCCCACGCCTGACCATACCCAGTAATTCATCGAGCGGCACCAGTTGGACTTCGATGTCCTCGCCATCGTCGAGGTGCTGGTCGGTCGTTTTTTCGGCGTTCAACGCCAGGTAATAATGGATGGTGTTCGTTTGTAACGCCGGGTTTGGATATAGTCTGCCCACCTCGATAAACTCGTCAGCGGAATAGCCCGTTTCTTCGAGCAACTCGCGCTTGATACCCGCCAACGGCTCCTCATCGTCCTCCACCACCCCACCGGGGATCTCCCACAACACCTCCCGCACGCCATGCCGATATTGGCGGATCAATACGACCTCATTGTCTTTCGTCAGCGCCACGATATTCGCCCAGGCGCGGAATTCGAACACAACGGCATCCAGAAATCTTCCGTTGGCAAGTTCGCATGTATCCATTCGAAATCGTGGGTGGATATATGACGACTGGACGATTTTCCACGGTTTGATGGACATGATCTATGCCTCGTCTGCTTCTCGCGCCACGCGGTTGATCTCATCCAACGTGGCGCCTCTGGCTTTTTCGAGACGTTCAAAGCGCTTCGTGAATTGACTCATGGCATAGTCAACGAAATCGTCCTCCACCAACCCATATGGAATCACGTCATACGCGGCGAACGCATCACCGATCACGCCAATGGCGAATGGGAGCAGGTTGTTCATTTGGGCATCGAGCGTGTCCCACTCTTCGGGATGTTCAGCCATGAGCCTAGAGAGCAAATAGACGCCGTAGGCAATGTGACGCGACTCATCCTGTTTGAGGAGTGAAATGCCTTTCCGCAAACCGGGCATCAGGTCATTGCGTTCGAGCATGGTGAAGAAGGCGTGGTAGCCGGTCTCTGCGAGAACGCCCTCCACGACCATATTGTACGTGGCCGAGGCGCGGATCTGGGCTGAAGGCGAGGGATCAGCCTCCAGCGTGGAAAGAGCCGCAGGCAAAGCGTGGTAAAAGATGTGACGGTAGTTGTCGGTATGATAATTCGATAAATCTAACCTCACCCCCATCCCCTTATCATCCCCGAAGGGGGCTCCTAAAGGAGAGGGGAGCAGAGCCACCTCATCTAAAAACCGCCGAAAGAAATCGGTGTGTTTGGCTTCCTCAAAGAGGAAGGTGGTGAGGAACATCTCTTCTTCGATACGCCCCTCTTGGGCAATTACGCGGATCAGTGGGAGCAGGTCGAGCGTGACCGCCTCCTCCCCCGCCACGAACATCGCCAGCAGGCGCAGGATCAGATCCTTTTCGTCAGCGTTGAGCGTTGACCAATCCTCTTGATCCTTTTTCAGATCGATATCGGCTGGATTCCAAATGCCGAGCCGTTTGGCTTTTTCATAGAAGCGCATGGGCGGGAGGTCGCGGTGTAATCCGCGTGTGGTGGTGGCAAAAGAGGTGTGCATAATGGTTCTTTTCAAATTTCATTGAGCTTGACGTATTGGAATCGAATCCGGAAAAGACGAAACATCAAAACCGTATTGAGAAAGATGAGCAAGTAATATTTGAATTGCCTGCTCGTTTGTCGGCAGCATATCAAGGTCACAAGTTGCCGTATATTCATCAACCTCACCAAATACAAATCGCGGCGGCTGAAGGTATAACTCATACCAGTGATCACAGACGATCAAGCCAACATATCCCACTTGATAAAAAGGCGGTGAGGCTCTTTCCATCTGCACTGACCAAATTCCGTCTTTTGAAATTTCGATCAAACTCGACTCGACTGAGGCGCTGAAAATATAATTTGGTGACTCCAGATTTTCTTGCAGCAAAGACTGCCCATCCATCCATTCGGGAACAGGAACGTTCAGATAATCCAAAATCGTCGGGGAAATATCAATATTTTGAGAACTGGTGTGAAGGACACCAGCATGCTCTCCACCAGGAAACCAAAAAATCAGAGGGACACGTTCATGGATCGTCCACTGCCTGCCGTGGTCAGAATAAAGGACCACAAGGGTATTCTGCAACTGTCCCGATTTATGCAGGTATTCGAAAAGTTCGCCAACATAATGGTCAAATTCCAGAATGGAGTCATCGTAGTAATCTATCATCCAATCCCTTTCCTGGGCTTGACCGGCAGAGAATACCGGCTGATGAATCTCAAAACGAGGACCGTGTGTCCCCAGCATGTGAACGTGTACAAAGACCGGCGAATTTGACTCTTCCAAGGTTGAAATAAGTTCGTCAAAACGGTTCTGCTCATCACCACGCTCAGTCGGTTCTATCACGATCTCAAAAGGATTAATCATCGGCTTGATAAAAAAAATGTGCATCAGGCGGACAGAAATACGCTGCAACATTGCATCCACAAAATAAGCACTATCGCCTCCACCCAAAGCACGAGATATTTTTGTCACCGGACTCTCGCTTCCGGATCGTTGGTTTGCCACATCAAAACCATCCAACATATTTAATGTCAGTGCATCTCCATAATATGGGACAGATAGATCAACGGTGTAATATCCAAGACGTTTAAGAACTCCAGGTAAATGTTGATAAGAATCCTTGCCTCTTAAAATGTCGGGAGGATATATCACCCTGGTTTCCAGCGGCAATTTTCCGGACAGGATGGATGCAACCGACCCTGCTGTCGTTCCGCTGTTGGGGAAGGCATTCCCAGCCACCAATGCATCAGCTGACAAAGACTCAATATAAGGTGTTGTATCGCGCTCATAACCATAGGCAGATAAATGAGTGGCATCCAAACCATCCGATCCAAGCAGGATAATATTCGGTAAATTCTTCGCCCTGCTAACGTCTCCGCCCGACGAAAACGCCGGAACACGCATTGTTAAATTTTCATGCAAAGACAAGGCCAGCGAAAACACAAGCAATGTTGTAAAAAAAAGGCTTTGGAACTTCTTGATCGGATGCTTTTTTTTACTACGAACTTGAACGTAAGATTTCAGCTTATGCCACACGAAAACATTCAATCCAATAAAGGATAAGCCATACAAGGCGCGCAAAAAACGTTCAGTCGAGACGATGCCAAACCGAACGACCGTGTACGTAAAATTATCAACCAGAATCAGGAGCAATGAGGAAATGATCACTGTCGGGAGCACAATGCCGACAACTACCAATATTGATTGACGTAGTATGCGATCCAGGAGAGCCAAAACACAAATACCAAAGACGGGGAAGACACATAATCCAAAAGCTGAGAGCAGGAACAGTTTGAATTGAGACCAAAATGTCATACCCGACATAAATGATGGTTTTGTGACAAAAAACAACCATTCGGAGAATCCATATAAATACACAACGAGACAAGTGATAAACAAAAGCACCAGCCAGGCAGGAGAGAATATCAGACGAATATTTTTCATCGATTTACTCGATAACAAAGGGTATTTGGGAATAAGATAAAACGGCATCAGTATAAACGTTTAAAGATAGAGGTGGAAGAGGCAGTAGTACAAGGTCCACAGGTATAATTTTTTCATGTCCAACACTCGCGCCCCCGTGCGCGCCTACTACGACCAAAACACGTGGTTCTTCATCGCCTTCAACCGCACCCGCCAGGCGGAGAACATCCACCGTTCGTTGTGGACCGATGGCGCGAAGACTCTCGAGGAGGCGCTCCATGTGACGAACGAACGCATTCGGGCGGAGATCGAGGCGGTCGCGCCAACCCAGGCGCGCATCGCTGATTTGGGGTGCGGCGTTGGGGCGTCGTTGCTGTATATCTTGCCGCGTTTACAAACACCTAAACCGGCGTTCGGTCTGACGCTCAGCTCCGTGCAGGCGCGACTGGCAAATCAATTTGCGAAGCGGGAAAATCTTGAAAAGCAAATCTATTTTGCAGAAGGAGATTTCACACGCGCGCCACTGGCAAGCGAGGCATTGGATGCGATCTATTCCGTCGAAGCGGTTGTCCATGCACAGGAACCGGAACTGTATTTTCAAGAGACCGGTCGCCTTTTACGGCCAGGCGGAAAGTTAATTCTGGTGGATGACTATCTGGCAGATCGTACACTTTCACGACCAGAAACCAAATGGTTCGATGCATACGTCAGCGGCTGGCAAGTTCCGGGTGTGACAACGGTGGAACAGGCGAAAATCGTTGCCGCACAACATCATTTGCGCTTGACGAAAACCGACGATCTCACGCCGTATCTGCGCCTGCGCAATCTTCCCAACCCACTCGCTCAGACTTTGCTCTTCCTAGGAAATCACCTGCCCATTCGCCACGCCATCGTGCCGTCCATGCTGGGGAGCATGGCACTGCAACAATGTTTATCTATGAAAGTGATTGAATATCGGTTTTTGGTGTTTGAAAAGTCAGGTGGTCGAGTAGCCCCGAATGCTCTTCCCTCGCACCGCCCGCCAGGGCAGGTGTGAGGGGCGTATCGAGACCATGAGTAAGCAAAACATTCCTTGTTACGAGTTGTCTCTTGAAACCAGGTGGTTTCGATACGACGGCGGACGAACACCGCCGTCTACTCAACCACCGAATTATCTATGAAAACCATTACCCTCCTCACCAGCGGCACGCGCGGCGATGTTGTTCCTTACATTGCCCTTGGGTTGGGCTTGCGCGCGGCTGGCTACCAAGTCCGCATCGCCGCGCCGATAGGGTTCAAGAGTCTCATTAAGCCGCTTAGGGGCGGGGTGACCGCGCCTCTACAGTTTATGCCGTTCGAGGGCAATCCCTCTGACCTCATGGTCAACCGCAGCGAGCCGCTCACGCTTAGCCGAAGCATTCTGCGTTCCATCCGTGCCACACTGCAATTTCTCGACCAAGCCAGCGACATTTACGCCCACATGCTCCGCACTGCGGCAGATGCCTGCCGCGGCACGGACCTGCTCGTCTATGGTCTACCCACGCTGTGGGGCGCGCACATCGCCGAAGGGTTGAAGATTCCCGGCATCCGCGCAGTTTTACAACCCGTCACACCCACGCGCGAATTTGCCTCCGCGCTGTTACCTTTTCGATTCAATTTTTTGGGGATTGGGAACCGGCTCTCGCATTGGATCGTGAATCAAGTGACGTGGCTGGCGTGGCGTTCAGAGATCAACCAGGCGCGTCGGACTCAATTTGGTCTGCCGCGCGCTCATTGGCTCGATCCATCACTGAGACCTATCCCTGAGCAACCCCTCACCCTGAACGGATTCAGCGAACGCATCGTCCCACGCCCAAAGGATTGGAACGACAAGCAGGTCATCACCGGCTATTGGAGATCTTCCAACAAGCAAGACTTCTCATCCACACAGATTCAACGTTTCATCGAGCGCACACCCGAACGGACACTCGCCGTCGGGTTGGGCAGTCCGGGTGCGAAAGACATGCTCACTTTCATCCACACGTTGGACGCGGCACTGAAAGAATCTGATGCTCAAGCTGTGCTAACTGTCCCCAACGAGTGGCACAGACGTTTCACTTCCTCACGAATTTTGCCCGTTGAACATGCGCCGCATGATTGGTTATATCCGCGCGTGCGCGCGGCGGTGCATCACGGCGGCGCGGGAACCACGTCCGCGAGTCTGCATGCGGGAACTCCGCAGATCATATTGCCGCTGGGAATCGATCAATTCTTTTGGGGCGAGAGGGTTTACAAAATCGGCGTTGGAACCAAGCCCATCCCGCAACGTTCGTTGACGGTGAACAAATTGGCGAACGCCATTCAACAGGCGCTGGCGGATACATCCATGCGGGCGCGGGCGAAAAATGTCAGCGTGGCATTAAGTTTGGATGACGGAGTCCAGGCCGCGGTAAGGGTGATTCGAGAAATCCTTTAGCGTCATTGCGAGCCCGCTAGGGCGAAGCAATCCCCCAAATTTACGAGGAAATTGCCTCGTCGGGTGGTCGTCCTCCTCGCAATGACGGAAATGCGATAACCAATGCACTCACTGCCAACAAGCTCCCGAAAAAATATGGCGCTGAAAAAGCGATGATTTCAAAGGTTACACCGGCCAGAGTCGGACCGATGATGTTGGTCAGGCTGAGGAGCGTCTGCGTGCCGCCCATGAGACGTCCCTGCTCGGAGTCGGGCACACGCAGGGACACGAGCGTGGTGAGTGATGGGATACTGCACCCGGTACCCAGCGCAACCACCGTGACCGCGGGGAAGATCATCCATGCCGCGGAGGCGAGCGCCATGCCTGCCAGACCGAGCGCCATACAAGCGAGACCAAAGAGCGCGAGCGCGCGTTCGCCAAAACGCGGCTGCAATTTGCCGAACAAAAAGCCCTGAATAAAAACGCCGCTTACACCGACATAGAGATAAAAATAACTGTTCTGCGCCGGTGACCAATCGAAGCGCTGGTTGGAATACAGCGGGAAGTTGGTCTGCAAGCCTGCGAAGGCGAGATTGAGCAGGAAGAGGGCGATGAGAAATTTTTGAATGTTCGCGCGCAGGAAGACACCCTTGAATTGGGTCGTCCAACTGAAGATAAGCGAAACAGATTTGGAGGCGCGCCGTTCAAGTGGGAGCGATTCGGGCAGGATGAAGAGTCCGAAGATTGTGTTGGCAAAGGCGAGGGCAGAGGCGGCGAGAGCAGGGACGCTCAGTCCATATCCGCTGAGCAGACCGCCAAGGGCAGGCCCCGCCATGATTCCCAGCCCAAACGCGACACCCGCGAGACTCATACTGCGCGAACGGGTTTCAGGGGTGGTCGAGTCGGCGATATAGGCGTGGGCGAGGGTGAGGTTCGAGCCGGTGAGACCATCGATGAACACAGCGAGGAAAATGACGAGGAGGGAATCCGCAAGCCCAAGCAGAAGATAGGCACAGGCTGTCCCAAACAAGCAGATCAGCAAAATCGGTTTGCGCCCGTAACGGTCGGAGAGCGCGCCGAGAACCGGACCGGAAACCAGTTGCACCGCTGAATACACGGACATCAATCCGCCCGCGATCACCGCGCCGCCATCCTGCGCCTGCACGTAAAACGGAAGCAGCGGAAGCATGATGCCGTAGCCGAGCAGGTCCACGAAGATGGAGAAAAAGAGGATGAGGAGGGATGGGGACAAGGAACCGATAAAAAGCGATCAAAGACTCATGGTGTCATTGGAACGCAATGACTCAACCGCCGCGAACGTGGATTGGGTCACGCCGATCAATTGCTCATACGGGATTGGCGGTTCGCCGCCTTCACGGATGGATTTGACGAAGGCTTTCCACTCGTTCACCCAGCCTTTATCCTGCGCGCCTCTTTCTTCTTTCTTCTTCCCATCTTCAACAATTTGCAAAGATACAAAATCATCAAGCACAACGATCTTGCCCTCGCAGAACACCTCGACGCGTTCCTTCGGGAAGGATTTATCGCCATTGGCGAGATAATCCACGACGCCGATGGAACCATCGGGGAAGGTGAAGGTCATCGAGACGTTATCTTCGCGGTATTTGCCACCGTCGGGCAGCGCGTGCGCGGTCACAGAGACGGGCGGCGCGCCGACGAGGGAGGTGATGAGATCAATGAAATGACAGGCTTCACCGATGATGCGTCCACCACCGATCTCGGGATCCTGCGTCCAGTGGTTGAGGGGGATGGGACCGGCGTTGACGCGATAGTGGACATGCATAGGCTCATTGAGACCAGAGACTTGAGATTTGAGGGTTTGCGCGAGAGGCGCGAATCTGCGATTGAAACCCACCGTCAATAGAGCTCGGCTGTTCACTTTTAGCTGTTTGCTGATCGCCAAAAGCTGAGAGTTGTTTATTGCCAGGGGCTTTTCGACGAAGACATGCTTCCCGGCTTTCAGGGCTTTGACGACGAGTTCCGCGTGCGAGTCGTGGCGGGTGAGGATGGCAACCGTGTTGATCTTTGGATCGTTGATGATTTCATCATCAGAGGAGGTCGCGTATTGGAAGCCGAATTTCTTGCCGGAATGTTGCGCGTGGAGTCCGCCTGCGGAGGCGATTCCGACGAGTTGGATACCATCCACTTTTTTGATGGTCGGAAGCAAAACTGAATTGGCAAACAAGCCCGCTCCCAGGACACCGAGTTTTACAGTTGAAGTTTTATCTGGTCTGGAAAGTGGAAAGTGGACCGTGCTGCTTTTCTCTTTCCACTTTCCATCGGGGTACGTCAACAATACGCCAAGAAACGGCTCTTTCTTCTTCCCCGTAATCACATCGTACGCCGCCGTCGCTTTTTCGATGGGAAAACGATGTGTGATGAGAGGTTGAACTTGCAGCCTGCCCTTCGACATCAATTCCACAACGGCTTCAAAGTTGCGCCCCTCTGTCCAGCGGACGTAGCTGAGGGGATAGTCGTTTCCCTGCTCTTCGTAATTCGCGTCGTACCGACCGGGTCCGTAGGAACGCGAGTTGATGAAGGAAATCTCTTTTTCGTAGTAAACCTTGCGAGGGAAGGTTAAACCAACCGCACCTGTCGCAACTACGCGCGCACGGTCACGGGCGATGACTCCGGCAAGTTCCACCGGATCGTTAGAAGCAGTATCCGCACAGATAAGAATCACATCGAAACCGCGATTGGAAGTGAAGGTTTGGGCTGAGTCCACGGCTTTTCGACGCGAGACAGCTTGAAGTCCAAGTGAGGAAGCGAGGGCGAGGCGGGCGGGATCAAGGTCAACGCCGAGGACGCGGCATCCGGCGACGTCCGCGATCTGGGCGGCGAGGAGTCCGAGCAATCCCATCCCAATCACCGCAACGTTTTCACCGATTTGCGGCTCGGCCAAACGGAAGCCGTGCATGGCAATCGCGCCGAGGGTGGTGAAGGCAGCGGATTCGAAATCCACATTTTTGGGGAGCGGCGTGAGCAGGTTGCGCGGCACCACGTTGTATTCGGCATGGACGGCAAAACCGCCGCCCGCACACGCCACGCGTTGACCGACCCGGAAGCCCTGCATGTCCCTCCCCAGCGCGACGATTTTTCCCGCAGTGGAATAACCGAGCGCCATGGGCTGATCGAGACGATTGAACGCGGCTTGGGCGGTATTGAGCAGACCTTCGCGGCGCGCCTTGTCGATCACCTGTTTAACGAGATCTGGACGCGAACGTGCCTTGCCAACGAGACTCTTTTCGGCAAATTCGACAACCATGCGTTCGGTTCCCGCGGAGACGAGGCTTGCCGCCACCTTGACAAGCGCCTGCCCCTCACGCGGGGTCGGGATGGGAACGTCTTCAACCGCGGATCTGCCGGTCTTGATGTTTTGGAGGAGTTGTTTCATGAACGTTCGACTCTATTGTTCCTGAGATTGGGAGTTCATTGCAGGGGAAAGTATACCCCAAGTGAAATGTTATAATTCCTGCACAATCTCAACGAAAAGAGGAATTTCCTTTGTCAGATCTACGCGTTCAAAAGTTTGCAAAAATCCTGGTCGAGCATTCCACGCGGATCGAGCCCGGTGACCGTGTACTGATCGAGGGGACGACTGCCGCCGAACCGCTTGTGCGCGAACTGTATATTCAGGTCCTGGAGAAGGGCGGTCATCCTCACCCGATGATCGGATTCCCCGGCATGGTGCCGTTCGTTCAGGAAGACATGTACCTGACCTACGCATCCGACACCCAATTGGACTTCATCCCCACCTTCTACAAGATCGCCTACGACCAATTCGAAAGCCGCATCCGGATCCATTCGGCGACAAACACCCGCGGAGCCTCCAGCCTTGACCCGGTCAAGGCACAGCGGCGCGGCAGGGCGATCAGCACGATCACCGAAGCGCAGATGCGGCGCGGCGCCGAAGGCAGGTTCAAATGGGTGACCACGCTTTATCCCACCGACGGCTACGCCCAGGATGCGGGCATGAGCCTGAAGGATTATGAGGATTTCGTCTTCAGAGCCGTTCATACCCACGAGGAAGACCCGGTTGCTTATTGGAACAGCACTGCAGCACGTCAGCAAAAGGCGATCGATTTCCTGGTGGGCAAGGATCTTGTCACTCTGCGCGGACCGAACGTCGATCTCACGCTTTCGATCAAGGGACGCAAGTTCATGAATTCGACCGGTATCAACAATATGCCGGATGGCGAGATCTTTACCGGTCCTGTTGAAGATTCGGTCAACGGCTGGGTGAAGTTCACCTATCCCGCGATCTACGGCGGGGTGGCTGTGGAAGGCGCGGAATTGACCTTCAACCGCGGACGCGTGGAACGGGCAAAGGCCGAAAAGAACCAGGACTATCTGATCAAGATGCTCGAATCGGATGACGGCTCGCGTTACCTCGGCGAGTTCGCCATCGGCACAAACTCCGATATCGACCGGTTCACGGGCAACATCCTGTTCGACGAGAAGATCGGCGGCACGTTCCACATGGCGCTCGGCGCAGGCTACCCGGAAACCGGCTCGCACAACAAGTCCGCGATCCACTGGGATATGATCTGCGATATGCGCACCGACTCGGAGATCCATGTGGACGGCGAGTTGTTCTACAAGAATGGGGAATTTGTGTTCGGGAAGTAAGTGAAAGGTACAGGTTTAAAGTTTGAAGGTTGAGAACAAAAGATGCTCTCAACCTTCTTTTTTACCTGCAAACTTTTCAGCCTTAAACCTGCAATCGATTAATAGAATCCCACGGACGAATCCACCCTCCGCGCGTACTCATCGATTCCGCCGCGCACATTGAAGACATTCTTCCAACCCTGCTGTGCCAGCCAGGCGGTGACCTGCATGCTGCGGTTGCCATGATGACACATTACGTAGATGGTGGCATCCTGTGACCGTGCGGATTCGGACAGCGCATTCGTCCCCTCCTGCGCCAACCGGCTCAAAGGCGTGACCTCGAGCCTGCCGTCCGTTATTTTGGCATGGTCCAACTCATCGAGTTCCCGCACATCGAGCAGGATGAATTTGTCCTCAGATTTTAATTTTTCGGATAGATTGATAACAGTAATTTCAGGGTACATATCTGGCTCCAGACAGCGGCAAGATCGTAATTTATCCCAACGCCTTGGAATATAACTTCTCCACATATTCCTTGAGCATGCGCCGCGTGGAGAAATTCGGCGTGACGGTCTTGATGGATTCCTTCATGCGACCCACCCACTCGACCGGGATGTTATTGATGTCGCGGGCGTAATACATCGGAATGATCTCGTTCTCCAGCTTGTTATACAGGTCCTGCGCGTCGGCATGATCCTGCGCCTCGGAGGATTCCCATTGTTTGTCCTCGCCAATCGACCAGCCGTTCCTGCCGTTATAGGCTTCCCGCCACCAGCCATCGAGAATGGAAAAGTTCAAGGCGCCGTTCAAACCAGCCTTCATGCCGGAGGTACCGCTGGCTTCCATCGGGCGGCGCGGGGTGTTGAGCCACACATCCACGCCCTGGACAAGATAACGCGCCAGGTTCATATCGTAATCCTCCACAAAGACCAGCCGTCCGCCCGTTTCGGCGCGCTTGACCGTGCGGTAGATGTTCTGGATGAGTTGTTTGCCCGGTTCATCGGCGGGATGCGCCTTGCCGGCAAAGACGATCTGCACCGGCATGTTCGGGCGGTTGATGACATGCAGCAAGCGTTCCACATCCGAAAGGATCAGGCTGGCGCGTTTATACGTTGCAAAGCGGCGCGCAAACCCGATGGTCAACACGTACGGATTGAGCAAAACGCCCGCAGAGACGACCTGCACGGGGTGGAAGCCGCCCACGGTCCATCTATCACGGACGCGTTCGCGCAGGTAAAAGTTCATCTTGCGTTTGAGATGCTGGCGGACCTCCCACAAGGCTTCGTTGGGCAGGGTATCCAGCTTATCCCACAGATTCGGATCATCCAGGCGATCCATCCATTCGCTTCCGAGATGGAGATCGAGCAACATGCGCAGGCGGCGAGCCATCCAATTGGCGGTGTGGACTCCGTTCGTCACGTGCGTGATCGGGACATCCTCCACCCGTTTATCCTTCCACAGGAAATGCCACATCTCACGCGCGACATGACCATGCAGTTCGGAGACGCCATTGCGTCCCTCCGAAAACTTCAATGCAAGCACACCCATGCTGAAGGTTTCACCGTGCGGTTGTTGATGGCGCGCCAGATCATAGAACCGCTCGCGGTCGAGTCCCAGTTGAGGCCAGATCGCGGCGAGATATTTGTCCATGAGCCAGAGGGGGAATTCGTCATTACCCGCAGGGACCGGTGTATGTGTGGTAAAGATGTTTTGTCCGCGCGTCTTTTCGATGGCGGTTTCAATGGAAGCGCCAGCCTCCACAAGTTCACGGGCACGCTCAATGGTGAGGAACGCGGCATGACCTTCGTTCATGTGCCAGACAGACGGCTGGATGTTCAGGGCGCGCAACATGCGCACGCCGCCGATACCCAGCAACACTTCCTGCATGATGCGGCGGTCAAGATCGGACCAGTACAAACGCGCGGTCAACAACCGGTCATAATCCGAGTTGCCTTCCACATTCGAATCGAGCAGATACAGCGGTGTGCGCCCGACGCGCACCTCCCATACGTGCAATGCAAGGTTACGGTCCGGGAATTCCACTTCGACCGTGACCGGCTCGCCATCCTTGAGCACCTGCAACACGGGCAGTTCAGGGAAGCTCAGGAAGTTGTTCAGTGCCTCCTGCCAGCCGTCCTCGGTGATGCGCTGCGAGAAGTATCCCTGTGCATACATGAAACCGATGCCGATCAGGGGCAGTCCGAGATCGCTTGCCTCTTTCAAATGATCGCCTGCCAGCACGCCCAAACCGCCCGAATAGATCGGGAGCGTTTCATGCAGACCAAACTCCATGGAGAAATAGGCTATGGGATGTTGGGCAAGTTCCGGCTGAGTCCGATGCGCCCAGGTGTCCTTGTATGCCATATACGCATCGAAATCCTCAAAGACACGGCGGTACGAATCCATGTAATCCTTATCCTTGAGGATCTCGTTCAGGCGGGCGCGTTTGATCTCGTGCAACATGCGGATGGGGTTGTGATTCAACCGCTCCCACATGGCACGGTCCAGTTGAGAATACAGGCGCATGGCTTCGGGCTGCCACGTCCACCAAAGGTTGTAAGCCAGGTCGCCAAGACGACTCAGTTTTTTGGGAAGATCGAAGGAAGGTGATTGAGTAAGGAAATTATTCATAGGCGGACAATCATACCAGAATATCTTTAACTGGAATTATTGCGGTCTTCGGGTAAAGAATGAGGAAACACCGATCACGCTTACCGAAACGACCAGCGGCATTGCCGGAATCATATAGCGCAGTTGGCTGTCAATTGCCATGTAACCAAGCATGAAAAACGGAACGCTTAATGCAAGCATGCGCAGGAACCAATTTCCCTTCCAGAGGGCGATCAAAAAAGCGACCAAAAGGAGTGCCTGCTGTGCGATCACAAAATAATCGAGGACCAGCATCTCCTGCCCGTATTGTTCAAGGACACCCACATTGAACCACAATGGGAAAAACCGGAATAAGACCAACTCCAAATATTCTCCGCGGTTGGCAGATATGACCCTGAGAGCCTCGCGTCGAAAAATGGCATCCACGCGGGCTTCATTGATGGGCGTTTGCAATTCCGGGATGCGTGCCACCAACGCTTCGATCTCCCGATAGCCTTCATCTGAACCGACGTAGTGCGGAAACACCTCCTTCATGACAATGGCGTTGTGACGATAGAGGTTGTACCCCACCAGCGTCGTGCCGAGGATCGGTTTTCCAAAAGCGATCTGGTTTCGGATCACCCAGGGAGAGACCGTCAACCCGAGTGCGAGACCTGAAACGATCAGCCCGATCATCCATTGCTTTTCGAAGCGTTTCTTCTGCGCCCACAAAAAGATCAGGGTCCCAAGGAAAAGGGCAAATGCGATCAGCAACGCGGAAGACCGTGATAGCACAGCCAGCCCGAACATAAAACCAAAACCGATCCATTGCCCCAGGCCGCCATGTTTGACAGCTCGAACAAGGAACAAGGTCCCTGCCGCAACCAGAGAGCCTGCGATCAGATCGCCGCTGATGTGTGCCTCCATGCGCAATGTGGGGAGAAACACCGACCACGCCAAGGCAGCGATCACCCCCAAGGCACGACCTCCGAGTTCCTGTGTCAAAAGGAAAACCAGCCAGCAAATCAATAGATTGAAAGCCAATTGGGTTAGTTGAAAGGCAGGAGGCGCATTATTTGTCATGGTCCCCAAAAGGGCATAGATCAGAACAGGCAGAGGTTCACGGATCGCGGTCGTTTGATCTGTGAGCATACAGTTCGGGACATACGCCTCATCACACGCCTTATACCCATTCCCGTTTTCAAGATTTTTTGTGATCATCCACCAGGTTGAACTGCCGCCCTCCGTCAGATCCAAGGGGCGCGCCAGAATGACGACCAGGTCCAAAAGGATCATGCACAAGATACACAGCAAAAGAAACAACTTGTAGCGCCTGTTTAGCAATTCAGAAAAACGCATCATAGCCCAGCACCTCACTGAAAGTGATACACCTGCGCAGTCATCTTATCAATGCACATTAATGGACATGTGAATAAAGGTTAATTTCAGTATAAAATAGTTCCATGCCCGGGATTCAACTCTTCATCACCTGCCTTGTCGATTCGTTCTACCCGAAAACTGGTGAGGCAATTGTGAGCATTCTCCACCGCCTCGGCGTGGACGTGGAATTCGTCCCCGACCAGACCTGTTGTGGACAGCCGAACTTCAACGCGGGTCTGCGCGCTGAAGCGCGGCTGGTTGCGGAACATACCATCCGCGTGTTCGAGAAAACAACGGGCGACATCGTCACCCCATCGGGTTCATGCGCGCACATGCTCAAACATGGATATTCGGAATTATTTGCGGACGATCCCGCCTGGCTGACGCGTGCGCAGGCATTGGCATCAAGAGTATTCGAATTCACGGAATACATCGTGGACAAGCTCGGCGTGACCGACCTCGGCGCGCAATGGAATGGAACCCTGACCTACCATCCCTCCTGTCACACACTGCGCGGCATGAACATCGATCGCCAGCCGCGCGCATTACTGGCAAACGTCAGGGGCGCGACGATCCTCGAACTGCCGAATGCCGAGGAATGCTGCGGCTTCGGCGGCATCTTCTCGATGGAACACCCCGAACTTTCGGCGGAATGGCTGAAGCGAAAGATCGGCAACCTTGAATCCACCAATTCTCCAACCCTGGTCGTGACCGAGGCGGGCTGTCTCATGCACATCGCAGGCGGACTGCATCGGCAGAAGAAAAGGCAGAGAGTGGTCCATATCGCTGAAGTGCTTGGCAATCGCTAACGCGGGAGGCAATCATGTTCTCGAAATCAGCACAATACTATGATGATATTTACGGCGCCGCCGACAAAGGGTATGAGAAAGAGGCGGACAAGGTCCATGAATTCATTCAGAAGTACAAGCGGACCGACAATAATCATCTTCTGGATGTTGCCTGTGGGACAGGAATCCACGCAGGTCTGTTGAGCAGGCACTACAAAGTCGAGGGGCTGGATCTCGACAAAAACATGGTTAAGATCGCCAAAAAGAAATTTCCAAACATCAGTTTTTACCAGGGTGACATGACCACATTCGATCTGGGCCGCCAATTCGATGCAATCACCTGCCTGTTCAGCTCCATCGGTTATGTAAAGACCAGATCCAACCTGCACAAAGCGATCAGGAATATGAACAGGCACCTTCTGCCTGGCGGCGTCTTAATCGTCGAGCCCTGGTTCACGCCCGAGCAATGGCCACCCGGGCGGGTCTACGCCCTCCAGGTGGAGAAACCCGAGGTAAAGATCATCCGAATGAGTCACGGCGGGCAAAAAGGCAAAGTGTCCGTGCTCGAGTTTCAATATTTGATCGGCACAGCAAAGGGCATCGAACATCAGGCTGAAATCCACACACTGGGACTGTTCACGCACGAAGAATATTTGAACGCATTCCGATCCGCCAACTTGAAGGTGACCCACTACAAAAAAGGACTTACCGGTCGCGGTCTCTACATCGGCAGGAAGGCGGTCAGATAAATCATGCATCAGACCGCATTTCGTCAACGCATCCGCAAATCCCTCGCGAAAGAATCGCTCCAGAGCGCGCTGGACGCCAACGCTGAACGCCGCGTGACCGGACGCCTCAACGCATTCAACTCCCTGCCGGATTGGAGGGAACGCAGACAGCAGGCCCATGCCATCCGCGCGGAGGTGATCGAGAGCCTGGATGCGTATCTGGAGCAGTTCACCCTTAACGCAACAAAAAACGGGATCACGGTCCATCGTGCAAAGGATGCGGATGAAGCAATAAAGATTCTTTTGGAGATCCCAAAAGATTCACCACATAAGGGGAAAAGCGAATCCTTTGCGTCCCTTGGTGACCTTCGTGGTGAAAACATTCTTGTCGCCAAATCGAAGAGCATGGTCTCGGAGGAGATCAACCTCAACCACGCGCTTGAGGCAAAGGGGATGAAGGTCGTGGAAACCGATCTTGGCGAATACATCGTTCAACTCCGCAATGAAAGACCCGCGCACATCATCACGCCCGCCATCCACCTGCGCCGGGACGATGTCGGGAAACTCTTCCATGAAAGACTGGGCATCCCATACACTGAAGATATTCCCACGCTCACAAACACCGCCCGAAAAGTCCTGCGCGACGTATTCCTCAACGCCGATGTCGGCCTCAGCGGCGTGAACTTTGGCATCGCGGAAACGGGCGGCATCTGTCTTGTCACGAACGAAGGCAACGGGCGTATGGTCACTTCCCTGCCGCCGGTCCACGTCGCGCTGATGGGTATGGAGCGCCTCGTCCGGAATCTTGATGACCTTGCCATCATGCTATCGCTTCTCCCCCGTTCCGCCACCGGTCAAAAACTGAGCGTCTATACTCAAATCATTCACAAGCCTCTCGACGGTCAACAACGCCACATCATCCTCCTCGATAACGGACGCTCGCGCCTCCGCAACTCCCCGCTCAAGGAATCGCTGTATTGCATCCGATGCGGCGCCTGCCTGAACGCCTGTCCCGTTTTCCGTGAACTCGGCGGCCATGCCTACAACAGCATCTATCCGGGTCCGATCGGTTCCGTCATTTCAGCAGGACTCTTCGGCAGCGAATTCGTTCCGCTCGCGCAGGCATCCTCCCTGTGCGGCGCCTGCAAGGATGCCTGCCCCGTGGACATCGATCTGCCGAAATTACTCACCCGCGTTCGCGCTGGACAATCCCCCATCCCGGATCTCCACCCCCCCATCACAGGACTTTCCTCTCTCTCCACTTTGTTCTTGAAGACATACAGCCGCATCGCGACCCACCCAAGGCTGTTCGCCGTTTCCCAAAAATTCGCGGCACTGGGAACTTTCCTGTTATCCCCGTTTGATGGTTTTGTCCGTTTACCGGCGTTCACAGGCTGGGGCTACAGCAAGGACCTGCCGCGCTTTGCACGAAAGACGTTCAGGGATAAGTGGGCAAATATGCAAAACGATGTTCCTCCGCGTAAAGCGAATGAGCCCCTCAACGATCAAGAAAAGTCTCCAGCAGCTCCACCTCCTCAAAGCGACATTAACCGGGTCGCACAATTCATCGAAGAGTTCACCAGAGTCAACGGACAGGTCATTCGCACAACAAAGACAGATATCACTGGCAGGGTCATGGGATTCCTGCGATCACGGAATCTGGATCGCATTCACCTCGAGCCGAACGTATTGGATGAGGATGCATTGCGAAAAGCGGGGATCAACGTCAGCCACGAAGTTGACGCCGCGATCCATGTTGGCGTAACGAAGGCGATTTGCGGGCTGGCAGATACCGGGTCCGTGCTGGAGGCGGATGGAGCAGGCGGCAAGTTGTTTGCCTCGCTGCTGCCGGAGATCCATCTGGCGGTCCTGCATGAATCCGATATCCTTCCATCGCTTGAAAACGCGCTCCACCTGACGCGTGAATTCAAATCCGCTGTCTTCATCACAGGTCCATCGCGCACCGGCGACATCGAAATGTCGCACACCATCGGCGTGCACGGGCCGGGTGAGATCGTCCTCTTTTTGGTGGCATGATAAAATCCGCGAACATGAACCGGGAAAAAGCATTTACGTATTATCTGCTGGCAGTCTCATTGCTTGGGATGGCTTTCGTGTTCCTTATCACGTATCGCTATGGCGCGGGTCTTTCCACGGACGGAGCGAGGTATCTGGCGACGGCAGAGAATTTGATCAACGGAGTCGGTTTTTACGATTATCTCGGCGCGCCGCTGACGCAGTTTCCGCCTGCCTATTCGATCCTCATCGCGTTTTTCGGTTTTCCAACGCGCGCAGATGTTTTCGTCGTTGCACAATATCTCAACATCCTGACATTCGGCTTGACCATCTGGCTGGCAGGAAAATTCTTTCGCAAACTGTTCCCGGATAATTATTTGTATGCTTACATCGGAAGCGCTGTCTTTGTCACTTCGCTTTCGTTAATCCGCATTGCTTCGAATGTGCTTTCGGACCTTTCGTTCCTTGCATTGACAATCATTTTTCTGATCTCGACCACGGATTTCATCGAACAGCCGTCCCGCAGGAATCTATTCATACTTGGAGGCATCTGCGCGATCTCGCCATTATTGCGGTACGCCGGGCTGACCCACATCCTGACCGCTTCAGCGATCATTTTGATCATGCACCGGAGGAATCTCATCAAGGGAGTTTTGAACGCGGGGGCTTTTGGCCTGCTCGCGGGTCTTCCAACCCTGCTTTGGGTGGTCTTCCACAACTACCTGCGGACGGGGATTCTTTTCGGCTTGCGCATGCCGCCCAATCCGCAAGGCAACCTGGATACGACCATCGAAAAGGCAGTCCATTGGTTTGTCCCCTACAGCATCACGGACCGGATCCCCGAATGGTTGATCCTTGCGATCATCCTGCTTGTCTTCATCACGGGGAACCGAGTCACAGACTGGAGGAATTGGGCAAGACAAATCACAAACTCGAAGTTTCTGCCCAGCCTGATCTTTCTCTTCCTATATGCGTTGGTCCTGGTGTTCAATGTCAGCTACTCCGAAGTGCGCTGGCCCTTCATGGACCGCATCCACATCATTATCCTGCCATCGCTGATGGCAATCGGGTTTATAACCATACGGGAGTTGATGCCATTCTATCTGCGCAGATTTTCAGCAAAGACACTGCACACGGCGGGCACGGTTGCATTCGTTCTCTGGCTGGCATATCCATTGAACGGCATCCAGGAAACGCTTCGGAGCGCATATTACAGCGGAGAGACCAGCGAATACAACATTTACAACACGCGCGCCCAGAACGAGTCGGGGGTGAGGGAATTTGTCGAATCGCTTGCCATTACCGGCGGGGACAAGGTCTACAGCAATTATGAACCTGTTGCTTGGCTGTACGCACGCCACACCATCCTGAAACTCCCGCAGGGACCTGTGAGCCCGGAGAAACCGGATCCCGAAGAGGTGCTAAAGAATTACCCCGATTGGCCCGGGGAAGACGGCGCCGGTTATGTGATCTGGATGAAGGAATTGGGTTTCAAGGAATATGTCCTTGCCCTGGACCAGCTGACTTCAAAGGCAATTTTTGAACTGCTTTTCACCAGCAAACAAGGTGACGTGTACCGCATCACGCCGAGGTGAAATTCGATTGACGTTTCCAAATCACGATGTTACAATCCCGCACGTTTCTCTAAAAAGGAATGAGACGTGCGGGATACAATCCCGCCCGCTCAAAACAATAGACGCCCCCATCGTCTAGCGGCCCAGGACGGAGCCCTCTCAAGGCTCAAACAGGGGTTCGAGTCCCCTTGGGGGCACTAAAGAAGAGTCACTGTAGTGGTGACTCTTTTGCTTTCGTGGTATTCGAGTCCCCTCGCCCTTTGCAGGATGCTTCGCGAGGGGCACAGAAGGAGCAATCAAACATTTTCCAACAATCTCTTGATATGCGGCAACTGCATACGCGCCGCCTGTTCCCCCTGTTCGATCACGCTGGGAATCTTGTCCACATCGAACATGGAGATCGTGCTGTCAAATTCTGGAATGACGGGAAAAATCTCCGCATGGTGGGCAAGATTATAGAAGGCGTATGTTGAGTTGAGGATGTTGTTCATGTAGATGCTGTTCAATTGCTCCTGCACGGCGGTCATGGAGCGGAAGCGGGCGCGGTAATCGAGCGTGAAACCCATTGCGATGATGATGTCCGCGCCATCCTGGATCGCAACATCGATCGGCAGAGGATCAGAAGCAGCGCCGTCGATGAGCAGGCGCTCATTCACCTCCCACGGCGGGAAGATGATCGGGATCGCCAGGCTGGCGCGGATCGCATCGAAAACGCCGCCGTCAGCCAGGGTGACCTTTTCCCCGCTCAACAAGTCCGTCGCCACAACCTTGAACGGCATTTTCATATCGGAAAATTTCCATTCTCCATAAACTTCACGCAATTTACGATTGAGGGCCGAGTCGTCCACCAGGCCGCTTCTCTCAGTGAAGCGCAACGACCCATCCTTGCTGGCTTTCAGATTCTCCGTGTATCCCTGCATGATGTCGCTGGTCCACAAGGTCTTGGACCATTCTTCCATGACCTTTACGTCAACCCGATTCGCGATCAATGCCGCGTACATGCTGCCCCCGCTGCAACCGACCACGTTCTCTACAACGATCCCTTCTTCCTGCAATACGCGCCACAGCCCGGCTGCCGCGGCACACTTGATCCCGCCGGAGCCGATCACCAATGCGATCCGTTTTTTGGTGTTCATGGATTCGTCTCCCTATTTCCCCAAAAGGCTCTTGATGAACGGCAACTGTTGTTCGGCCGCGTGCTCGCCCTCCTCGATCACATACGGGAGCTTGTCCGTGTCGAAGAGTTTGATGCGATGCTTGAATTCCGGGATAATGGGAATGATCTCCGAGTGATGCGCAAGGTTATGGAAGGCATAATTCGTCTTGAGCAGATTGTTCGACGTCATGCTTGCGATCTGGAAGTTGTAACGCATCAACGAAGTGACATGCTCCTGATACGGGCTTTCGAACCCCATCGCGATGATGATGTCCGCGCCTTCCTTGATCGCCACACCGATCGGCAGGGGGTCGCTTTGATACCCATCGATCAGGAATCGTCCGTTCAGCTTTTGGGGAGGAAAGATATACGGGATGGAAATGCTCGCCCGGACGGCATCCTCGATCCTGCCTTCGGAAAGCACAACCTGTTCGCCGCTGTAAAAATCGGTGGCAGTCACAAAGAGCGGGATCAGTGTATCGGCGAAGATCGCATTCCCATACCCATCATGCAACCTGCGGTTGATGAGACGGTCATCGATCAGGCCAAACGATTCATCGAACTTGAAGACCCAGGGAAGTGTGAGCTGCAGGATCCCCCTCGTGCTGCGTTTCGCGGTCACCTCACGCGTCCACATTCTCAGCGTGGATTCGGTCGCTCGTTCGACGGACCAGCCCAGGGCGATGAGAGAGGCGTAGATCGCTCCGCCGGAACAGCCCACCACCATATCCACGTCAATGTGCTCGCGCTCGAGCACCTTCTTCAATCCGATCGCGGCGGCACACTTGACACTGCCCGAGCCGATCACAAGCGCGATACGCGGCTTGTCTCTTTTTGTCACCATGAGCGTGGTTACGAATAACTGGCCACGGCGGCATCGGCAGTATCGAACATCTTCAGGATGTTCGTAAAGCCGCTCAAATTCAGAACCTTCAACACATCGGGCTGCACGCCGGTCAGGCGCAGGTCGCCGCCCTGGGCGCGGGTTTCCTTGATCGCGCCAAGCAGCACACGCAAACCCGCGCTGCTCGTGTAATCGACGCCGCTGAAATCCGCAACCAGTTTGATATTCCCTCTGGATACCTGACCCTGGATGAACTCGGTGATCTTCGGAGCCGTCATCGCATCGATGCTTCCTCTAAGGGAAAGGATGGTCACACCGTCTGCCTGCCTGTCATGAATTTCCATAACGCCTACTCCTTTTTAAAATTGGATGCAGTTAATTTCTTTTCCAAAACAAACCGGTTCACGCCCCCGTCAGTTCTATCATAAGTGACATGATCCATCAACTCTTTGACGAAGAAGATGCCCAACCCGCCGATCTCGCGTTCGTCCCAACCCGCCTCGATATCCGGACTTTGAGCCTGATCCGGTGAAAAATGTTTTCCATCATCCCGAATGACCAACCGCGCCGTTTCATCTTCGACATCGAACGACAACGACAACAACCCGGGCTCCCTCCCTTCAAAGCCATATTGGATGATGTTCGTGCACAGCTCATCGACCGACAATTTGAATGCAAAGACATCGTCAGCGGATAGACCGCTGTGCCTCGCCGCAGCCTCCGCAAAGTTGCGCAGTTCCTCGAGGTATTCGATACGCGCCGTCCGGCAGATCGCATGATGCCCCAGGTCCGTGCTCGATCTTCGTCTGAAAGAGATCAGCGTGATGTCGTCGAATTGCGGCTGTTCGCCGATGTGTCTCTGCAGTTCGACGTTCAACTCGAAGATCATGCTGAAGATGGATGTCCACGGGACTGCGATGGTCTTGAGCAGGCGTTCTTCGGAGAATTGTTCCCCAGAAACGTTCTTGGCGTCTGTTGTGCCATCGGTAAAGCCGACGAGTGAGTCACCTTCATTGAGTTGGATCTGCCCCACTTCAAATCCCATATCAGGGAAGATGCCCACGGCAGGCCCGGTCGGCATCAGGCGTTCAACGACCGCCCCCTTCTTATCCAATATGACGGGCGGCTCATGTCCGCCATTGACGTAATACAGGATCCCGGTGTTGGGGTCCAGCACGCCGAAGAACAAGGTTGCGAACATGTTCGACTTGCCATGATATTCGGCGATGAAATTGCTCGTGTTTACGATGATGCCGTGGAGTTGTTCCTTCACGTTAGCGGTATTTATCCTGGTCTCGCTAAATGCCCGCAACAGACTGCGGAACAACACCATGAACAGTGCTGCGCCCACGCCCTTGTCACAGACATCGGCAATGATGAAAGCCGTGAATTTGGAATTCTTAAATTGGAACACATCGTAGAAATCGCCAGCCACTTGGCGCGCGGCATGGAAGTGCGCGGCGATCTCCCAGCCGGGGAGCTGCGGCAATGTTTCGGGAAAGAACCCGGATTGGATCTGGCGGCCAATTTCCAGGTCCCGCTCTGCGACGCCAAGAGCGGATTCGGTTTTGGCATGGAGTTGGGCATTGTCCACCGCCGCTGCGATCTGGCTTGCAATGGTCTCCGCCAGTTCGATCTCATTTTGCGTGAAGACATGGCTCGGGTCCCTGGCGGGCATTCCGATCGTTCCAATGGCTTCACCGCGTGCAAGCAGAGGCACGATCATAATGGAGTGGGTGCCGCGCGATCGCGAAATATCCGCGATCGAACTTGTACGCGGATCGTTCTGCGCATCCTGAATGAAGACCGTCTGCTTTTTCTCGATCACTTCCATCGAGGAGGTGTTTCCCTCGACCGGCAATAACATTCCCAGGGCGCTCTTCTCATTCGGATCGGGGGAATGGAAAGCGACGATCTCCAAATGTTTCCTGTCCGGCGTGAGCAGACCGATACCGGCATTGCGAATTTCAAAGATGGACGTTAACTCCCTGCATACCGATTGCAGGATATCCTTCAGATCCAGGGACTGGTTAACCGTCACCGCCACGCGGTTGATCACCGAGAGTTCCCCTGCCCGCGATTCCGCGGCTTCCTTCGCCTGCCGCAAAACCTCCTCCGCCGCCACGCGCACCGAAATATCACGGATGAGACCGCGTGCGCCAACAATCACACCGGCTTCGATCATGGGCGAGACCACCATCTCACTTGTCAATTCCCGTCCAGCTTTGTTACGGAAAATAAAATCAAACTGGGGGATCGGTTCCCCGGTCTCAAACATTTTTTCAAATCGATGAACCGTCTCGCGTATGGATTTTCGGGAGGCAACAATGCGGAAATGCCTGCCGATCAACTCCTCCCTGGAAAAACCATTCTTATCGCATAGCGCCTGGTTCACATAAGTGAAAAAGCCTGTCCGAAGAACTTCAAAATACCCATCCTGAAGAGTCTCGACCATCGCATAATAGGAACTTTGTGATTTTTCAAGATCGGCTTCGGCTGCAAGACGTTCGGAAATATCGTTGTAAAAAGCCAGATACCCAAACTGTTCACCGCCGACGTAGAACGGCGCAGTGAAGATCTCCACATCCACCGGCGTGCCGTCCTTTCGCCTGCGACGGCTCTCCCGATGCTCCCGCCTCTTCATAACGAGTGTCGAGAGATCATTCGCCACCATCGGATTCCCGCCGATGCCCAGAAGTTCATCAAGGTTCTTTCCGATCACTTCTTCCTGCGAATAACCGAACAGTTTCTCGAACGCCGGGTTGACCACGGTGATCCTTTTTTCCATGTCATTGATCACCATGGCGATCGGGGATTGCTGCAGAAGACTGTCGAGCAGTTCCTTTTGCTCCAAAATCTCCCTTTCCGCTTTTACCCTGTCGGTGACGTCACGGATCAACCCGCGCGATCCGATCACTTTATCCCCATCCATGATGGGAGAGACCGTTGTCTCGCCGATGTAAACCTTTCCATCCCTGGTCCGGTAGTTGTACTCAAACGACTCCAACGGCTGTTTTGTTTCATAGAGCAACTTGAATTTCTCGAATATATCGCGGACACTTTCAGGGTCTGTAAATTTTCGGAAATTTTTCCCCTGCACATCCTCCCAGCGGGAAAAACCCAGGTTTCGAATGAAAGCCCTGTTGGCATAGATAATGGTGCCATTTTCGTCGGCCTCGAAGAAACTGTCCTGCAAGGTATCCAATACCATCTTCATCGTTCTCTGTGTTGCCACCAAACCTTCCTCCGCCCTCTTTTTCTCGCTGATGTCTGTAAATTGAATGAGCCAGCCGGTTGTCTTGTCCTCGCCATTACCAATATGTGAAACCAGCACATCGAACGTGCGGTCGGTCGCCGGAAAGTCGACCTGCAGTGTCTTCTCCTCCTGCAGGGACGCGTTCAACGCCGCGTTCAGGGTCAGTGCAATATCCCGGTGTTGATCGACCAACGCCATCAACGAATCACCCACGTAGGTCCTGGAGGTCAATCCCAGCATTTCGCGCGCCGCGTCGTTGATATCGCGGATATTTTTTTCCGCATCCAGGATCATCACGCCGGTCGATAATTTCCGGACGATGGATTCATGCGCGAGCGGCACCACCTCCAGGATATGACCGCCAAAGATCGCCCAGGCAAATGCAATGCCTGTGACGGTAAAAATGATCGGCGTCGGGTCTGGGAAGCCGGGGGGAGGCGAGCCGAACAGGAAGTATACATTCCCGATCAGGGGCGCCAGCACGCCGATGATCAATCCGTATGCCTGCACGCCATATTTCTTGAATTTCGTGGCAAGCGAGACCCCCAGTATGATGATGCCTGCAACCATCAACAGGTATGAATAGGCGGTGTGCACATAAAAAAGCGGACCGTAGTAGTTTTCCAGAAGGACATACCCGCCGACGGAAATTGCATCGAATGAAACGAAGAATAGTTTATGCCATCCGCTGGTGAGCAGCAACAGGTATAAAAAGGCGGGCATCACCCAAAAGAATCTTTCGAACTGCTCGATCCTCCCGCGCAGAAAGCCGGTCAACTTCACCGACAACAGGAACCACGCCGTCGGTATGGTCATGATGCCCAGATAGGTCAGACCGTTCCAGAACCTTTGCCATCCCATGTCCGGCGTGATCAACTGGATCGCGTTCGCGAACGCCCAAAGCGATCCGCCGAACATCAGCAGCGAGAACACATTCGATTCGCCTTTCTTCACCGGGCGGCTTTGAATATAAAAGCCGATCCCAAGCAGGACCGCACCGGGGATCAACTGCCAGATCAAATATGGATTTGTTTGAAACTGCATCAGGGATTCGTCTCTCGCTTGATATATTTTGTAAATGTCAGGATGTTGCCATCCTCGGAGGTCTGATAATCGATGTTGTCCATCGTCTTGTAGATGAGGAACAAACCCATGCCGCCCAACGGACGATCCTCGAGCGCGGCTTCGATATCCGGTTTGGGCGCCTCGGCAGGCTCGAAGACGTGACCAAAGTCTGTGATCTGGACCAGGATCCGGTCCGATTCGATGCGGAACGAAAGGATGATCGAGCCGGGATCCATCCCTTTGTATCCATGCTCGATGATATTGGTACAGGCTTCATCCACTGCCAGCTTCAACTCGAACACGGTTCCATCCGGGACCCGGAATTTGGCACAGCAGTCCGAGATGAATTGTCGAAACACAGACAGCGACGCCAACTCGGCGGCGCGGGTGATTTGAAAACGCTCGGACATTTGCATCTCCTAATACTCGGCATCGGGGAATGTGACCACCCCGGCATGCCGCCCAACCTGTTTGATCATTCTCAGGTCATCCCATTTCCTATCGAGCACCTGCAATATGCCATCGTGGATCGCCCAGGCGCGCCCCCGCACGGTCCTCCACTGATCGGGCTGGCGGAAGGGCGTGCTCCCATCGAGCGCCTTGTGCAGTTCGCCGCCGGGCTGGAATTCCTTGTGGATCGTATCCATCAATTGATGACCCTTGGAATACGCAAAACCGCGCTTCTCGAAGATCCACGCGGAAACGTACGTAAGCGGCTCGAGAAAAAACGCATGATGAGCCATCATGGTGAGAAAGGTCTCGATGTGATTGAACACAATGCTTGAACAACGCAGCCCCTCGCGGACCTGACCGGGCGCGAGTCCCGCCTGCATGGCTTTTTCTTCCTCAACAAGATTGCGGCGGACCGTACCAAAGAGGGTCTCTCTACCCTCATCATCAAAATCCGTTCGATATTTCCGGCTCGCGGGATTATTGGCGATCAGGAAGTTCAGATCGATGCCGTTATACGGATTATCCGCCAATTCGAGATAGAAGAATTCATTTTTTGGATCGTCCCCATGCCACGCCGTGATCTTCACCTTGTCGCTTCCCGACTCCGCCTCCAGCTTCACCTGTTGCAACTTGTCGGGATTCTTCCACGTGCGCGGGTTGATATCGAATTCCGCCAGCACCTGAATGGGGATCAACGTGCGGTACAACCGCAGTTTTGGATTTTGCGGCAGGCTGTTCAACGCCTTGAGGGTGACAGGCAGACCGGCGTCCCCGATCAATTGTGAAATGGAAATTTCACCAGGATCGGGACCGATCTTTTTCGGTTCAGGGCTTACTCGCAAGCGTTTGAACATGTTCTGTGTTATCGGACAATTTATATCATATAACAACAGGGTTGAGCCATATTCCCCCGTCACTCCGTGGATGCTGTCAATTATAATTACCCGCGCAAACCACCGGCATGGAAGATCAAATAAGTCCTGCACCTGCGGGGCTTTTATTCTGTCATCGGAATAACAAAATGCAAACATCATCGACGAACTTTTCACGCGGCTACATCATCGCACTGATCGCCACTGTTCTCTGGTCTTTCACCGGCATCCTCATCAGCTATCTGAGCAAAACCTATGCGCTTCCGTCCCTTGTGCTCGCCTTCTGGCGTGACCTGTTCGTTTCACTTGGGATGCTTGTCGCTTTGATACTCGTCAGCCGCGCACGCTTCCAACTGGAGCGTGTCCACTGGAACTTCATGGTCCTCTATGGATTCACCCTCGCCCTCTTCAACTCCATGTGGACGTTCTCGGTTCAATACAACGGGGCGGCTGTCGCGACCGTACTGGCTTTTTCCTCCCCTGCCATGACAGCCATCTTCAGCCGCCTGATCTTCCGGGAAACATTCAACCGGGTGAAGGTCCTGTCCATTGTCCTCAGTTTGATCGGGACCGTCCTCGTCTCGGGCGCGCACGATCCATCCATCTGGGCATTGAATCCGTTGGGGATCATCTTCGGTTTGCTGACCGGTTTGTTCTTTGCATGTTACAACCTCGAAGGCAAGCATGCCTCCGACCGATCCATCGATTCGTGGACCGCCCTGCTCTACAGCTTTTCGATCGCCGCCTTCTTTCTTCTCCTCTTCAACCTGGGCGTGGACGGCATATCAGGCAAGCCGCTGCTCTCTGATATGCTCTGGCTCGGCAACTCCACCGCTGCCTGGGGTGTTCTCTTTTTCCTCGGCATTGCTCCAACTCTCGGCGGATTTGGGCTTTACACATTAAGCCTGCGCTATCTCGCACCGACGGTGGCGAATCTCATCGCAACGCTCGAACCCGCTCTGACTGCCATCTGGGCATACTTCCTGCTGAACGAGCAGCTCAACCCTGTCCAATGGACCGGCAGTTTCATGGTCTTTACCGGGGTCATCCTCCTGCGCTGGGGCGAAAGACGATAAAGTGCGCGTAAAACTTTTGTCACAATGACAGGCACACCAACATCCACCTCCTCACGGGGATACGTCAGCGCATTTTCTGCGGTCCTGCTTTGGTCTTTCTCAGGAATCCTCATCAGCCATCTGAGCAGGATTTATGCCGTACCCTCCCTGGTCATCGCTTTCTGGTCTGTCCTATTCGTCGCAGTTGGAATGTTTGTCGGGCTTGTAGTCCTTGGGCGCGCCCTGCTTCGGCTAAACCGTTCCCATCTTAAGCTTATGATCCTTTACGGCTTCACGTTCGCCGTCTTCCATTCCACGTGGACCCTTTCGGTCCAATACAACGGCGCGGCTGTTGCAACTTTCATGGTGTATTCCTCCCCTGCCATGACCGCCATCTTAAGCAGACTGATCTTCAAAGAAAATTTCAATCGAGTAAAAATTCTATCCATAGCATTGAGCCTTGTCGGGACGGTTCTTATTTCAGGCGCATACGATCCATCTGCCTGGAATCTGAATTCCCTGGGGATCCTCTTCGGCTTGCTCTCCGGTCCGTTCTTTGCGTTCTACAATCTGGAAGGAAAATATTCTTCTGAACGATCCATCGATCCATGGACCGCCACCCTCTATTGTTTTACATTTGCATCGATATTTCTCGTCATCTTCAACCTCGGTATCGACGCGTTATCCAACAGACCCCTCCTATCTGAAATGTTCTGGCTGGGCGACTCGATCCCCGGCTGGGGCGCGCTGCTCCTGCTAGGCATCGGTCCCACGCTCGGCGGGTTCGGACTTTACACATTAAGTCTTGGTCATCTCACACCTACAGTGGCAAATCTCATCGCCACACTCGAACCCGCCTTCACAGCGATATGGGCATACATCCTGCTCCACGAACGCTTCGATGCGATCCAATGGGCGGGAAGCATTTTGATCCTTACTGGAGTTATCCTGCTGCGTTGGGGGGAAAGAGCGGAATAGTTTCAACGCACCAATTGGACTCAAAAAACTACCAACTCCGGAGATCCTTATGCTTCCGCCCGGAGAGGTTCTTTTTCCGGGAACAATCTTTTCATCCCCTCGATGAGCGCCAGCCCTCCAAGAATAATGATCCCAAAGGCGAGGAACATTCCGCGTCCGCCGATGCTCTCTAATAATAGACCGCCGACAAATCCGCTGACCGCAGAACCGAATCCAAAAGCCATCGCCCCGAAGAGTCCCTGCGCCGTGGATTTTAATCCCGCCGGCGCGTTCTCGTCTGCGTAGGATACACCTGATAGCCACATGGCAGGGAACAAGGTGCCGCCGACCGCCTGAATGATCAGGACCGTGAACGGCTCGCTGGCAACCGCGTAGACCAACGATCGAATGCCGATCAACACCAGTGCGATCATGAACAACCCATGCGAAGAAAACCGCCTGACCAGACGGTCGCCGAAGAAGAACACGGGCAACTCGGTGATGGTCGCGATCATCGCAGCCATCCCCATCGTGGTTTCCCCCGCGCCCAATTCCGCCAGATACGGGTAGAGGTAGGATGCAACCGAGAACGCGCCCACACCTCCCAGAAACGCCCTCGAGAGAAAAACGATCCAGCGGCGGCGGCGCAACAGCGATCTCATCCCACCGGCATCGGAGGTTTGTCCGCTCTTCTCCCCAAAATGGAACTTGAGACTCACAAGAAAATTGATGAACATGATCACCGAGAACAACCGAAAAGCGATCTGCAAACCGAAATTCTCCACCAGCGCGCCGGCGATCAGTGCAAAGATTCCCCACCCCAGGGTGCCCCCCATGCGGATGCGCCCGTACATGGCTCTTTGTGCGCCAAGCATCGTGATCGTCGCGCTGTCGCTCAGCGAGGCAACCGGGGACATAAAAATATTGAACAGGATGATCAATTCAAACACAAGGATAAAACTCCGCACACCGGGGAGCAGTATTGTGACCGCAACTGCAACCAAAAGTCCCGATCCCATGATCAACCCGTGGCGGTGGGTCGAATCGGCGAGTCTCGTTCCAAGCGGCGCGCCGAACAAGGTGATCAATGGCGGTATTCCCGTCAGCAGACCAATCTCCGTGCCGTTGAATCCAAGCGACTGGTAGAAGATCACAAGGAACGGCAACAGCGAAGCCATCGCCGCAAAATACAAAAAGTAGAAACTGAAGGGCCAGATTTTCCTCATCGCATTCTCCAGTTGCTCATTATATGTCCGATCATTCAAATCGAGTAAAATCGGCACATGCCTGATATCCTGGTCGTGGGTTCGCTCAACGCCGATCTTGTCGTGCGCACGCCGCGCTTCCCGCAGCCCGGCGAAACCATCAGCGGCGAAGACCTGCAGGTCATTCCCGGCGGCAAGGGCGCCAATCAGGCTGTCGCCGCAGTGAGGCTTGGGGCGAATGTGTCCATGCTCGGGCGTGTGGGCAGGGATAACTTTGGCAATTTCCTTCTCGAAAATCTCGATCAAAATAAAGTGGACACGAAATTGATCCGACGCGACGATGCTTCCACCGGCACGGCGATCATCGTCCTGGATTCCAACGGGCAGAACAGCATCGTCCTCTCGGCGGGTGCAAACGGCAAAGTCTCTCCATCGGATGTGGAGCACGCCTCATTTTCCGACTTCAACCTGCTCCTGCTCCAACTGGAGATCCCCACCCCGACAGTTTACTCTGCCGCCCAACGCGCAAAGGAAAGTGGTGTCCGCGTCCTGCTAAACCCCGCGCCGGCAAAGGAACTCCCCGATGATCTGATCGCGCTCGCCGATTTCCTCATCCCTAACGAAACAGAATTGAGTCTGCTGACCGGCACGGACGTGAAGGATATTCCTTCTGCAGAACAAGCCGCCAAAAAATTACGCGAGCGCGGCGCAAAGCATGTGATCGTTACACTCGGTGAAAAAGGCGCGTTGCTTGTGACAGGCGGACAAACAACGCACATCAATTCATACAAGGTGGATGTGGTGGACACCACCGCCGCAGGCGATGCCTTCATCGGAGGCTTTGCAACCTCAGTGTTACAGAACAAATCGCTTGAAGAGTCTGTCCGTTTCGGTTGTGCCTGCGGCGCGCTCACCGCCACAAAGTTCGGCGCACAACCCTCCTTGCCGACGAAAGAAGAAGTGGAAAGGTTCATGTCGTTGCGAGGAAGAGCGTAGCGACTACGAAACAATCTTCTTGTTCACAAGAGGAGATTGCTTCGCTCACTTCGTTCGCTCGCAATGACATGATTAACATATGTCCCTCAAACGCATCCTCATAGATACCGACCCCGGAATTGACGACTCGCTCGCCATTTTGCTTGCGCTTGCGTCTCCCGAACTTTCGCTCGAGGGACTGAGCATCGTGCACGGCAATTGTTCGCTGGAACAAGCCACGCTCAACGGCTTGTCCATTTTGGAACTTGCCCACGCGGGTCACATCCCGCTGGCAAAGGGTTGTGAACTTCCGCTCGTGCAGCCATCCCTGCTCGCGACCGAGACGCACGGGAACACAGGCCTGGGCTACGCGAAACTCCCGGAACCGCGCATCAAGCCCTCGGTCCGGAATGGATGCGATTTTCTGATCGAGAAGGTTATGGCAAATCCGGGAGAGATCACACTGGTGGCGATCGGTCCACTGACGAACGTCGCATTGGCAATCCGAAAAGAACCGCGCTTCGCAAAGTCACTCAAGGAAATCATCATCATGGGCGGCGCGATCCGACACGAAGGCAACCAGACCGCACTGGCGGAATTCAACACATACGTCGATCCGCACGCCGCGCATATTGTTTTCCACGCGGGCATCCCCACCACGCTCGTGCCGTTGGATGTGACGTACCAGTGCATCCTGACGGCGCCCGATGTGGAAAGGTTATTGAAGATCGATTCTCCAATTCCAAAGTTCATCAAAGCCGCAACGGATTTTTACATGGAATATCACGATGCCTATCAGGGCATCAAGGGTTGCATTATCAATGACCCGCTGGCGCTGGCGCTGACCTTCGCGCCCGAACTCTGCGATTATCAGGAACTGCCCGTGGACGTGGATATTTCGGGCGGCGTTTCGATGGGCAAGACCTTCGCGGATTTTTACAACTACCACAAGAAACCCGCCAATATGAAAGTGGCGCTTGGCGTGCGGGCACGCGATTTCATCGAATTGTTTTTGGAGCGGATGGAGAGGCTGGCTGCCAGTCTGCCCACCTCTTAGCGGAGGCTTACCCGGTGAAACAAAACCGCGCAAGCGGTGTTGTAGATGGCATACACCACAAAAGGAGAAGATGACATGTCTCAGGATTTTCTGAATTTGCTCATTGCGTTAGCCGCAGTAGGACTTGTGCTGGGTTGGGCATACGTCACCAAACGCATGCAGAAGGACTTCAGCAGCACAATGACCTGGGTGTTGATTCCGGTGGCGATCGCCATTAATATTTCGATCGGTCAACTGGTTCTGGTTCTAAAATTGCCTGTCTATTTGGATAGTATCGGCACCGTGCTGGTCGGCGTTTTATGCGGACCCTGGGCTGGAGCATTAACTGGAGCGCTTTCCAACTTTGTGGCAGGCATCATCTTCGATCCGGGTTGGTGGCCCTGGATTCCCGTTGCTGCCACGATCGGCTTGACAGCCGGACTTTGTGCCAATGCCGGCTTCTTCAAGACCTGGTGGAAAGTGGTGGTAACCGGCTTTTTGATCGCCATCGCTGCAACGATTGTAGGCTCGCCCATCGCCGTTCTATTAGGCGGGATTTCAGCGAGCGGCTCATCCATCATTACCGCCTTTCTGCTTCAAACCGGTAAAGGAATTCTCGAATCGGTCTTGACGACGAACTTCCTCGTCGAACCGATTGATAAAATCTCGACCAGCCTGCTGGCATTTGCCATCCTTGACGGTTTGTCGGCGCGTTATCTGGCTCGTTTTCCGCGCGGTGAAAACGCGCAACTCGACCAGCAGAGACGAACTTCGGAATTAGTCATTGCGCTGGTCACGGTGGTCATTTTAGTGATCGTTACCATCGTCTTTGTGGTGCCGCTCACCAATAATTAGCAAAAACATCTGCGTAAAACAGGAGGAGAAATCTCCTCCTGTTTTGTTTTAATTCAGGTATGATTCATCCATGCCAGACCGGCTTTCCTTCTATCTCAAAAAGAATTCCATCATCCATGCTCTCAACCCGTTCACCAAATTGACCCTGGTCTTCGCCATAGTCACCTATGGACTGATCGGCGCAGGCTTTTGGACGGCAACGATCCTGGTTTGCCTCGCTCTCCTTCCCCTGGCATTCACAGCCCGGCTCCTGAAGGAATATCTGGGTGTGGCAGTGAAGTTGATCCTCCCGACCGCGGGGTTCATGTTTGTGATGCAAAGCATCTTTATTCCCGGCGGCACAACGGAGATCTTTCGCCTCGGCAGTATTAGCATCGAACTGGAAACCGTCCAGCGCTCCTATCTCATTGCCTCACGCATCTTCCTGTTCATTTCAGCCTTTGCCCTGCTCTTATTAACCACGCACCCCAGCGAATTGATGACCAACCTCACCCAGCGCGGCTTGCCGCCTCAGTTCGCCTACGTGATCATCTCCACCCTCCAGATCATTCCACAGATGCAAGCCAAATCGCTGACCATCATCGCCGCCCAGCGTTCGCGTGGACTGGATACGGAGAGCAGTTTCATCAAACGGATCGGGTTGCTGGTCCCGCTGGTTGGGCCATTGGTCTTTGGTTCGCTGGTGGAGGTGGAGGAACGCGCCATCGCCATCGAAGCACGCGGCTTTACTTCCACGCACAAAAAAACATACCTGCACGAAGTGCCAGACACGAACCTTGATAGGGCCATCCGCACAATTCTGATCGCGCTGATAATCGTTGCAGTGGTATGGAGAGTATGGCCATCGTAAACCTGCAAAACGTCACGTACAAATATCCGCTGACAGAAAAGCCCGCTTTGCAGAATATCGATCTGCAGATGAAGGAGGGTGAATTCGTCGCGGTCATCGGACCGAACGGCGCGGGCAAGTCCACGTTGTGTTACACGCTTGCAGGGTTCGTCCCGCATTTTTTCAAAGGCGAGCTCACAGGCTCAGTGGAAGTGGCGAGGAACGAAACAAGCAAGTCCAATTTACACGAGTGGGTTTTGAACGTGGGGCTGGCGTTCCAGAATCCGTTCAACCAGATCAGCGGCGCGAAATACACGGTCTTCGAGGAGATTGCATTCGGGTTGGAAAACATCGGAGTGCCGCGCGAGGAGATGAAAGGACGCGTGAAGGAAGCCATGAAAATGACCGGCATCTCTGATCTGGCAGACCGCTCACCCTATTCCTTATCCGGCGGACAACAACAACGCGTCGCGCTGACCTCGATCCTGGTCATGCAGCCGAAGGTCCTTGTCCTCGACGAACCGACCTCGCAGATGGACCCGATCGGTACGCGCGAGGTCTTCAGCGTTGTGCGCACAATGGCGGAACGCGGCATGACCGTGATCCTCGCCGAACACAAAATGGAATGGATCGCGAACTTCGCAGACCGCGTCATCGCCCTGCATGAAGGTCAAATCCTTGTGGATGGAAAACCCGGTGAAGTGCTGACATCGGATGTTCTGACTGAAAAAGGATTTGGCATCTCGCGTTATACATCTGTTGCAAGGAGAGCCAGGGAGTTGGGATTGTGGAAACGCGACACTTTGCCGGTCACGTTGGAGGAAGCGGTTAAAGGATTCAAAGAATGAAGATCGAAATCTCCAAACTTGAATTCACCTATCCGGGCGGCGTTCAGGCTTTGCGCGGGGTTTCACTCGAAATCGAACCGGGTGAACAGGTGGCGATCGTCGGGCAGAATGGCGCGGGGAAGACCACCCTGGCTAAACATCTCAATGGCTTGCTGAAGCCGACATCCGGCTCGATCCACATTGGGGATTGGGATACGCGCGAACAATCCGTCTCAAAGCTGGCGCAAAGGGTGGGCTATGTTTTTCAGAATCCGGATGAGCAGTTGTTCTCGAAGGATGTGGGAACGGAGGTCGCATTCGGGCCGCGCAATCTTGGATTTAGCGGCGAACAGGTTCAAGGTCTGGTTAATGACGCGTTGATGCTGACCGAACTGTCCGATAAAACGGACACGAATCCCTACGACCTGTCCCCCACCTGGCGCAAGATGGTCGCCATTGCTTCGGTCATCGCCATGGATACGGAGATCGTCATCTTCGATGAACCGACAACGGGACAGGATGCCGCCAATATTGCCCGCATCGCCAATGTGATCAAGGTCCTGCGTGAGCGCGGCAAAACGGTGATCACGATTACACACGATATCGATTTTTGCGCCGAGAATTTCGAGCGCGTGATCGCGATGTCGCAGGGGAAAATTTTATTGGACGGGAAGGCAAACGATGTGTTGGGTGAGGAGGAAATTCTCGCCACCACCTACGTGGACCCGCCGCAGTTGACGCGTTTGGGAAAGAGGCTTGGATTTAAAGAAACCGTGAGAAATGAAAAAGAGTTTCTTGCAATCCTGACGAAACAGGGGCATGGCTAGGGTTTGCCCCTATAATGGATAAATTACCAGTTCTTCATACCCGGAATCGTTCCCGAGCAATTCCCGCTTGTAAACGATATCCTCGAAAACTGCGAGGACGATCTCGGCAGTCGTATAAATTCTGCAACCAGGGACAAGATGTCCGCCGACCGTTTTGCCATCCTTGTCAGAAATCGAGGCGTGCAGGTGCGAACCGTGGATCGAAACTGTTCCGGTCAGAGAGACGATCTCAAAATGGCTGTCGAGCTCGGAGTGGAATTCCAGGTCTGCAAAGCGCAGGGTTGCATGAGTGAGGCTGCCGACGCAGCCCAGTACACACCCTGCTTCGATCTGCCTGTCCTTTACAAACCCTTCGATCGATTCAAACAAATCCTGCCCGGGTTTCAGCCGGAATGTATAATTCTTCATGGTGGTTCCTCCAAACCTGTCATACGATCTCGCGAGTGCTTATCATTTTTGCAAGGCTCGCGGGACAAAAACCGGAACATCGATAGGTATTGTAAAATAAAAACATGAGCAAATTAAAAGTTCAAACATATCACAGCATACAGGAAATTGCCCCGGAAGTCTGGGACCAGGTTGCCGCCGGCCGCGGATTCCAAAGTCATCGCTGGTATACGTTTGGCGAACGCGCCATGGCAGATTGCCCGGCAACCTATCTGATCGCCTGGGATGGTGAAACGCCCGTCGCAGGCGCAGCCCTCTTCAAAGTCCATAACGAACCGCTGCCATTGCCAAAGGTGGCGCGGCGGTTCATGTCATCCATCCTCAAGCGCAGACCCCTGCTCATCTGCCGGTCCCCCCTTGCTGATACATCCGCCTTGCTGCTGCCCGGCGAGCCTCTACGCGATGAGGTCCTGCCGGTGCTCGTCCAGAAAGCGCAGGAGGAATTCAAAAGACAGAGATGTTCCTTTCTTGTATTCGACTTCCTGCTCACCGAACAATTAAGATACCCGACCTGGCCTCCGGGATATGAGGCGATCACCGTTTCCGAACCCGGGACCTACATGCCCGTGGAATGGGATTCCTTTCAAGCCTATCTGGAGGCGGGCAATAAAAAGGACCGCCAGCACTACAAACGAAGCCTGAAGGAAGCGGAGGATAACGGGCTCGTTCTCTCCAAACATAAAACTGTTCCCGATATGGATGCCGCTCTGACGCTCATCGAGAACGTATCCATCTGGCACGGGTCCGCTCCCAACCCGTGGACGCGCAACCTGCTCGAAAATTTTTCAATGGTCGATGGCACGTGGCTCGAGATCCGCAAGGAGGATAAACTGGTGGGGTGCGGTGCGGTGGTGCGCGATAACAAATTCCAACTTGCCACCTCGCTGGGACTGGAGGATGATGTTCCCGGCGGATATTTCCTCCTGCTCTATGCCGCCCTGCAGGAAGCCTTCGAACACGGTGTAAGACTCGTCCGCTTTGGGAGCGGGGCATATGATGTAAAACGCAGGCTCGGCTTCCATCTCGAAGATACGAATCACGCCATGATCGCGATGGCGGGGATCACAGCCAGAGTAAACGCCGCAAAACAGACAGACACAACAGATTGAGCGCCAATGCTCATTGGAATTCCTCAATCGCTTGCAACGTTTATCACGATCTTTGCCTTCTACAGCATGGATTTCATGCTCATCCGCCATTATGACAAACAGAGGCAGGCAGACGGCACCGGGCGCGCCTGGGATTTCACGTTCTTCATCTTTGTGATGGTCGCGGTCCTCGTGGCACAACCTGTCCTCCTGCCCGTGCTTGGCTTCCGGACGAATGCAACCTGGGGATTGATCGTGCAGGGATTGGGTGTGCTTTCGATCCTCGCCGCGCTCATGCTCCACGTCTGGTCGCGCGTACACCTCCGGCATTTTTATGCGGAGCGCGTCGAAGTCCAGCCTGAGCACAAGGTGATCGATACCGGCCCGTATAAACTCATGCGTCATCCGGTGATCACGTCCTTTTTTGGGATCGCGACCGGACTCTTCCTGATCAACCCCGCCCTCACAACTCTGGCAGCGCTGGCTTACACGATCTGGGATTTCAGGCGCGCCGCGCGACAGGAGGAGAACCTGCTCACAAGGACTCTTCCCGGCTATGCGGAGTATGCGCGTCGGACTCCCCGGTTCCTGCCGCGCGTTGGGAGGAGCCGTTGATTCCCTTCGAGCGTTTCCTGGGACTCCCCACCGGGGAAGTCGCTGCCCTCGTCAAAGCGACCGGAGAAAAGGTCTGCGTTTTTCCCGTCAACGGGACGCGGCGCTGGTTTGTGCTCGAGCATGCTGAGGGCATCGGGGACGATTTCTTCGCAGCCTACATGGACGCTTCGATCGGCAACCATATCCAATTGTGCGCCATGTGCTTCGACCACGGCATCAAGACCTTGCTGGTCCCGGTGTTCGGACGCGAACTCATGCGCCGCGGCGATGAATACACCAAACGCGTCGGCATGGATGGTCTGGTGCGTACTGCCACAGACAAGACCTATCGCGACTTCTTCGAAAAATATAACGTCAAGGTGCGTTTCTATGGCGATTACCATGACGTGTTGACTGGCACTGAATACGAATATGTGCTGCAATCCATCTACGAGGTGACCGAAGCCACAAAACAAAACACTGCGTTCAACCTGTTCTTCGGTGTCTTCGCCGACGAAGTGACCGAGACCATCGCGCGCCTCTCAGTGGAACATTATCTCGCCCACGGCTCCGTGCCGGATAAAAGCGCGCTGATCCGAAAATACTATGGCGAAGAACTTCCGCCCGTCAGCCTGTTCATCGGCTTCGACAAGTTCAGCGTGTTCGACATGCCATTACTGGCAAGCGGTGAGGAGGACCTGTATTTTTCCGTCAGCCCATCTCCCTACATGACGGAAAGTCAAATGCGCGCCATCCTTTACGATCACATTTACGTCCGCAGGATGCCCGAACCCGATTACACCAAAATGAACAAGGAGGAACTCGGCTGGCTCAGGGAGTATTACCGGAATAACAAAGACTTCGCTTTCGGCGTCGGCAAATCAAAGTTCAATTTGTGGATTCAGAGAGAACTGGACGGATCATGACAGACCCCTTCACACAACTCATCAATGAAATCGGTCCCGGTCATATGGCAAGCACCGCCTACGATACTGCCTGGGCGGCGCGTCTCGGCGAGGTGGATTGGAACATCAGCAGTGCGGCACTTGCATGGCTTTCTGAGAATCAGCTGCCCGATGGATCATGGGGCGCGGAAGCGCCGATGTATTATCACGACCGCGTCATTTGCACACTTGCCGCGATGGTGGCGCTCTCCGTCCGCGGCCGCCGCGGGCACGACAAAGTGCAGGTCGAAAAAGGCAAACTCGCTCTCGAGCGGATCGTGGGCAGCGCCACACAGGGGCTGCAATCTGATCCCAACGGAGCAACTGTCGGCTTTGAAATGATCGCTCCCACCCTGGCGGCAGAGGCTGAAAAACTGGGGATCATCAAGAATCAGGGGAACCGCATTTTGGGACGTCTATCCCAGCAACGCGCCAAGAAACTTTCTTACCTGCAGGGAAAGATGATCAACCGGCATGTGACCATGGCATTTTCCGCCGAAATGGCAGGGACGGACGGTCAGCACATGCTGGATATCGAAAACCTGCAGGAGGAGAACGGATCGGTCGGTGTAAGTCCGTCGGCGACCGCGTATTTCACGACGTATATCAAAAGAGGCGATGAGGCATCCCTGAATTATCTGCGGAACACGCTTAAGCCGGATGGCGGGATGCCGAACGTCGCGCCTTTCGATGTCTTCGAGATCGCGTGGTCGTTATGGAACCTGAGCCTGATTCCGGGTCTCGGTCGTCCAGCCAAATTGAAACCGCATCTCGATTTCCTCTCGAACGCCTGGCAGCCAAAAGTCGGAATCGGATTCGCCGCCGGATATTCCGTAAAGGACAGTGACGATACGGGTCTGGTCTATGACACTTTGCTGCGCTACGGCATCGAAAAGGATCTCGCCAGCCTGCTGGCGTATGAGGAGAACGACCACTTTCGATGTTTCGATCTGGAAGTCAATCCATCCATCAGTGCGAACATCCACGTGCTGGGCGCGCTTGCGCAGACAGGCCTGGACAACAAAAATTCCTCGGTCCGCAAGGTGCTTTCCTTCCTCCGCAAAGCGAGAGGTGAAAACGCCTTCTGGGTGGATAAGTGGCATTCTTCACCGTATTACGCCACCGCCCATGCGATCATTGCCTGCGCCGGGATCGCGAACGATCTGGTCGGCGAGGCGGTCGAATGGATCATCAGCACTCAGAATGCAAACGGCTCATGGGGCACCTACATCCCCACCGCCGAAGAGACGGCCTATGCCATCCAGGCGTTGTGGGTCTGGAACGAAAAGGTTGCCCGGGTACCCAAAGCGGTCTTTCGAAAAGGAGTCCAGTGGTTAAGAGAGCACATGAATGACCCTTATCCGCCGTTATGGATCGGCAAATGTTTATATAGCCCAAACCTGGTCATCCGTTCCGCGGTGATCAGCGCACTGGCATTGACCCGGTAAAAGAAGCGTCATGCGAAACTACATCAATTCCCTCATCGATGTTTCGATCCCCGATCCGGATGATGCGCGTCGCCGCAGGGTGCTGAACATCCTGCTGCTCGGCACATTGGTGGCAACTGTTGTGGGATTCATTGTGATCATTGCAGATGCCCTTTTGGATAAAGGTCTTAACAATCCTGAAACCCAGCTTCTGATAGCTGGAATATTCATCACCACCATCGGGATCATGGGCATCTATCAGATCAACAAGCGCTGGTCAGGACGTCTGGCGGCGTTGCTCTATCTGCTGCTTCTCACACTGATCTTTTCCTTTACAGACACGCCCGAACAACTTTCGAATGGACGCTCCCTGTTCCTCTTCACGCTCCCCGTGGCATTCTCCAGCTTGATCCTGCTACCGGAAGCCAGTTTCCTCTTTGCATTCATCAGCAGCGGGGTGGTCGCCCTGCTGGCGATATCCTCGGACCAACCCCTTAACCCTTTCCCCATGATCGGCTTCCTGATGCTGGCACTGGTCTCCTGGCTGTCCGCGCGCAGCCTGGAAACCACCCTCAAGGAACTGCGCACGATCAACATCAACCTCGATCAGGTTGTAGCCCAACGCACCCAGGCGCTGGCGGAATCCCTCACCCGCGAACGGATCGAAGCCGGTCGCAATCAAGCCATCCTCAATTCCATTGCAGATGGTGTGATCGTGTTCGACAAGCAATGGGATGCCACCCTCGCCAACCCCGCGATCAGGGGAATGCTGGATATCCCTCTCGAAGTGGTTGTAGGCAGAAACTTCCGCGAACTCATCGAACATCCCAAGCTATCGCCTCACAGCCGCGGACTTTTGTATGCAATGATCGAGAACGATACCCAGCCTCTCAGCTTCCGCGTTGAGTGGGGTCAGAAAACCCTCTCCGTCAGCGCGGCGCAGGTTTACGATCAACGCGAGCAGGGCAATGTCAATATCGGTACGGTGACCGTCTTCCGCGATTTCACCCGCGAAGCCGAAGTGGAAAAACTGAAGAGCACCTTCGTTGCCATTGTCTCCCATGAATTGCGCACGCCTCTGAACGCCATCCTCGGATACGCCGAAATGTTCAAAGAGGCGGTGTATGGTCCCATGAACGAAAAGCAGGTCAACATGGCAGACCGCATCATGACGAACACCCGGCGGCTTCTTGGTTTGATCAACGACCTGCTCGATCAGGCCCAAATGGAAGCGGGCAAATTGACCATTAAAATGATTCCTGTCAAGCCGGCGGAACTCCTCGAGAATTTGCACAGCCTCATGGACAAAGTCGCTTCTGACAAAAGTTTGAAGCTGACCAGCGAAATCGACGATGTCCTCCCCGAAACCCTGATCGGGGATTCCGCGCGCCTGCAGCAGATCCTGATCAACCTGGTCACGAACGCCATCAAATTCACCGACCAGGGAACCGTGAGTGTCAAACTGTTTTGCGTGGATGATCGGAGATGGGGCATCGAAGTTTCGGATACCGGGCAGGGCATCCCGGGATCCGAATTGCCCCTGATCTTCGATACATTCCGCCAGGTGGACAGTGCAGCCACCCGAACCCATGGCGGGTTCGGACTGGGGCTTTCCATCGTAAAACAACTCGTCAACCTGATGAGCGGAGAGATCGCAGTGACAAGTGAACTCGGCATGGGAACAAAATTCACGATCACCCTGCCGCTGACAGTCCCTAATTGACAAAAAGGAGGATCGCATGAGCGAACTGGCATTGATCATCGAAGATGACGAAGACCTGGCAAATATCTTTGCAGAGGCCCTGCGCGGAGTCGGCTTTACCGTGGAGCACATTGCCGATGGCAAAATCGCGCAGGAAAGATTGAGAAACGAGACTCCCCCCTATTTGATCCTGCTCGACATGCATCTTCCGCATGTCTCCGGGGCGGACCTGCTGATCGAAATGAAACAGGATGACCGTTACCAGAACACTACCATCATCATCACCACAGCCGATGCGCGCATGGGAGACACCTATGGCGACCAGGCTGACTTCGTTCTCATCAAGCCGATCTCCTTCGTGCAGTTGAGGGATCTGACTGCAAGGCTGAAGCCGAGGAAAGACTAGGTCATGATTGCAATAAAAGAGCGCTGGTCCAAATCCAGGGCGTATCGAATCGCACTCATCGCCGCGATCGTTTACGCGATATTGCGTTTCGCGATCCAGGTCTTCCTCTTTGCCGATGCGATGCAGCCTCAGGCAGTGGCGGAAGGCGCTCAGGTTTCCGCCGACCTGCAGCAATCCTACATCCCGGCAGCGGAACATTTCAGAGCGCGGCAGGATATCTACCTGAAGGATTCGCTCGAGATCCTGGAATTACACTTCCCCTATTCCCCGGCTTTTGCCTTCCTGTATTCGCCCATCCTGCTTTTACCCATCACCATACTGGTGCCGTTGATGGTGGTTCTCCACCTGGTCGCCTACTGGTTATTCTACATTTGGTGGAGCCGGATATTTCGCCAGAACAACCTGAGGAAGGCGGAGGAGATATGGGCTGGACTGCTGCCCATGTTTCTCCTTTTCTCGGTCTTTTGGGATGACCTTGCCTACCTGAACATCTATTTGATCATCGCCCTGTTCGCAACATTTTTGATCGATGCCATCCTGCGGGAAAAATTGGGGTGGGCTGTGTTCTGGCTCGGTGTGATGATCCTGCCTGCTAAACCGCATTGGGCATTTGCCGCCGTTATCCCCTTGTTGCTTGGGCGCTACCGCCTCTTCTGGAAACTGATGATCGGATCCATCATTGCCTATCTCGCAGTGGCAGGGCTGACCATGCTGGCGGGCGGCACGGAATATGTGGTCCGACAGTATCAGGATTATTTTGATTTCCTTTCCCGCCTCTCGCGTGACTTTCCGTGGTGGGGACCCGATAAACCATTCCTCGGCTACAACCATTCCATTAAACAGATCGTCCTGTATTACCTTGGCGTTTCCTCTGCCAATATGACCTTGGCGACGATCATCAAACTCCTGTTGCTGGCGCCGCTGGGCTGGGTCGCAGTGAAGTTTTTGCGCAATCCGGTCAACAAGCCGGGCAGGGAAGTGCCGGAGACCGCCCTGGCAATTGCCTTTGCTTTTTATCTTGGGGCGTTCATCTGGCTGGATATGGTCTGGGAACTATCGCTGGGACTGGTCATCTTTGCCTTCCTGCTTTCAGTCACCGAAAACAAATGGACCCGCGTGTTGTCATGGCTCCTTTTTGCGCCCTATGCATTGATCGACATATGGAGGCTGGTCAGTTACATCGCCTTTGGCGACAACATCCTCTACAACGATTCATACGTCCTTACCGATCCGCTCATTTATGTTCCCTGGATCATGATGGTCTTGCTGCTCTTTTATGCCTTGCTGATTCCAAGACTTCTAAAGTTGTCCGCCAACCCCATATAAGGCATTCAAAAGAAGAACCGCCCGGCGTACATGCCGGGCGGTTTCGTCTCAATCGTAATAATATTGCCAGCAGGAGAACTCCTCTCCTCCCGGCGTCTCCACTTTAACGGGAAGACCTGAATCGTCGATCCGATAATCTTCCAGGTCGGATTCGATCCTTCCAAAGGCGCGATCAGCATTCCAGCGGGAAACATGGAACGATTGCCACGGATATTCGCGCCCTTCCTGCCCGCGGGTGTACCATTTGCAAGCCAGAGCCGCACCTACCTTTTCGCGGACAGCAACCGGCAACCCCTTTTCTCCGAACGCGTCGACAAGCGCGGGCACCGCATCGTCGGACAGATCAAGGAAATATTGGGCATCCAGGTCCGCATTGGAAACATCCGTCCCGCCGCGCACTTCACGTTGTACGTTTTGTTTAACAATGAACGCGTCCACGTTCAACAGGCTGAGCGAGATCACAAACCCAAGCGCGGCAAGCACCATCCCAAACCCGATGGAACGGTCCCTGCGCAGTATCTCGAGGATCACAACCGCCACCAACAGGATCCCAAGCCAGATCATGAACACGTGGGTATATGCACGCAGTCTTGAAAACCCGTAAGCAAGTTCATACAGCACCAGGCGCTGAAACGCCGAGACGAGCATGACGATCACCAACCCGACCAGAGTCACCCCAAGAATGGAGAACGTTCTGCGCTGCGATTCGGTCTCGCGGCGGGTGATCGCTCCAAGTCCGAGCAACAGCAGCAAGCTGAAGAATGCCACTGCCACCAATTCGCCAAATCCCTTGCGTGCGTATTCGGAGTAGGTATAGCCTTCGATGTTGATATTCGCCTGCCCGCCGAAGAAATACTGGAACTGGATGACCACGAACGCAAGGAACAGGATCGCGACACCGCCGAGAACGATGGTCGATTCCGTAAAACCCAGGAACGGCGATATGAGGGATTTCTCCTCAAACGTTTCGCCGGATTTTTGCGCGGCGTGCAGATACGTCCCGGC
>DIDP01000031.1:0-75848 GCA_002418205.1 Anaerolineales bacterium UBA5797 | reverse complement strand
TTCTCGATATTCAACAACTTGATGAGATCATCGACGCGTTTCGCAAAGATCGGGTCTGCCGACGACAGCAGGGATGCAAAGATGGCGATGACAGGCAAGGCGATCACGACCCCGCGCACCACCGGCCAGACGCGACTGCTCCGCTTCTCACCCAGGGACGGCTGTTCGCGCCGGACCTCCGCGCTGAATCCAAGCGGGCGGACGATCATGCTGCCGAACAGACGCAAGTAACCAAGGAAATAATCGATCAATCCATAACGGATCCATTGTCCGTTGAGGTAGGTCAGGGCAAAAACTCCCATGAGGAAAAGCGTCATGGATATGGAAAGGAACGTCGTCATCGGCTCCTGGCGGATAAAGGTCATGGCGGAGAGAAAGGTAATGGGGAGCAGGAGCAGGCTCGAGCGCGGCGCGAGGCGAAGCCCATCCGCCTTGATCAGGTAAATGCCCGTGACGAGACAGAGCGCCACATAGATGAAAAAATTGATGCCCGCGGGCTTCTTCCAGAAAAGGAAATCGAACGCCCAGCCGAGCAGGATGACGACGAACCAGAAACGGTTTGGGTTGGCTTTCATGGGAACCTCCACAAGTAGTTTCAGCAAGCATAGTCCCGGGCAACTTGCGGAGACTCTCAAAAGGTATCAGATTCTCGCAAAATGACCCTTGCGACATTACAAATCGGTGAGAACGGCACCGGGACTATTGACATTCAATTTGAATTGTGACATACTTTCGGCATCATTCGGGGGCAAACAAACTGAACCGCCATCCTATAGAAAGGAGGAGGTGATGTCCCCAATGGATAGTAGTATTAAACTCAGCGCTGTGGCATCCCTCCTCAAGTAATTGACAGGAAGCCACAGCGCGCCACGGAAGCCACCCACGTTTGGGTGGCTTCCTGGTTTTTTGCCCATTCCACAAACGGAGTGATTCACTCATCTCCAAAGAAAATGCCCATGTTGCGCGCGGTAATGACCGCATCGCCATCCACGTTCACACGTTTGGGGACGGCGATCGCCTCCCCCAATGGGATATCGATCACTTCCCCGGAACGGAGGGCGACCATGCGGTCGAACCTGCCCCCCGCCGCCACACGGACAGCCGCCGAGCCATAGCGCGTTGCCAGCCAGCGGTCAAAGGGGGTTGGCGTGCCGCCGCGCTGAAGATGACCGAGAACCGTCACGCGCGTTTCAAAGCCCTGCTTCTCGATGTATTCCCCCACCACCTGGCTGATGCCGCCCAGCCGCGGCACAAAGACCTCATCACCGCCGCGGGAAAAGACCTGCGTACCGCCGATGGGCTTCGCCCCCTCCGAGACCGCCAGGATGCTGAACAACATGCCATTCTCCACCCGCTGCCGCACCTTTGCCACCACGGATTCGAATTTAAATGGGATCTCCGGGATCAGGATCACATCCGCTCCGCCAGCGACGCCGGCATGCAGGGCGATAAACCCGGAATCGCGCCCCATCAATTCGAGCACCATGACGCGGTGGTGAGACTCGGCGGTGGTGTGCAAACGGTCGATCGCTTCGGTGGCAGTGGTGAGAGCCGTGTCGAACCCAAAGGTGATATCCGTGCCGCCGATGTCGTTATCGATCGTCTTCGGGACTCCGATGATTGGCACGCCCTTTTCATAGAGTTCATGAGCGATATGCAATGTCCCGTCACCGCCCAGGACCAGGAGCGCATCCAGCCCGAGGCGTTCGATGCCCTTCACGATCTCGTCAGATACATCGATGGTCACCTCCCTGCCATCGCGGACCACCTTGCGTGCGAATGGATTGCCGCGATTCGCCGCGCCGAGGATCGTCCCGCCGCGCGGTAGAATCCCGCGCACGTCCCGTATGCCAAGCGGAACGATGCCCTTCTCGTCGATAAATCCGTCGTAGCCATCCCGGATCCCGATCACCTCGCATCCGTATTGATAGATCGCGGTCTTCACTGCGGCACGGATCACCGCATTCAGGCCGGGCGCGTCGCCTCCGCCGGTCAGGATTCCCAGTCTCTTCATTGCAGCCTCCTGTGAGTAACATAATCTTACCGCAATCTTTCTTGCACTTCATCGTATATCCCCATATAATGAACGCGATGGAACAGACAACAACAACGCCTCTATCGAAAAAATTGACCAATTGGCTTGTCCCGCTCGCGGCGATCATCGTCTTTGGAACATGGTTCTACATTGCGCCTCCCGGCTTGCTCGGCAAGGCGGACGCGGTGGGCTATGCCATCTGTCATCGCATCGACGAGCGTTCCTTTCACATCTTCGGCCGCCAGCTTCCGTTATGCGCGCGCTGCACCGGCGAATTCTATGCGGCAGGCTTTGCCCTCCTCTTCCTTGGGATCTTCAGCCCAAAGAAGAGCGGCATGCCCGGCTGGAAACTCGGCGCGCCTCTCATCCTGTTCTTCCTCGCGTTCGGCATCGACGGCTCGAATTCCTATCTTTATTTGTTGAAGCAAACTGCGCACGGGGCGCTCGATAACATCCCCAACCTCTACATCCCCAACAACACTTTGCGTCTTTTCACGGGCAGCGGCATGGGCATTGCGCTCGCTTCAGTCCTCTTCCCAGCCTTCAACCAGACCGCCTGGAAAAAGCCCGATCCTGCTCGCGCCCTGGATTGGAAGAAACTTGGCATACTGGTCGGCGCCGTCATTTTGGTGGACCTGCTCATCCTGACGGAAAGCCCCATCATCCTTCTTCCCATTGCCATCCTCAGTGTGCTCGGCGTATTGTCCCTGTTGATCATGGTTTTCAGCATGGTCTGGGTCCTGATCATGCGCCTGGAGAACGCATTCGACTCATTGTCCCAAATGTGGATGTCCTTCATCGCCGGGACGACGCTTGCCTTCCTGTTGATCACCCTCATTGATCTGTTGCGCTTCAGACTCACCGGAACCTGGGGAGGCTTCCCTCTGGGCTGAGTCTCACTTTGAATCATCCAGTGCGCTTCGACTGCGAGCGGGACAATCACCGCTCTCCGCTCAGCGCCAGATGATAGGAGAATGAATGGACCTACTTACCGGAATTTTTACAGCGTTTGGACTCTCAGCCAGTGCAGGGTTGAACGCCTACATCCCTCTACTCATCGTCGGGTTGCTGGCGCGTTATACGGAACTGATCCGCCTCAATCAACCGTGGGACACGCTTTCCAACCCGTGGATCATCCTCATGCTCTGCGTTCTTGTCATCATCGAGATGCTGGCAGACAAGGTCCCCGCGGTGAACCACGTCAACGACCTCATCCAGACCGTCGTCCGCCCGGCGGCGGGCGCCATCGCTTTCGCCGCCAGCGCAAACGTCGTGACCGATGTCAACCCGGTGCTGGCTTTAGCCGCAGGTCTGCTGGTGGCAGGCACGGTCCACCTCACCAAATCCGGGGTCGTGCGCCCCGTCGTCACTGCAACCACCGGCGGCGCGGGAAACGTCCCGGTTTCGGTGGCGGAGGATGTCACCTCCACGGTGTTGTCCATCGTTGCAGTCGTCCTGCCCATTCTGATCGGAACGCTGCTCGTTGTGCTGGCATCGTTCATCATCTACTGGCTATACAGGCGCGCAAGCAGGGAAACTCCCTGATATAATTCCGAGCGTCATTCTGCCCCGTGCAGGTAATCCCATTCATAAGGAGAAGAAATCATGAACGAACAGATGCCCCCCGCCGTTGAAGAACCCAAGAAGAAGAACAACACAACCTTGTGGATCATCGTAGGCGTCGTTGTGGTGCTGTGCTGCTGCTGTGCCGCGCTTGCAGTCGCATGGAATTACGGCGATGCGATCCTGCAAAACCTCAATTTCTAAAACCCCAAAGTATGGCAATAAAATCCTCCGATTTTACTTCGGAGGATTTTTGCTTTCAAACTGAAGTTTCAACGCCCTCAGTCCCTCGAGTGCGCCTGAGCGCATCGCGTCGTTCAAGTCCAGTTTTTCGAATTCATCTTCATCCAGGACAGTTTGTTTCCCATCCTTGGAAACCCATAGGTCCAGTGCCAGATCCACATAAGAAACGATCCCTTCTTCGAATACAGCGGGCATGCCCACATTGCAATACCAGCCCTTGATCCTTCCGTCATCGCGGTCGTGGATTTCGAAGATGTTGTACCAGCGATCCGAATAATAATATTCAACGAAACGGTCCCCATTTTTGAAAACGACATCCATGAATGGCATGTCAGCGCGGTTGAAGAAAGCCTCAAGGACGACCGTGCTCCCATTCCTGTTGAGCAGGCTGCCCTCATATTGATACGTGATCTCGCCATCCGGATTCTTCTTCTGCACTTTAATCTTCATGCGAGACATTCCACCTTAACCGACACTTCGACCTTCTCTCCCACTTTTGGCGCGTCCTTCAAATAAATATACAATCCGTTATCGAATGTGATATTGTATCTATCCTGCTGGAAGATAACATCGGAAACGACTCCACTGATAGCATTATCCATACTTCGACTGCGTTCAGCGCGTTGATCGAACGGACGCACCAGCAAATGGACTTTGTCCCCGCCCTGATGTCCATGTTCGCAAACAATATCGAATACTCCGATCTTACTTTCCACTTTCCATTTGCCATTCTCCACCCCCCTTTTTACTTCGCCTTCAACGACATTCCCCAGGCCGAGGAACCTCGCCACAAACGCGGACCGGGGGTCTGCCCATACATCCGCAGGCGTCCCTTCGCGGATAATTTTTCCAGCGTGGAGGATGAGGACGCGATCCGCAATCGTGAAGGCTTCCTCCTGATCGTGGGTCACATAGATGGCGGGAATATCCGTATGATGCAGGATCATCCGTAGTTCATCGAGCAGGTCTTCGCGCAGGGCGCGGTCCAATGCGCCGAGAGGCTCATCGAACATCAACAGGCGCGGACGGATCGCCAACGCACGCGCCAACGCCACGCGTTGCTGCTCCCCGCCCGAGAGTCCGGTCACCTTACGATTGCCAAACTCCGTAAGATCGACCAATTGCAATGAACTGGCTACACGCTTCCTGATTTCCTCCTCATCCATGCGGCGCATCTTCAATCCGTAGGCGACGTTCTCGTTGACGTTGAGGTGAGGGAAAAGCGCGTAGTCCTGAAAGACCAGCCCGAAGTCCCGGAGATGAGGCGGTATTGAGGTGAGATCCGAACCGTTAAACGAGACAAGTCCGGAGTCTGGCACTTCGAGTCCAGCAATGATCCGCAACAGAGTCGATTTGCCGCTCCCCGATGCCCCAAGTAAACAGATCGTCTCCCCTGCCTCAACGGTGAATGAAATATCGTCCAACAACAGTTCGCCTTCGTAGGTTTTGAAGATGTTTCGCACTTCGAGCATTAGAATTCTCCCGCGTTCGGCAGCCGGAATTTTTCGATCATTAGAATGCCGAGGGTGGTAAGGAGCATGAGAATGGATGCCATCGCCATTGCCTGACCGTAATTGAGGCCGCCGGGCTGGGAAAGGAAGCGTTCGATGGCAACCGGGATGGTGGGATATTCGGGGCGTGAGATGAGGAGGGTCGCGCCGAACTCGCCCAACGAAATCGTGAATGCAAATGTCGCCGCGGAGAGCGTGGCACGACGGAGGATCGGGAAATCGATTGTTTTCCATACTTCAAAAGGTGATGCTCCCAGGGATGTAGCTGCTTGACGCAGTCTTTCAGGGATGGATGCGATCGCAGGCTGGAGGGCACGGATGACAAAAGGCAGGGCAACGAGTGTGTGTGCGAACGGAACGAGCCACGGCAATGTAAGCCAATTGCCATATGTAATGATGAACCCAAGCCCAAGCATGACAGCCGAGGAGCCCAATGGGAGCATGATGAGCGGATCGAGGACCCGTTCAAGCCGGGTCGGCCTGGCGAGGGCGAACGCGGCAGGGAAACCAAGCAGGAGCGAGAGCGCGACCGTCGCGCCGGCGTAACCGAGCGAGTTCACCGTCGCCTGAATCGGTGGGACGTAAAACACCGAGCCGCGCCGGTTGACAAAGAGTTCGGCGTAGTAATCGGTGGTGAAACCATATTGCACTTCGCCGCGTTGACCGCGGTCCGCTTCGAGGCGGAAGAGCGAGCGGATCGGCAGGGACGCCAAAGGGAGGATAAAGAATGCAGCAAGCAGAAGGCAAAAAACTGACACGAAGATTTTTTCGCGAAAGGTCTTCGGTTTCCGCAAATTGGAGGCTTCGGAGCGCGGCGTGGTTTGGATTGTCGTGCGTGTGACAACCCGCGTGTAGAGAACGGAGACCACAACCGTGCAGACCAATTGAATCACCGAAAGCAACGCCGCAAGCGGGAGGTTGGGAAGTTTCAGGACGCGTAAATAGATTTCCAATTCGAGGGTCGAGAACTTCGAGGCGCCTAATAAAAGGATGACGCCGAAACTGGTGAAATCGAAGAGAAAAACCAGCAACGACGAGGCAAGGATGGATGGTCGCAGGATGGGCAGGATGACGTTCCACCAGACGCGGAACGAATCCGCGCCAAGGGAACGGGCGGTTTGCTCGAGCCGTGGGTCAAGGCTGGAGAGGGAATTGCCCACCAGGCGGATGACGATGGTCGTGTTGTAAAAAACGTGGGCGATGAGGATGGCGGTAAGCGTGCCGATAAATTGTAAGGAGGCGATGGGCAGCAGGTTGCCAACGAGTCCGCGCGGACCGAGCAGGGCGTTGAATGCCGCTGCAACGACCACCGTTGGAAGCATGAACGGGACCGCGATCAAGGCACGCAAAAGGGATTTGCCGCGGAAGTCATAACGCGAGAACAGGTAAGCGGATGGAAGCCCCAGCAGGAGCGTGAGGAGGGTGGAGAGCAGAGCTTGATACAGCGTGAAGAGCAGGACCTGCAATGCACGTCCCAGGTTTTCAAGCGAGAAGGTGTCGATCGTGAACGTAAGGGACAGAATGCGGGAAAGCGGGATAAAAAAGAATATGGACAGGAACGCGAGAGGCAGGAGCCAGAGGAAAATACGCCTTAACCACGAAGGCACAGAGAAATTATCGATCCTCTGTGTCTTCGTTTCTCCGTGGTTAAGCGGGTAATTCATGGATGATTATCCTGAGAAATTGTTTCGATGTAAAAACTACTTCATCACCACATCCGTCCACTCCTGGATCCAACGGTCGCGGTTGGCGGCGATCACGTCAGGAGCGAGGGTGGCGGTCTGTGCGGGAGCCTGGGCATATTTGACGAACGCCTCGGGAAAAACCGCCACCGGGTTGACCGGGTAGACGAACATCTGCAAAGGCATGTCTTCCTGGAACTGTCTGCCGAGCATGAAGTCCACGAACTTTTCGGCGAGGGCGCGGTTCTGAGTCCCTTTGAGGATGCCGACAAATTCGACCTGACGGAAGCAGGTATCGGGTCCGATGATGGAGGCGGTGGGCGCATCGTCGAGCGGCGTCTCCGCGTAGATCACTTCCGCGGCGGGCGAGGACCCATACGAGACCACCAACGGTTGAGGTCCGTGCCCGGAGGAGGCGCTGAAGTTGGTGTAATAGGCGGTCTCCCAACCATCCACCACCACAACTCCATTCGACCGAAGGGCACGCCAGTAATCGAGGTAATGATCGCCAAAATGCGCAACGGTCGCCAGTAAAAACGCAAGACCCGTCGAAGATGTGGCGGGGTTCTCCACCACAAGCAGATTTGCATATTCCGCATTTGTGAGATCCTCGAGGCTTTGCGGCACAGCGAGGGCATTGTCGGCAAAATATTTTTTATCGTAGTTGATGCACACATCGCCGTAATCGACAGGCAGAGCGCGGTTGCCGGGATCGAGTTTGTAGGAGGCGGGGACAGCCTGCAACGCCGGCGAATCGTATGGTTCGAAGATATCCGCCTCGAGGGCGCGCGACAGGAATGTGTTATCGACGCCGTAAAGGACATCGCCAAGCGGTGCATCCTTCGTAAGGATCGCCTTGTTCAACACCGCACCGGCATCGCCGCCCGGCAGAAAAACCAGCTTGGCATTGTTCGCGTCTTCGAAGGATTTCACCACCGCTTCACTGACCGAGAACGAGTCATGGGTCATCACGGTCAGGGTTTGAGGCCCGGTGGATGTGGGAGTTCCCAGCGGCGCGCACGCCGCGAGGAGCAATACGGAAAGCAATAAAAGTCGTTTCATGTCAATCCTTTCGGGAAATTCGTCTGTGAACGATCAACAACAAACCCGATCCGATTTTCACGGAGGCGATATCAGAGAGCATCTCGTTGCTGATGCCACGCGTCCTTTCGGGAGCCAGCGTTTCATTGTTCAATGCCCATTTCAATCCCTGCGTTCGGACGTGGTGGACGGGCGCGCCCCAGGGGATCAACGAGACGATATCCCCGCCTCCTCCGCGGACTTCAGCCTGCTCCCGGCAAAAGAGGATCTCCTCCACTCCATCGTCGAGTCGAAGGTCAAGGGTTGCAAATCGAGGGTCGCTGAGCAGGGCAATGTTGGCGAGGGTCTGGTCGAGACGTCCGCCGAGCGCGGCAACGATGAGGATCTGCCGAGGAGACTTTTCAACGGCGCGAGCCACAGCGAGTTCGAGGTCGGTCTCGTCCTTATCACGCGGAAAGAGCTCGATGGCAACACCCTCGTTTTGGAGTTCTTGCAAATCCTCTTTTTCAGTGGAATCCATGTCACCGATGACGAGGTCAGGCTTGAGGTCCAGCGCGAGCGCATGACGCGTGCCGCCGTCCGCGCAGATGATGAAATCGTCATTCTGTAGAATGGCGCGGGCTTTTCCAATATCCGGCAGTTCGCCGTTGACAAAGATGATGATGCGTTGCATGATCTTGATTCTCCCTCACCCCTCTCCTCTCCCAAAGGGAGAGGAGATTCAAGGGAATGAAAAATCCTCCGGGGGCGGAGGATGTTACAAAAGATTCGATGATGTTCCCTCCGCCAGCATGATCTGGATCAGGTAATGCGGGTTGAGCGCGGCTCGCTCCTCTCAGTCCCGCATCGCGGGACACCCCGTTCAATTGTATTTTAGTTATATGATACGAGCGTCAGTTTGTCAATGCAAAAAATCACCTGACCCTGCGTTTCCATTCCTCCTTCATTTGCAGTTCGCCCGGGCTGACGCCTGAGGGCAGGGCAAGGAAATCCGTGAGCAGACGGTTAAACTTGATCGTTTCTTCGATCATCGGGAAATGCCCCGAACCATCGAGTACGATCTGGTGTGTAAATGTGGACGTCGCTGTTTCGTAGGAGGGGTTCGTGATCGCCTGATCCTTTTCGCCATAGACCAGCAGGCACGGAATGTTCAACGAACGAAAACTGCTGAACAGATTATCCGACTGCAATCCGGTCATCGATTCGGCGATCGCCTTGATATCCGCCTTGGGCGCGTCGGACAGGGCGCTGATTGCTTCGGGCGTCCGGTTGGACAGCCAATCAGACAACTCCTGCGGCGAAGCCGTCCGCAAACGGGAACTGACCGCCTCATAGCTCAAGGGACAGTTGATCGCCATTAACCGGTCAATGCTCTGCGGGAAGCGGCTCGCAAATTTCATGCCGACCAGTCCGCCCAACCCATGCCCGACCAGGGCGATCTTGCCGATCCCCATCTCGTTCAGGAAATGATCCAGCAGTTTTACCTGCTCGTCCAGCGAGTATTTCAATGCGTTCTTGGCAGTCTCTCCAAATCCCCACAGGTCGAGGGCATAAGCGCGATAGGAGGTCGAGGCGACCTGCATGGAAGCGATCCAATACTTCCATGAGCCGACCCAGCCATGCAGAAAGATGACCGGGCGCCCGCGTCCCAGCACCTCATAATGCACAATTGAACCTTCGAGAATGATCGCGCTCAAATCCTACTTCCCAAATTTCGCCAGAATCGCCTTCACGCGTGTGGTGAGTTGATCAGGAGCAAAGGGTTTCAACAAATACTCCTCGGCGCCCGCCTCCAGACCCTGTTTGATCTCGCTCTCCTGTCCCTTTGCCGAAAGGAAAACAACAGGAATGTCTTTCAGATCAGGGTTTGCCTTGAGTATCTTACAGGCTTCATATCCCGTCATGCGCGGCATGCGCACGTCCATCAGGATGAGGTCCGGGTTGACATTGGGAACAAGTTCGACCGCCTCCTCTCCGTTGGACGTGGCGAACACCTCATGACCCGCAAACCGCAGCGTAAATGCGACCAGGTCCCGGATGTCACGTTCGTCTTCTGCAATCAATATCTTAGCCATACGTGCCTCATTGTTTTTCATAGACTGGCAGGGTAAAGGAGAACGTGCTTCCCTCTCCCGGTATTCCACTGCTCTTCATCCAGATGCGCCCCTTGTGCATCTCGATAATCTGTTTAACGATGGAAAGCCCAAGTCCCGTTCCCGGGGTCGCCAGAACCAGCGGATGCTCGCCGCGATAGAAACGCTCGAAAATCCGTTCCTGGTCCTCCAATGCGATGCCCACGCCATTGTCCTCCACATCCACCTGGACTTCATGCTCTCCGTTCAACGGACGGATATTGACATTGATCGCGCCGTTCTCGGGCGTATAGTGATAGGCATTGAAGATCAAATTGCTCAAGACCTGGCGCACGCGCTCGATATCGCCAAATACACGCGGCAGTTTCTTTGGCGTATTCAGCGAAAGACCCATCGGTTTGTTCTCCTCCTGCGACCGGCGGAGGACCTCCTCGATCACATCCTCGGTGATCTCGCGCAGGTCGAGCGCCTGTGGAGAAAGCGTGACGCGTCCGGATTCGATGCGGGAAATATCCAGCAGGTCATTCACCAAAATGTTGAGACGCTCGGTATTGTTCTTGATGATGTTCAGGAAGTGGGTCTGGTTCTCGTTCAAAGCACCTGCTGCGCCCATCAGGAGGACATCCGTATATCCGCGGATGGAGGTCATCGGCGTGCGCAGTTCGTGACTGACCGTCGCAACAAACTCGGACTTGAGCCTGTCCACCTCGACCTCATGCGTAATATCACGGAAGATGGACACCGTCCCCAGGAAATCGCTTTGCAGGATCACAGGCGCAAGGTGGACCAGAACGATCCGCCCGTTCTGCAGATCCAACTGCTCGGCGAACGTATCGCCCGACTGATACGCCGAAGTGGATACCGACCAGTCACGGATCGTCTGCATCCATGTACCTGCCGCCTTGCCGAACAAACCGCCAAACACATCAAGAGACTGACCGATCACGCGGCCCGCCTCCAGCTCGAGAATTTTTTCCGCAGAACTGTTGATGAACGTAATGCGGTTATTCGCTCCGGTTACGAGGACCCCATCCGCCACCGCCTCAAGGATGGCTTGTGAACGGCTGGCATCCTCCTGCTCGCGGCGGAGCATGCCGCCCAACCGTTCTGCCTGGTCGCGGATCAGTTCATAGAGATGGGCATTGTTGATGGCCACCGCCACCTGTCCTGCAATGGCTTTCACCATGTTCAACAGTTCCGCGCTGAAGTAATCCACCTTGCGATGGAACACCATCAATACACCGATCACATCCTCCGCCACCAGCAGCGGCATGGCAATTGCGCTGCGATGTTCGCGGGACGAAGAGGGAGTTGTAACCCAGCGCGGGTCTTTGAGGAGATCTTCGATCAATGCCGGCTCGCGATTTGCCACCACCCAGCCCGCCAGACCTTCGCCGACCTTGAGCTTGAAGCCGCGCCCCTCGCCGGTGATCTTGTCCGAAAGGTAACCGTAACCCGCCCGATAATGCAGCATGTTGTCATCGGCGCCGCGCAGCATGATCGTGCCCTGTTCCGCGCCAATGGCATCGTTGAGCAGCGCCAGCGTGCGGTTGAGAGCGCGGTCCAGGTCAAGGCTGGAGGAGACTTCCGTCAGAATGCGCAGGAGCGTCTCTGTATTCTGCTGTTCCCGCTGCAACTGGGCAGTACGTTCGATGACGCGCTGCTCAAGTTCCTGGGCAAGACGCTGGGTCTCATTGAACAGGCGTCCGTTTTGGATCGCCACCACAGCCTGGTTGGCGAGTGTGCTCAGGATCTGCAGGTCATCTTCGGTGTACACGTTTGGGTGGTAACTTTGAGCGGAGAGCATGCCGATCGTCCTGCCGCCCAGGATCATCGGGACCGCAAGGATCGAAAGAGGCGTATCGGGCTTGCCATATGTGACGCCTCCCATCCTATCAACGGTTTCGGCGCCGTGCAACAACAGGGGTTCACCGGAGGCAATTACGCGGCCGCTCAGCCCCTGGTCACGCGGGATGCGGGCACTGGGGGAACGTTTGTCATCGTCCACGAGATAGACGCCTTCGATCTCGTTCGTTTCCTCATCCAACAGACTGATCACGAAAGATTCCACCGTCATCAATCTCTTCGCGGCGTTATGGACCGCGACATAGATCTGCTCGGGATCGAGGCTCGCCCCGACCTGGGAACTTGCCTGGTTGAGGATCGAGAATCGTTCGGCAGTCGATAGAGTGGACTGATACAACCGTGCGTTTTCCAGCGCAATGGATGCCTGGTTCGTCAATGTGCGCGCAAGTTCGATCTCCGCAAGATTGAACCTCACCGATTCTCCCTGGTGGATGAATATCAATGCCCGCAGGTTCGCACCGCTGGCAAGCGGCAGGATCAGGAGCGACCGCGTCCCCTCACCCAGAAACTTTCGCAGAGGCGTGAGATCCGATTCTGAATTGACAGCATCCGTCGCGAATACACCGAGGGATTCCTTTAATCGGGCAAAGATCGGAGCGTCGGGGAGGTTCTGAGGCAAATTGGCATTGGGCTTCGGGGTGGAATACCTCCAAACCACCCTGGAGCGGTCGAAGGTCACCACAGAAACACGAGGCGCATTCAGGGCATCCTGAAGTTCCTGGGCGCCAAGTTGCAGGATCTTCTCTTCTTCGAGCAAGCCGCTGAGGGCAGACGAGAAGCGATTGAGGAGAGCCAGACGTTGCGAGCGTTCATCCAATTCGGTTGCACGGTTGAGGCTTTCCTCGAACAAGCGTGCATTCTCCAATGAGACTGCAGCCTGGCTGGCAAACGTTGTGCCAACCTGCACATGCTCACGGGTATAGAAATATGCCTGCCATTTCTCGAGCGCGAGCACACCGATCACTTCACGCTTTGATATAAGCGGCAGACCAAGCCAGGAGAGGCGCGGCGCCTCCAGAACAGGGAAGCGGGCATCCTGCCGGATATCCCCCACCAGGATCCCCTGTCCGGTCCGGATCATTTCCTTGAACAGGGCACTATCCTCCACCGCCAATGTCAGACCCAGTCGTTTCTCGGTATCAGGGAAACCACGCGCCGCGGCAACCGTAAGACGATCCCGTTCACGGAGCCATAACGTGGCGGTGTCATATGGGATCACCGGTCCAAGCTGATCGAGAAGTGAAGTGACCAGTTCGTCGCTCTTCAGGCTGGAGGTGAGCTTCGATGACGCGTCTGTCAACGCTTCAAGTTGTTCCGCACGTTCCTGAGTGGTGCGCACAAGACGCACATTTTGCAGGGACAAACCAACCTGTTGGGCGAGCGAAAGGAGCAGAGTCTCATCCTCCTCCCTGAACGCGGCAGGCGTGTTGAAATTATCCAGAACCAGAACACCGATCTTTTGATCGCCCGAGTAAATGGGGACCAACATGCTGGAGACGGGCAGGCGGCCACCCGTTGCCTGACGATACAGTAACTGACCCTCCGTCGAGAACGTATAATCGCGCGTAAACTGGACCTCATCCACGCGCAAGGGGCGATTCGCCTCGAAAGCCTGTCCCGGCAGGGACTCGCCGATATGATATCCAATGCGCCTCATTGCTTCATTGTCCGCGTAACCCGATACAGCGGTGGGCATCAATTGAGCGGAATGCTCATCCCAGATCAGCACCACACCGGCATGTGCGGAACTCAGCGCGCGGCGGGCGCTTTCCAGCAGGGATCTGACGATGCGGTCTGAATCGAGGCCGCGCAACTGGCGGCTGAAATCAAGCAGGAGGTTCACCTCCTGCAAGCGCCGGCGGGTCTCGTTAAGCAATGAGATGTTCTGCAGGATCACGGATGTCTGGCGTGATATTTGATGATAGACCTGGAGATCTTCGCTCGTGAAGGACGGCATCGGCTCAGGGCTGACCGCCATCATCGCCGCAACCGTATGTTTATCGATCTTGATCGGCAGACATACAAGGGATTTGGCTCGCAACGCGGTCAACAAAGGCGTCTCGCGCCATTCCAGATTTTCGTCCAGGCTTGAGATCAGGATGGCTTCGCCGGTCTGTAAACAAGCCCGAAGCGGATTCCGTTGCCCAAACAGCGCCTCAGGGTTGGTCGCGCGCGGCACACTCCCCAATACGTGCATGAGACGCGGTCCCTCGTTCGCCATTTCTGCGATGATGGCAACCGACATGCCCAGTTGAGTCAGCGTCTCGCGCCCCAATGCCTGCAGGGCGGACGAAGCATCCAACTGGCGGCTGACCGACTCCGTGATTGCCAGCCCGGCGCGCACGCGCTGCGCGCGCTGGTCAAGGTTCTGTATCGCAATGGTCTGATCGAGATCCTTGCGCAACAGTACGGGCAGATCGTTTTGTGTGACCGTGAGCAACCGCTGCTGACGCTCAATCCCTGCCTTGAGCGAAGTGACCTGGGTATGCAAATCCATGAACCGGGAATGGCTCATGACAGCCAGCGAGGCTTGCGCTGCAAAGATTTCAAGGGTTTCGATGGCGGCGCGGTCTGGCCGCATGCCATCCCGCGGGGTATCCACACTGATGAGACCCAGTGGATTGCCTTCATCATCCTCCAAAAGGGTCACAAGTGTGTCATCGGGGTCCCACGAGTTGGGAGTCTTGGGAGCGCGCTCATCCGCCTGCAAGGTGACCATGTGAACATCGGCGGGGATGATCGGCGCTTCATCCACGGGGATGAAATAGGAGCGACTGATCTTGAATTGAGGCTTTAACATCTGCTGGAGGCTCGCAAGCGGCTGTTTGCGGGAGAGCAGTTCCATCAATGTCTCTTGTGAAAAGCCAACACCGGTCACGCGTCTCAAAAGACCGGTATCTTTTTCATATACACTGATCAGCACCGCGTCGAACGGTGTGGATTCGCGTATACCGTTGGCAATGTTACGAAGCAACTGGTCCAGAGGCTGTTCGAAGTTCAGCAGGCTGCTGGTCTCGGTCAGCTTCGACAGCGTTTCCGCGCGGCGGCGGAGAAGCTGCGATCGTTGAGTCTGTTCCTGATATCGTTGAACGTTCGTGATCGCAACCGCGGCCTGCGCCGCAAGGGTCTGGATCACATCGAGGGAGGCTTGGTCGAAGTGGTCGTTCCGTTCCGAGTGTAAATGGATCAGACCGGCTGTCTTCCCGTGGTTGATGATCGGGACGATCATGACCGAACGAACTTTGTCGTGGACGGGATGTTCCTCTGATTTTGTAATGTCCGTAACCAGTTGCGGATCACCGGTGTTGATCGATTCCAACTCGAGCGATGAAAAGGTTTCGGGGAGAGGACAGCCCAGGGAAAGGGAAACAGGCGGCGGGTCGGATGAAGCGTTCAAATCGAAGAGCAGGATCGTCCCACAATCAGCCTGGGTCGTCCGCAGGCTTTCATCGCGCACAACCTCCAGAAGGGTCCGCAGGTCCGTCATGGTGTTTAACTCGCGAGTCACGCGGGCAACGGAGGTAAGCTGGTCAACGCGCCTGCGCAGATTCTCATCTGTGAGATGCGTTCGTGAATTTTCATCGATGGCTGAAGCCAGTTGCCCCGCAACCGTGGAGATGATCTGCAAATCGTAATCATTGAAGAATTCGGCCTTGCGACTCCCCAACATGAGTTCGCCGAGGCTTCGAGCGCGAGTGGTCAGGGGAACGACAAGCGCAGATTCGACCTGGAGGTTGGTTACCAGCGGGCGATATCCGGGCAAAACCCGCCGGTCCGAACTGAGGCGACCGGAGATGAATGGTTTACGGCTTCCCGAAACAGTCAGGCGATACTGAGCCGCATCCACATTTAAACGATGAAGGTCATTGACCGCATCCTCCGATGCGCCAACCACAGAGTCAGCATGCAGGCGCAGTTCTCCGACCTGCTCATCATATAAGAATACCGCGGCAAGATCGCTCTGGAATAATCGCGCAAGTTCCTTGACGGAGAAACGCAGGATCTCGTCGACAGTGGCTGTGGATGCCGCCAGACTGGCGATACGGCGCAGGGCATCCGAACGCATCGCGCGCTGGCGCATCTGCTCGACCGTCACTGAGTTTTCGATGATCCCGGCGGCCTGGCTCGCCACCGTTTCCATCAAACGCAATTCGGAGTCTGAAAATTCCGCCGGGGATTGTTTATGGTTTGAAAGTTGGAAGTAGCCGATCAGGCGCCCGCCTGATACCAGGGGGGCAAGGACCGATTCACGCAGACTGGCGGCTTGTGCAAGGGTCTGTAATCCAAGTTCCTGCCAGACCGGATCATTTGCCGCATTACGCGTGACGATCAATCGTTTTTCATCGAGAAGATTTTCCGCCGGGCTGTCTGCCTGAATTGTCGTCCGGTATATCTCTACGATATGAGTTGGCAATCCATGGAAGGGAGCCTGCGCCTCCAGAGTCCGCTTGCCATCGTCGTAAAGAAGAAACCCAAGGATCTCCACGGAGAAAAGCGGTTTGACACTATCCAACAGACGTCCGATCAGATTGGTGTAATCCTGTGAAGCGCCGAAAGCCTGAGAAAGACTGGCGAGTCCGCTCAACTCAGAGATGCGGGTCTGTTCCTCTTCATAACGCATTGCGTTCCGCAGATTGAAAGCAATCTGCGGGAGGACAAGTTGGATCAGATCGAGATCCTGCTGTCCAAACATATCCGATGAAAGGTTGCCCGCCTCGAGAGTGCCAAGCAATTCTCCATCCGCGATGAGAGGTAATCCAATATAAGATTGAACCGGGGAACCGCCGTTCAATTCAGGTGCCGAAGGCGAGGATCCCTGGACATCTGAAATCAGGACAGGTTCCTCATTGTTCATGAGTTGATCCGTCAAAGCCCCGAACTGGGAGCGCGTGACACGCTGGATCTTTGAACCGCCGGATGCCTCCAGGATATAAGCCTGCAACGTCTTTGACGCGGCGTCCCAGATCTTGACCTCGAGCATGTCTGCCGGAACCAGGTGCGACACGTTCAAGAGGATCGCGCGCAATACATCCTGCAACTCGAGGCTCGACGAAATGTCCCTGCCAAATTCGGTCAACAACTGCAATATGGAGGAATCGCCACCGGCTTCCGCGATGTTCTTTGAGAATTCCACGCTGCGCATGACCAACAGCATGAGGAGGTAAGGTCCTGGCACCTGGTACGAGCTGATCTCCACAAGACGCCCACCCACCGACAGGCGCTTCTGCCCCGGGTGCGCGCAGAGATCGAGGAATTCATCGGCAGGGCGCGCCCGCCGGAGCAACCGTTCGAGATCAGATGGCTCCTCGGGGCGTAAACCAAACCACTCCCGCGCCAGGGCGTTAATGTACTCAACCCTTCCGCCGGACCGGACGATCAATATGGCTTCTTTATTGTCGTTTGATGAAACAGGGAAAATAACGGAGGATTCAGCTTGCGCAGGAAGGAACGGGCTGCCGGGATTTTTGCGAAACGCGGCAACGACCAGCACCGGTAATGAAATCAATACCAATGCCAGTCCAACCAACCAAAGGCCGACTTCCTGCCCGGCAAACATCCTCGACGTACACCTTATCCGCCAGCCGAGGCGGCATCCTGCCGGCGGGCTTCTGCCGCAAGTTCGGTGATCTCACGAATGTCGGCGAACGATTGTTCATTGGGCGATACGACCCCGACCGCCATCGTCATGAACGGAACCCTCCGGGTCGATCCGTCTGCCACGGGAGCCTGCACGTATCCCTGCTGACGGTCCATGAAGTTGTAATGCGTCTGCACCTCCTCATCAAAACGCTCCTTGAGACGCGCCTTGATGGGAGCAGCCTTGTCATAAGTTGTGATAATGACGAAGTTATCGCCGCCGGCATGACCGATGAAATCGGAGGGCGTGCCAAGTTCATCCACGATCTCGCCGATCAGCATGGCGGTAAAGCGCAGGACATCGTCTCCAGCCACAAAACCATAGACATCCTTGAACGGTTCAAAGCTGTTGATCCGCGCGTCGAGCAGCGCCCAGTCCTTCTCCCGAATGATGCGGCGCAGTTGTTCTTCGATCAGGCGTCCTGCGGGGAGTCCGGAACGGGGATCGGTCAGACTTTCTCGCTCGGCACGTCTGATCGCGCCCTGCACGCGCAATTTCAGTTCCTCGATGTCGAAGGGCTTGGTGATATAATCGTCCGCGCCCAACTCCAGTCCCTGCAATTTATCACTGCGTTCGTCCTTCTGGGTAAGAAAGATCACAGGGATATGACTGGTGCGCATGTTGGTCCGCAGCGTGCGGCAGACCTCATAGCCGTCAATATCAGGCAGCATGATATCGAGCACTATCAGATGCGGCAGAACCTGTTTGGTCTTTTCCAGCGCATCCGAACCGCGCACAGCCACATCGACATCGAAGTCCATGCCGCTGAAATAGATCTTAAGCATGTTGCTGATGTCGACATCGTCTTCCACAATTAACAATCGTGATTTTCCCATACAACCTCCGATGTTACCTGTGCGCCATGGAAGCAAGCCGCGCATTCTTCGCATTGCGACGCACTGTTTCAATTTGCCGGGGTGAGACTTCCCGTTCAAACGAACGGAATCCGCTCAAGCGAAAACCGTGCTTCCCTGCAATTGCATCGATCTCTTCCACACGCTGACGGTTGAGGTGCTTGCCAAGTGTATAGTCCTCGAACCTGCCCTCCAAAGCCAGCGCAATCGTCTCCGCCATACAGGCATACGCCTTCCCGGGCGGAAATCCAAAGTTAAAGTGGAAATCAACGGAGCCTGGCACATCCACCATTCCACCGTCAATCACTAATATATCATCTCTGACAGCCGCCACCATTGCAGAAACATCACGGGGGCGGGCAACATCGCAAACCACACTGCCCGGCAACAGGTTTTCCGGGCGGATCACATCATGGATGGAACTTGTCACCGTCAGGATGAGCTGCGCCTCCTTCAGAACATCCATTTTCGTGCTGACGATCAACTCGCTTCTCGCCCGGACCCTGAGCCTGTCGCGCAATTCTTCGAGCGCATCCCGTCTCCGACCGATCAGATAGAGGCGCTCCACGTCGTCGGCGAGCAACTCCGCGCAGACCTGCCCGATCGCGCCTGTGGCACCAACCACCGCGGCAGTGGCGCCTCCGAGTGGAATGTCCATGGCGCATGCCGCCTCCCGGATGGCATCCACCGCGACCATGACGGTGTACGAATCTCCTGTGGTCACGGGAACATCCAGCGCACTTGCAATTGTAATGCCTGCATCGCCAATTACGGAAGTAAATGCGCCCAATCCCAGGATCTGCGCGCCCAATTTTTCCGCCAGATGCCCGGTCTGAACGATCTTGCGATAGACCATGCCTTCCGGTAATTCCATCATCCTTCTTGGCGTATATGGACAGGCAACGAACCAGCCCTTGATCTGCTTGCCAGTCGCCTGGGAGGTGATCCCCTCGATCTCGGAAATATAGACGGGTGGAAAGAAGGTCGAGAAAAAGTCTATCTGCCGCTCACTTAACACGCGCCCCAGGAGGGGAAATTTCCGGCTGACATCCCGTTTTGGATCGATGGGATGAATGATGAAGGCAAAAGTGTCCACGGATTACCATGATTCCAGTTCTGGTTTTTTGGGTCCGTATAGACGCTGGTGCAGGCCGGAGAACTTGAATTTGTGATGATCGCTATCATCATAACGGATGCTTTTATCTATCACACGCCTGTCCTTCGATGCAACCAGCACAACGTCCGATTCGATCGTGCGGGCGGGGTATACGATCATTCCCGAACCGAGCCGGCAGTTATGCCCCACCGCGCTCCCGATCACGGGGCGATTCGAAAGGCTGAGTTCGTTGTTCCCATCCAAGGCGCGGATCGGAGCCGGGACGAGGTTGTAATCTGTGAAAGTGGACCCGGCGCCGATAAAGGTATTGCGTCCGACAACGCACATCTGCAAGCAGGTGTTCTGTGCGATCATGCTGTTTTCCATCACGGTCGTCATGAACAACGCGGCGCGAAAGGGAAGGAACGCTCCGTCCCCCACAACCGACAGCATCAATTGCACATCCTGCGATATGTTCACGTTGTTCCCGATGATGCAGTTATCGATCACCGTCCCGGCATCGATGTGCACATTATCGCCGATCGTGGTGGGTCCGTAAATGACCGCGCTTGGATTGATCACGCAGTTCCTGCCGACCTTGACCACTGCCGAGCACTCAAGAAGCTGTTTCCCCTCGTACAATGCCCTGGCAAGAAAACCGAGCTTGAAACCCAGATCTTCATTGATACGCTTCTCAAAACGGGCCCCCCGTGAGAACAGGCCGAACACGATGTCAGCGATGAAAATGTGGACCCATGAATCAATGGCGATCAGGGTGCGCAATGGTACCTGAAAGGTCAAGTCGCCGCTTTGGTCTGCCATGTAAGTGGGAACGTGGTAATACCCCATCTCACGCGGCTCGAGATCGATCAGCAAAGGTTCCACATCCGCGACTGGTCCGCGGGGATAATACCAAAGGTCGGCAAGATATAAATTCCCCGCAGGGGTATAGGATGTGGCAAGCGGCAACGCGTGTTCCTTGAAGGCAGGGTCCTCTGCAGAAAATGCCGCCCGGACCGCCCGCCCTTTTTTGCGTGCGGCCTTGATGAACGCCGTGAAATATTCCTCATCGAAGAAGAGATTGTCGCGATAGACGAGCATCTCCTCGCGATCTGTGGGCAGATGCTCTTTGGGTTTAAGTTCCTTCTCCTTTGTGGTGTAGGGGGCAAGAATGTTCCGTTGGTGCAGCCAAAGGGGTTGATTCTGGATTCGCAGGTCACGTGCGGGTTCATTAAAAGGGGTGATAAGCTTTGGCGCCTGGAGAATGATCTTATACATATCAGACTGTAATTATTCCACAAAATCTTAAAAACAGGGACACCGAGTCCCTGCAGGGAACATCTACAGATTTGTTTGGGGATGTTTAATACATGGGTGTTTGATCGATCACGATCGTGCAAGTTTGATCCCCCATCGCGATGCAGGTCTTTTCCTCCACGTCGAAGACCTTCCCCCCGCTCAACCAGTACAAAGCCTCCTGCAAAACCCCCACAGCCAGGTGACAGACCGGTTCCTGGGCATGACGTTCCCAGCAAAGCGGACAACGCTCAATATGCCAGAGGATCTTCTCATCCACTTCCTCGATCCGCACACGCTGATCGGTATGGTTATTGAACAATTGAGCAAGCATCCTTGCCCCGGTGCCGACCTTTGCAGGAAGCGGCAGGAGACGGAATGCCATTTCTGTGATCCCCAATTGCGTACCGTACTGACGCACTCCGTTGTTAAAGCAGGCACGACCAACCCGTAGCGCCAGCCCGCGTCCACCATGCGGACCGTAAGCCTGCTCCAGCATTCCGGTGATATTGCTCAGCGTGGAAAAGGGAAAGGCCAGTTCCGCGTCATCGGGCGGATAGTTTTCGATCAACGAGGGTAATGAGGCAAGCTTCAGGATGGCGTGTACCCCCGTCCGCCCCATCACCTCCTCCATGGACAGGAGTATGATCCTCCCCATTTGATTCGGATAGAAATATGTTGTGGTCTCTGTCATGGGGCAAGTGTCACGGAAGTGGTATTGAGCGGGGATGATTGGGTCTGGCGGGTTTGAACCGGCTCTTCCTCTTCCCTGTCAAGAAATGTTTTGAGTTTCTCTGCAAAGTTCTGGGGTTCTTCCAGCATGGGAAAATGCCCGGCGACGGGAAACCGTTCGATATGTGCCTGTGGGATTCCTTTTTGCATGGGCTGCCATTGCTTCGGGTGGACGATCACATCGCGGTCGCCGTACATGCCCATTGCCGGGACCTTGATCTGGTCAAGCATGGGACGAAGATCGGTCCTTCGGAGCGAGGCAATCGAAAGCAGGAATGATTCGAGCGTCGTCCGGGAAAGATCGCGGTCCATCATGTCCGCAAAACGTTCGTCACGGCAGATGATCGGTGAAGCGATCCGCATCCCGAGGCGAAAAGCTCCCATCATGTTAAACAGCATGAAGGCGATCGGGCGATAACCGGCCAGTTTCAACGGGAACGCCAGGGACGAGCCAACGATCGGCGAACCGACCACAACCACTTTGCTTACCCGCTCTGGATAACGGATGGCAACAGAGAGACTGACCGTGCCGCCCATGCTGTGACCGACCAGCGGCGCACGCATGATGCCCAATTGTTCCATGAATTGATTGACGAGACTGACAAAATCCTGAACAGCATAGGTTTCGCGTTTTTTTCCCGATTCGCCGAAGCCCCAAAAATCGAGGGCATAGGTGCGATAATAACGACCCAAAAAAGCCATCGTCTCCTGCCACAAGCCCCACGAGCCGAGCCAGCCATGCAACAGGATGACGGGCTTCCCGCGCCCATACACCTCATAATGCACGATGCCTTGATCAGTGGTGATTGATGACACGACTGCCTGTCAACGGGTTCCCCTATCCTCCCGACTCCATTTCGGCAAGGATGCTATACAACAGTTCGAGCAAAACCGTCTTGACCGTATTCTTATCCGTCGCGACGCACGGCAGGAATTTCACCTTGTTCTCGAGTCTTAAAGCATGTCGCATATCTTCCAGATCCCAGGCGTCTTCCATATCCTGCTTGTTGGCGGCAACCACATAAGGCGTGGGCGCATAAGCGCGGAAGGTTTCAAGGATCGAACGCGCCTCGCGGAAGGTCTCGGGCCGGGTGCTGTCCACCATGACAATAAAACCGAGCATGCCCTCCGAAAGAATTTCCCACATGAAATCGAATCGTTTCTGACCGGGCGTGCCGAACAGATAAAGGACAAGATCCTCATCCACAGTAATGCGCCCAAAGTCCATGGCAACCGTCGTGGCTTCCTTGACGGAACGCTCTGCCGTGCTTGAGATCTTGCGCTCGGTGGAAACCACGTCGATCTCGCTGACCGATTGGATGAATTCCGTTTTACCGGCGCTGAATGGACCTGTGACAACCATTTTCACTGTTTGCATAATATCTTTTATCCTTCCGCCGCAAACTATAAGGAACGAATGCGCCCGATCAGTTTATTGACCAATGATTTCTGTTCCTCCTTGTTCTGGGTGGGGAACATCTTGGGGCTTTGCTGAATGACCATGCCCTCGGGACGCACGATCTCCACAAGACCTGCCTGCAATAAACCATAAACAATCCTGCGGATCTCAAGGTCATTCATCTTGTTCGTCAAGGCGATCTGCTTCATTGTATTTCTGGGATTGATATAAGAGACCACACGCCATTCTTCCACGCTCAGGTTCACATTTTTCAGCGGACGTTCCGTGAATTTCAACGCCATCTCAAGGCTGGGGATCTCATCCTGCAATTGCTCCCATTCCCGCAACTGCCGCGAGCCTTCGATGATGATATTCTCAAGATCGAGCCTCACATTGATCCGGTCGGCGGGCGGCAGCATCTCGGCTTCAAAACGGAAGAAACCCTCCACCCATGTAAAGAGGCGGCGTACGATTTCCGTAAAATAGTTTTGGAGGTTGGCGAGGATCTCCTCTTGCGAAAGATACCCGGCATTGATCAGCAACAACCCCAGTTCCTTGTCATTGATGTTTCCGGCGCGTTCCACGATCGCCCGGTACTGGTTCACCGTCAAGCGGTTGGCTTTGTGCAAAACCGTCGCGAGGGTGCCATCCTCCTGCCCCACGCGCGCGTATGCCAGCTTCCCTTCACGGAAGGAAATATAAGCCTGCTCACTCGGACCATCCACCACAAGCGTGCCGGTCTTTTGAGCAAGATTGATGAGATTGAGCAATTGTGTGATCGTGAAATCGCGTAAATTTCCGCGCAAAGCCATGGAAACCTCAATAAATTCTCCCGTAAGGGGAGAACGAAAAGATTATACTTGCAAGGGATACATGCGTCAAACAAGGATGCAAACATTGAAAAGAATCTGGAAGGTGACCGCCTGCTGTGATAAACTTCCCGAACTTTTTCGGAATTGGAGACAACATAATGCGAAGGATTCACATCCTGCTTACGCTCATACTCAGCCTAAATCTGTTCGCCGTCAAACCAGCCTCTGCCGCCCTCCAGGCAGACGTGAGGAACAACGAAGCCGTTATCGACTTCCCCATCACGGTTACATTCCGCGCACAGATCGATTCCACGGCAAATATTACATCCGTCGTTCTCGAATATGGCACCGACCAATTGACCTGCGGCGAAGTGATCGCCAGGGCATTTCCGCAGTTCACCCCCGGCAAATCCGCGGATGTTGAATGGACCTGGGAAATGCGTCAGAGCGGCTCCCTGCCGCCCGGCGCAACCATCTGGTGGCGCTGGCGCTACACGGACGAAACCGGCAACGAAACCGTATCGGATCAACAAACCATCACCTGGCTGGATTCCGTCCACAACTGGAAGACCATCACTGCGGACAAACTCAACCTGCACTGGTACTCCGGAAGCCAAGCCTTCGCACAGGATCTGCTCGACGCCGCCCAAAACGGACTCGAATTCAACGCGACAAAATCGGGTCTTGCCGCACAGTCCCCCATTGACCTGTATATCTATGCAAACACAAATGACCTGAAGGATGCCGTCCTCTACGAACCCTCATGGACGGGAGGACAGGCATTCCCCGATCATGACATCGTCATCATCGGCATATCGCAATCCGATCTGGATTGGGGGCGCGGTGCCATCGTCCACGAGATCACACATGTGCTGGTGGGGCACCTCACATTCTCGTGCCTGGGTGGTGTGCCCACCTGGCTCAACGAAGGGCTTGCAGTTTACAGCGAAGGCAGGCTCGATTCCGCCTCCCAGGGACAACTGGATGACGCGATCAAAAACGACACGTTGCTCTCAGTCCGTTCCCTGAGCGCCGGCTTTTCAGAGGTCCCGGACAAAGCCTACCTTTCCTACAGCCAGTCCTACAGCATCGTCAAATTCCTCATCGAGACCTACGGACAGCAAAAGATGACCGCCCTGCTGATCTCGCTACGGGATGGAGCAACGATAGATGATGCTTTGACGAACATCTACAGCTTTAACGTGGAGGGTCTCGAAGACGCCTGGAGAAAAGCGATACAAGCCCAGCCGCGCTCTGCCTCCGCGCAACCGACCGCACAGCCAACCCCGACCTTTGTTCCCACCATCGTTCCCATCTCCGGCGCGCCGCTCTCGAATCAACTTATGACACCCACCCCGATCCCCACATCATCCTTTGGCGAACCGTCAACGACCGGCACACCGACCACGCAAAACAGACCTCCGCTCGCGCTGACCCTTGCCCTGCTTGGGACATGTTGCATCCTTCTGCTTCTCATCGGAGTGATCGCTCTCGGCATCTTCGTCCGCGCACAAAACCGCAAAGGAGGCAACAATGTCGAATAAACATCCTCGCGCTGAGCAGAGCCACGCAGTCAAAACACGCAGTGCAAAAATGGTCTCGGTCATCTTGATTGCAATATTTGCGCTCATTGCCATTTCACCGAATCCCGCGTCAGCGTGGCAGACCCCGCTCGTTTCGAATTCCCCTTTCATGATACGAGCGGGGCAGACGGATATTCCGCTGAATCAGGCTTTGGTCCTGGAAGGAGGCGAGACCACGAATCCGCGCCAGTATGATCCACATACAACGTATGGATCGGGCGATAAACGCGTCTTCAGCGGACTGGTCTCGTTCGATCCGCAATTGAATTTGACGCCCGATCTCGCGGAGAGTTGGGACGTGAGCGCCGATGCCATGACGTACACATTCCATTTGCGCCGGAACGCGAAATTCCACAACGGGCGCGCCGTCACCGCACAGGATTTTGTGTACTCGTTCGAGCGTGCTGCCAGCCCCGCGCTTGCCTCCGAAACTGCGTTGACCTATCTCGGCGATATCGTCGGTATTCGCGAATATGCGTCGGGCAATGCCGATCATATTGCGGGCATTCAGGCAACCGATGAACACACGCTGCAGATCAGGATCGACGCGCCGAAACCATACTTCCTTTTGAAACTCACCTACCCCACCGCGTTTGTGTTGGACAGGGAGAACGTGGAAAGCGGCGACGATTGGTACCGTCACCCGAACGGCACCGGACCCTATCGCCTGATCGAATGGACCTCCTTCGAACGGATCGTCTACGAAGCCAACCAGGATTTTTATCTCGGCGCGCCGTCCATCCCTTATGTGGTCGTGAACCTGTATTCGGGTGACAGTCAGCGCCTGTATGAAACGGGTGATGTGGATATCACGAATGTATATTCCATCGAACGCTTTACCGATCCCACCGAACCGCTGCACAACGAACTGCGCACGGGCGTATCGCTTTGCACAGGTTATATCGTGTTCGATTCGACACAACCGCCCTTTGACGATGTCAATGTGCGCAAGGCGTTCTCGATGGCATTCAATCGCCAGCAATATCTTGACGTCGTGATGAACGGACATGCCCTGCCCGCGCAGGGACTTTACCCGCCGGGACTGCCGGGATTCAATATTGCCTTACAGGGTCTGCCTTATGACCCGGCACAGGCGCGTGAACTTTTAAAGCAATCGAAATACGGGACCAACCTGCCGCCCATTGTCTTCACCGATTCGGGCATCGGGAGTTATATCGGTTCGGACGTTGCCGCGCTGGCGGACATGTGGAAGAAGAATCTCGGCGTGACGATCACGGTCGAAAACCTGGAACCGAATTTCTATTACGACCAGATCTATTCGGACAATCACGGACAACTCTTCAGCGGCGGTTGGTGCGCCGATTATCCCGACCCCGAAAATTTTGCGGACGTGCTCTTCCATAGCGGCTCGAATCAAAACAACGGCGGTTACTCCAATCCCGAACTCGATTCATTGCTCGAAGCCGCGCGCGTCGAGCAGGATGTAACGAAACGCATCGAGATGTATCAACAAGCCGAGCAAATGATCGTGGACGATGCCGCCGCCCTGTTCACAGTGCATTATCTTTCGTATGAACTGGTCAAGCCGTATGTGAAGGGTTACGTGCTGACGCCGATCGATATCCCGATCGAGAGATATATGTGGCTGGATGGGAAGTAATCTTCTATGGTCTTGCCTCCACCGCGAACTCGACCCGCGTCATGACTCCGCCGAGGCTTGCCACCGTCATATCGAATGACAGACTCCCTCCGGGCTGGATTCCGCCCCCCTCCCAGCGTTTGACTCCAACCACGCGCCCGCTATCATCATAGGCCACCGCCGCGACCCAGACCTGCGTCGCGGCGTTTGATTCAGCGGGCAAACGTACATCACCGGTGATGCTTGCAAAATGACCATCCGTGTCTATCTGTACCAGCGTATCGTTGACCGTGGCGGGCAAATATCTTGGATCATCCGGTAATAATCGGATGGCGGTCAATACCTGCACTTGCGGCTTTGCGTCAATGGGAATTTCAGGAGGGAAATACACTGAAAGCGGGAGCGACGTATTCGGCGGGAGGATATTGAGGGGCAACAACGCGGTCTGACTCGCGATCACCGCGCTGTTCGAATCCACCAGGGTCACCTGTGCGCTGACGTTTTCCATGAAATCGTAAAAATCATTATGAACCAGCACGAAGCACCACATCCCATTGGTGGAGGTCGGGTAACATTCGATCTGCTCCACGGTAAACGGAACAGGGGTCGGCGTGGATTCGCCTGTGGGATTATTGGGATTGCTGGGTATCTTGAGGATCGTCCCAACCGACATGATGTTGGGTTGCACATCCGGGTTCGCGGCGATCAAATCGTCGATGGATACACCGAACTTGAGGGCGATACTGCTGATGGTCTCGCCCCGCTGGACGGTATAGGTAAAAGGCGTCGGCGAGGGGAGAGGCGTCTCTGCAGCGACCAGCCCATCGGGAGTCAGTTGAGGCGTGGACCGGGTGGCGGTGAGGTATGGGAGGAGGTCCACAGGCTCGGGCGTGGATACTGCAGGTCGAGGGGCGCATGCAGTCAACAATAAAAGGATGAACGTAGAAAGCAGAAAAGCGCGACGCATGGGAGGATTATAATGGCTTCATCACAATATCATAGGAGGTAGTAAATGGAGTATCGTCATTTGGGGAGGACTGGAATTCGAGTCAGTGAGTTGTCGCTGGGGTCATGGATCTCTTTCAAGAACCAGGTGGATGTGGATGGAGCGGCAGAGATCATGGCGGCGGCATATGATCTGGGAGTGAACTTCTTCGATAATGCGGAAGCGTACGCGCGAGGCGAATCGGAACGGGTGATGGGCGCAGCGCTTAAGAAGTTGGGCTGGCGGCGGGGAAGTTATCTCGTCACTTCAAAAATATATTGGGGACTGCACGACAACGTGAATGAAAAGAACACCTTGAACCGCAAACGTTTGATCGAGGGGATTAACGGTTCGCTCGAACGCCTGCAGTTGGATTACGTGGATGTGCTGTTCTGCCACCGCCCCGACAAGACCACGCCCATCGAGGAGACCGTGTGGGCAATGCACAACATCATCGAATGGGGCAAGGCGATGTATTGGGGCACCTCGATGTGGACAGCGGCGGAGATCATGGAAGCGATCGCAGTTGCGGAGAAGCATCATCTGCATAAACCCGTGACGGAACAGCCCGTTTACAACCTGTTCGAACGCGAGCGGTTCGCACGCGGTTTCACCCGCTTTTACAAGGATCACGGATACGGCACGACGACGTTCAGTCCGCTGGCTTCGGGTGTGCTTTCGGGAAAATACTTGAACGCCTTGCCCAAAGGCAGTCGGGCAACATTGAAAGGTTTTGAGTGGGTACAGGAGAACGCCACGGACGAGGACAAACGCGCGAAGGTGCAGGCATTGATGCCCATCGCAAAGGAACTGGGCTGCACACTTTCGCAATTGTCACTGGCGTGGTGCTTGAAGAATCCGTTCGTGAGCACGGTCATCACGGGGGCGACCCGCGTGGAACAGGTGCAGGAGAATATGAAGGCTGGCGAGATCGCATCGAAATTGACAGACGAAGTAATGGAAAGGATCGACAAGATCTTTATTGTAAATGAGGAAGAGGAAGAAGATTAGAAGTAATCACGGTCAGACCTCCGGGTTCAATTCAGGACTCGGAGGTCTTCTTGATTAAGAGGGTATATAATCGCTCCTGTTTGTTCAAAATACCGGAGGAAACATGCAGTCGTTCGATTATGAGGCGCCGCAAGGCATCAGCGAGGTAATTCAACTTCTGGCGGGGAAAAACGGAGGCGCACGCATCCTCGCAGGCGGTACAGACCTGCTGGTGCAATTGCGCGAGGGTCGCCGCAATGCCAGACTTGTTATTGACGTCAAGAACATCCCGGAACTCACGCAGATCACATTCGATCCCAAAAACGGATTACGCATCGGCGCGGCGACATCGTGCAGCCAGATTTGCAGCGACCCGAACGTAAGCGAACATTTTCCCGGTCTCGTTGATGCGATCCATCTCATCGGCGGTGTGCAGATCCAGAACCGCGCCAGCGTGGGAGGCAATCTATGCAATGCATCACCTGCGGCAGATGCGATCCCTGCGTTGATCGTGCATGAGGCGGTTTGTCATATCACGGGTCTGAACGGGACGCGAACTCTACCTGTCGAGGAATTTTGTGTTGCGCCCGGCAAGAATGCCCTAGAGTCGGGCGAATTCCTGACATCCATCAGCATCCCGACAACCAAAGAAAGATTCGGCGCGGGCTATCTCCGCTTCATCCCGCGCAACGAAATGGACATCGCCGTTGTCGGCGCAGGAGCTTCGGTCGTTCTGGACTCGGACCGAAAGCGATTCGTCTCCGCGAGGATCGCGCTCGGCGCGGTCGCGCCCACGCCCTTGCTTGCTTCCGATGCTGGAGCCTTTCTCGCAGGGAAAGCGGTCACGCGCGAAAACGTCAAAGAAGCCGCGCGCATGGCACAAGCGGTTGCCAAACCAATAACAGATTTACGCGGGACAGCCGAACACCGCAAACACTTATGCGCCGTTCTAGTCGAACGTGCCCTGGACAAAGCCATCGAACGCGCAGGAGGTCATTATGCAGAGTAAGACTCACGTCACAGCCACGATCAACAGCGAGGAGGTGGAATTCCTGTGCGAGCCGAGGCAAAGTTTGTTGGAAGTGTTGCGCGAGACGCTCGGTCTCATGGGCGCCAAGGAAGGCTGCAACAACGGCAACTGCGGCGCGTGTAGCGTCATCCTCGATGGCAGGTTGGTTAACTCGTGCCTTGTGCTGGCGGTCGAGATTCAGGGACGAAACCTCACGACCATCGAAGGCATTGCAACTCCTGAAGGGCTTCATCCCTTGCAGCAAAAATTCATCGAACATGCCGCCCTGCAATGCGGTTACTGCACGCCGGGCTTCATCGTCGCGAGCAAGGCTTTGCTCGACCAAAATCCCGAACCAAGCGAGCATGAAGTCCGCGCATGGCTGGCAGGGAATTTGTGCCGCTGCACGGGGTATGACCGAATCGTGAAAGCCGTGCTGGATGCGGCGGACACACCGTTATAAGGAAACTCATGTTGGAAGTCATTGGAGCAGGATTTGGTCGAACGGGAACGCATAGTCTGGGGTTGGCTCTCGAGAAACTTGGTTTCGGTCCTTGCTACAGTTTGCCAGAAGTTGCAAAAAATCCTGGTCACACAGAGATATGGAAGAATGCAATCGATGGAAAAGACATGGATTGGGAGAATCTTTTCAAGTCATACAAATCGTCTGTCGAATGGCCTGCCGCATCATTTATCGGTGATCTGGTACAGAACTTTCCTGAAGCCAGGTTTGTACTCACACAGAGAGAACCAGAATCCTGGTATGAGAGCGCCTGCAAAACAATATTCGAAGGATTGGAATTGAGCGCTCACAATCCAGATCCCATCAAAAGAGAAAGAAGCGGTATGAGCCGCCGACTGATACTTGAACATACAATTGAAGGAAAGTATTGGAACAAAGAACACACGATAGCAATATACGTGGAACATATTCAGCACGTAGTTGAGATTGTCCCACAGAAACGCCTGTTACATTTTGATGTCAAAGACGGCTGGGAACCATTGTGTGAATTCCTGCAAAAGCCAATTCCGCAGGAAACTTTTCCGTGGTTAAACGAAAGAAAAGAATTCATGGCATCAGAACCAGATTGGGCGCGAAAGATCAAGGAAGATAAACGACGTTAAATAGCCATTCATAAGTCTTTAGAGTTTTTGATGTGTAGTTGGCGTTCTCTTACGCCAACGGACACGTTAGAGAACGCGTCCTACACATAAAAGGCAAAAGGAGCAACTCATGGCAACTTTAGAGAAACCCAACCAATACAAGGTCATCGGGACCTCTCCACTAAGGCATGATGGCGTGGACAAGGTCACGGGGCGGGCGGCGTTCGGTGCGGATATCCGCCTGCCGGGCATGTTGTACGGCGCGGTGCTGCGCAGTCCGCATGCGCACGCGAAGATTCTTTCCATTGACACGAGCGAGGTGGAAAAACTACACGGCGTCCATGCGGTGGTGACTGCCAAGGATCTGCCTGATCTCGAAAGCAGGGTCGTCGAGTTGGGCGAAGGGGTCATCAACCGCAAATATCAGAGCAACAACGTGCTGGCGCGCGACAAGGTCCTTTACTTCGGGCACGCGGTGGCCGCTGTCGCCGCGACCAGCCTCCACGTCGCGAAAGAAGCGTTGGACTTGATCAGAGTCGAGTATGAGGTATTAAGTCCTGTTTTGGATGTGAGAAAGGCGATGGAGACAGGGAGTCCCATTTTGCTCGAAGATTTAAGAACCGATGAATTTGGCAAAAAAGGCGAGACGCGCACCAATATCGCGGGACATTACAAGGACGCGTGCGGCGACGTCGAAAAGGGATTCAGGGAGGCGAAGTTCATCGTCGAGCGCGAGTTCGTCACGAAGATGGTGCATCAGGGTTATATCGAACCGCAGAACGCGACCGCGCAATACAATCCCGATGGGCAGATCACGATCTGGTGTAGCACGCAGGGATCGTTCGGTGTGCGCGAACAAGTGGCGGAGATCCTTGAGGTGCCCGTTTCAGATATTCGCGTGATCCCGATGGAGATCGGTGGCGGGTTCGGCGGCAAGATCGGCGTGTATCTCGAACCGCTCGCCGTCCTGCTCTCGCGCAAAAGCGGATACCGTCCCGTCAAGTTGACGATGGATCGCAGCGAGGTGTTGGCGGCAACGGGTCCGACATCGGGTTCGTACATCAAGATCAAAATGGGCGCGGATGCGAACGGCAGGATCACTGCCGCAGAGGCATTGCTGGTCTACGAAGCAGGCGCGTATCCCGGCTCGCCGGTCGGCGCGGGCATGGGCGTGATCCTTGCGCCGTATCGCATCGAGAACGGCGTGGTCGAGGGCTACGATGTCGTTGTCAACAAGCCGCGCACGGCAGCCTATCGCGCCCCTGGCGGAACCAACGCCGCCTTTGCCGCGGAAACGGTCATTGACGAACTCGCCGAAAGACTTGGGCTGGACCCGATCGAGTTCCGTCTGCTCAACGCTTCGAAGGAGGGCGATCGCCGCGTGAACGGCTCCGCCCACAAACGGATCGGCTTCGTGGAGACACTCCAGGCTGCGAAAGAATCAGCGCATTATCAAGCGCCTCTCACTGGACCTCGGACCGGGCGCGGCGTTGCCTCGGGCTATTGGGGCAACTACGGAGGCAAGTCATCCGCGTCTGCCAGCGTGAACGAGGATGGGACCGTCAGCCTGCTCGAAGGCTCGGTGGATATCGGCGGGACGCGCACTTCGTTGGCGATGCAGCTCGCAGAGACGCTGGGAATCCCTGCCGAGGATGTCCGCCCTGTGGTGGCAGATACCGACTCCATCGGCTACACCGAAGGGACCTATGGAAGCCGCACCACATTCGCAACAGGTTGGGCAGTCTATGAAACGGCGAAGGGATTGATCGAAAAGTTGAAGGAGCGCGCCGCCATCCTTTGGGAGGTGGAAAAGGACAAGGTGAACTTTGAAAACGGAGTCTTTTTCTCGAGCGAGGAAAAGCTGACCTTCAAGGAACTTGCTGAAAAACTCGATGAAACCGGCGGACCTGTCGTCGCAAGCGCGGCTGTCCAGCCCAAGGGATACGGTCCAGGCTTCGCGACTCACATCGTGGACGTGGAAGTTGACCCCGAGACAGGCAAGGTGGACATTTTGCGTTACACGGCTGTGCAGGATGTGGGCAAGGCGATCTATCCCGCGTATGTGGAGAGTCAAATCCAGGGCGGCGTCGCGCAGGGAATCGGCTGGGGGTTGAACGAGGAATATCTCTACGATGAACAGGGTCGCCTACTGAACGCTAGCTGGCTCGACTACCGTATGCCCGTCGCGCTCGATTTACCGATGATTGATACGATATTAATTGAGGTCGCCAATCCTGGTCACCCCTACGGAGCCAGAGGCGTCGGCGAAGTGCCCATTGTCCCACCGCCCGCCGCGATCGCGAACGCGATTCACAATGCAATTGGCGTAAGGCTGACCGAGTTGCCGATGTCCCCTGCGCGGGTGGTGGATGGGTTGAAATAGGTTGTTATTTCGACGAGCGAGGAGAAATCTTGGGTAATCCACCGCAAAAGATTTCTCAGTCGCGCTACTCCTTCGAAATGACATAGCATTGGACCTCATGCCCACCCTCTTCATCCCCACTCCCCTGCGCGAGTTGGCTGGGGAAAAAAAGAATAAAAAAGGTGGCTGTCACCTTCGCAAAGCAGTGACAGCCACCTGTAAATCTCGAGTTGTAAAATTATTGTCCCGCTTGTTGCAGACGTTCCGCCAGCCATATCTTGATAATGGATTGTCGCGAAACCCCAAGACGCTTCGCTTCACGATCAAGCGCGGCAAGCATCCAGACAGGCACTTCCATGTTGATGCGTTTCTGCTCCTCAAGGGGGCGGCGGGCTTTGGAAAGGTCAAGATCGGCAATGATATTTTTGCCGTTGTCGAATTTCTTATCAAAATCAGATGCTTTCGTCTTCATACAGGTCAATCTCCTCTTCTCTTGAACGCCGCACGGATATAATGCGAATGTTGTCTTCTCGATACGTAATCACAGCTGACCAATGTTTTCCTTTGATTTTTCCAATGACCAGAAAGCGCGGCTCATCCAGATTTTTGGCAGGGATTTCAATGAACGCTTCATCATTCCATAAAGCCTGTGCCTCTTCACAGTCAATGCCGTGTTTCCTGCGGTTTGCGTCACTCTTGTGCAGGTCATATTCAAAAGGCATGGTGTACATTATACCAACTTGCAACCCCACCGAAAAAGCCTGCTAAGGAAAGATGCCTCATGCCCACCATCTTCATCCCCACTCCCCTGCGCGAGTTGACTAGGGGAAAAGCCTCGGTTACGGTATCAGCTTCCAGCGTGCGTGAGGCGATCCAATCCCTCGAGGCGGTATTTCCCGGGATCCGGGAGCGACTGTGCGAGGGGGACAAAATCCGCCCGAATATTTCGGTGATGGTGGACGGACAGGTATCCCATTTGAGGATGCGCGAGAAATTAAGCAAGGAGAGCGAAGTCCATTTTGTGATCGCCATCAGCGGCGGATGAGGGTGGGTCTAAGCCCGAATCCTGAGGCGACTCGGAGTCTTTTTTTTGAACAGGATAAATTTGGGGAAATTATGTGACATTCATCTTGCGCCCTTCTCAGTATCAATTAATCTCAACATGTGAAAATAGGCAGAAATATCCAATTTTATTTTTATGCCGCGTGGCATTGGAGGCATTTCATGCAAATCAACAAATTCGTCATCGGAGGGTTGTTCATCCTCGGTGCAGTGGTCTTTCTGATCTGGTCGTCCACCGCCGCGACCTCGGAATATTTTTTGACCGTTGACGAGCTCAATGCGAAGGGCGCAGACGTGATCAACCGCAACCTGCGTGTCTCCGGCGCAGTGATCGGCGACACCATCAAGTACGATCCCCAGACCCTGACCCTCACCTTTGAAGTGGCGCACGTCCCCGGCGACCAGGCAGTCATCGAAGATGAAGGCGGTCTTGCGGAGGCGCTGCACCAGGCGGTGATCGATCCCACCCGGGCGCGCATGAAGATCGTGTATGTCGGTCCGATGCCCGACCTGCTCCGCCACGAGGCACAGGCAATTGTGACGGGCAAACTCGGCGATGACGGCGTATTCCATGCGGACGAACTCCTGCTCAAGTGTCCCACCAAGTATGAAGAGGCTGTGCCCGAACAGGCGGCAAGCAATTAGATGATCACCCTAAAGGTCTTTCGACCTTTAGGGTTTTAATTGAAGGAGATTTCATGATCGCTGATTTCGGCTATGGTGTTTTACTCGTAACATTTTTGGTGACCGTATATAGTGTCTTTGCCGCCATCTACGGCGAGTTCAAAAAGAAACCTGCCATGGTGGAGAGCGCCCGCCGTGCCATGCTGCTCACCTGGCCCCTGCTCACCCTCACCGCGGGGATCCTCATCTACCTGCTCATCAACAATCACTTCGAAGTACAGTTCGTCTATGAGGTGACCAGCCGTTCGATGCCCACCTATCTGAAGGTCACTGCCTGGTGGGGCGGACAAGCCGGTTCGCTGCTCTTCTGGTCATGGCTGATGTCGGCATTCGCCTCCCTCGTCACCCTCCGCAAATGGGACCGCGACCGCGAGTTCCTGCCGTGGGTGATCGTCGTGGCAAGCGTGACGATGGCATTCTTCATCGGCATGAACGTCTTCTTTGAGAATCCGTTCGCGAAACTGTACCAATCCTTCGACGGGCAGATCGCCCCGCACACCTTCCAACCGGCGAACAGCATCCTGTTCACCCCCCGTGACGGTCAGGGATTGAACCCGCTTCTCCGCCACCCGGGCATGGTCATCCATCCCCCGATGCTGTATCTCGGCTTCGTCTCTTTTGTCATTCCGTACGCGTTCGCGTTGGCGGCCCTGATCACAGGTCGCACCGACGACCGCTGGATCCGTCTGACGCGCCGTTGGGCGTTATGGGCATGGCTGTTCCTTTCTGCCGGACTCGTGCTCGGCGGACGCTGGGCATACGATGTTCTCGGTTGGGGCGGTTATTGGGGCTGGGACCCGGTGGAGATCGCGGCGTTCATGCCGTGGCTGACCGGCACCGCCTTCCTGCACTCGGTCATGATCCAGGAAAAGCGCGGCATGTTGAAACACTGGAACATGCTGCTCGTCATCCTGACCTATGACCTCGTCATCTTCGGGACGTTCCTCACCCGTTCGGGAGTGCTCTCCTCGGTTCACGCTTTTGCACAAAGCGCGATCGGTCCATTGTTCTTTGCATTCATCGGTCTGACATTGATCACCTCCGTGGCATTGCTCATCTACCGCTGGGACAGTTTGAAATCCGAAACGAAGATGACCTCCATGCTCTCACGCGAAGCCCTGTTCCTGCTCAACAACCTGCTGTTCATGAGCATCCTGGTGGTCTGTTTCTGGGGTGTGATTTATCCGTTGATCTCCGAACTGTTCACAGGTCAAAAAGTGACCGTTGGTCCCCCCTTCTATGAGCGCGCCACCTCCCCGCTTTTCGCAACATTGATGCTGCTGATGGGCATTGCGCCCCTCTCTGCGTGGGGACATTCCACGGTCAAGACACTGGGACGCGCGATCTGGAAGCCGACCGTCGGCGCGGTCATCATTACAGCGGTCCTGTATGCGACCTATACTCAAAACATCATCGCCCTGATCGGTTTCTTCCTCGTGGCATTGGTCATTCTCGTGACCCTCTATGAATACTGGCGCGGTGCCTACGCGCGGCAGAGAAGCCAGGATGAAAACATCCTTGCCTCGTTCTGGAACCTGACCGGGCGCAATCGCCGCCGTTATGGCGGTTATATCATCCATCTCAGCATGATGCTGATGGCAATCGGCATCCTCGGCATCGAGATCTTCCAGGTGGAAACGCAGGGGACCATCGCCGTGGGTGATTCGCTTCAACTCTCCGGTTACACCATCAAATACAAGGAGGTTGCCTCCTGGGACGACCGACCCAGCGGTGTGAATTACACGCGCGCGGTGGTCGAAGTCTATGACAAGGACGGCAAATATCTTGGCAATTTGAATCCGCGCAAGGATTATTACTACGACAGCCAGCAGCCCATGACCATCCCCGGTCAGTTGGCTTCGCTCAAGGATGAAGTGTACGTCCTGTTGATCGATTGGGAGCCGATCTCGCCGGTCGGCACGACCTTCAAGGTCTTCGTCAATCCGCTGGTCAACTGGTTGTGGCTTGGCAGTCTGCTCTTCCTCGTCGGCGTGATCATCGCCGCCTGGCCCGACAAGGACCCCGAGCGCGTGGCGGTCCGCGCGGGCAAACGCGCCCATCAGACGAGCGCAGCGGACTAGGCTGGAACAATGAAGAAGACTCTATTCACAACCCTCGCCGTCCTGTTTCTTGCGTTCGTTCTCGCGGGGCTGGCGGCTGATTCCGTTTCGGCGCAGGGCCCCACCCCCACCGACGACGAGGTCAACAGGATCGCAAAACAGTTATATTGCCCGGTTTGCGAGAGCACCCCATTGGACGTATGCCCCACCGAGGCATGCCGCCAATGGCGGGACCTGATCCGCCAGATGCTGTCAGAGGGGAAAAGCGAGGCGGAGATCAAGCAATACTTCGTCGAACAATATGGCGTCCGCGTATTGAACGAACCGCCGAATCGCTTCGTCTCGTATGTCGTGCCGGTGGTCGCTTTCCTCGTGGGAGTGTTCGTGCTCTTCCGCGGCTTTCAGATGTGGATGAAACCGTCCATAACGGAGGCAGGTGCGGCTGAGTCAGAGGCGGATCCAATCCATCAGGATGAATACATCCAAAAGATGGAAGAGGAATTGAAGAAGAGAAAATAATACGGAGGACACACGTCGCTGTGTCCGACAGGGAGAATGATATGACCGAATCAACGTCCCCCGCCACACAACGACGTGGCGTGCCCCTTTGGGCGCAGATCATCATCTGGGTATTCCTGGTTGGCTTGCTTGCCATTGTTGCCCTTGGGCTCAACCGCGCCCAACAAGGCACAGTCCAACCCGGACACAAGATCGATAATTTCACCCTGCCTCTGTTCAGCGGATACGAATACGAAGGCAAAAGCGAAGTCCACCTGGATGATTTTCGCGGCAAGATCGTAGTGATCAATTTCTGGGCGTCGTGGTGCAAACCCTGCGAACAGGAAGCCGCCGAACTCCAGGAAGCCTGGGAACAATACGAGCCCACCGGGGAGGTGGTCTTCCTCGGCGTGGACTATGTGGACACCGAACCGGAAGCGCGTGTGTACCTGAAAAAGTTCGGCATCACGTATTCCAATGGACCCGATCTCGCCACGCGCATTTCGCAGTACTTCCGCATCAAGGGCGTGCCTGAGACCTACTTCGTGGACCGCGAGGGCGTGCTGCAATACGTGCAGGTGGGACCGTTCTCGTCCATCCAGCAGATCAAAGACATCCTCGACCCCATGCTGGCCGAATAGAGGGATCCATGGAAATCGCCGCAGTCCTACTTACGCTTGGGGTCATGATCCTGGTCGGTTTTTATCTGTATGCCCCGCTCCTCGAACGACGCGCCCGCCGCGTCACAGAGGAGGAACACGAACTCTCCGCCCTCATGGCGGAACGCGACCGCGTGGTCAACTCCCTGCAGGAGCTTGATTTCGATTACAAACTCGGGAAGATCCCCGAGGAGGATTACCCAACGCAACGCACGAACCTGCTGCAAAAAGGTGCGGACATCCTGCGGAAGATCGATTCCTTCGCCCCGCAGACTGGCTCCGCGCAGGATACCGAATCGCGCATCGAAAAAGCCGTTGCCGCACGCCGCGCCGACTCATCCTCACGCAATGCCGAACCCACGGACGATGACATCGAATCGCTGATCGCCTCGCGCCGCAAGGGGCGCAAGGACAAGTCCGCGGGGTTCTGCCCGAACTGCGGCAAGCCCATCATGGCTTCGGATAAATTCTGTCCATCCTGCGGCAAAACCTTGAACTAAACATAAAGGTGCGTTTCACCTACGAACAACGTCTTGAAGGACTCTCATGAAATTACGCTTCGCAACCATTCTTGTCTTAACCCTCCTGCTCTCCGCCTGCAACTTTACGCTGGCAGAGGATGTCACCCCTCCGCCGGGATATATCCCCCCCACCCCCATGCCGACCCTGGCGCTGGTCCCGCCCGAGACGCCGAACGTCGCGAACGGCGCGGCGATCTATGCGGAAAAATGCGCCCCCTGCCACGGTGATACTGGTCTCGGTGATGGGCCGCAGGGAATTCAACTTGGCGTGACCGTCCCTGCATTCGGCTTGCCGGAGATCGCCCGTCCCGCTTCGCCAGCGCAATGGTACACCGTTGTCACACGCGGCAAGATCGAACGCTTCATGCCTCCGTTTGCCAGCCTGACGGATCAGCAACGCTGGGACGTGGTTGCATACATTCAAACCCTTCACACCTCAAAGGAACAAATCCAAAAAGGCAAGGAGTTGTTCGAAGCCAACTGCGCGGGTTGTTCCACGGATTATTTCAAGAATCTGACGAACATGTCCGAGATCAGCGAAGTGGAATTGGCGCGCATCGTGCGGCTTGGCAACGACGAGGTGAAAGCCTTCGGGGAAAACCTATCGGATGACGAGATGTGGGCGGTTGCGGCATATCTGAGGACCCTCTCCTTCGATACAACGCCTCTCGCGCAGGCGACGGCTGTTCCCGTTACCCAGACCCCTGCCGTCGCGGACGCGGTGACACCGTCAGCGGAGGGAACGCCCCTCGAAGGCACAGCCCAGGCTGAGGTCCCGGTTGAAGCGACGCAGGTCGTCCAGGAGGGGTATGGTCCCGTCAGCGGACTCATCGAGAACAAGACCGGCGAAGACCTGCCGGAAGACCTGGTCGTCACATTGCGCGCCTACGAACACGATTTCCAAAACCCGAACGCCGGACCGGTGGAGTTATTCTCACTGGAAGGCACCGCCGCTTCGGATGGCACATATACATTCGATAACGTTGAGATCCCGGAGAACCGTATCTTCATCGCCGAAGTGACCTATGACGGTATCGGTGTCAACACAGAACCCGCGTTCGTCCAGGCGGGGCAGACTTCGGTCGATATGCCGCCGCTGGTGCTCTATAAAGTGACGAAGGACACGTCCGTCCTGGCGGTCGACGAATTGGATATTTTCTTCGATGCCACAAATGACGCCACATATCAGATTCTGGCATTGTACAACTTCCGAAATGCGAGCGAATCGATCGTGGCGGTGACCATGGGAACGCAACAGGAGATCCCTTTCCTGAAATTCCCGACCGGCGCACAGGGACTCGGGTATGAAGCCGTTCAGGATAGCGCGCCCTTCCTGAGTATCGATGAAGGTTTTGCGATGCGCCCCAACGATATGCCATATGGCATTCTCGCCTTTTCATCCGTCCCCAGGGAAAAGGAGATCTCGCTCTCACAGCCTGTGGTCCTGCCTGTGGCGGTCGTGCGGATCTTTGTGCCGGATGGCATGGAGGTCGAGGGCGACCTGGTCACACCAGACAGCCCGCAGACCATTCAGGGTGCGGTCTATCAATCCTACCTTGCCACGAACTTGAAGGCGGGCGATACGTTGAACTTTAAGGTCAGCGGGACGCCAAAGGCGGCGGCTCCGGCGGATGCCAGCGCGGCTCCTTCCACCAACAACACGCTCCTGATCGCCGCGGGCGGATTGGGGATCGCCCTGATCCTTGCAGGAGGCTGGATGTTCCTGCGCGACCGTTCACGCACCGAAGAGGAGGAAGAGACGGAAGGCGAGGAGGATGAGGAAGAGGAATTCGAATCCTCCGAGGAGGTGATGGATGCGATCATCGCACTGGATGACCTGCACCGCGCCAAAAAGATCTCGGACGAGGCCTACCAAAAACGCCGCGCCGAGTTGAAAGAGATCCTGAAGGAAATGATGTAATTTGTAGGGGCGGGGCTTCCCCGTCCAATTGGGCGAGATGACCTCGCCTCTACGAAAATAATATGATCACCGTCAAAAAACTTGTCAAACGATTTGGGTTAAAAACCGTCCTGCGCGGGCTGGACTTCGAAGTCCAGCCGGGTGAATTCGTGGCGCTGCTTGGCCCCAACGGCGCGGGCAAAACAACCTTCCTGCGCATCCTGGCTTCATTGTCCCGCCCATCATTGGGTGAAGTGAATGTAGCTGGGTATCGCCTGCCTCATGAAGCCGCTGCGGTGCGGGCAAGATTGGGCGTCGTTTCGCATCTCCCGCTGCTCTACGGTGATCTGACCGCCGAGGAAAACCTGCGCTTCTATTCGCGCATGTACAACCTCCCAAACATGGAAGCGCGCATCACGGAAGTTTTGGAAATGGTCGGACTCGAGAACCGCCGGCGCGACCTTGTGCGCACATATTCGCGCGGAATGCAGCAGCGTCTCGCCATCGGGCGCGCCGTGCTCCATGACCCGGATGTGATGCTCTTCGATGAGCCTTATACCGGGCTCGACCAGGATGCCTCGTCCATGCTCGACGAGGTACTGCAAACCGTCGCGGCAAAGGGACGGACCGTGGTAATGACCTCACACGACCTGGCACGCGCGGAAGATCTGGCGACCCGGTTCGATATTCTCTCGCGCGGTGTGATCGCCGCGTCCGCAACCCGCAGGCAGCTCCGCAGGAGCAACCTGCTTTCATTCTATAAACAGGCACTGGCTGATTAACATGGCAAACGGACAACCCAACGCACAGCCGCCCTCGGGCAATTTCATCAAAGCAGTCTCAGCCGTGGTATGGAAGGACCTGCAAGCCGAGTTCCGTTCGCGTGAACTGTTCTCCGCCATGCTGGTCTTCTCCCTGCTCATCATCCTGATCTTCAACTTTGCCCTCGAACTGGATGTGGAAACGCGCCGGTCTGTGACCTCGGGCGTGCTCTGGGCAACATTCGCCTTCGCAGGGACGCTTGGTCTTAACCGCTCGATGGCGATCGAGAAAGACCGCGGCTGTCTGGACGGTCTTCTGCTCGCGCCTGTGGATCGGTCCGCGATCTACTTCGGCAAGGTCATCAGCAACCTGGCATTCATGCTGATCGTGGAGATCATCGTCCTGCCGGTCTATAGCGTCCTTTACAACATCAATCTTTTCCAGCCGGGCTTGTTGATGGTCATCCTGCTTGGGTCGATCGGTTACGTCGGTGTCGGCACGCTGCTCTCCACCATGTCCGTGCAAACGCGGACGCGCGACATCCTGCTCCCCATCCTGCTTTTTCCGGTCGTCGTCCCGGTCCTGCTGGCAGCGGTCAAAGCCAGCAACGGATTTTTGGAGGGTCTGGAACTGTCCGAATTTCTCCTGCCCATCAACCTTTTGATCGCTTATGACATTATTTTCATTGCCGTGGCTTTCATGGTATTCGATAATGTAGTCGAGGAATAGAATTCCTTAAAATTTATGGAGGAGCATTACATGCAATCCAAACCTGTAACACTCACAATACTTGATGTCGTTTCCATCATCCTGCTTGGAATTTCGACCTATCTGGCGCTCGTCTTTGCACCCACCGAACTCGTGATGGGCGATGTCCAGCGCGTGTTCTATTTCCACATCGGCACAGCATGGACTGCCCTGCTCGGTTTCATCCTCGCGGCAGTCTTTAGCGTCATCTATCTTGTAAAAAAAGATCTGAAATGGGACCGTTATCAGGTCGCGGCCATCGAAGTCAGCCTGATCTTCTTCTTTATCACCATTGTGCTGGGTTCGATCTGGGCACGTCCGGCATGGAACACCTGGTGGACCTGGGACCCGCGCCTCACCACCGCCGCCGTCACCGAGTTGATCTACATCGCCTATTTCATGCTTCGCCAGGGGATCGATGATCCCGACCGGCGCGCACGCTTCGGCGCGGTCTATGCGCTCGTGGGCGGGCTCAGTGCACCGATCACCTTCTTTGCCATCCGCCTGTTCCGCACCATCCACCCGGTGGTCATCGGCGGCGCCAATGCCGAGGCGGAAGGCGGCTTCAGCATGACCGCTGACATGCGCGTGGCGTTCTTCTTCGCGCTGTTCACATTCACGATCATCTTCATCGACCTGTTCTGGAATCGCATCCGCCTCGGCGACCTGCAGGAAAAGGTCGAACAACTCAAACTTAAAGTCACCATGTGATTGGAGATATCATGTTCCTACAAACGACCACTCCCGATACCTCAGGCTACATGATCGCCGGCTATGTTGTTGCATTCGTTGTCATGGGCCTGTACGTTGCCAGCATGTACCTCCGCAGCCGCAACCTGCAACAGGACCTCACCACGCTCGAGGAAATGGACAAGGCTGCCTCCGCCCAGGCGGGACCCGCAAAAAAGAAGTCAAAATCTGTAACCAAAAAGTCAGTGAAAAGATAACCACAAGATACAAGAGTCCGCTATAATGCAAGCGGACTCTCTTCTTATATGAGAAAAGTCGTCGGGACACGGTTTCAGTGGAGAATGAGGCTTGTATCGCTGAGCCTGCTCCTGGTCATCGCGGGAAGCGCCTTCGCTTCATCCGCACGAGGGTCTGCCGCGCCTGCCCAGGTCCCCCCCGGTCCCGACCGCTATTCCGTCACCATCGTGGATTACACAAAATATTTCTGGTGGATGATCCGCTGGGGGGAGGATGAGGTCGAGTGTTATATCGAGGTCGATCATGAAGGTCTGCCCACGCCGGGGGATATTTATGTGGATTGCGGCGAAAAGATGTACGATGAATGGGTGGCGCAAAAGCCATGTAAGGAAGCCGATGTAAGTCTGTGCAAGGGGTTCTATCTCGTCCTCGTGGACAGCCAGCCTGCGCAAAAGGAAATCTCTACAAAACTGCCTCCGCCGATCGTCCAGGTGACACTGGAGAACTGCACTCCCGTATACACATCATCAACCAGTATTTGCGAGTACGAGCCTATTTTGGTTTTAACGGGCATGGAACCACTGGCAGATTACACCATCACAGGGATCGAGGGGTTATACGGCGAACAGTCATTCAGTTGTGGTCCTGTCTGCCGTTTGAAACTTCCCGTCACCGGCGAGGACATTTTTACGATCCAGTTCTGGGCGTATTCGAGTTATGGGGACAGCAGCCAGGTCTTCGATGCAAAGATCCGCGTGGCGAGAAGGGATGAAGGTAATCCCGATCAGACATTCTGGTATGTGGATGTTTTGAGCAGTCAATGGGCGGGCGTGCCCATTGCAACCTGCGTGGGCGCATGGGGCGTCCTGCCACCCATCGGCGGACCTCCCCCCTGGTTGAGCACACCCACCCAAAGCGAGATACTTGGCACGGAAGTGCCCTATAACTATCTTGCCGCCAACCTGATCCGCGGCGGCGCGGTGGATGCGACCTCGTGCGTCGATGGTGGACTGCTGCCGGATGGAAGCGCATCAGCCTGCGGCATGGAGGTCGCGCGTCCCGCGGTCAATGCCTGGCAAAATCAGTTCGATACCATCATCCTGAATGTGGCGAAGGATACCGGCGTGCCGGCACATCTGCTCAAGAACCTGTTCGCCATCGAGAGTCAGTTCTGGCCGGGAAACAGCATAAAGAACGATGTGGGGCTTGGTCAGTTGACGGAACACGGGGCGGATACCACCTTCCTATGGAACCCGCCGTTCTTCTATCAATTCTGTCCGCTTGTGATGGATTCAAGGGAATGCAGCAAGGGCTATCTGCATCTGAATGAGGAACAGCAGGAATATGCGCGGCTGTCACTGATCAGCGCGGTCAATGCCACGTGCGAGAACTGTCCATTGGGGATCGATCTCGAGCGTGCAAATTTCAGCATCGGGGTGTTTGCACATACGCTGCTGGCAAACTGCGAACAGGCTTCACAGGTGGTCTGGAACTATAACGATCGCAAGACGCCCGACCAACTGGAAATCTCCTACGAGGACATGTGGAAGTTCACCCTGGTCAATTACAATGCCGGGGGAGGCTGTCTTGCCACCGCGTTCGAACTGGCGGCGGAGAAAAAGGAACCGCTCACCTTTGAAGGAATATCCCCATACCTCGAACCTGCCTGCCAGGGCGCGATCGATTATGTGAACCAGGTCAGCAGTCAGTAAATCGGAATCCCTCAACCCAAGCCTTGTAAATTTTTTCGAAGTTGCATAAGTTGCACCCGGTGGGCTTAATATGCTACACTAGAGGCATGGCGTCGTTGCACCTCCCCTCTGCAATCAAACCACGATAGATCACCCAGGCGAAGCAAACCCATACGGGCATTTGCTTCGTTATTTTTTCAGGAGGAACCATGCTCTCACCCATCGAAAAAATCCTCTTTGTACTTGCAACCATTGCCTCCCTCTATTTCACATACAAAGGCGTGATGCGCATCATCGCCCACATCTCCAGCGGGCACGGCAAACCAGATTGGAACCTCTTATGGAAGCGCATCGGCGATCTGATCGTCAAGGTGGGGTTATTCCAGCCCGTGTTCCGTTTTCGACTGGGACCCAGCATCCTTCATGCGTTGATCGGTTGGGGGTTCCTCTCCTTCCTCCTCATCAATCTTGCGGATCTGATCTACGCCTACACAAACTTCAAATTGCTCGAACATCTCGGATGGTTCGGGGACGGATATCGTCTGCTGGCGGACGTGGCGAACGTGGCGATCCTCGTCGGCATGCTTGCGATGGTCATCCGCCGCTTCATTCTCCGACCCGCGAGCCTGTCCACGCGTGAATCAACCCTGCTCCACCCTGACGCCCGCGCCGGCATCCGCAGGGATTCAGCGATCGTTGCGTTGTTCATTCTCACACATAATACCGCTCGGCTGTTGGGCGAATCATTCTTCATCGCGGAGTCGGGAGTCCGCGACAGCTGGCAGCCGTTCATTTCAACGGTGGCAGGCTTATGGTCCGGGGCGGACGCGGGGGCATTGCTCATCGGCGAACGGATCATGTTCTGGCTGTCCATCGGCGCAGTGGTGGCATTCCTGCCGTACTTCCCCTACTCCAAACACATCCACCTGTTCTTTGCCCCGTTGAATTTTGGGTTGAAACCGGAACGCAAGTCCATCGGCGAGTTGAGCTACATCAACCTCGATGACCAGTCCATCGAGCAGTTCGGCGCAGCGACGATGAAAGATCTGGGTTGGGAGCAGATCATGGACAGCTACGCCTGCATCATGTGTTACCGTTGTCAGGAAGTCTGCCCTGCCTATAACACAGGCAAGCTGCTATCACCAGCCGCACTGGAGATCAACAAACGTTATCACTTGAATCATGGCGGCGCGACCGATGTGCCCATGACGCAATTGATTTCCGAGGAGGCCGTGTGGGCATGCACCTCCTGCGGCGCCTGCGTGGACATCTGCCCGGTCGGCAACGAGCCGATGCGCGACATCCTCGACATCCGCCGCAATTTGACCCTGATGGAAAGCAACTTCCCGAAACAACTTGAGACCGCCTTCAAGGGCATGGAACGCAATATGAACCCGTGGAACGTCTCGCAGGCAGACCGCATGAAGTGGGCGGAGGGTTTGAACGTGCCAACTATCGAACAGAATGCCGAGCCTGAGATCCTGTGGTGGGTGGGCTGCGCGCCCGCGACCGACGTCCGCGCCCAGAAGACCGCCCAAGCCTTTGCGAAGGTCCTCAACGCGGCGGGGGTCAACTACGCGGTGCTGGGACAAAACGAAGCCTGCACGGGCGATTCCGCACGCCGCGCGGGGCGCGAGGATATTTTCTTCGGACTGGCTTCGCAGAATGTGGAAATCCTCAACGAGGTAAAACCAAAACGGATCGTGACAACCTGCCCGCATTGCCTGCATACGATCAAGAACGAATATCCCGCGTTCGGCGGGAATTACACGGTCATCCATCACACGCAGTTGATCAACGAACTGGTCGGCGCGGGGAAGATCTCGATGAATTTGGAGGGCGACAACATGAAGGTCACCTTCCACGACCCGTGTTATCTGGGGAGACATAACAAGATCTTCGATGCACCGCGCGACGGTTTGAAATCCGCAGGTATCGAGGTCATTGAAATGCCGCGCAATGGAGCCAAGTCCTTCTGTTGCGGCGCGGGCGGCGCGCAGATGTGGAAGGAGGAGGAGGCAGGCTCGGGCCGCGTCAATGAAGCGAGGTACCAGGAAGCCAAATCCACCGGAGCGAACATGCTCGCGGTGGGATGTCCGTTCTGTCTGACGATGATGAACGATGCATCCAAAGCCGACGGCGATTCGATGCAGGTCAGGGATGTTGCGGAACTGGTGGCGGAGCGGATGAAGTAGGAGCGGCACATGTTCGACCTCAACTCCAAATTTGGGCGCGTGGTGAAGAGACACCTCAAGAACGAATACTTTGTCTGGCTGACGACCGTCGATTCAAAGGGAACGCCTCAGCCGAGACCGGTCTGGTTCATTTGGGACGAGGATGATACTTTCCTGATCTTCAGCCAGCCAAATGCGTACAAGATCAAGCACTTGAACCGCAATCCAAACGTATCCCTGCATTTCAACACGGAGGATGAGGAGGGAGATAAACACGTGATCGTTTTTACCGGGGTTGCATCCTTCGATACGGCTTCCCCGCCTGCGCACAAAGTCCCTGCATATATCAGGAAATACAGGACCGGCATTGCTGGCTTGAAGATGTCGCCCGAGGAGTTCAGCAACGAGTACTCGAGAGCCATCCGAATCAAGCCAACAGAAGTACGCGGTTGGGTGTAAAATACCCACACTTAACGGAGGAGGAGCTTTATGAAGGATACGATTCGCACACTACATCCTGCCAAGAAGCAGGGTGTCAACATCGACAAGAACAAGTATGAAATTATTCGCAAGGCAATTATGTCAACATTGCGCCAGCACAAGGAAATGCCGTTCATGAAGTTATCGCGCGCCGTGGAAAAGGAAGTGAATGGAACGTTCGAAGGTTCGGTCATGTGGTATGTGACCACCGTCAAATTGGACCTTGAAGCACGGGGGGAGATCAAACGCGTCCCAAACTCAAGACCTCAGCTTGTAAAGCTCGTCAAATAAGCGCCCGGAATACGGACGGAAGGTTTGTTACCCGAACAGACCGCGCCTGTCCATCTGATCTAACCTATCCATCAACAATTGCATAAAGGACAGACCATGGCGGACCAACCGAATTTTGACATTCAGGAAGCCCACACATACTTTTCAACCGATTGTTTCAACAAGACCTGGGATACCATGGACAAGGACGGCGGTCGTTCCACCGAGGAGGACATGGAGATGCTGCATACCGCCATTGCATCCCTCTGGCATTGGTCGCAGAGGCAGGATGTGACCGATGAGAACCTGTCTGTGGGATACTGGCAGGTCTCGCGCGTGTGTTGCCTGATTCAACAACCCTACAATGCGCGTCGCTATGGGCGGTTGTCCCTGCAATATGCAAAGGACCTCGCTCCATTTTACAGGGGATACGCGTATGAGACCCTTGCCCGGGCGGAGATGATCGCAAACAACCGCGTCAACATGCTGACCTATCTCGAAAAAGCGCGTGAAATGCTGGAGCAGGTCGAAGATGTGGAGGACAAGGAAATGCTTGCAAAAGATGTGGAGACCATCCGATAGGAGAAACAAATCATGAATCGACTGATTTCTGTCTCTTCAAAAGAAGATATCTTCCCGGAACTTCGCGATACCCCCATCGGGCTGTTACTGGAATATCACAACCTCAACCGCGAGTATGAGACCTACACCCAGGCGCAACTGCTCGTCGGCATGTGCATGGACAACCGCAAGCATCTGCACATCCCTGACAACTTTTCTTACATCATCCGTGCGGGAGGGGCGAACCTGCGTTACAGTGAGTTCAAGGTCTCGTATGCGATCGCGGTGGGAGGCGTGAAGCACATTGCCTTGATCGGTCACAACCAGTGCGGGATGGTCAACCTCGTGGCTCGCAAGGATAAATTCATCAAAGGGCTGGTCGAGAACGCCGGTTGGGAAAAGGATTGGGCGGAAGAACACTTCATGCACTTCTCCCCCATGTTCGAGATTGGCAACGAAGTGGACTTTGTGTTGAGCGAAGCAAAACGGCTGCGATTACGTTATCCCAAAATTCAGGTCGCGCCGTTGATGTATAAGGTGGAAGACAATTTGTTGTATCAGGTGCGAGAGAATTAAGCTAAACCACGGAGTCACTGAGACACAGAGTTTTTTTATTTTCTCCGTGGCATCGTGTCTCCGTGGATAGACGACCGATAAATTATTTGCGCACTTTCTTCTCGATCTCCATCACAACCAAAACAACAAACCCGGCACCGATGGCGATCAACAGATCAACAACTCCCAACGGCTTGACAGAGAAGAACTCAGCCGCAGGCGGGATATAGATCACAGCCAACTGCAAGGCAGTGACAACCAACATCATCCAAAACAAAAGCGGGTTAGACATCATTGGCATCGAGAACGCGGATTCTCTTCCCGAGCGCGATGCCCACGCCTGAAAGACCTGCACGAAAGCCAGGAAGGTAAAGACCATCGTCTGCCATTCCTCGCGGCCCGCAAAGTAATACCAGGCACCGAGTCCCAATGCCAGGGAACCGATCAACGCGCCCACCCAGATCACCTGCGCCCCTGCGCCGCGCGAGAACACACCCTCCTTGGGCGAATACGGCGGGCGGTTCATCGTATCTTTTTCAGGCGCTTCCACACCCATGCCAAGTCCCAGCAAGCCGTCGGTTAAAAGGTTGAGCCACAACAACTGCAGGGGCAACAGAGGAATTGGCTTGCCTAGGAACGGAGCGAGCAGCATCACCAGCACCTTGCCGATGTTCCCCGCCACGCTGAAGCGCACGAACTTGCGGATGTTATCGTAGATCGTGCGACCCTCTTTCACCGCCGAAACGATCGTCGCGAAATTGTCGTCGAGCAGCACCATATCGGCGGCTTCCTTCGAAACATCCGTGCCCGTGATGCCCATCGCCACGCCGATGTCTGCGCGGCGCAGCGCGGGCGCATCGTTCACGCCGTCGCCGGTCATCGAAACGATGTGTCCCTTCTCCTGCAGCGCCTGCACGATCTTCAACTTATGTTCAGGTGAAACGCGCGCAAAGACACGCACCTCGTCCACCACGCTCTTCAACTCATCGAAGCTCAGTTCTTCCAATTCGATACCGGTCAATACGCGTCCGCTATCACTGATCCCCAACTGCCGCGCGATCTCCTGCGCCGTAAGCGGATGGTCGCCCGTGATCATCACCGTGCGGATGCCCGCGGTCTTCGTCACCGCGACGGCGTCCTTCACCTCACCACGCGGCGGGTCGATCATGCCGAACAGACCGATGAACGTCAGTTTTTGCTCGAGTTCGGTCTGGATCACATCAGGGATCTGGTTCATCAGACGGAACGCGACACCGAGGACCCGCATCCCCTTTTTCGCGAGACGTTCGTTCGCCGCTTCGATCCTGGACCTCCAGCCTGCGTCGAGCGCTTCAGCCTTTCCATTCACCCAGACCTGGTCCGCCACATCCAGCAATCCGTCCACGCTGCCCTTTGTGAAGGCGATGTAGCGATGGTCGCCCATATCCAACCCTGCAAGGATCGAGGAATCATACTTCCTCAGGTCATGGACCGTCGTCATGCGTTTCCGTTCGGAGTCGAATGGCAATTCCTCAGCGCGCGGGAAGGACAGATCAAGCGAGGATTTCCAATATCCCATCTTGGCGGCGGCGGCTACCAGCGCCCCCTCGGTGGGATCGCCCATCGTGCGGAAGCGGTCGTCGCCTTCGTCGATCAGGCGGGCATCGTTGCACAGCGCGCCGCCGATCGCCGTCAGCGAGAGGGAGGATTGGGCGGGCGCGCCCAGGTTGCGGGTCGCGTGAACCGAACCGTCCCGTTGCAGCCCGGCTGACAGGTCGAGTTGATGGTCCGCCACATCCAGCACGACCACGGTCATGCGGTTCTCGGTCAGCGTGCCGGTCTTATCCGAACAGATCACCGTGACCGAGCCGAGCGTTTCCACCGCGGGCAGCTTGCGGATGAGGGAATTCTTGGCAAGCATGCGCTGCGCGCCGAGCGCCAGCGTGATGGTGACCACCGCCGGCAGCCCTTCAGGGACGATCGCCACCGCAACGCTGACCGCTGTGAGCAGCATGTGACGCAGATCGTCGCCGCGCAGGAGGCCCATCACCGCGATGAGCACCGCAATGAGGATGCCGATGACCGCCAGGTTCCTGCCGAGCTGGTCGAGGCGTTTTTGAAGAGGTGTCTCCTCGGTGCCGCTTTGTTGAATGAGGTCGGCAATTTTGCCAAGCTCGGTTTGCATGCCCGTGGCAGCGACAAGGGCAAGACCGCGCCCCTGCGTGACGATGGTCCCCATGTAAGCCATGTTACGGCGGTCACCAAGAGGCAAGGCTTGCCCTGAGCCTGCCGAAGAGTCATCGCCGGAGAGTGCGGCGGTCTGTTTTTCTACGGGTTCCGATTCGCCCGTGAGGGCGGCTTCCTGAATGCGCAGGTTGACCGCCTCGAGCAGGCGCACATCGGCAGGCAGGACGTTCCCCGCTTCAAGTTGGATGATGTCGCCGGGCACCAGGTCACGGGCTGAGATCTCTCTGAAGGTTTTGTCGCGCAGGACGCGCACATTCGGCACGGACAATTTCTTGAGGGCGGCGATCGCCTGCTCGGCGCGATATTCCTGAATAAAACCGAGGATGGCGTAGAGAATGACGATGGCAGAGATCGCGATCGTGTTCTTCAGGTCACCGAGCAGACCCGCCACCACAGCCGCCGCGATGAGAATGAGCACCATCGTCGCGGTGATCTGTTCCCAGAATATTTTGAGCGGTGTGCGCCCGCCTTTTTCTACCAGTTCGTTGCGCCCATATTGCTTGAGGCGCGAATCCGCTTCGGATTGGGTGAGACCGGTTTCGGGTCCGCTCTGAAGCGCTTCGAGGGATTTTTCGATGGATTGCAGATGCCAGTTCATGTTATGAGTCCAACCTTTTTGTCCTTGAACGCAGCCACGTCAATACGGGAAGGTATGCGCGTTGGTAATAAATGATCCAGGATGCCGCTGCCAGAAAAACAAGCGTCAGGACCAGCGGTAAATGGGTCTTGATGTATTCGCTGATCAACATCCATTCGTGACCCAGGATATAACCTGCGCCGATCAATAGTGTACACCAAACATATGCACCAATGAAAGTGGCAACAAAGAATTTCGGGAATGGGATTCTGACCAGCCCGGCGGGAATGCTGACGAGCGTCCTGATCCCCGGCAGGACGCGCCCGACCAGCACAATGCCCGCCCCCCACTTCCTGACCTGATCTTCGACGCGTTCGATATAGAACATATTAACGCGGAAGAATTTCGCAAATTTCTCGATCATGGGGCGGCCGCCGATGCGCGCGACCCAATATGTGATGGATGCGCCGATGGCGCTCCCCAGCCCCGCATAAACTCCCGCCAGCGGAATGAAGGTCGGTGAAATTCCATGACGCTCGATCAACATCCAGCCTGCGAATGCCAGAATGACCTCGGAAGGAGTGATGCCCGTGGCATTTTCGAAGATCATCAAGCCAAACACACCCAACCAGCCAAACTGGTCGAAAATGGATTGCAGCGCAGAAAGGATGGTTTGTTCGATTGTATCGAGCATTCTATTTTCCTCTGTATCTCATGCTCCTGCGGGACTAAGCCTCGCAGGAGCGGTTTATAAACAAAAAGACCACCGCCAGAAAAATGTTTCTTGGCGATGGTCTTGCCTTTTGCTGAACAGCCGGGACCTGAATCCGGATTGACGACTGTGCATCCCGTTGCCGGGCGGCTACTCCCCATCGGGGGATATTCGGATTATACAGTGCTTTCTGGGTTGGATATCCTCAGATAAGAATCTTCTTATCCCACAGGCTGCGGCAGACTGCCGGCGGTACGCAAGGCAGAACGGATCATCAAATACTCGGTGATATTCTCCGCCGTGATCAGACCGACCAGTTGACCGGCGTGTGTGACAGGCAGGGTCTTCGAACCGGATTCCTGCAGGCGCATCAGCGCGCCTTCGAGCATGTCGTATGAATCGACTTCAGGCAGATCGCGGCGGATGAAATCCATGACCGGCGCGGATTGTCCGTGCTCGGTGAGCGCCTTCATGAACGCATCACGCTCCAGGACGCCTGTCACGCGTCCTGTTGCATCCACCACAGGGAAGTCGTGCTGGGAACCGGACAAAATGAGCGCGACCACCTGCGAAAGACTGTCACGCGGCGAGAGGGTTTTGAAATCGGTGAGCATCGCCCGCGTGACCGGGATGCCGCTGATCGAGTTCTTCATCATCACCATGCTGGCTTCCTGCGATGCGCCGATGTAAACGAAGAAGGCGATGAAGAGCAGGAAGGGGTTGCTGAACAACCCGATGAAACCCAACAAAAACGCCATGCCCTGACCGATGTTCGCGGCGGTCTGCGTGGCATGGACGTAGTCCATGCGCAGGGCGAGCAGGGCGCGGAGCACGCGTCCACCATCCATGGGGAAGGCGGGAAGCAGGTTGAACAGCACCAGCGTGATGTTCACCGTCATCAGGCGCTCGATGAACGAGCCTGAGGCGATGGTCAGGTCTGTAATCGGGACCAGGCTGTTCGTCAGGAAGAGATACGCAAAGAGGATCGCGGCGATGACCACGTTGACGGCGGGTCCCATCAGGGCGACCCAAAGTTCCTCGATGGGCTTGTCCGGCATGCGCTCGAGGCGGGCAACGCCGCCGATGGGATACAACGTGATATCGCGGGTCTTGATCCCGTATTTGCGGGCGGTCAACGCGTGACCGTATTCATGCAGAACGACACAGGCGAACAATGCAAGGATGAAGAAAATTCCATTCAGCACCTCGCCCCAGTTCTGGTGTTCGGTCCAGTGGCTGTACCCCACCCAGCCGATGAGCAGAAGAAAGGTGGCATGAACATACACATCGATCCCTGCAAAACGTCCAAGTTTCCATTGCCATTTCATTTTCTCAACTCCATTTTGTCATCAGTTCTTGTGGGAGCCTGCATAAACACTTCAACTCCCACAAGAACTGTTTATGGTCCTATTCTAAAAAGCAATTATTAGAAATCCGTTTTAAATCTCTATCAGGAACTATCAGAGTTAAATAAAAAGACCTTCATCATTCAGCGATGTGAAGGTCTCGAAGGAAGCTTTCAGGTTTATTTAATGATGCCCAGTTTCCTGCCCGCTACACCGATGACATCCATGGCGCGTTCGATCTCGCTCGGTTCGTGCACGGCGGTGACGGTGGCGCGCAGGCGGGCGAGTCCCTGCGGCACGGCAGGCGAAGCCACGGGCAGCACAAACACATCCTGGTGCTGCGCCTCGCGCGTCATGGCGAAGGCTGTATCATCCTCCCCGCACAACACAGGGACGATGGCGGTCTCGGTCAGCATGGTGTCGAACCCCATGCCCTTCAGCCCGCCGATGAATTGTTTGGCGTTCTGGTTCAAACGTTCGATGCGCCACGGTTCATCGAGGATGACCTTGAAGGCTTCATTGGCGGCGGCGGCCTGCGCGGGCGGCAGCGCCGCAGAGAAGATGTAGGCGCGGCTGGCGTGGTTCAAGTAGGTGGCAATATCCTTGTTCGTCGCGATGTACCCGCCCACGGAGGGAATGGTCTTGCTCAATGTGCCCATCTTGATATCGATCGAACCGAACATATCGAAATGTTCCTCGATGCCGGTGCCGGTCTTTCCGAGCACGCCCACGGAATGCGCCTCATCGATCATGAGCCACGCGTTATATTTTTTGCAGAGCGCCACGATCCGGGGCAGGTCGATGATATCGCCATCCATGCTGAACACGGCATCGGCGATCACCATTTTGGTGACCCCCTCAGGCGCATTCTTGAGCAAGCCTTCGAGATGATCCATGTCGTTATGGCGGAAACGGCGGAACTCCGCGCCGGACATCAAACACCCATCCACAATGGAGGCGTGGTTCAGCTTGTCTGAAAACACATAATCGCCGCGCCCCATCAGCCCGGAGATGACCGTCAAATTGGTGACATATCCCGATGAGAATGTGACCGCGGCTTCAGCGTGCTTGAAGTTCGCAATCGTCTCCTCCAGCTCCTTATGGATCGACAGCGTCCCCGCCAGCATGCGCACGCCATTGGTGCCGGTGCCGAATTTATCCACCGCCTTCTTCGCCGCTTCGTTGATGCGCGGATGCCCGACCAGGCCAAGATAACTGTAAGAGGCATACATCCCCATCTCACGTCCGTTCACGATCACCTTCATCCCCGGCAGGACCTCGGTCACAGGCATGTTGAAATAATGCAGATCGTTCGCCTTTAACCTTGCAACCCGATCCGTAAACGCTCTTACGCGCCGGGTCAGGGAATCATCTGTGTTATGAAAATCCATGGGAAAGCCTCCAGAAAATTATTGGCAAAAGTGTAGCAGAGGGAACACGTTCTGTCTAGTTACAAGTCTCCGATGTCTCTATGGATTTTCGGAATCGGTTTTCACGGGCTTCCCGGTGCGCGCAGACTCCAGCAACGCATTGATGACAGCCACATTCGCACGGCTGTCATCCAACGACACAAGCGCATCCCTGCCGAGCAAAATCGCATCGGCCATGTCCTCCACTTCGCCGATGTAAAGTTCCTGCCCCTTGACCGTGATCGTTTCGGTCTTGTCGCCGCGCGTCAGGTAGATCTTCTCGTTGACGCCGGGCTTGAACGGCCGCGGGATGTTCAGCGTACCTTCACTGCCGACGATCTCCATGAACGAATGGAACGGGATGACGAAACTGGAGTCGAATTGCACGTGGACATCCTCCCTGAACCGCATCTGCCCGACGAACGTTTCATCGATTCCGGTCGGACCCGTAACCTGCCAGCCAAACACCTCTAGCGGTTCCTCCCCGAGGACAGCCCGCGCATAACTGATGGGATAACAGCCCACATCCCAGATGCTTCCACCACCCATTTCAGGGCTCAGGCGCACGTCCCCCTCGCGGGACAGGATAAAGCTAAAAGAACCGCGAATCAGTTTCAAGGTCCCGAGCGAACCGCTTCTGACGATCTCCAGCACCTTGAGCGTCTGCGGATGATGGCGATACATGAACGCCTCCGCCACGACGCGTCCATGTTTATGTGCGGCGGATCGGATCGCGTCCACTTCCTCCACGCGCAGGGCGAGCGGCTTTTCGCACAGCACGTGCTTGCCCGCCTCCACGGCTTTGACCGTCCATTCGGCGTGCAGGTGGTTTGGGAGCGGGTTGTAGATCACATCGATGTCGGGATCAGCCAGCAGGGATTCATACGAACCGTACGCGCGCTCGATCTTTTTCTCTTTTGCATACGCGTCCGCCGTCTCCTGTGAACGTGAAGCCACAGCCAGCAAATGATTCCGTTTTGATACCTGCAACGGTGGAATTAATGAACGATTGATCCGCGCCGTGGAGAGGAGTCCCCACTTGAGAGTTTTGGTCATGATGAATGCCTTTCTTTCAGAGTGACAGCCACCTTGAAGGTGACCGTCACTTTTTATCATATCATGAACAAAAGTTACAGCCCCGCTTCTCCGCCTCAACGATGGCCTGGTCGCTGGACCAGAAGAAATTTTCCTCGCCGACATGTTCCACCAGCCCGCCGCGTTTCATCATATTGTACGCGTTCTCATGGACTCCCGCGAACATGAGCGTGCCGCCCTGCTTATGCAGGCGTCCGTGTAGACGGTGAATGGCTTCCAGTCCCGCCGTATCGATCAAAGAGACTCCGCGCATGGACAAAATCATCGCATGCGTGTCTTTCAGGTTTTGAAATGCCTCGTTGAATTGACCGGTTGCCGCGAAGAACAACGGACCGGTGAGGAATGCCACCCGTACATGCCGGCATTTGCCGGCTGTCTCGATGCCCTTTTGTTTGAGACGATCGGTGTCCATATCCTGCAGGGAGATGTCTATGCTGGCGATCTTGTTGAGGAAGACCGCTCCGGCAAGGAAGGAGCCGATCAGAATGGCTTGCGTCAGATCGAGGACAATAGTCGCCAGCATCGTGACGGTGAAGGCGATCATGTCGGTCTTGAAGCGCCTGCCGAAGATGAATTTGATGGCGTCCCATTCGTTCATGCGGACAGCGGTTACCATCAACACGCCAGCCAATGCCGCCAAAGGGATGCGGCTCATGAACGGCGCGAGCAGGAACATGGACAGCAACAACCCCACCGCATGGACAATGCTCACTAGGCGCGTCTGCCCGCCGGATTTGATCCCCACACTGGAACGTGCGATCGCCGCCGTGGCAGGGATACCACCGAAGAACGGGATGAGCATGTTGCCCATGCCCTGCGCGATCAGTTCCTGGTTCGCCTGCATGCGGATGCCCGTCATATTGGAACCGACTGCGCCTGCCAACAGCGATTCCACTGCGCCGAGCGCGGTGATGGTCAGGATGGGGGCAATGAAATCGGGAAGATTCTGCCAGGGGACATTGGCAAGGCTGAGGCGGTCATTGAGGAGAAGAGACTGCGGGATGGCTCCGATGGTTGGGGCGGACCAGCCGACAGTCCAGTTGAGAAGCGTGGCAAGGATGAGGCCGAGGAGCGAAGCAGGGAAACGCGCCGTCCATTTTTTCGGCATGAACAGGATCGTCGCAATGACCACGAGTCCGAGAGTCAGCGATTGGAGACTGGGGGTGAATCCGCCTTGAAAGTATCCGAGGAATTTCCCCGCAGCGGTCTCGACGGCGGGGGTCTTGACGCCGAGGAAGTTGTCGATCTGACCGATGAAGATGATGAGGGCGATGCCCGAGGTGAAGCCGCTGATGACAGGCGCAGGGATGAAGGCGATGAAGCGCCCGAGGCGCAGCAGGCCGATGAGGAGCAGGAGCGCGCCCGAGAACAAGCCCGCGACCCAGATGCCTTCGAGGCCGTAACGCTGGACGAGCACGATCAGCACCGCGGACATCGCGCCCGTGGGGCCGCTGATCTGGAACGGGGCGCCAGTGAGCGCGCCCATGAGGAAACCCGCAAGGATGGCAGTGACCAATCCCGCCGCAGCGGATGCGCCCGATGACACCCCGAACGCGAGGGCAAGCGGCAACGCCACCGCGGCAACCGTGAGGCCTGCGAGCAGGTCCTGTTGGAATTTGGCGGGCGAATAGCCTGAGAACTCGTCTTTGTAAAGACGAGCCAATGAACGACGTGGCATGATTTGTTTTCTCCGAAAGAAATAGATTCACAAAGGCTCGGTGCTCCCCCAAGGCGTCCTTTGTGTCAAAACGGGTTGGATTTTATCATAAAGAGCTCCTAACCGCGGAGGCACAGAGACACCGAGATCTTTAACGGCTTTCTTCGTGTCTTCGTGTCTCTGTGGTCAGAGACTAATAATCATCCCGCCAGTTTTCTCAATTCCTCTTCGCCGATGATCTTGACCCCCAGCGACTTCGCCTTCTCGAACTTCGAGCCGGGGTTTTCGCCCAGAACAAGATAGCTCGTCTTCTTACTGACGCTGTCCGTCACCTTGCCGCCATGTGACTCGATGAACGCCTTCGCATCGTCGCGTGAGAAGGTGGGAAGCGTGCCGGTGACCACGAACGTCAACCCCGCGAACGCGTCCGATACCTGACTCTTCCCTGCGGTCTCTCCGCCTTTGGGCCACATCCCTGCCGATTTGAGTTTCTTCAACACCTTCTGGTTGAACGGACGTGCGAACCAATCCACAATGGACTCGGCAATGTTCGGACCCAGCCCCTCGATCTGCATCAGGTCGTCGGCTTTGGCTTTGGCGAGCGCATCCAGGTCCGCATAATGACGCGCCAGGTCGCCCGCGATCACTTCGCCCACACCGCGGATCCCCAGGGCAGTGATCAAACGACTCAACGGCTGGCTTCTGGAGGCTTCGATCGCCGACAAAAGATTGTCCGCGATCTTGCCGGGCGGCTCCTTCTCCGTCTTGCGATCCTTCTTCGTGACCGCATCGAGGATGTCGGCGCGGGTCAACGTGTAAATATCCGCCACGTCTTTGACCTTTTCGGTCTCGATCAATTTTTCAACGATCTTCGAACCCAGCCCGACGATATCCATCGCGCCGCGTGAGACGAAATGTTCCACGTTGCGCACCAACTGCGCGGGGCAGGCGGCATTGACGCAGTACCACGCCACCTCGCCTTCGAAATGCTCCACAGGCTGACCGCAGGCAGGACACTTCGTCGGCGGCTTGTATTTCTTTTCTTTTCCCGTACGCGCATCCACAACGGGACCGATCACATAAGGGATCACCTCTCCCGCGCGCTTGACCAACACGCGATCACCCACGCGAATGTCCTTTTCCGCGATGTAATCGAAGTTATGCAAGGTGGCGCGTTCGACAACAACCCCGCCGATCTCGACCGGCTCGAGCACGGCATTCGGTATCAACACGCCCGTCCGCCCCACGCTGACGCGGATATCCAATAATTGCGTGGTCACCTCGCGCGCCGGGAACTTGAACGCCACCGCGCCGCGCGGATCCTTGCCCACGAAACCAAGTTCCGCGGCAAGGGTCAGATCGTCGATCTTGATGACCATGCCATCGGCTTCATACGAAAGTTCATCGCGTTTTTCATCCCAGGTCTCTGTGTAGGCAATCGCTTTTTCCAGGGTATCGAAACGCTTCGCCACATCCGTCACCGGGAAACCCAGCGCCTTGAGATATTCCAAGATCTCCCATTGACTCGCCGGCACCTCCCCGCCCTCGGCATGGACAATCTGATATACCAGCAGCGTGATCGGGCGTGCAGCGGTCAACTTCGGATCAAGCTGACGCAATGATCCCGCCGCGGTATTCCTCGGATTGAGATATGTCTTCTCGCCCGCCTCCTCGAGTTTGCGGTTCAACTCCTCGAATTCCCTGATCGGGATGAACGCCTCGCCTCGCACGACCAGATAATCGGGTACCGTTATTTTGGCTTTTGCCTCCACCGGTATCTTCAACGGGATCGCACGCACCGTCCGCAAATTGGATGTGATGTCCTCACCCACTTCCCCGTCGCCGCGCGTCGCGCCCTGCACGAAGAGTCCATCGCGGTAATGGAGCACAACCGATAAACCGTCGATCTTCGGCTCGACGACGAACCTCGCCTTTTCCACGCGGTCATCGAGTTTCCTGATCCGCTCGAACCAGGCGCGCGCATCGTCCGCGCCGAATGCATTCGCCAGCGAAAGGATCGGCGCGGGGTGGCGGACCTTGTCGAAACGGTCGGCAGGTTTGGCTCCCGCGCGCTGCGTGGGCGAATCCGGAGTCACCCAATCCGGGTGCTCAGATTCGATCTGCTTGAGTTCGTTTAATAATTTGTCGTATTCCAGGTCGCTGACCACGGGCGCATCCAGCACGTGATACCGGTAATTGTGGGCATGGATCTCCGACTTGAGTTTCTCGTAACGGGAACGAAGTGAATTTGTGTTCATGGGATAATTATAGCTTGGAAGGACGATCTGAAAAATGGATGCTCTAAACACGATGGATCGATTTCAGAATCGTTGTAACCTTTTTATTACGTTAATCACTTGAAAAATATGGGCAATTATTGTAAAGTTTTTACACATTATTTGTTGACCTCTCGTCGGGGAAAATTGAATATGGTTCAAAAGGGAGCGAAGAACCAGGGATACAGTTTGGTCGCTCAACCTTCACAACGAAGGGGATTATCTCTGGGGAGCCAATAGCGAAACCGGCAGTTATTGCCGGTTTTTTGTTTTCAGAAAGGAGGTGATGATATCGAATAAGCAGGGGCGTGTTTAACGTGTACGTTCGTGTCGTTCAAATCAATTGTTCGTTTTTCTTTAGGAGGAAAAATGAAAGTCAATAAAGCCTTTAGCATTTTCGTTGTCCTGGCGCTTCTGATGGCAGCGGTGCCAGCACTGAGCGTTGGAGCAGCCGGAACAGTTACGGTAATGTCCAGCGATGTTGGTGTCAACTGGCTCACCAACGATACTCGTAGCGGCGGAGCCAGTTCATTTATCCCGGGACCCGGAACGGCTCCATTGGGCATCGGCAGTTTACAAATGACAACGACAGATATATACGGCACCGGTAACGCAAAAGCTCAGTTATTCAATTACAGTCATATAGGCGCCAAATTAAGCGATCTGGATGGTCTAAGTTACTGGGCATATCGCTCATCTGCTTCGACCAATTCGAGCGCACAAACCATATCACTCAACATCGAAGTTGATTATGTTGGAGATGGTTCCAGCTATACAACCCTGGTATTTGAACCTGTTTATCAACCTGGCGGGGTTGGGGCAATGCTGACCGACACCTGGCAGCAGTGGGATGCCTTCAATTCAGGGAATGCAATTTGGTGGTCAACAAAGGCAATACCTGGAGTACCGCAAGCATTCAACTCCTTTGTATCCTGGAATACCATAGTTGCAAACAACCCCAATGCCAAAATTAAGTATGGTCTCGGATTCAATGTCGGCTCCGGCTGGGTCGGACAATTTAGCGGTGCTGTTGATGAGTTGCTGGTTAGCTTCATGGGTGACGCAACCACATACGACTTCGAGCCCACACCTCCCAACCAACCTCCCACAGCCAACCCCGGCGGGCCCTACCTTGGAGCGGTCAACACAGACATTGTTTTCGACGGGACAGGTTCATCCGACCCCGACAACAATCCATTGACCTACACATGGGACTTCGGTGATGGCAACTTTGGTTCCGGCGCCACGCCATCGCACAGCTATACAATCCCCGATATTTATGATGTCTGCCTGATCGTCAATGATGGATCTGTCAACTCGGCTGAAGAATGTACAACCGTCGTCGTCTATGACCCGAGCGGCGGATTCGTCACCGGCGGCGGGTGGATCGATTCGCCCGATGGGGCAATGACACCGATTTCAACTTTAGTATGGGATCAAGATTTCTCACTTGGCGACTCAGGTTGGTTCGACAACGATGATGCATGGTACGGCAATAGCGAAGTATCCAATGGTATTGCCACTTTCTTTGGTGATGAAAGCAGTGGTCCTTTCTCCCGGTTTGATGGATATCGAAGTAATTGGCCTGGTACATGGATTGCCGAAATTGACGTTTATCTGGATCCCGCGTGGCCGTCAGGGCAGGGTTTTGACTATTCAGTTGCCGCCAGCGGATCGGACGGCAACCATCAGCGTGACTACATCTTCCATGTTGGTGTGGTTGAAAACTTTGGTCCCATCACAGGGCAGGCATTGCTCGTAAATGGAAGTAACAATGCCGACTTCTACACAAATCCCTATAAACTGGTCAACGATAACGGCGGCAACTATTACATCGTGACATCCGCAGGATGGTATACCCTCCAACATGTATTCCGTGATGCTGGTGGATATCTTGCAGTTGATCTGAACCTTCTCGATTCTGGCGGCAACACCCTATGGACTGCCACCCGTGAGAATGTCGCCGACACGATCCCTGGTGAAGTTGGAGGAAACCGCTATTCGTGGTTTACTCACATTGACGTTACAAGCGGCATCCAGGTTGATAATCATCAACTGTTTGTGCCCGTAGCTCCCACCGGCAAAGCAACCTTCGGCTTCGTCTCGAAGTACAAGAAGGGCGCCTCCATCCCTGAAGGCACGACCGAATTCCAGTTCAAGGCTGGTGGTCTGAACTTCCACAGCGACAGTTATGACTGGCTGGTCGTCAATCAGGGAGGTACAAATGCCCAGTTCAAAGGATACGGGACGATCAACGGCGCCGGCAACTACGGATTCATGATCTGGGCTGGTGACGGTTCTCCGGACACCTTCCGCATCAAGATCTGGGATGCAACGACAGAGGAGGTTGTCTACGACAACGGCATGGATCAGCCAATCGGCGGAGGCTCGATCGTTGTCCATAAAAAGTAGATTTGCAATGCAGTAACAGTCGACAAACTCTACGCCCCGGATTACCGGGGCGTAGACGCTCTTTGAAACATTGTCCGCACTTACTTCCAAATATCCCCATACGAATGTTCACCGCGCAACAATTCACCTCGCGCAAAGCGATCCAAATTCAGCGAGGATATATCCACCAACTTCGCCCTCCCATCCAGGATCAACTCGCTCATGCACACGCCCACCGCGGGCGACAACTTGAATCCCGTGCCGCTAAAACCGCAGGCAACATAAAAACCGTCAGGGCCCGCCTTGTCCATCACCGCGCGCTGATCTGGAGTCAAGCCATCCCGTCCCACGTGGGTCGAGTGGAGCGCGCCCTCTTCCATATCGCCGATGCGCTGGCAGATGCGGTCGATGGCACGCATCACGAACTCAGGGTCCACGCGGCTCAAATCCGATTCGGGCGGTTCACCCATACGATTATCATCTTCGAGCGCGACCAGGGTCAACTCACCCTCCGGGCGGAAATACATCGAAAGCACATCATCGATCACCGTCGGATGCATCCCAACCTTCGACGGACGCTTCACGAATGCCACATCATGTGTCCACGTATCGAGGGGAATCTCGACATCGACCAATTTCGCAATGCGACCTGCGAACGTCCCCGCGCAGTTGACAACGACCGGCGCGTCGAACGACCCTTTGCCTGAATCCACACCCACCACCTTTCCCCCACTGACGCGGATTCCCGTCACCTCGCAATCCTGCTTCAAGTCCGCCCCACGCGCTTTGGCGTTCTCGATAAAGGAATTGGTCGTCAACACCGGGTCGGCATACCCAGACTCAGGCTCGTATGCCGCCAGCTCGAAATTGTCCGTGTTGAACATCGGAGCGATCTTCCTCACCTCGTCGGCGGTAACCACCTCCGTGAGGATGCCGATCCGTTTATGCATCGCGACGTTGGCGCGCAGATGAGCGTTCTTCTCCGGTGCGACGATCTGCAGGAAGCCGGTCTTTTTGAAACCGCATTCGCCGCCGATGCGTTCACGCCAGTTTCGGAAGAACTGGAAACTTCCCCACGCCAGCGCGGAGTCCACTTCGATGTCGTAATGCATGCGGACCAGGCCGCTCGAGGCACCGGTCGCGCCCGCCGCGACAGACTTTCGCTCGAGGATCAACACCTTCAACCCGCGCTGGGACAGGTTGTATGCAACGCTCGCCCCGATCACTCCTGCACCGATCACAATGGCATCGTATGTCTGGTTCATGGTTCACCTGTTTTATGGAATGAGGCGAGTATACCACCGGCATAAAAGCAGACCCCGCCTCACGACATGAGGCGAGGTCCAAATGATCCGGTTGCCAGCCTTACTCTTGCGTCGGCTTCTCGGTCAACTTCTTCCACAAATATGCGATCCCCAGCACGATCAAAGCCAGCAAACCCAACGGGAACAGCCACATGAATAACATGCCAAGGAAACCAAATCCATAACCATACCCCATCATGGGCATGTGCATGCCATAGCCGTAACCGCGTCCCATCATTCCGTAGCCGCCATACGCGTTGGGAAAGAAGAACTGCCATACGAAGGGCATGAAGAACTGCAATACAAGCAGACCGACGACGATCCCGATGATCCATTTGACCGTTTTAGACATGGTTACATCTCCTTTGTTCAACCTGCCAGCAAACGCAGGCTGAAATCATCTTTATTATCCTGTTTATATTTATATCCCGCCCGTGTAAAGATTTGATAAAGAAGGGAAAAACGAATCGTAAAGCTTCACATCCCGGCAAACCACCGCAATCCCAAATTCAACTTTGCGTTATACTCGCAACATGCCCCGCGAACAGATCGGTCTCTTTGGCGGCACGTTCGACCCGCCTCATCTCGGTCATCTCATCCTCGCATCCGAAGCCTACGCCCAACTGGAACTTGACCGTCTGCTCTGGGTGCTCACTCCTGAACCGCCTCACAAGCAGGATCAGAAGATCACTTCCATCGAACATCGGCTGGCAATGGTCAGGCTTGCCATTCAGGATAACCCCCGCTTTGAACTATCGCGCGTCGAGTTGGATAGACCGGGTCCGCATTACACATTGGATACGGTCGAACTGATCGCAAAGCAATACCCGGATGCCGACATCACCCCGATCATCGGCGGCGATTCACTGCGCGACCTCCCCACCTGGCACCGCCCAAGGGAACTGCTCTACGCCTGTCACTGGGTGGGCGTGATGCGTCGTCCCGGCGAGCAGGAAAATCTCGAAGCGTTGGAAAGCATTTTGCCCGGGATCAGTTCCAAGGTCCATTATGTGGACGCGCCGCTTTTGGAGATCGCCTCACGCGAGATACGAGGTCGCATCGCAAGCGGGAAACCGTTCCGTTATTATCTTCCGCAGGCTGTGTACGAATACATCCAGGAACATCATCTCTACCTATAAACCATGCCATTAATATTCGATTCGCTTTTCTCCTCGGTGGCGCTCAGCCACCTGATGGTGGACGTGTTTAATGCAAGCCGCCCCGTGCTGTTGACCTATCTCGGGCTGACCGAAACGCAGATCGCGTTGTACTCGACGATCTATGTCTGGGTCTCCGCGCTGACGCAGCCCTTCTTCGGCTGGATCTCCGACCGTGTGGGACCGCGCTGGCTCGCGGCTGGCGGCGTCCTATGGATGACCGTGTTCTATTCGCTTGCGGTGTACATCCCCGGCGCCACCGGTCTGTTATGCCTGATCATCGCCGCCCTCGGTTCCTCCTCCTTTCATCCTGTTGGCACGGTCCAGGCCACCCTGCAGGGACGCAACCGCATGGCGGGGCGCGAGACGACCGCGGCCTCCCTGTTCTTCATGGCGGGTCAAATGGGACATTTCATCGGTCCTGTGATCACGGGATTGATCCTGGCAAGTCTGGGATTGCCTGCCATGTTCATCCTGCCGGTCGTTTCGATCCCGATCGGGTTTGCGCTGGCGTATCAACTCCGGCACAACCACCCCCACCCCAAACCTGCGGATGGTGACGGAAAGATCCGTTTGCAGGCTGGCATCGGGTTCATCCTGCTGCTTGCCATCGTCGCCACACTGCAATCCTGGACGCAGGCGAATATGATCAACTTCTTCCCGAAGTACCTAAAGGACCTCGGATTGAGCGCCGTTACTTATGGCAACATCGCCGGGCTGTTCATGGGCGGCTCGGCGCTGGGTAATTTGATCGGCGGTCACTTCGGTGACCGGTTCACAAAACGCAAGGTCGCGGCGACGGCGTTATTATGCGCTTCGATCCCGATCTTCATCATGAGCCGCATTGGATGGTCGCCCTGGCTGTATCTATTGATCCCGCTGGCGGGCGCATGTACGGGATCAGTTCACAGCATCATGGTGGTTCTGGCGCAGCGGATCATCTCGGGAGGCATGGCATTGGCATCCGGGTTGATCCTCGGATTTATCTTTTCATCCGGCGCGTTGGGCATGCTGTTGACCGGTCCGATCGCGGAGACTTACGGCTTCCCCACGGTCTTGATGATGACCACGGGGCTGGTATTGCTGGCTTCCCCGCTGGCGTGGATGCTGAAGGAACAAAGACCGGTTAAAGTTCCATCATAAAATTGGTGACACTTATCACCTCTCATTGTCCTGCATTTTCCTGTACTAAAAATTATATATAATTTATAATGTCATCAGATTCAAGAGGAACTGATGACGCTCAACTCTCCACTCACCGAAGACGCCGAACTCAATCAAAAAAGACCTCTCAAAGAGGACATATTCGAAGCCCTGCTGGAGAAGATCATCTCCGGCAAATATAATCCCGGTGACTGGCTCCGGCAGGAGGATATCGCGTCGCAGCTCGGCGTGAGCATGACGCCCGTCCGTGAGGCGCTGGACCTGCTCGCCGCCGCGGGGGTCGCAGAACGCGTCCCGTATCGCGGGGTGCGCGTCCCACAGCCTTCACATGAGGAGATCGCCGAATCGTATGCCATGCGGCTGTTGCTGGAAAAAGCCGTCAACCGCGCCGCGGCTCTTAATCGGGAGCAGGCTCACGTCGACGCGTTGAAGCGGATCGTCGGTCAATCCCAAAAATTGATCCGACTGGATGACATGTCTGCCTCCCGCAAACTCAGCGGGGATTTCCACGCCACTGTTGCGGAAGCCACAAGGAATTCCACGTTGATCCGGGTGTACAAGGTGGCGGCAAATTCCTTCCCGGATTGGATGCTGTACCAGGCGATGTATGGGCATCCCGACGAGCTGGAGGCAAGTGTCAAGGAGGAATACCAGGAGCATCTCGCCATTGCGGATGCAATCGAGTCCCGCAATCCGGAACTTGCCGAACAACGGGCAAAGGAGCATATCATTGATATCGGCAGGCAGATCGTTTTGTATCTGGGGGTCTCGCAGGAATTATTGAATCAGAAGATCAACCAACTGGGTTTGTAAATCTTTCACAGGAGCAAAGGTATGTCTGAAGAACTCTACAAGCAAATGGCGCAGAGCATCATCGAAGGAGAGAAGGAGACCGCGATCGAACTTGCCCAAAAATCCATCGAACTGAACATGCACCCGTTGGACACGATCACAAAGGGTTTCGTGGTCGGTGTGAATTACATCGGCGACCAGTTCGGGAAGGGCGAAGCGTTCCTGCCGGAACTGGTGATGGCGGGCGAGGCGATGAAGGCTGCGGTGGCTGTGCTCGAACCGGAACTACTGAAGCTCGGCGAGGCGCGCGAGATGATGGGACGCGTGGTGCTTGCCACGGTCGAAGGCGATATCCATGAGATCGGCAAGACGCTGGTCGGCACGATGCTCAGCGCGTCCGGTTTTGAGGTCGTTGACCTGGGCGTGGACCAGCCCGCCGAGAAGATCATCGGCAAGGCGCTCGAGATCGACGCGCAACTCATTGGCATGAGCGCGCTGCTGACCACGACGATGGTTCGTCAGCGCGAGGTCATCGAGGAACTGGACAAGGAAGGCTTGCGACCGCGCATCAAGGTGATGGTGGGCGGCGCGCCGATCACCAAGGATTGGGCGGACAAGATCAAGGCGGACGGCACTTCGGAAGATGCCGTCGGCGCGGTGCAACTGGCGAAGAAACTGGTCGGGAAGGAATAAATCAACCGGTGGTCGAGTGTGGCGCCTTGTGCCATGTATCGAGACCACCAAGTAAGCAAAGTATATTTTGTAAGTGGTGGTTTCGATACGCCCTTCGCAAAGAACGCTCAGGGCTACTCAACCACCAGAATACTCAGAGAGAGCAGAGACATAAAGCCTCGGGAGGGCGCTATGTCAAAAAATATAAAATCGATAACGGATCCGAAGTTGAAGCTGGAGATCCTGTCAACGGAGGAAGTGCAAAAGATCCACGACGCCACGTTATGGATCATCGAGAACGTCGGCGTGAGGTTTCCATCCGAGCGCGCGTTGGACATCTGGGAAGCCAACGGCGCAACGGTTGACCGCGAAAAGAAGATCGTGCGCGCCAAGCCAAATCTCATCGAAGACGCGTTGAAGAAATGTCCGCCCGCGTACACGCTCTCGGCGCGCGACCCTCAGCAGGACTGTCCGCTGGACGGGAACCACGTCTTCCTGGGGACGGACGGCTGCGGCGTGGAAGTGATCGACATCGAAACCGGTCAAAAACGGACCTCAGCCTTGAGCGATGTGCGAGACATCGCCCGCGTCGCCGACGCGACGGAGGAGATCGGCTTCCACTGGGTGCCGGTCTCCGCGCAGGACAAACCCGCCGAGACGCGCGGCCTGCACGAGATCAAGACCATCTGGGAGAACTCCACCAAGCACGTCCAGACCGAATCGATCTATTCCATCCACGAAGCCCACGCTGCCATGGAAATGGCAGCATTGCTCGTCGGCGGCAAACAGGAATTGCGGAAGCGCCCCGTGCTCTCGCTGATGCAATGCACCGCTCCCCCGCTCGGTCACGACGGCGGCAGCCTCGACGCGGCCTTGATCGCGGCGGAGCATGGGATCCCCACCGGCTTCATGACCATGGCCTCCTGCCTCACTACAGGACCGGCAACCATGGCGGGCAACCTGGCAGTCGGCAACGCGGAGGTCATTGCAGGGACAGCGTTGCTGCAACTCGCCTTCCCCGGCGCCCCGGTCTTCTATGCCGCCGCGCAAACTGCTGCAGACCTGCAATCCGGTGCCTACACCGGAGGCGGCCCGGAGGACTTCCTCTTCGGCGCGGCGACCAACGTTCTGGCAGACTTTTACAACATTCCGCTCTCGATGGGCGCGTTCGCCACCGGCGCGAAGGAACCCAACTGGCAGGCGGGACTTGAAGGTGCCATGTCCAGTTTCATGGCGAGCGTGGTCATGTCCGACATGCTGCTCGGTTGCGGATTCCTGCACGGGAGCCGCATCTGGTCCTATGCAGAGATGATGATGGACTGCGAGATCTTCTCCATCGTGCACAAGATGATGCAGGGAATAGAGGTCAACGAGGAGACGCTGGCACTGGATACGATCGCCAAAGTCGGACCGGGCGGTCACTTCCTTGCCCAGAAACACACCCGCCAGCACGCCCGCGAACTCTTCCGCCCCGAATTCATGGACCGCCGTCCGTACACGGAGTGGGAAACCAAAAAGGACGAAGCCCGCGATTGGGCGCTCGCCAAGGCAAGGCGCATTTTGCAGGAACATCAACCCGATCCGCTCGACCCGAAGATCAGCGCAGAGATGGCAAAGATTATCGAGTCGGTGGAGAAAGTCTAAATGTCATTGCGAGGAGCGGTTTTTGTGATGAAGCAATCTCGCTGAGAAAATAAACGCTTCTACAAAATATTGGAGATTGCTTCGCAACGAAAGCTCGCAATGACATAATCAAAGAAAGGAATTAAAGGTATGCAGCCCAAACTCACCTTACTTTCCGATGAAGTCCTGCCGCGCATCGTGGACGAGGCCTACCAACTCATGCTCAAGCCGGGCATCAAGGTGCAGAACGCGGAAGCGCGTCAACTCCTCGCCGAGGCAGGCGCGCAGGTCGATGAAGAGACGTTCGTCGTCCGCATCCCGGAGCAGATCGTCAAGACCGCGCTGAGCACCGTCCCGCAAAAATTCCACCTTTATGACTACAACGGAGATCCCAAAGTGGAATACGGCGGCGACATGGTCCAATTCGACCCGGGTTCCTCGGGCGTCACCATCCTCGACCCCGACACCTTCGAGCACAAAACCACCGAGACGCATGACCTGGTCAAACTCATCAAGGTTGCCGAACAGATTCCGCAATACGACGCGCAATCCACGGCGGTGGTCTGCGACGATGTCCCCAAGGACATCCACGACCTATACCGCCTCTATCTGGTTATGCTGTACTCGAAGAAGCCCATCGTAACCGGCGCGTTCACCAACACAACCGTGCACCACATGATCGAAATGCTCGCCATCTTCTCAGGCGGACTCGATAACCTGCGTGAGAAGCCGCGCGCCATCTTCGATGTTTGCCCCTCGCCACCGTTGATCTGGTCGAACTTCGGCGCCGGCAATCTGATGACTCTGGCGCGCGCGGGTGTCCCCGCGGAGATCGTCTCCATGCCGCTGGCTGGTGCGGCGGCGCCGGTCACCTTGCTCGGCGCGGTCACGCAGCACGCCGCGGAATGTCTCTCCGGTATTACCATCCACCAACTGGCAAAGCCCGGCTCCCCCATCGTGTGGGGCGGCGCGCCCGCCATCTTCGACATGCGCAAAGGCGGCACACCGATGGGTGCGGTCGAAACCGCCATGATCGACTCCTCATACGCACAGGTCGGCAAATCGCTCGGTCTGCCGACGCATGCCTATCTCGGCACGACCGAGTCGAAGGTCCTCGACATGCAAGCCGGTCTCGAGAGCGGCATGGGCGCGTTGATCGGCGCGTTGAGCGGCATCAACATGATCTCCGGTTCGGGCATGCTCGATTCGCTCCTCTGTCAAAGTCCAGAAAAACTCGTTATCGATGCGGAAGGCATCGCCATGGCCAAGCGCATGCTGGGCGGCATGATGGTCCATACCGAAACGCTTGCCACCGGTTTCTATGATCAAAACATCAACTTCAAGGGCGGCGATTTCCTCAAGCAGAAGATCACGATGCAGCTTTTCAGGAAGGAACAATATCTTCCCACCAACATCATCGATCGGGACTCGATCCGCGGCTGGAAGCAATCCGGCGGATTGGATACCTTCGGGCGCGCCAAGGTCCGCGTGAAGGAACTGCTCGCTTCATATACAAAGCCGGAACTTGATCCCGCCAAAGTAAACGAACTCCACTCCTTTGTCCTTGACCTCGCCCGAAAAGCCGGCATGGACAAATTGCCCGAGCACGATCTTTCACCACAAACCGCGTAACACACATTGACAGTCACCTCAGCAAAGCAAGCCCGAAAGGGACGAGGTGACTGTCGCTTTATTGTTCATGCTCAATTTAGACCAACTCCTCCGCGTCCCGCACGTCGATCCCCTCTTCGACATTTCCCCGGACGACTCCAAACTCGCCTTTGCGTGGAACAAGTCCGGCGAATGGCAGATTTATGAAATGTCATTATCCCCCTCTCCCTTTGGGAGAGGGGTTAGGGATGAGGGAGAGATCGCTCAACTCACCTCCGGTCCTGGCGGAAAGTTCAACCCGCGCTACTCCCCCGACGGAACAAAACTTGCCTTCGCACTGGATCCGGATGGAAGTGAAAGCTATCATCTTGTCATCTACGATCCATCCACAAACCGTCACACCGATTTAACACCTGACATCTCCCATGCCTTGCAGCCCAACTTCTGCTGGTCGCCGGATGGAAGTCAACTCGCGTTCCTCAGCGATGAAAAGGGACATTTCAGCGCGTACGTTATCCCGTCAAATGGCGGTGAACCGCAGCTCGTGCTGGACACCGGTCACCCCGCCTGGCAGGTGGAGTGGTCACCGGACGGGAGGCATCTGGCGGTCTCCTGCGAGATGCACGGGCAGGATTATGGAATATTCGTTGTCGACCTGAAAACGAAAGAAGTCATCGAACTTTCCTTGAATGCGCATGAACCGAAATGGTCGCCAGATGGAAAGAAATTGGCATTCCATTCCGACCATCACGGATGGTTCGATATCGGGGTGTACAACTTATCCACAAAGGAGATCGAGTGGGTAACACAAAATGAGGGTGATTCTCAAACACCAGTGTTTATGGACGCGCGCATTGCGTACACGCAAAGCAAAGGCGCGGTCAATTGGATGGAGTTTGCAGGTCAGGCTTTCAGTCTGACAAATGACGAAATCGAAAAAGGCGGGCTTGCAGCCCGCTCTACGAGAAAGTATCAGATTGGAAAAGGCATCCATAACGGGATCAGGCTTGCCCTGAGTAAGACCGAAGGGTTCACGTCCGATGCGAAACGGATGGTGACGACCTTCAGCAGTCCGGGCCAGCCAGCAGACCTGTGGATGATCGACCTCGAGTCAGGCGAGTCCATCCAGTTGACGAACTCACTGCCGGAAGAATTGTCGAGGGCGGAGTTTGTCACACCTGAGGAGATCGAATATCCGGGCATGGATGGCGTCATGGTGCCCGCGCTGCTGTTCCGCCCTCAACACGTGCCCTCGCCTGCGGTGGTGATGATCCACGGCGGACCGAACTGGCATTACTCGGCGGAGTGGAACCCGGTCATGGCACATTTGGCAAGCCGCGGGTACGCTGTGCTGTGCCCGAACTATCGCGGCTCGACAGGGTATGGGAGAGACTGGCAGTATGCGGCGCGCTTCGACATGGGCGGCGTGGATACACGCGACGTGGCAGCAGGAGCGCAGTACCTTTTGCGTGAGGGGATCGCGAACAAAGTGGTGGTGACCGGCAGAAGCCACGGCGGGTATTTGACCATGACCTGCCTGACGCAGTTCCCGGAGTTGTGGTGTGCGGGCTCGGCAGTCGTGCCGTTCACCAATTGGTTCAAATCGCACGAGGATGCGCGCGAAGACCTGCAGCACTGGAACATCGAGAACATGGGTGATCCGCGGGAAAATCATGAACGCTGGTACAACGCTTCGCCGTTTTTCTTTCTGGACAGGATCGATGCGCCTGTGCAACTGATCTGCGGAGGGGCCGATCCGCGCTGCCCGGCAAGCGATTCCATCGCGACGCGTGATAAACTTCTGGCACTCGGCAAAAGCGTGGATTTTCTTTTGTATGAGGAAGAGGGGCACTCTTTTTTGAAGATCGAAAATATTCTGGAGGCTGAATCCAGACGGGTTGAGTTTTTGGTGAAGGCACTAGAGGAATGATCATCCCATCGGTTAATGAGGAGAGAGCATGCCGCCATTGAAGTTCTTATCCGACGAAGATATAAAAGCGATGCACGAAGCCACGCTTCGGGTCCTGCAGGAGGCGGGTGTCTTTTGGACGCACAAGCCCAGCCTCGAAATCCTGCAAGGCGCGGGATGCACGGTGAAGGATAACCGCGTCTTCTTTCCTCCCAATCTTGTGATGGAGTCGATTGCGAAGGCGAATAAGCGTCCTGTCATCCGCGGACGCAACGGGCAGGTCAACGAGTTGGGAGGCGGGGACCTATACTTCCACAATCTCGGCGGCGCACGCGACGTATTCGATGCCCGAACAGGCACGCGCCGCATCGCCACCGACCAGGATGTGATCAATTCAACCCGTCTGCTCGATGCGCTTCCCAACGCGCATACCATCACGCCGTTCTTTACACCGCAGGATGTGCCCGGCGAGTTGATGTCGCTGTACATGTTCCGCCATTGTTTGCCGCATACCACCAAGCCCGTTCAGGGACCCGGCATTCAATTTGCGGAAGAGGTCAAATACGCAGTGGAAATGGCACGGGTGGTCGGCATCCCTGCCAGTGAATTAACTTTGTCGCTATCGCCGGTCAGTCCGCTCACGGTTCACGACCATGCTGCGGCTGCGGTCATTGAAATGGCAAAGGCGGGCGTTGTTTCCTCGAACCTGCCCTGCCCCACGGGCGGCGCAACATCTCCCATGACCATCACCGGCAGCATTGTTCAACAAAGCGCGGAGACGTTGTGCCTGCTGGTACTTGCACAACTTGTCAACCCGGGCTGTACCTTCGTTTACTGCGGAAGACTTGGGATGCTGGAGCCGCGCACGGGCTTGATCTGGGGAGGCGTGGAACTGGGCTTATCCTCCGCCGCCACGGTTCAACTCGGACATTATTACGGGTTCAGCGTCAATGTGTATGGGTTTTCAACGAACGCCCATACCCTCGACGCCCAGAACGCCTTCGAGCGCAGCCTCAACGCCGCCATCCCTGCCCTGGCTGGCGCGGACGAACTCTCCGGCATCGGCGAGATGGAGGCGGGTGTGATGGGTTCCTTCGCGCAAATGGTTCTCGACAATGAACTTGCGGGCAGCGTCTTGCGCCTGCACAGGGGACTCTCGGCGGACGCCGAACACCTCGCAGTGGACATCATCCTTGACGTCATGAACGGCACGCGCAATTTTCTCGGTCAAAAACATACGATGAAGCACCTGCGCGCTGGTGAACTGGCGCTGACCAAACTTGCTGAACGAAATTCGTGGGACACCTGGGAGGAGAAACTCGAACGCAAACAAATGGCAGATCATGCCATTGATGAAGCCGAAAGAATTTTGCGCGAACACGAAGTCCCGCCGCTGGAGCCACAACAAGAGAAGGAATTGGACCGCATCATGGCGGCAGCCGAAACAGAGATGGTGAAGAAGAAGTAAAACAACCTTCATTACGAGTCCCTGAAAAGGGCGAAGCAATCTCCCACAAAATAACTGTGCAAGAGATTGCTTCGGGATTTCGACGCTAACGCGTCTCAACCTCGCAATGACATAGGAGATAACATGCTCAAACAATCCCACGCAATCTCGGAAGAATTGATCGAATGGCGGCGCGATTTCCACATGCACCCGGAGATCGGTTTCGACCTGCATCGCACGGCGAAGATCGTTGCGGATGAACTGGAAAAGATGGGGTACAGAGTCAGGCGCGGGGTCGGGAAGACCGGGGTTGTCGCAGAGATCGGGGAGGGCGGCAAGGTGGTCGCCATCCGCGCGGACATGGACGCGCTGCCCATCCTCGAGCAGAACGAGCATGAATATGTTTCACAAACGCCCGGCGCGATGCACGCCTGCGGACATGACTCGCACACCGCCATGGCGTTGGGCGCGGCGTTATTGTTGTCGAAGGAAAAATTGCCGGGTCGTGTGAGATTCTTATTCCAGCCGTGTGAAGAAACCACCGATGAAGAGGGCAAAAGCGGCGCGCAACGGATGTTCGATGAAGGCGCGGTGGAAGGCGTGGACTACGTCATTGCACAACATGTTGATCCGTTAAGTCCGGTCGGCACGATCGCGATCAGCGAGGGTCCAAGCGGAGGCGGCGTGGATACCCTGACTGCCACCATCCATGGCAAAGGCGGGCATGGTGCGTATCCGCATAAAACGGTTGATCCGTTCTTTTTACTTGCCCAGGTCATCATCGCATTGAATGGGATCGTCTCGCGCAGGCTCGATCCTTTTGAGCCAGCCGCGGTCAGCATTGGCTCGATCCATGGGGGCGATGCCGAAAATGTCATTCCGGGAAAGGTTACATTGAAAGGCACGCTCCGGTTTACTTCCCTGGAAGTCCACAAGCAAATCCGCGAAGAGGTGACGCGTGCATTTGAGATCGTCAGGTCGCTTGGCGGCGATTATGAGTTGAAGTTTGAATTTGGAGGCATGCCGCTGGTCAACGATACATACGTTTCAGGCGTTATCGAACGGGTCGGCAGGGATCTGTTGGGCGCAAACGGTGTTCACGCCATGCACAAGACCCTGGGGGCTGAGGATTTTCCCGAATTCCTCAAGAACGCGCCCGGGGCGATGTATACGCTTGGCACAAAGATCGATGGGCGTGAGATCTACGAACTCCATCATCCCAAATTCGATATCGATGAACGCGCCCTGCCGATCGGGACCGCAGTGCTTGTCGAAACGGCATTGACCTTTCTGCGGAACGAATCGTAAACAAGCCAAGAATATTTTTGCAACAAACACCCCGCGTCATAAAATCCGCGGGGTGTTTGTTGCTTGTATACAGAATTTGGATATTGATATAAAATATCCGCAGAGAGGATTTGCCGGGGTAATTTAT
>DIDP01000032.1 GCA_002418205.1 Anaerolineales bacterium UBA5797 | reverse complement strand
CGTGGGTGGTCGCCGTGGCGGACGGATACATCATCCGCGCGGAGGATGGGGCGGTGGTTCAGGACCTGGATAACGACGGATACGAACAGACCGGCTGGACCGTGCTGTACATGCACGTTGATTCGAACGAACGCGTCCCGGCAGGGACATATGTTTACGCCGGTGACCGCATCGGACATCCATCCTGTGAGGGCGGAGTTTCGAATGCCACACACCTGCATCTGGCGCGACGCTACAATGGAGAATGGATCCCGGCGGATGGGACTCTGCCGTTCAATCTGGATGGATGGGTTTCGAGTGGGAATGGGATCGAATACGATGGATATCTCACGCGCGGCACAACTGTTGTGGAAGCGTGGGAGGGGGTGTTCGAAGATCTGAATCAAATATCGAGATGAGGCAGGCTTTTTCCCCGCCGGTTTCGCTCAGGGCGTATTAATCAATACAGGTATAATTTCCTCAACGGATTCATCGTGAAACGGATCGTCGTCTCTTTAATTGCTTCATCCTTCCTGCTTGCTTCCTGCATTGGGAACGCATCCTTGTGGGGACAATACCTTACTCCCACTCCGGTCGGTTGGATTCCAGATACGTCAACCCCGCAGCCGGAACCGGTTGTTACGGATACGAGCGCGCCTGTCGTTGTCGATACCGCGACACCTCCGCCTCCTTCTGCAACGCCGACGTCCCTTTTGAATCCGTTTGTGTCCCAAAACGTGACGGTCACCGAAAGCGTGGAGGTGCCTCCCACCGCGGATGGCGAGACGATCCTGTATTATGCCCAGGGCGGCGATTGGCTTCCGGCAGTGGCGAGCAGGTTCGGGGTGAGTCCGAACGAGATCACGTCGCCGAAGATCCTGCCCGAGAACGGGTTCATCGACGCGGGCACGTTGCTCATCATCCCGGATCGCCTTGATAGAACCATCGAATATACGTCTGCAATGCAGATCATTCCCGACAGTGAATTGGTGTTCTCCGCCACCGCGGCCGATTTTGATATCGAAGAATATGTGCGCGATGCGGGCGGCTATCTTGCGACCTATCGTGAGTATCTGGGAACGACCGCATGGACGACCGGCGCCGGTGAGATCGAGCGGCTGGCGTATGAAAATTCGGTCAACCCGCGGCTATTGCTTGCCCTGTTGGATTACGAAGCCCAGTGGGTGCGCGGCAGACCGGCTGGTCAGTTCCGAACCGATTATCCCATGGGCTATGAGAACTATCGCAACAAGGGAATGTTCGGGCAGATGTCCTGGGCGATCAGTCAGTTGTTCGTGGGCTATTATGGCTGGAGGACCGGCGACATCACCGAACTCACCTTCAGCGACCGGAATACACTGCGACTCGATCCGAACCTCAACGCGGGGACCGTGGCGGTGATGAACTTTTTCTCCCGTCAACACAGCCTGAACGAATGGCTGCGCATCATGGATGCGACCAGCGGCTTCCCGGCGTTCTATCGCGAAATGTTTGGAGATCCAGTTGCGCGCGCCGAGGCGTTGGGGAATTTCTTCCCGCCGGGTCTGCGCCAGCCTGATATGGGTCTGCCTTTTGCGCGCGGTACCACCTGGTCGTTCACCGGCGGACCGCACAGCGCCTGGGGCGCGGACGGTCCGTTGGCGGCGGTGGATTTTGCACCTGACAACGACAAACCCGGATGCTTCCAATCCGACAAATGGGTGCTGGCAGTTTCGCCCGGTCTCGTCGTTCGTTCCGGGAACGGGGTTGTTGTTGTGGATATGGATGGCGACGGTTCCGAGCAGACCGGGTGGAACGTTCTCTATTTGCATGTTGCCACCAGGGATCGCGTGGCTGTCGGTCAATGGGTGGAACAGAACGGCTTGATCGGTCATCCGTCCTGTGAAGGCGGCGCATCCACAGGCACTCACGTTCATGTTGCCCGTAAATACAACGGCGAATGGATGCTGGCGACCGGTCCCGTTCCCTTTGTGATGGATCAATGGACGGTCGTTGCCGGTGACAAGCCCTATGTGGGCAGCCTTGTGAACGGCAACCAGATCGTCACGGCCGATGTCTATGGACAAGCATGGTCTTTGATTACGCGTGAAAATGACGAATGAAAAATTCAAGATCACAACTGCATTAAAAGCAATTGTCATCCTGTTTGCGGTCCTCATCTCCTCCTGCACGCCGGGTAGATCCCCGATCGATCTGGGAAGCATGATCACGCCGCTGGCGCCCACGCCGATCCCCGCGCCCACTTCAGGCCGCCCCGAATACCTCCCCGGTGAATTGGTGGATTACACCGCCCAGAGCGGAGATACCCTTTTCGCGCTGGCGGCGCGTTTCAACACGACCGTGGATGAGATCCTGCAAGCCAACTCTTTCATCCCGCGCGAAGCGACGACCATGCCGCCCGGAATGCCGATGCAAATCCCGATCTATTACCTGCCTCTGTGGGGGACGGCTTTTCAAAGCATCCCAGATTCTGCCTTCGTCAACGGACCCACCCAGATCGGTTTTAACACATCCGCTTTTGTTTCACCCACGGACGGCTGGCTGAAAACCTATCGCGCCTATGCGGGCGGCAAAATGCGTTCAGGCGCCGAGATCGTGGATTACGTCGCCACGAATTACAGCCTCAGTCCGCGCCTGTTGCTTGCATTGTTGGAATATCAGGCGGGCGCGCTCACACAACCAGTCCGGCCGGATGCGAAATATCTGCTCGGCTTTCGACGGGTGTATTACGATAATCCCTACCTGCAACTGATCATCGCGGCGAACACTCTCAACAATGCCTACTATGAATGGCGCGCCGGTTCATTGACCGAGTTTGAATTGCCGGATGGCTCCCTTGTCCGTCCCGACCCCTGGCAGAACGCGGGATCGGTGGCACTGCAATATTATTTCTCCCGCCTGTATTCCGGATCGGATTACTACGCCTCCATCGGACCCGAGGGGCTGGCGCGCGTATATCAGGACCTGTTCGGCGATCCCTGGCTTGATCCTGATCACTCCATCCCCGGCAGTCTTCAGCAACCTGATCTGCGATTCCCCTTTGTGGCGGGACAGGTCTGGTCGTACACGGGCGGTCCGCATACCGGTTGGGGGACGGGTGAACCTCTTGCCGCGGTGGACTTTGCCCCGGCGTCCAACAACTCCGGCTGTTGGACAGTTCCCAAAGACCTGTACGCCACTGCCATGGCAGACGGCTTGATCGTGCGTTCGGATATTGATGGGCTGGTCATCGATCTGGATAAGGACGGGGACGAACGCACAGGTTGGGTGTTGTACTACCTGCACCTTGCGCTCAGCGGACGCGTTCCCATCGGGCAGGAAGTGACCGCCGGTCAGCCCATTGGGTATCCCTCCTGTGAGGGCGGGTCCTCCACCGGGACGCACGTCCACGTGGCGAGAAAATATAACGGCGAATGGATCCTTGCGGATGGTCCGCTTGCCTTTAAGTTCGAGGATTGGGTTGTGCATAATGGCAGGAAGGCTTACGAAGGGACGCTGACGCGCGGCCCGCTGACGATCACTGCCTGCTCTTGCGGCGATGCCGGGAGTCAGGTGGTGGCTGACCTACCGTAGTTCTTTTGTTATTCCTTGATGATGGGGGTCACATACTTTTCGAGCGTCCTGCGGTTGATGCCGCCGACCCAACGCAGTTTGATCGTGCCGTTTCTATCGATGACAAACGAACTGGGCAGGTTGAGTGTTTTGAATGCCTGTTCGGTGGCGATATAGGTCGGGTCCAGCCAGACGGGGAAGGTGAGTTGATAGTCTTCCACGAATTGTAAAACATCGGGGGTCGGGTCGCCGTCGTTGATGGCGATGATGACGAAACCATCCTTTTTGTATTTATCGTAATAGGCTTGAAGTGCGGGCATCTCCTCCTTGCAGGGAGGACACCATGTTGCCCATAGGTTGACAAGTACAACCTGTCCGCGATACTCTGCGAGAGAACGCGTCATGCCTGCGGTGTCTTGCAGAGTCAGTTCGGGGGCGGAATAATTCACTTCAACGGGAACAGCCGAAAGGTCGCTTTGAGGCGGAACGTCCCGCAGAATAAAATAGGCGGAGGCGGCGATCAGGATCAGTCCCAGACCCAGCAGGGATAGTGGAACGAACGGTCTTGCTTGTGAAGAAATTCTCGATGTGGTCATGGTTTGTAATATTGATGTGTTTACCGGCGAAAGTATACCCCGCAATGTTGGATCATTTTGAATTCGGGATGAATGTCCGGCAAAATATGATATTTGCCACTGGAATGGTGCCTGTGGTGGGGGGTACCATGCAAACAGATATCGCATGGTGCGCGTCCATACTTTTTACGGCTTGAATGATGAAGACCTCAAACTGCTCGAACCATTGTTCGAGGAGTTCACTTCGCACGCCGGTGACATGGTGCTCGAACAGGGCGCGCCGGCGGAATATCTGTATTTCATCGAGAAGGGCAAGGTTGCGATCTCGTACAAGCCGTATGACGGGCACTCGATCACTGTGACGCATATCGAGGAGGGCAGTTTGTTCGGCTGGTCGGCGGTGTTGGGGAGCAAGGAATATACGTCCTCTGCCGTCACCATCGAGGACCTGGAGGCCGTGCGCATCCGCGGGAGTGAATTGCGAAAGTTATGCACGGACCACCCTGAGGCCGGAAGGAATATTTTGGACCATCTTGCGAATGCGGTCTCCTCGCGCTGGAAGGACGCGCACGAGCAGATCAAAGCGATCATCAAAAACGGGATGAACGGCAAATGATTTAATTGAAATACCGGAGAGGGCAGGTAAACAAAAATGGGATGGTCATCCATCCCATTTTTGCTTAAGTCGGGCAAGGTTTATTCGTTGGGCTGTACCCGGAAGAACCGCCAGACGAAATAAATGCCCAGCAGTATGAGGACGACGGGCCAGACATATTGCGATAAGCCCTGCAGCGGTGACGAGGTCAGCGCGCCGAGGACGAGCAAGACCGCGCCGGGGATGAGTGCCCACGTCCGCGAGCCGCCGGTGGGGAGGACGGCAACGAGGACGAAGGTCAAGCCCAGCCCAAGCAGGAACAGACCGCCGCTATCGAAACGGGTGAATTCGTCCACTGCCGAGACCGCGCCGAGCGTGAGCAGCACACCCGCCGGGATGATCGCCCACCAGCGTCCGCGCGTGTCTGTGAGATACACCCACCAGAACGCGAGGCTGATGCCGCCCAGAAATGCCAGTCCGCCCAGACCATCCAGCGCATTGGGCAGGAACGAGGCAGCCGCCATGCCGAGCAAAGTAAATGCCGGGAACGCCGCCCACCAGTTGCCGCGTCCGTTCAAAAGCAGGTAGAGGAAGAAGAGCCCGATTGCCGCCCAGATCATTCCCCAGAAGATCCCGCCTGCGTTCGAGATGATGCCCATCGTATCGAGCAATGCCAGCAGACCGCCGAGCACCAGCAGCCCGCCGATCGCCAATCGAGGTTCTATTCGTCGCATATCATACTCCTTACTTCACAGTGATCGAACCCAGCCCCGCTTCGATGTTGATATCGGCGCGGTTTGCAGACTGGTCGAAATTGGCTGACTGGTACAAACGCGAATCGAGTTGCGGGAAACGGTTCGTATCCACGTTCAACGAGGTCAGGCCTTCCTTCACGCGGATGCGCGCCGCGGTCCCTTCGGGGATGCGGATGTTCACGGATGCCGCGCCAGCCTCAAGGTCCAAAAGCGATGCGCCGCGTGTAGGCATGACCACGTTCGTGTTGCTGGCGCCGGTCTCCAATTCGATATGCGTCGCCTGCACATCCATCAGATCCATGTCGAGCTGGCTCGCGCCGGTTTCCACTCGCAACGTCACCGGCACCTCCTGCGTGAGCTGGAATCTCCAGACGCCCTCGGATGGACCCACGAACGGGATGAAGGACGCGCCCGCTTCGATCCTGACGTCGAGCCTGTCTCCGTTCAAATGGGTTTGTTCGTTCATCCCAACCGCGGACGAACCAACCAGCGCCTGACCGATGGGTGCGCCGCCCTTGATCTCGATCTGTCCCGCGCCGTGCGCGAATTTGAACCTTGCGCTTTTTGCCTCCCGCAATGCGATGCTGAATTGTTCGCCTTGAGCTGAAGACGGACGCCAGAATACACCGAGGATGATCCAGCCGCCGACGAGGATCAACGCCAGGGGCCAGAGATACGGAACGATGCTGGGGATGATGTTTTGGGTTTGCAACAGGAAGAGCGCGCCCAACAGGATAAGCACGCCGCCCCAAAAGATGTTATCGCGCCTCATCGCTTGCTCCCTTCTTCATAAAGCCGCGCGCCAGCACGTACAGCCCGAGCAGGATCAGGATGACCGGCAAACCGTAATCTCCCAAGATGCTGAGACCGCCGAAGAACGTGGCAAAGATCAGGAACAGCACGGCGCTGGTCACGATCAGGCGCAGACCATGCGAGAGGCTCCTGCGCGTGTTATCGCCGAGCAGACCGGCAAGGATCGAGCCGATGCCGACAAAGCCGGGGATGAGCGCCCACATGTAGGACCAGGAGGCGTAGTCGCCGGTCGCGTTTTGATAGTACAGGATCCCGCCGATGCCTGCAATGATCGAGGCTGGGACCGCCATGCCCGGCGCGCCGGTGATCAGACCGATGAGCAGTACGATCAGCCCTGCGCCGATGGTGTACATGGGCCAGGTGAAATTGTCATCCAGCCACTCCTGAATGGATGGAACCTGCCGGGTGACGAGCAGCCATCCGCCCACCAGGAGCAGGAGGATGCCAAGGGCAAGATTGGAACGATTTTGTTTCATGAGGGGATTCTCCTTTTTGAGACGCGTAAACAGTTCAATATCATTATACGGGAAATGGGCGCCGAGGTTTCAGGGTGTCATGGATCCGTGATGACGCATTTTATTTTTTCCGGCTCGGTTGGTATGCCCGTGCATTCGGCGGCAGTTACAACGATATCCTGCCGAGATGAATACGCCCAACCCTTTTGCATGGCGAGGTCGAAAAAGGCATAACGATAGATCAATTTGATGCTTATGGTCACTTCACCGTGTGCCGGAACCGCAAAGTAATACTTGCTTGTGTCCTTCTTGCCAGGAGCAAGCCGCGTATCTGAGTTTGTCTTCTTCTCCGTGTTTATCCATGCTAGTTTGGTTGGATTCCAGTATGCGGCGGTGGGTGAGATATTCGTATCACTTTCCACCAACAGGTTGGCGAATATCTTTCCGGCTTTGCCGCCGTAGCTTAACATCCCGTAAGGCGGATTCCCGACGCCGCCCCAGTTCGGAATCCGTTCTCCATCTGTGAGCATCAGCGGCGTTCCAAGTCGATCCTTTGCTTCCACGACCAGGATCAAATGCCGTAACGGTGAATCGGTTGGGAACTTATGCCCTGCTTTTGTGTTCACTACTCGTACCGTCACTCCCAGGGAATTCATCTTTTCCGGCTCATAGGAGAAATCCAGTTTGTCGAACTCGGCGGCTCCCCGGATCATGCGTGAGACATCTCTGTTCAGTTTATCGTCAAACCCATAGTCCAGCAAGTTGTGGTTATAGTCCACAGGCTCAACCCCGTTTTCTGTGCAACCATCACGTTTTGGGAAAGGAATCGACTTCGCGTTGGGGTCTTTGTTTGCGGTCATGTGGCAATCCTGGCAGGTTTTGTAATCTGACTCATTAGGATTGTCACCATATTTACTGTTTCTCCATTCCCCATACGAGTTGTAGATCATCATATCCCCGAACTTGCCATAATGGCAGGCGGCGCAAAATTCGCTCCGGTTGAAAACCTGTGAACAGGTTAGTTTGTGGACCAAACTCTTGTTTTGGATGTTGATATTGGCAAACGGTCCAATGTAATATTGGTTGTTATTGGAATGTAAATATGTGAAAGAGAGTATGCCCGGATGATCAGTAAGCGGGTACCCGTTTTCGTCCAGCACGATGTTCAGAACTTTATGGCAGACCTCACATGTGATCCTTTCGCCGATCGCGCTTCCATCGTTGAGGAAATAGTTGGTCAGATCCGGGTTGGTCTGCGTTGAAACAACCGCGGCAGGGACATGACAATATGCACAATTGCCGGGCTCCTGGGGGAAATCCAATTTGTATCCAGTCCCTATTGGACGATTTCTTATAAATTCGTTGTTTATTATTGTCCTTGGTGTAATGGGGCTTTTTACTCCGGATGCACTTGTCCCCAGATACATCGTTTCAAAGAATTTATTCTCCAAGTTCGCGTGACCTGATTTCGACCACTGATTAAATTCATTGTACAAACTGTTGTTTTCCTGCGAATGGCAGATCCGGCAGGAGCTGTTGGCTGATGACCAGACATAGCTGAAATTATTATCTGCGCTTAATGGCGTAAGTGGTATGGTATAGGAGTTCCCCCCATTGCAGACTTGAACTGCAACCTCATAGTCTTCAGCCCATGCCAGGATGACCTGGGTGTTCTGATCGCATGGAAAGATCCCCAACCCGCCATTGTCATAATCATCCACGTCTGTTGAGTTGCTTACCCGGACGAGAACCTTTGAATCTTTATCGAATTGTTTTCCGTCTTTGTCCAGGAGAATGATTGGAATCGGACCATCAGGAGGTAGTGGCGTACTCGTCGGTTCGGGGGACTGGGCGGAGGCTGAAGAAAAGCATGAAGACAGGGCAACACTAATTACAAGCAGGATATTCAGATAAATAACCCGCCAAAGTCGTACTGAATGCTCCCCTTCAAAACTCACCAGATGGCCTCCGCTAGTTGAGTGTAATACGACTATTATGGACGAATTTAAGATTAATTACAAGTGGTTGACTGTCACATTAAATTCAGGAGGGAGTGCATAGATCGGGCAGGGCAAGCCAGATCCCTTTTTGTTTGGGATGCGATGCTTCGACCAGTTTGCGCTTCGCGATCAGACCGGCAATGGTCCGCGCGATCAGTTCCTTTTTCCAGCCGAAGAGTTTGCTCACGTCGCGTTCCTGCGCCGCACCCACAGACTGGAAATACAACTCCACAAGTTTTGTGCGCGCTTCGCCTTCACCGATCTTGCGCGCTTTTTCAGGCAATTCGGGGAAGTGGCGCGGCACGATCTGGTAGATGAAGGAATATTTCCACGCACCCGCCTCCGACACGCCGACAGGCAATATCTTGAAATCGGACTGCAAATATTCCAGCGCCTTGTTGAACTCCGAATCCTTTGCATTCGCGAGGTTCGCGGCGCGGCGCAGGTCGAGGGTGTTCAGCGCGCCTTCCTTGAGGATCGCTTCATAGACCTGTTTCGCGGCCTGGGTCATGCGTCCCTCTTCGTAGGTGAGCAGGTAATCCTCTTCAGGCGAGCCATAATTTTCTGAAAGGGCATAGAAATACGGAGCGACCTCCAGCGAGATCATGGTCGCTTTGCGGCGCAGCACCTTGGCGTAATACCATATCTTTTTGTCTAGGGCGTCGTCCTTCCAACGCCACGTGATATGACCGGGGTCGTCGTGTTTATCGGCAACCGGTCTGTCGCCCGCGACGGCTGTCCACAGGCTGGGGAGGTTGATGCCCTGGATGGGCCAGAAATAGACGAAGCCGCGCCGGTCCACGAATTTCAAAGCCTGGGTTTGCGATGAAAGCCTTTTTGACGGAGGCAGGTTGAAGGTCCGTGTGCGATGCGTTTGTAGTTTTTTCAGGTGGAGACTGGTCATGAGTCGATTATACCTGTCGGGCTTACATATCAAGCGTTCCACCCGATGGGCATACACAACAAGCGTTATAATCCTTTGCCATGCGAGTGCTTTTCATCTTTCTGGACGGAATCGGCCTGGGTGAAAATGATCCGGCGACCAATCCGTTGGCGCGCGCAAAGATGCCCAACCTGAACGCGCTGCTGGATGGACGATCGTTGTTGAAAGACTCGGCTCAGTTCATCGGCGAACGCGCGACGCTGCTGTCCATTGATCCGGCGGCGGGTGTGGATGGTCTGCCGCAATCTGCCACGGGACAGGCGATGTTGTTGACGGGGAGGAACATCCCGGCGGAGATCGGTTATCACTACGGACCCAAACCGAACCCCGAGGTCGCCGCGTATTTGAACGGCGAGACGTTGTTCTCGCGTTGCATCGAACATGGACGAAGAGCCGTGCTGCTCAACGCTTATCCGCCGCGCTATTTTCACGGCATCGATTCGGGCAAGCGTTTGTATTCGTCCATTCCGCTGGCAGTGACGAACGCGGGCATCGGGTTGTTCAAACAGGATGACCTTTTTGCGGGACGCGCCTTGTCAGCGGACTTCACCGGCGAGGGCTGGCGGGACATGCTCGGCATTCCCGAAACGCCCGTCATGGACCCGCATCACGCGGGGCGGAAACTTGCTTCGCTTGCGAGGGAATATGACTTCTCTTTGTTCGAATACTGGGCGAGCGACTACGCCGGTCACAAGCAGCAAATGGACACGGCGGTGGGGTTGATGGAGGCTTTCGATGGCGTATTGAGCGGGTTATGGGATGAGATGGATGACGAATTGCTCGTGCTCATTACCTCCGATCACGGGAACATGGAGGACATGTCCACGCGCAGGCACACGGACGCGCATGTCCCGGCGTTGGTGATCGGCGACAAAGCCGCCCGCGAGGAATTCACGCGCGGCATGACGGATTTGACCCACGTCGCCCCGGCGATCTGGCGGGTGGTGACTGGGGAAGGTCGGTAAAATCCATTAGTAGGGTCTTATGCTAGCTC
>DIDP01000020.1 GCA_002418205.1 Anaerolineales bacterium UBA5797 | reverse complement strand
ATTCTTAAAGTGCAAAGATAGTGATATTATAATATACTCCGCATCACGCTTGAATTATCATAACGTAAAGGGATTCATGAAACATTCACAGGAAGATTATCCTTTGCTGGTCGCGCAGGATGGACCTCTGAAGGGACAACGCTGGCAATTAAATCAGACCATCGTAATGGGGCGGGAATCAACGTGTGATGTGGTCATCGTCGACCGCCAGATTTCACGTTTCCATGCCCGCCTCACGCCGACGCCGGAAGGGATCATCCTGGAGGATCTGGGGAGCAAGAACGGTACATATCACAACGGGACGTCGATCACTGCCCCGGTCGTTTTACAGGATGGGGATCTGGTTTCCATTGCGATGGCGCAGCAGTTCATGTTCCTGATCTCGGATGCGACCGTGCCGATGGCGGAAAGTCTGCTTCCCTCGGGACGTTTGATGATGGATTTGAAATCCAGGCGCGTATGGGTCAATCATCAACAGCTTGTCCCGCCGCTTTCGGCGCAGCAGTTCAAGTTATTATGGATGTTGTTCGAGAATAAAGGGGAGGTGGTGAGTCGCCCGGACCTCGTGGCTACCGTATGGGGCGAGGACCAGTCTGCCGGTGTATCGGACCAGGCACTGGACGCGTTGATCCGGCGTTTACGGGACCGGATCTCAGCCATCGACCCGACTCATCAATATATCGACACGGTGCGCGGCCACGGGATCAGGCTGGATAACCCGCCGGCGTGACCAAACCTCCAAACCTTTCGCCTCCTGTCAATTCGGCAGGAGGTTTTCATTTGCCCGTAACTTTTTCAAACCAATGACGACCTTCGTATTAAATCCAACTCAAAATTCAGTTTCGGAGGTACTGCATGAAAAGATCATATCGGTTCGTTCTGTCGGTCATGTTCATGGGAGCATATTTGTTAAGTGCGTGTAGCGGAGTCGTCCCCGTTCAATCCGGGGTGGACGATACGCAAAGCGGTACAACCCAGGAGGTTGTCTTTACGGGTGCGGTTGAATCGATGAGCGGCACAACATGGCAGATCAACGGTCAGCAGGTCACTGTCGATGAAAGCGCTGTGGTCGACCCCAATGTGAAAATCGGGGATGTTGTCCGGGTTGAGGCGAGTGTCTCTGCAGAAGGCGTTGTGACCGTCATGAAGATCGAAACATCCGGCGCGGACGATGCCAATGGAAATTCCAATTCGAGCAATGACAATGCCAGCAATACCAACGATGACACTTCCAACACGAATGACAACACCAACACCGGCGACGACAATGCCAACAGCAACGCCAACGGCAATGAAGCCGCTGGCGCCGAGCAGGAAATCTTCGGCGTTGTGGAATCCATTACCGCCGACACGATCACCATTGACGGCGTGGTGTACAACCTGGCGGATTTCACCGAATTCAACGGTATGATTGCCGTGGGCGATCAGGTCAAGGTCCATGTGATCGTCAATGATGATGGCACGCTCACGATCCGTGAGATCGAGAAATCTAACGGCACCGGGATCGGCGACGACAATTCCAACAGCAACGCGAATGTCAACGATAACAGCAATGATGATAATTCGAACGTCAATGTCAACGATAACGGCAACGATGATAATTCGAACGGGAATGATGACAATTCCAACAGCAACTCGAACGGTGATGATGACGATGACAACGACAATGGATCCAATTCGAATGATGACTGACCGTCCCTGGTCCGCGAGTTAACCATCACTTACAAGCGAACATCTGGAGACCGAGGCTTTCTCCAGATGTTCGTCTGCAAAGATGCAAACATCCACATGCAAAAGCGATACACCACCTTCCTTCCGGCGATCGGGCTTTTTCTTCTCTTCCTGCTTGGCATGGCGCTGATCCAATTTGCCACACCTGACATGCCCGATAACGACGGCTTCTATCACATCCGGCTGGCATGGCTCATGCGCACCGAGGGATTAAAACCGGAATTTCCATGGCTGCCGCTTTCGATCCTCAACCAGCAGGAATACTACGATCACCACTTCCTCTATCATGTGGCTTTGATCCCATTCACGTATTTTGCCGACCTCCGCATCGGTGCAAAATGGTCGGCGGTGATCTTTTCCAGCCTCGCCTTCCTTGCTGTGTGGTATCTGCTCCATCGTCAGCGTATACCGTATGTGTGGCTGTGGGCGCTGGCGTTGCTGGGAATCTCGGACGCGTTCCTGTACCGTATGAGCGTGACGCGCGCCCAGTCGCTTTCGCTCGCGGTCCTTGCTCTGGCAGTTGCCTGGCTGGTCGAACGGAAGTACAAACATCTCGCGGTGCTTTCCTTTGTTTATGTCTGGCTGTACGATGCCTTTCCGCTCCTGATCGCATTTGCGGTTCTGTATCTCATCGCGGTTGCGATCATCGAACATCGTATCGAATACAAGCCCTTGCTTTTTATCGGAGGCGGCGTTTTGCTGGGGATGCTCATCAATCCATATTTCCCCGATAATATTATTTTCTCGTGGCACCACATGCTCCCAAAACTGACCGATGCCACATCCGTGCGGGTTGGCAACGAGTGGTTCCCTTATGATACGAAACAGCTCCTCGAGAACTCGCTTCCCTCTCTCGTCGCCTTTGTCAGCGGAATTTTTGCCCTTGGATTATCCGGTCGTAAAATGGACCTGCGCACCTCATTTGCCCTGCTTGCTGCCCTGCTCTTTGGATTTATGCTCTTCCAGGCGCGGCGTTTCGTGGAGTATTTCCCGCCGTTCGCGTTGATCTTTGCCGCTTTTGCATGGGCACCTCTCCTTGCGGACCTTCGACCTGCCTCCGTTGATTCGGCCTCATCTCCCCGCAAACGGATTCTCGCGAGTCTGCCCGCGTTGTTTCTGTCGGTGGCGTTCGTTGTCAGTATTGCTCGATCAATCCCTCGGGCGCGTGAAGCGATCGATCGTTCCAAGCCATATGACCTGTACGCGGGCGCGTCGCTTTGGTTGAAGGAAAATACCCCCGCCGGGTCGCGCGTCTTTCAGACGGATTGGGATGATTTCCCGCGATTGTTCTTCTACAACACGCATAACACCTACCTCGTAGGACTCGATCCCACGTACATGCAGCTATACGATCCCGCCCTTTACGACCTTTGGGTTCTCATTACGCGTGGTGATGTGGAAAATCCGGCGAAGATCATTGCCTCCCGCTTCGGTTCGAGTTATGTGCACACCGACCTCAACCATGGAAGCTTCATCCGTGTTGCAGAAGCCGACCCGGGCTTGAGGGAAGTCTATCGCGATGACCAGGCGATCCTCTATGAAGTGCTTGCTTCACCGTAGAATTGCCGGGAATAGTTTTTTGTTTGAAATGATATACTACCATGCTGATCGCAAGTATTTTTCCAGCGTCTAAAATAACGGGAGGGGACGCGCCTATCATGTCTGTCTTTGATGAGCAAAGCGCGCTGAACGGATTGCAGGATTTCAATACGCAATCCATCGGCGCCATCTACGACAAATATTTTCCGGAAGTCTATCGTTACGTCCGTTACAGGCTCACCGATGACGCGGCTGCCGAGGATATTGCCAGCGATGTCTTCATGCGCCTGCTCGAGGCTGTGCAAAAAAGGCAGGGGCCGCAGACCAGCCTCAAGGGTTGGCTGATCGCCACGGCATCCAACGCGGTCAACGATCACCTGCGCCGCAAATATCGCAGACCCACCGAAACCCTGTCGGATTCGATCCCGGATTCAGGTGCGAGCATCCATGCCGAACTGGACCTGCGCGAGAAAAACCGCGCGGTTCAAATGGCATATGCCCAATTGACGGCCGAGCAACAGCATGTGCTGGCATTGCGATTCGGTCAGGGCTATTCCCTCGAGGAAACCGCCGCCCATATGAGGAAAAAAGTGAACGCTGTGAAGGCTCTCCAGTTCCGTGCGCTTGCCGCGCTCCAGCGCCAGATCGGGGAGGTGAATCATGAATAATTTATACGAAGCTTTGGAGATTTGCCTGCGTGAGATCGAAGCAGGAGCGGACGTGGATACCGTCCTGTTCCGTTACCCGGAACTTGCGGAGGAACTGCGCCCCATTTTGGAAGCCTCGATAAATGCAAAGGCGATGGCTGTATCCGCGCCAACAGAAGAGATCGTGAAACGCAACCGCGCAAAGGTGCTCCAACGCGCCGCTGAAATGCGTGAGCAGAAAGCTGCGCCTATTGCGCGCCGGGCCTGGTCTGTTCCGTTGCGCCGGGCGCTGGTCACATTGATGGTCGTCGCCACCCTGTTTGTGAGTGGCACGGGACTCGTGCGCGCGGCATCCGCCACCCTGCCCGGAGACAACCTTTATCCGGTCAAACGCACCTGGGAGGATATCCGCCTGCTCTTCACGTTCGATACCCAAAAGCGCGATGCGCTGGAACTCGAGCACGATAACGAACGCCTGGATGAATTGCAGGAACTCTTCGCGGAAGGGCGCTCTGCCAAAGTGGACTTCGCCGGATATGTCACGAGTCAGGCCGGGACCGAATGGCGGGTTTCCGGTATATCGGTTGTGGTCTCATCCCAAACCCGCATGCCCGAAACGCAGGTCGCGGTCGGCGCGGCGGTGAGGGTGAGAGGACAGACGCGCGGCGACGGTGTTGTCATTGCGGAACGGATCGAGTTGCTGCCGCAGGGATCGAAACTCCCCGAAGCGGAGGATCATGGATCGGAGATCGAACAGGAAAACTCCGGGAATTCGAACCAGCAAATCGAGGAGGATTCAGGCAAAGAGTCCGAAAATGAAGCGCCGAAGCCTGAAGCGACCAAAACGCCCAAACCGGAGTCCGAGTCTGAACCGGAAAAAGAATCCGTTGAAGGGTCCGTCACGTCCATCCAGAATGGTTTCGTGATCGTGAACGGCATTCTTATGGATATCCGTTTTGCCGCGGAGATCAAGGGAACGCCGCGTGCCGGAGTCATTGCCAGGGTGGAAGGGTATTATGATTCGTCCGGCGTGTTCATCGTCACCAAGATCGAGTTCAAGAACGACAGTTCGATCGAGAATGGATCGAACACGAACGACGATAACGATAAGGATGATGATAACGGAAGCAACAGCGGATCGGGTGGCGGAGACGATAATGTCAATGATAACGAAAACAAGAACGATAACAGTAATGACAACAAGAATGATAACAGTAACAGCAACGACGATTGAGAGAATGTGCGGAGTTCAACTCCGCACAGATTTTTTAATGCGCGCTCCTTGTAAGATGCAATAAAATCGGGTAAATTAATCATCTAGCACGTTCGTTCTAAAAAATAGCGCAGGAGAGACAAATGACCGATTCGAACTTTTATCTGGGCCGCGTATACGATCCCGCCAAACAGACAGTGACAGATAAACAGGTGGCGTACGATCCCGCCGACCTGACCACTCATGCGGTCGTCACCGGCATGACTGGTTCCGGCAAAACGGGTTTGTGCGTTGCCATGCTCGAAGAAGCCGCGTTGAGTGGCATCCCTGCCATCATCATCGATCCCAAGGGCGACCTCACAAACCTGTTGCTGCACTTCCCCGAACTCGCCCCGCAGGATTTTCAACCCTGGATCGATTCGGAGCAGGCGCGGCGTTCGGGCAAGACACCTGAACAGGCCGCGATGGACGCGGCGCTTTCCTGGCGCAATGGCTTGAACGAGTGGGGCATCAATCAGGAGCGGCTGCTGGCACTGAAGAACTCGGCGCAGTTCGCGATCTTCACGCCCGGTTCCGATTCGGGCATCCCGGTCAGCGTTTTGTCGTCGCTTGCCGCGCCAGAAATTCCGTGGGATGAGAACCGTGAAGTCCTGCGCGAGAGAATTTCAAGCACGGTCACTGCATTGCTCGGGCTTGTCGGTTATGAAGATATCGATCCGCTGCGTTCGCGCGAACATATTTTGCTCGCCAATATCTTTGAGAACGCCTGGAGCGCGGGAAGAGATGTTGACCTGACCGAACTCATCCTGCAAACGCAAACCCCTCCGTTCGATAAACTTGGTGCGTTCCCGGTCGATACCTTCTTCCCCTCGAAGGACCGCATGGAACTTGCGATGGTGTTGAACAACATCATGGCATCGCCCGCCTTTGAAACCTGGCGCGAGGGACAACCGATGGACATCGGTTCCATGCTTTACACAGCAGACGGCCGCCCGCGTCACAACATCTTCTATCTTGCGCATCTGTCAGATGCCGAGCGCATGTTCTTCGTCACGCTTTTGCTTTCGGCAGTGGAAACCTGGATGCGCACCCAAAGCGGCGCAACCTCCCTGCGTGCCATCCTTTACATGGACGAGATCTTTGGTTACCTGCCGCCGCAGCGCAATCCATCCTCCAAACAGCCACTTCTGCGCATGTTGAAACAGGCGCGCGCCTTTGGGCTTGGTCTTCTGCTCGCCACCCAAAACCCGGTGGATGTGGATTACAAGGCCCTCTCGAACGCCGGCACCTGGATGATCGGCAAACTGCAAACCGATCAGGATAAGCAACGTCTGCTCGATGGGCTTGAGAGCGCGGCGGGCGGCGTCTCGCGCAATGATTTCGACAAATTGATCTCATCCCTCGGCAAGCGCGTCTTCGTCCTGCATAACGTACATTCAAAACAACCAGCCCTGTTCCAGACCCGTTGGGCGATGAACTTCCTGGCAGGCCCCATGACGCGCCTGCAGATTCCCAAACTCAATGAACTTGTCAATGCGAGCCTTGCGCTTCCACCCAGGCCGAAGCCTGCTTCCGCTTCACAATCGGTTTCCTCCCCTGAAACTGCCTCGCCCTCCTTCATGGCCGCGCCTGCTCAACCGTCAGTCTCAAATCGTAAATCTGAAATCGGCACCAGCCAGACCAAACCTCCCGTCCCCGCGGGCATTAGGGAATATTTCCTGCCGCAAACTTTCAGCCTGCCCGAAGCCTTCAAAGCCGCGGGACAAACCATGTCCGGCGAGGCGGCGATCGAAGGGGTGATCTACCGCCCGGCCTTGGTGGCCTCCGCGAATGTCCGTGTCCTTGACCGCAAACTTGGCGTGGATAGCGAGATCGCCCGCGCCGCGTTGGTGGATTCTCCCGATAAGCGCGGCGCCATCCGCTGGGAGGATCATATCGTCAATGGGCACGCCATTGAAAACTCGGAGACAACCCCCTCTCCCTCCTCCCGCTTTGGCACGATCGATTCACCACTGAACGATGCCAAGCTGATGACCGCCATCCAAAAGGATTTTGCAGATTGGGTTTACCGTAACTCATCGGTCACTGCTCGCGCGAATCAGGCACTGAAAGTGTTCGGCGGTCCCGATGTCAGCCGGGCGGATTTTATGAAAGCCTGCGCCGATACTGCCAGCAAATTGCGTGATGACGAGATCGCCAAGAAGACCGCCCAATTCGACCGCCAGATAAAGACACTGGAAGACCGCCTGGCGCGCGAGGAACGCGAACTGACGGAAGACCAGGTGGATTACGAGCATCGCAAATGGGAGGAGCGCGGCAACCTGGCGGAGTTGGGCGCGGGACTCATTGGATTTGGACGCAAGAAAAGCATAAGTTCCCAATTGTCAAAACGTCGCCTGACTGAAAAGGCAAAGGCGGAGGTCGAAGAATCCATCGACGCGATCGCGGAATATAAAAAGCAGATCGCCGATTTGGAGAAACAACGCGAAGAGACGATCTCCGAGATCAATGACCACTGGGGGCAGGTCGTCAGTGATGTGACGGAAGTCACGGTTACGCCGAAGAAAACCGACGTGTTCGTGAACCTCTTCGGCGTTGCCTGGATGCCTTATTATGTGGTACGGGCAGGTTCGGAAATGATCGAACTTCCGGCATTTGGCGACGAGTAAAACCTGAATGCGTTGGCGCGTCTGTTCGTCAACGCGTTCGTATTTAATTGATCGCCCTTTAAAACAGGAAAGAGAACCATGATCTGGCTGATCCTTGCCATTCTTCTTTGGGGAGTTGTCCATTCCGTCACCGCGTCACTTGGATTCAAGGAGTCCCTGCGCCCTGTGCTCGGAAACGGATTCATGCGGTTGTATCGCTTGCTCTATAATCTCTTTTCCGTGATCAGTTTTATTCCGATCCTTTATCTTATGGTTGTCCTGCCGGACGAAAGTTTGTATCAGGCCCCATCTCCGTTAAATTATGTGATGCTGGCAGGGCAGGGGATTTCCGCGGTGCTGCTTGTTGTAGCTGTGTTACAGACAGATACCCTGTCTTTTGTGGGCTTGCGCCAGGTATTCGAAGAGGAGCGACCGGGTAAGTTAGTGAAGAGCGGCTTTTATCGTTTTATGCGCCATCCCTTGTACACATTTGGGTTATTGACCCTCTGGCTTTCTCCAAGTGTGACCATCAACAGATTTGTCGTTTACCTTTCTTTGACGGTCTATATCCTTGTGGGGGCTTATTTTGAAGAGCGGAAACTTCTGCGTGAGTTCGGACAGGAATACGCGGACTATAAATCTGTCACACCGATGTTAATCCCCGGCTTAAGAATCGGCGGGAACAAATAGTTTTTATGGCTCGTTAAGTAAACGACGGTCACTTTATGAGTGACTGTCGTCTTAAGCGCTTCGATACTCATATCCGCTTAATTTGTGACAATACTTGCAAGGTATAATTTCCCAAGATGACAACCATTTCACAACCTTATCAAAGAATCCCCATCCTTCCACAGATCATCGCCGCGCTTGTCAGCGGTGTGACGCTTTTCTTCATTGCCATCATTGCATGGGTGCTGGGATATCAACTCATTTATGCCGGGCGCATCTTCCCTGGCGTTTCGGTCGCAGGTGTGAATCTTTCCGGGTTGACTCCCTCGGACGCGGCTGTGAAACTGAACGAGACGTTGTCCTATCCCATTACTGGGAAGATCCTGTTTCGGGATGGGGACAATGCCTGGGTCGCGTCTCCGGCGGAATTAGGCATGGTCTTTGATCCGACGTCCAGCGCGGTGGCAGCCTACGAGGTGGGAAGAAGCGGCGGTCTGTTCGGCGCGTTATCCGGTCAGGTGCGCGCGAGCGGCGCGGGGATGGCTGTCCCGCCGGTCATCGTTTTCGATCAGCGTGTGGCTTATCAATATTTGAACCAGATCGCCTCCCAGATCGATCAGCCCGTGCAGGAAGCAGGTCTCAGCCTCGAGGGGACGAACGTGGTCGCGTATCCCGGGCAGGTGGGGCGCGAACTGAAAATCGATGCCACGCTGATCTATCTCGGCGCGCAGTTGCAGACCTTTAGTGACGGGGAGGTGCCGCTGGTGGTGCAGGAGGTCCAGCCGCAGATTCTGGATGTGAGCGCGCAGGCGGATGTGGCGCGCCAGATCCTCAGCCAGCCGTTGACGCTTGTGGTTCCGAATATGGCGGAGGGGAACCCCGGTCCGTTCGTGTTCGATGTGCAGGTTGTGGCAAAGATGCTCGGCGTGCAGCGCGTGGATGGCGGCGTTCAGGTTGCGCTCAACACCAATGGTTTGCGCGATATGCTGGAACCGGTCAAAACGCGGACCGACCGCCTGCCCGCCAATGCGAAATTTATTTTCAACGATGAGACCCGCCAACTCGATCTGATGGAACCTTCGCAGAGCGGCCTGGTCGTCGATGTGGACGCGAGTGTCCAGGCGATCAATGAAGCCTTGTTGCGTGGTGAACATACCGTGTCGCTGGTTGTGAAGGAGGAGCAGCCGCAGGTTGCTTCCACAGCCACCGGCGCGGAACTCGGCATCACCGAATTGCTCTGGTCGGAGACCTCATATTTTTACGGCTCGAGCGCGGAGCGTATCCAGAACATCCAGGCGGCGGCGGCGCGTTTCCATGGCGTGCTGGTCGCGCCGGGCGAAACGTTTTCCATGGGACAGACCATGGGCGATGTCAGCCTGGAGAACGGCTTCGCAGAGGCGCTCATCATCTATGGCGGGCGCACGATCAAGGGTGTGGGGGGAGGCGTGTGTCAGGTCAGCACGACTTTGTTCCGCACCGTGTTCAATGCCGGTTTCCCGGTCGTGGAACGTTATTCCCATGCTTACCGCGTTTCCTATTACGAGCAGACTGCCAGCGGATCGGTGGACCCGCGCCTTGCCGGATTGGATGCGACCGTTTATTTCCCGCTCGTGGATTTCAAGTTCAAGAACGATACACCTTACTGGCTTTTGATGGAAACTTATGTGAACCCGGGCGCGCGCACGCTGACCTGGAAGTTCTACTCCACGAAGGACGGACGTTCCGTCACGTGGGATACAACGGGACCGGTCAATGTTGTGCCCGCGCCGCCTCCCTCTTTTGAGGAAAACCCTGATCTCAAGAAGAACGAAATGAAACAGGTGGATTGGGCGGCGAATGGCGCCGATGTCACGGTCACACGCACGGTCTGGCGCGATGGCGCAGTGCTGTTCCAGGATGAGATCAGGACCCATTATGAACCCTGGCGGGCGGTCTGTGAATATGGACCAGATTCCAAGGATCCGGAGAAACTGGCAAAGGAAAAGGAACTCTGCCGGAATCCCTCCTCGTAGATTCTGTTAACTTGCATGGTAAAATCCTGCGCTGCGAAGAAATGGAGAATTGATGGTCAGCGAAACACTCATAGAGATCCTGCGTTGCCCGAACTGCGTGCGCACAACCGGCGGCGAACTTAAGTTGCACAAGGATGCCTGGTTCATCTGCAACGATTGTGGGCGCAAATATCCCATCGTGGATGACATCCCCGTCATGTTGATCGATGAGGGCGACAAGTGGGTTGGGGTGGCGGAGAGCGAACTGCCTGTCCCGCCGCCCTCGAGATAAAATGTCCGTTTTACCGGATCTATTGCAGGATCTGACCAACGGCGACGAGACCCGCGCGGAGGCGGCTGTCCCTGCTTTGATCGAATTGGGGCAGGAGGCGATCCCCGCGTTGTTGGATTTGACCCGCTCCCTGGATGTGGATTCTCGTTGGTGGGCGATCCGTACACTGGCGCAATCGCCTCTTTGCCGGACCGAATGGCTGGTCCCGTTTCTCAACGACTCTGCCCCGGAAGTGCGTCAGTGCGCGGCGCTTGGGCTGGCTGGCAGGCCCGATGAAAGCGCGACCCAGCCTCTCGTCCGCGCGTTGAGCGATGAAGATGGCATGGTCAGCAGTCTGGCGGCAAATGCCCTGGTCAAGATCGGGGGCGCGGCAGTCCCATCCCTGATCGAGGTTGTAAAAAGTGGAGCGCAAAATGCACGGATCAGTGCCCTGCGCGCGCTGGCGGAGATCAAGGATCACCGCGCCATCCCGATCATGATGAAGGTGATGGAGGAGGAGTCTGTATTGCTGCAGCACTGGGCGAAGGAAGGCTTGGATAGACTCGGTCTGGATATGGTATATATAAAATCGGTATGAAAACTATGAACTTTCTTAAAAACTTGAAACGTCCCTCCACAGGCGGGATCATCTTCTGGGTGATCACGGTTGTGCTGGCGGTCGGGGGCTTTTATTTCGTCCGCAATATCACCACCTGCTGGACGATCACGCCTCTGCCCGGCATGGTCCCTTCTGACTGCGGAACCGTCACAGCCGGATTGAACGGTCCTGTTTTGGACGATCAGGGCACGCCGGTCCCGAGCGTGAGTGAATTGCCTCCGCCGGTGGTTGCCATCCCCGAATCAGACCTGCCTCCCGCGTGGGATGGCGCCAGCCGGATCAACGTCCTTTTTATCGGGTTGGATTATCGCGACTGGGAGGCTGGGGAAGGCGCGCCGCGCTCCGATACCATGATCCTGTTCACCATCGATCCGCTTTCCAAGACCGCCGGAATGCTTTCGATCCCGCGTGATATGTGGGTCAACATTCCGGGGTTTGGATACAGCCGCATCAACACCGCCTATTCCTCGGGTGAAGGCAGCAAACTGCCGGGCGGTGGTCCCGCGCTCGCGATGAAGACAGTGGAACAGTTCCTCGGTGTGCCCGTCGATTATTATGCACAGGTTGATTTCTACACGTTCATCGAATTCATCAACCTGATCGGCGGCATCGATGTCTATTCGGAAGAACGGCTGGTCCTGGACCCGATTGGTTCAGGGAAAGACAAACTGGTTGTTACCTGTTGCGGCATGAGGCACCTGGATGGAGAAAAGGCGCTGGCATACGCCCGTACCCGTAAAACCGAGGGCGGCGATATCGACCGCGCAAAACGCCAACAGAAGGTGATCCTGGCGATCCGCGACAAGGTTTTGGACCCCGCCAACTTCCCGGTGTTGCTGGGCAAGGCGCGCCAGTTCTATGAGGAATTTTCCGCAGGCATCAAGACCAATATGCCATTTGAAATGGGCATCCAGCTCGCTGTTCTGGCAAGGGATATTCCCATAGAGAGCATCAAACAGGGTGTCATTGACTACAGCATGGTTTCGCTCGATAACACCACGCTCGGCGGGCAGGCTGCCAGTGTGATGAAGCCGTTCCCGGATAAGATCCGCGAATTGCGGGATCAGATCTTCACATCCGGTGGTCCGCTCAGCCCGTTGGCGGCGCAGGGCGACGCGACCGAGTTGATGAAGGCAGATGCCGCGCGGGTACGGTTGTTGAACGGTTCCTTCAGCCCGGGGCTGGAGGTGAACACCGGAAATTATTTCCTTGCACAGGGAATGGCGGTGTCTGAGGTTGGTCCTGCAGACCAGGCATACGACCGGACGGTCGTCATCCTGTACTCGCCGAAGCTATATACGTTGAAATATTTGCAGGCGGTGTTCGGCCTCTCGTCTGCAACCCAGATCCGGATCCAGCCTGATCCAACATCCACAGTGGATGTTGAGGTCCGGTTGGGGAACGATTGGGCGAACAATAATCCGATACCATAGTATTGTATGGTAATCAAAACAGCCGCAGAGAAACCTCTGCGGCTGTTTTGATTCCAGGGGGAGATTCATGGTTGCTGGAAGGTGAGTTTGAACCCGCCCAGGTAGGTCTCTCCATTGGGCATCTGGCAGGTTGGGGCGATGAGGTTCGTGGCGATGTCGCTCCCCGGACCAAGTTGGATGGTGTAGGCTGTGTCGGGCGTCATCAGGTAGTCGGCGTAGCCATTGCCAAGTTCCGGTTTGAGGCCTGTGAAGAATTGCTCCTCTCCCGTTTCCCAGATGATGATCACTTTGATGCCTGCCAGTTGCCGCCGATTGGAACTGTACACCATGACCTGCAGCAATCCGTCAGGCAGGTTGGGGTCGCAGACGGTATCCTGGGCGGTTAGGGCAAAAGATGCGCCCTGGGTTGGAGGAGGAGTCCGTGTTGGGCGCGGGGTTGCCGTGTTTTGGATGGGTTGTGGTTCAACCGGCGCTGTTTCAACCGTTAGGGGAGTTTCGGTGATGAAGGAATCATCTTCGGGAGGCGGGAGCGAAGTGACCGTCGGTTCTTGATCTGCGGGAGGAGCGATATCTGTGGCAAACGCCGTCGGCGTGGCTGGCAGGTTTGTTCCATTTTCCAGGGCGAATGCGAGTGCGGCGAGTTGGTCGGCTTGTGCGAATTGCCCGCTGGCGATGGTCCTTTGTGCCTGGGCATTCAGGGCTTCAACCGGGTTATCGTCCAGCAGGGATAATCTTGCCTGGGCACGCGGCAGGTTTCCGGTCGCGGCGTAGGATGCGGCGATTGCAGACCGGAACTGGTCTTTGAAGTCTGCGCGTAATGCCGCGGGTTCCGAATCGATAACGCGCAGGGGGGAGATCATCCATGCGTAAACGAGACCAATTCCAAGTCCCGCGAGAAGCGCAAGCAGGATATCCCAGGGAACGCGTTTCATTGGAGTATCCCGCTCCAGGCTTGCATGGCTGTGACAAGTTCCTGCAGGATGGCGATATCGGAATCCGGGAATCCATTGGTGCGGGCGTAATCGAGCGCTTCGGAGGCGATGGCGGAGGGGGATTGGGCGCCAAAGATCGCCAGTCGGCGCGCGGCAAGACCGGGGTCCTGTTCGACGCGATGCGCTTCGGCAACCATGAGGACATAATCGGCTTTGTAATCGGTGCGCAATGTATCGGGGGTGAGATCGAAATATTCGACCGGTTCGACCAGCCAGCCGTAGGCCAGCCCCATGCCGATGCCCGCGACGAGCACTATGAAAATAAATAACCAGCGGAATGATTTCATATGAATATCCGGACAGGTGACCGGCGGCACCCAAAGACACTTCCTTACCGTTGCTGTCTTTCGACCCTGGCGGGGTTCGGCAGGCTTTGCCGCGCCGGGCCTGCCCGGACGAGCGCAAGGATAATCCATGTGAGGGGGTGTGTCAATCAATATCATTCCATGTGTAACGCAGAACCTTTTGAAATTTATTCAGGTTGACACCCTTCATGGTGTTTTTGGATAACCCTCATGTCGAATTTGCTGCAAAGAACGTCAGGAACGCAAAGGAGAACCTTTGCAGGCTTTGCACTCCTCCCGTATCAAAATATCCACACCAAGAGGAAACGGTATCCAGTTTAATGGATGCTAACAAAATTGAAGAGTATTACCATTGCCCCGTCAATTTTTGCGTCGTAAAATGAGTGTAGTACTTAAGTACGGGCTTGTTGAGCGGTATTCTGCCGGTCTGCTTTGGTCGTTTTTTCTGATTGACATCCCCCTTCCATTCCGGCTCAATCCAACCTCGGGGATCCAAAAGGCGGGCAGAGTCATGCCAATCATGATAAATGGTATCTTCAAACTTTTACAAACTAATTCGTTCATTTCCCCATCCTGAGAACCAGACATATAAGCGAAAATAGTATCACCAACCCGTTTAAAGCTTTTCTTGGTTCGCCATGGTTGATCATCCCATGTCAAGGATGATCCTATTATTTTCCCGGAGAAGATCATGAGTTTTCGTTCCATTGTTTCGCGACTGACCCTGTTGCTCGTTTTCCTGGCTGGTCTTGCATTTCAACCGCAGTCTGTGGTTCTCGCCGCGGCAAATTTGACCATCACGCCGTTGACGTGGAATGTGGTCGGTTTGGATTCCAACAATGTCAGTGTAGGTCCGAACAACTTCCCGGTGGGTGCGCGGGTCTGCAATAGTGGAGATGCGACCGCTACGAATGTCAGTTCAACATTCAATTGGGAGGCGACCGATCCCACCCCTGCAAAGGATTACATCAATCTCCGTCCCGGCTCAAACACATCCTATTCGGGATATTCCCTTGCCCCCAACGCGTGCGTCGACTTTTATTACGAAGTCCAGGTGACGCGCGATGCCAACGCCTACAACGATACACGCCGATATTACATCACAGCCACGGCGGACGCGCTGGGCACGATCTCCACGCCCAGGCCGCGCGAAATATTCGTTGAGCATCTGATCTCGCAAAACCGGAACGCTGTTACCGACGTGAAACTGGATGGAGCCTCGACCCCGGCTGGCGGGACCATGACCTTGATGGTGGGCAATACTTATAACATTCAACTGGTTGGCAACACCGCCACACAGGGATATGAACAACTTGAAAGCTTCATCAATTTCCCCAATACGATCTTTCAGGTAAATTCCGTCACTTCGACCTATTCCGCCAACGCGGGTACCGATCCGCTTGCGACGACGCGACCCTATGCGGATGGCTGTACCTGGGTGAACGATCCCAATTCGCCCAACTATCGTTCCTGTGTTGCCACAGGGAAATACGGTGGCAGTATAACAGTCACGTACAACGTAACCATCCTGAGCGGCGCTGGAACCACCCAGAGTCTAAATACGCTGATCTATGATTTTTCCGGTTCCAGCTATCACTATAACGCGGACTTTTCGACCGGTGTGCGTTACGTCTCCATCCTCGGACCTTCCTCCATCCAAATCACAAAGACATTTGCTCCAAAGGCGATCTCCCCCGGCGGGACATCGGTGTTGACCTTCAAGTTGACCAATCCCACCACCGAAACCATCAGTGGAGTGAATTTCACAGATACATTGCTGGGCGGCTTGAAAGTGGCATCCACTCCCAATGTGGGTTATTCAGGATGCGGTTCAGGCGCATTCTCGCCCGTCCCTGTTGCGAATGCCACTTCCCTGTCTTTTTCAAACGGTACGATCGCGCCCAATGGCACCTGTACGATCAATGTATCGGTCACTGCTGACGCCGCGGCGGATTATCCCAACACGACCAGCAACCTGTTTATCAACACGTCAACAGACACCGGCAATTTCGCGTCCGACACGCTAAAGGTATCGAGCGCGTCCGCCTGTGTGCCGGGGCAGACTTTGGCGACATGGACATTCCCCAGCGGTTCCTCCGCTACCACGCCTGCTTACACCACCAAAGCCGGAAACGTAGCCACAGCAACTGCCAGCACAACGACAACGGCATCCACGATCGATACAAATATTGGCAATCCGGCGCCATCCTGGTCTGGCAGGAATTTCCCGAGTAGTGGAGCGGTAACCGGCGATACTTCTCCATATTTTCAATTTGCCATTGATACCAGCAAATATTCAGGAGTACAGGTCTCGCTAAGTTTTGCAAGAGATTCAAACTGGGGAGGCGGTTCATCCACCACGCCAACGATCTATGTCTGGTCGAGTACAACAGGCGGTGCCGGATCGTTCAGCCAGATCTTCAGTTCCACCACATTTGATACGACGTTCCGGTCAACGGGAAATCTCAACGCCGCGGCGACGGGTTCCAGCCAGACGTACTTCAGGATCAATGCCGTGGGCGCGACCAACTCAAATGCCTTCATGCAGATCGACACGGTCACCTTTACGGGATGTCTGATCCCGGCTCCCGCGCCGACCCTGGCGAAATCCTTTTCCCCGGACCCCATCGTCAAAGGTGCGAACACTACCTTGACATTTACCATCACCAACACAGCCAGTGGAAACGTAGCCCAATCCGGCATCTCCTTCACCGATGTTTTGCCGGATGGTTTGGTGATCGCTACGCCCAACGGTGTCGGCGGCACATGTACAGGTGGAACCGTCACCGCGGTCCCGGGAACTGATACGATCAGCCTCTCCGGGCAGTCTCTTGCTGCGGGAGGCAGTTGCACGATTACTGTAAATGTGACCGGCGTGGAGGAAGGCAATTATGAAAACATCACCGGCTTTCTTTCCTCCACGGAAAGCGGCACTTCCACCAGTTATGCCACAGATACGCTGACGGTCATCGCACCGCCCACCCTCGAAAAATCCTTCTCCCCATCCTCCATTCTCGTGGGTGAGACTTCAACATTGCAGTTCCTGATCACCAATCCGAATCAAACCACAACATTGACAGGCATTGGTTTTACCGACACCTTGCCCGCAGGAGTGACTGCCGCCGATGACAGCGGCAGCGTCTGTAATGGCACCTGGAATATTGTCAGCAATGTACTCACCTTTAGCGGGGGGTCGGTGAATGCGAATAGTTCATGTACTTTTTCCATCACTGTGACCGGGGTGGCAATCGATCCTCCCGACAATGTGACCACCGCTGTCACTTCTGTCGAAGGCGGCAGCGGCAATACAGCCACCGCGACATTGGCTGTGAGCAATCCTCAACCATTGATCGGTTTGCTGAAGCAAATCTCGACCGATAACGCAACCTGGGTCAAATATGTCGGCTTGATTCCCACCGCAGATATTTACTATCGATTCACGATCACGAACGATGGTGAGACGACCCTGAATAACATCAGTGTGGCCGATCCGGATGTTAATATGGCAGCCTGTTCACCGACCCTGCCCACTTTATTGGCTGTTGGTGATTCGGCCAGTTGTGTGGTCGGACCGATCTCCATTTCATCCGCGCCCTCGCCCAATCCGTTCGTGAATACTGCCACCGCGACTACAAGCACGTATACCGGGGGCGATGAGGGGACCTCCTCCGCGCAATATGGAACGATCTCGCTCTTACTGGATAAGACCGCGGACAAAAGCGTATTCTTCGCTGCGGGCGAGACTATCACATATGATTATCTTGTGACGAATAACGGCGGCTACCCCTTGCTCGGACCCGTAACAGTAGCCGACGATAAGGCAACGGTCACCTGCCCGGACGTCAACACCGTGGGCGACAACGACGATTATCTGGATCCGGGTGAAAGCGTGACTTGTACTGCAACGTATTTGGTTACGGCGGGGGATGTCACTGCGGGACGCGTGACGAATACCGCCACCGCCACAGTGGATGGAGTCGATTCGAATACCGATGGCGTGACCGTGACATTACCTCCCGATTTGGCGGTTACCAAGACGAATAATGTCAGTGGTAGTCTGGCGTTGGGCAACTCTTTCGATTGGACGATCACCGTCACCAACAACGGCGTGGCAGATGCCTCATTTGCAGATGCCAATTCGATCCTGATGGATACGTTGCCTGGCGCGGCGGGCTATTATCCGCAGGGCGCGCTGACGGTCATACCCGGCGCGACATCGCCCTCAGGGACGATCGATTGTTCGATAACGGGAACAGCCCTCGGCTGCGCGGCGAACGGACCGGTATCGCTTGCAGAAGGCGCGTCTTTCAGCGTCACATTCACTGTCACTCCGTCCGCGGCTGGCTCACTTGTGAACACTGCAACCGTTGATCCGGGTTCGGCTGTCACGGAGTTGGATGAAACCAATAATTCCAGTGCAGATACGGTGACGGTCATCGCGCCGCCATCGATCGAGAAACAATTCATTCCCGAGATTATTGCTGTTGGCGATACCAGTGCTTTGACGTTCACGATCTCCAACACCAATGCAGGGACCGATCTGACGGGTGTTGCCTTCACCGATTCGCTGCCTGTCGGTTTGCAGGTTGCCAATCCTCCCAATGTTTCCGTCTCCGGTTGTGGAAGCCCTGTATTCAGTCCGAGTGCGGGCGATACCACGCTTACCTTTGGCAGCGGTACGATCACCGCATCAGGGTCCTGCTCCATAAGTGTGGATGTTGTCGCAACGACCAGCGGGAGGAAAAATAATACAACGGGCAATGTCTCTTCCACGAATGGTGGGACAGGTGGAACCGCCTCGTACGTCTTGAATGTTTTCGATGCCCAACCTTCCAAATCATTGGTTGCAACATCTGAATCGTTTACAGGCTTCTCTCCGGGCACCGATCGCGTGGCGATTGGCGAAATGATCCGTTACCGGCTTGCCGCCATGATCCCCGAAGGTTCGTTCACAAATGTTCAACTTTTGGATGGAATCCCGACGGGGTTGCAGTTCCTGGACGATGGCACCGCAACCACGGCATTTGTCTGTAACGGCGGCGCGAGCTGCATGACATCTTCCACATTGAATGGCGCGGGGCTGGTGGTGAATGGATCGAGCAGTTCCATCTCACCGACCTTTGTCCTGCCTGGGTCAGCGATCGGCCCCGGTGCTTTTGGAAGCGGAACGGATGTCACTTTCAGTCTGGGGAACATCACGAACTCCGATTCAGATGCAGACTCTGAATACATTGTCATTGAGTTCAATGCGCTGGTGCTGAACGTCAATGCCACTGCGACGATCAATCAGGGCACGAATAACCAGACCGGCGCCAATGTTGCCAACAACCGCCAGAACGACGTTACTCTCCTGGTCAATGGCGGGACCGTCGGTTCCGCATCCCCGAACGTGACGGTTTCCATTGCGGAGCCTGCCATAACCGGCATTACGAAATCGGTTGCACCAGCCACAGGCCCATATCTGCCCGGAGATTCATTGACTTATACGTTGTCGTTTTCCAATGTATCTGCCAGTAACACCAATGCTGCCACTGCCTTCGACATTGTGTTGACCGATACATTCGATTCCAGTTTAACGCTTGGTGCGGTCAATGTTTCGAGTGATCAGGGCGCGACCTGTGCGGGCGGTAATACTTTCTCAACAAGCAATTCAACGGTCGTACAACTGATCACTGTAAACGTCTCCTGTCTTGATCCGGGGAATACCGTTACCGTGACCGTGGATGCGACCATTTCCAATTCTGCGCCTTCAGGCACAACCATCTCCAATTCTGCCAGCCTCACGTATACGGGTCTGCCCGGCGAACAGGGTAATTGTGCAGCCGCGCCGTTTACCTGTACATTGGTTGGCTCGAGCGGCAGTACCACCGGCGAGCGCAACGGTTCTGGTGGATCAGGGGCGGACTCGACGGTCTTAAATAATTATGCCGCGACGAGCAACACTGTTAATGTTACACCTGCATATGGCTCCATTACGATCTCCAAGGATGCCCTTCCCGATGATCCGCAGGATTTCAGTTTTACAGGATCAGGTCCAAACGGATTCGACTTCGGCGGTGGTTTCAGCCTTGATGACGACGCCGATGGGACACTTCCCAGCACCGCAACATTCAATACTCTTGTTCCCGGCACTTATTCTGCAACAGAAGGCGCACAGACCGGCTGGTCGCTTACCGGGTTGACTTGTGTCGATCCTGATAACGGCTCATCCACGGACCTCGGAACTTCCACCGCGACGGTCGACCTTGACGCGGACGAAAACATTACCTGTACATTTACCAACACGCAGCTGGTCGCCTCCATCGTTCTGACCAAAACCCCGACTCTGGATGACACAGTGGTCCCGCCGAACGGCGTGGTCAATGCAGGCGATATGATCACTTACACCTTCTCGGTTGAAAACACTGGCAACGTCACGATATCAAATATCACCGTCACCGATCCTTTGCTCCCAACTTTGAGTTGTACGATTGCCTCCCTCGCTCCCGGCGTGACTGATAGCTGCGCGGCGACGAATAACGTCTACACCCTGTCACAGGCCGATATCGACTCGGGTTCGCGTGACAATACCGCCACCGCGACAGGTGCCGATCCCGGCAACAACCCTGTGACAGATGATGACACACAGACGGTTAATCTGTCATCCTCGCCCTCCATTGTATTGACAAAGACACCAACCTTGGATGATACGGTTGTCGCGCCAGGCGGTGTGGTTAACGCGGGTGATACCATCACCTATGCATTCTCGGTGGAAAATACGGGCAATGTCACCATAACAGACATCGTTGTAACCGATCCACTTCTGCCAGCATTATCCTGCACGATTCCATCCCTCGCCCCGGCGGCGACCGATAGTTGCACTGCCACGAACAATGTGTACACACTGACACAAGCGGATATCGATAATGGTTCCCGCCTCAACACTGCCACCGCCACCGGCGACGATCCTGACAGTAATCCGGTCACGGATGCCGATACGCAGATCGTCGCCCTTGTTCAGTCTCCAGCCATTGCCCTGGTAAAGACCGGAACCCTCAACGATGATGATGGTACTCCGGGCATTAGCGCGGGGGACACCATCAGTTATGTCTTTACTGTGATGAACACCGGTAACGTCACTTTGACAAATATCACACTGGCGGATACGGTTGGCGGTGTAACCATCACGGGCGGTCCGATCGCCAGCTTGACACCCGGCGCAAGTGATTCCACGACCTTTACTGGAACTTATACGGTCACCGTTGTCGACATAAATGCCGGAACATTTACGAACACAGCCACTGTCACAGGAACGCCTCCCACAGGATCGGATGTCACAGATGCGGATGACGACACACAATCCTTGACGGTGAACGCATCCATCGTGTTGACCAAGACTCCGACGCTGGATGATACGGTGGTCGCGCCGGGCGGAGTCGTAAATGTCGGTGATACCATTACTTATGGATTCTCGGTCGAAAATACGGGCAACGTGAACATCACGAACATTGTTGTCACCGATCCGCTTCTCCCGACTCTGAGTTGTACGATAGCGAGTCTTGCGCCGGGCGTAACCTCCAGCTGTGCCGCGGCGAACAATGTTTATATATTGACGCAGGCAGATATCGATAACGGTTCCCGCGCCAATACTGCAACCGCGACAGGGACCGATCCCGGTAATAATCCTGTCACAGATTCGGATATAAGGAACACATCATTAACCCAATCCCCGTCCGTTGTGCTGATAAAGACCGCCACATTGGATGATGCCGTTGTCCCGCCGGGTGGCGTCGTCAACGCGGGTGATACGATCACGTATGCATTCACGGTTGAAAATACCGGCAATGTCACAGTGACCAATATCGTTGTGGCTGACCCTCTCCTGCCAACGCTTTCCTGTACTATTGCATCCCTCGCTCCAGGCGTGACTGATAGCTGCGCGGCAACGAATAACGTCTACACCCTGACACAAGCCGATATCGACTCGGGCTCGCGTGCCAATACTGCCACGGCAACCGGTGACTATCCGGGGAGCAATCCCGTGACGGATACGGACACGCAGACAACTTCATTGTCTCAGGCGCCCTCCTTGAATATCGTGAAGGAAGTTTCGACCGATAACAGCACCTGGAACGATACCAGCGTGACTGTTGCGATTGGCGATACCGTTTACTACCGAATCCGCGTGGCAAATACAGGCAACATTACATTGACCGGTCTGACCGTGGATGATGGCATGGCGGGCTGCACCCTGGTACGCGGTACCGACCTCACCGGAGACAACGATGCGGATTTCGAAGCCGGCGAGGAATGGGTTTACACTTGTTCGATCATTGCAATTTCAGGAACGAATGACAATACCGCAACTGCTGATACAAACGAAACGCCACAGGATGGTGATACCGCCAGTTATACTGCCAGCGCTTCCCTCGTTGCTGACCCTGCGATCTCCAAGGCTGGAGATCCTTTGCAGGCAAGTGTTGGTGAAACGGTGACATTCACATTGACCGTGACCAATCAGGGGAACGCCCCCGCTTCAGGCGTCGTTGTCACGGACACCCTGCCGCCTCAATTCGATGTGACCGCCGTGAACGTGACCGATGCGCCGTTTGGCACTTCGGTGAATGTCACGCCGCCGATCGGAACCGGACCCGCGCCCTATACTGTGGTTGTGACCTTGGGCGGCGATTTGGGCGTCACGGATGTGGTTACGATCGAAATTGTTACAACGGTCAACAGCCTGGGCAATCCTCCCATCACGAATACAGCCAGTCTGGTCACCTCGTCGACAAGCGATGTTGTTTCCAACAACGCGGCGTCTGTGACAATTACAACCCAAACCGGACGGGTTACGAGACTCCCCGCGACCGGGTTCGCTCCGAATGTGGAAACCAGGCTTCCTGAACAGCCTAGGGATTTGGTGTATGCGTCAACCGACCTCCTTCTGGAAATCCCGGCACTGGGGATCAAGATCCCAATTGTGGGCGTGCCGGCAAAGCAGGGAGGGTGGGATGTGTCCTGGTTGGGCAAACAGGCCGGATGGTTGGAAGGAAGCGCCTTCCCATCGTGGAACGGTAACAGCGTGCTTACGAGTCACGTCTATGACTCGAACGGTCTGCCCGGTCCATTTGTCAATTTGAATAAGCTCAAGTACGGCGACAAGGTCATCGTGCATGCCTACGGACAAAAGTTCACCTTTGAGGTGCGCGCCAATACTGTTGTTGAATCGAATGATTCGTCCGTTCTAAGGCACGAGGAACGACCGTGGCTGACGCTGGTGACCTGCAAGGAATATGATGAGAAGAGCAACACTTACAGGAAACGGGTTGTGATCCGGGCTGTTTTGGTAGATGTGAGTTGGGAGTAGGATGAAAGAATACGGCGCTCCGTAAGGGAGCGCCGTATGTT
>DIDP01000067.1 GCA_002418205.1 Anaerolineales bacterium UBA5797 | reverse complement strand
GTGGGGGATGAAGTGTACGTTGTCGGCAATCCGTTTGGTTTTTACAGTTCGATGAGTTCGGGGGTGATCTCCGGTTTCAACCGTGCCTTCCGCCCGGCGGGCAGGGAGTCCGCCATCGAAGGGTTGATCCAGTTCGATGCCGCGGCGAACCCCGGCAATTCGGGCGGTCCGTTGTTGAACCGCAGCGGACACGTGATCGGCATAGTGACGGGGCTGGTCAACCCGACGGACGAGAACTTCTTCATCGGCATTGGTTTTGCCGTGCCGATCGATGTTGCCGTATCCGGCGGGGCAGGCTCGCCGCCTTATTGATTGTTCCGAATTCCCAGACCGAAGGAGAGATGGCAGATGACTCTAAATAAAAAATCCGAGAACCGCACACCGATGGAACAGGTCCTGTATGAGGTCAAGAAGGTGATCGTCGGTCAGGATCATTTGCTCGAGCGGATGATCGTTGCCCTGCTGGCGCGCGGACACATCCTTGTGGAAGGCGTACCGGGACTGGCGAAGACGATGGCGATCAAGACGCTGGCAGAGTCGGTTGGCGGGGAATTCAAACGCATCCAGTTCACGCCCGATCTTGTTCCCGCTGATCTGATCGGGACACGCATCTACAACCAGAAGACCGGCAAATTCGATACCTCGCTGGGTCCTGTTTTCACGAACCTGTTGCTGGCTGACGAGATCAACCGCGCCCCGGCGAAGGTGCAAAGCGCCCTGCTCGAGGTGATGCAGGAACGACAGGTGACCATCGGGCGCGAGACGCACAAGGTGCCGGATCCGTTTTTGGTGCTGGCAACGCAGAACCCCATCGAAACGGAAGGTACGTATGCCCTGCCCGAAGCACAGGTGGACCGCTTCATGATGAAGGTTCTGATCGGGTATCCGTCTTCGACGGAGGAGTTTGTGATCGTCGAGCGGATGACGGGCGCGTTGCAGGCTGTCCAGAAGGTGCTGAACATCGAGCAGTTGCTCAAACTGCAAAAGGATGCCGATAAGGTTTATGTGGACCCGGCGTTGATGGAGTACGCGGTCCGCATGGTGACCGCCACGCGCGATCCGAAGGAGGTCGGGTTGCCGGAACTGGGACGCTATATCATGTTTGGCGCCAGTCCGCGCGCTTCGATCAATTTGATTCTGACCGGGCGCGCGCTGGCGTTCGTGCGCGGTCGCAATTATGCCCTGCCGCAGGATGTGCTGGATATGGCGCTCGATGTGATGCGTCATCGCATCGTGCTTTCGTATGAAGCGCTTTCGGATAACGTGACCGGTGATGATATTCTGAACCAGATCCTTGAGCGCATTCCGATCCCGGTGGTGCCCTTGCATGAACACTCCAACATCCACAGCAACGCCTGAGCGAATCCTCCTCCGGCTGGATTGGAAGGTTATCCGCAGGCTGGATGGCTTGTTTCAGGGCGACTACCGCACGTTGTTCTATGGCTTTGGCGTGGACTTCGCCGACCTGCGCGAATACCAGCCCGAGGACGACATTCGCTATATCGACTGGAACGTCACCGCGCGCATGAATACGCCGTATGTGCGTCAGTACGTGGAGGACCGCGAGCTGACCGCCTGGTTCCTGCTCGATATGAGTCCCTCGGTGGATTTTGGGACCGTGGAATCGTTCAACGAGAAGCGCACGATGCTGATCGATTTTGTGACCGTGCTGGCGCGTTTGTTGACGCGGCACGGCAACCGCGTCGGGGCGATGATGTTTGGGAGCAGGATCCAGCATACGGTCCCGACACGAGGCGGGCGCTTGCAGGTGCTGCGCCTCGTCCACGATATGCTCAAACAGCCGCGTCTGTCACGCGTCCCGCGCACGAATCTCAAATCCTTTTTGGAAGGCGCGTTGAATTCGATCAAACGGCGTTCGCTGGTGTTCGTTATTTCGGATTTCATCAGCGAGCCGGGCTGGGAGAAACCTTTGAGTTTGTTGAGCCAGCGGCATGAGGTGCTTGCCATCCGTTTGTGGGACCCGCGCGAAGTGGAACTGCCCGACCTTGGCATGGTGATGATGGAGGATGCCGAGACCGGCGAGCAGTTGTTCGTGGATACGCATGACCAAAAGTTTCGAAGGCGGTTCTATGATGCGGCACAGCGTCGCGAGGCTGGGTTGAACATCGCCTTCAAGCGCGCAGGTGTGGACGTGATGACATTATCCACGAATGAGGATTTGGTGAAGGCGATCGTGCGGTTTGCGAAGCATCGCCAGCAACAACGGAGGGTGGCGTAGATCTTATGTCATTCATCTGGTCTTCATTGCTCGTTTTGTTGGTGCTTGTCCCGCTGTTGGTTGTTTATTATGTCCGCGTGCAACAGCGACGGCGAGAGTTTGCCGCGCAATATGGAGCCCTGTTACGCGGGCGGGGTGGGGCGGACGGTTTTCGCCTGCGCCCGCACATCCCGGCGATCATTTTTTTGTCCGGGATCACGATCCTGCTCTTTTCGCTTGCGCGTCCGCAGGCGACCGTTTCCCTGCCCAAGCTCGAAGGGACGGTCATTCTGACGTTCGATGTATCGGGCAGCATGTCTGCGGATGACGCGCAGCCGACGCGCATCGAAGCGGCAAAAGCCGCGGCGCGTGAGTTTGTGGAGAGACAGCCACCCGGCGTCGTGATCGGTGTCGTGGCGTTCAGCGATGGAGGTCTCACGGTCCAGGCGCCGGATGCGAACCGCGAGGTGACCCTGGCGACGATCGACCGCCTGGTGCCGCGGCGCGGCACCTCCGTGGGGAATGGGATGCTGGTCGCGCTCAACACGATCGCCGTGGATGCGGGCGATCCGCCTCTCATCAACACGAGCAGTCTATCTTCAGCGGAGGAACTGCCGCCTTCGCCGCAGGGTTGGTATCCGTCTGCGGTGATCGTCCTGTTCAGTGATGGCGAGAACAACGAAAGCCCCGACCCGGCGCTTGTGGCAGACCTGGCAGTGGACCTGGGTGTCCGAGTCTACACGGTTGGCGTCGGCACGCCGGAGGGGACAATAGTCAAAGTAGAAGGCATGAACATCCATTCAATGCTGGATGCAGCGATGCTGCAATACATCGCGGGGATCACGGGCGGGCAATATTACTATGCCGGGGATGAGGAGCAGTTGCAAAGGATCTACAAGGATCTCGAACCCAAACTTTCGATCAAGCCGGAGGAACTGGAATTGACATCCATCTTCGCGGGGGTCGGCATCCTCGTATTTTTGATCGGCGGCGTACTCTCCCTGTTGTGGTTCGGACATGTGCCATGAGGATGGATAAATGAGTTTGCTCTGGCCCGGTTTTCTGATCTTATTATTGATCGTTCCGTTTGCGATCGCGGTTTACATCATCCTGTTGCGGCGGCGGAAGGGCTTTACCGTCCGTTATTCGAGCCTGTCCCTGGTGCGCGAGGCGATGTCCGGGAATCAATCCTGGTGGCGCAGACACCTGCCGTTCGGTTTGTTCATGCTGGCGCTTGCAAGTCTGGTGATTGCCCTCGGAAGACCCTCGGCAACGGTCTCGGTCCCATCCAATAAAGCCACCATCATCCTGGCGATCGACGTCTCAAGGAGCATGTGCTCCACCGACATTTCCCCCAACCGTCTCGAAGCCGCCAAGGACGCCGCGCAATTCTTCGTCGAGAATCATAAATCGGGCAGGCAGATCGGCGTCGTTGCCTTTGCCGGTTTTGCCGAATTGATCCAGCCTCCGACAACCGATGTGAATGCCCTGGTGGACGCCATCGAAAACCTGACCACCGCGCGCCGGACCGCGATCGGCAGCGCCATCCTCCGTTCGATCGACGCGCTTGCAGAGATCGATGACCGGATCGCGCCAAGCGACATCTCCGCCTCTCCCGGGACCGGGAGCCTGCCCAGCCCCGATCAGGAGGTTTCGCCCCATATCATTGTCCTGCTCACGGATGGCGCAAGCAACGCGGGTCCCTATCCATTGACCGCCGCGCAACAGGCGGTGCAGCGCGGGATCCGTATCTATACGATCGGGTATGGGACGGCGAACAACACGTCACCGATGAATTGCGGCGACCGCTTCGAGGAGTTTGGCGGCTTCCCAGGGTTTGGCTTCGGGTTTTCACCGGAACCGGGTGGCGGACAGGGATTCCGCCGCGAGATCGACGATGTGACCCTGAAGCAGATCGCAGACATGACCGGTGGGACCTATTATCTTGCGACAAGCGCCAACGAACTCGAAGAAGTGTTCCAGAACCTGCCCACCTACGTGATCGTCACCCGCGAGACCATCGAGATCAGCGTCTTCTTTACCGCATTTGCCGCGGCGTTGATCATCCTGGCGATGGTATTGTCTTTGCGCTGGCATCCGTTGCATTGACATTCCGCAGTCCGCCGGGGTAGCATTCGCACATGATGGTCGATCGCAGCCGATCGCTGTTCCTCAAAAAGAAAGGCTTTCTTTTCGAACCTTTCAGGTTCCCCGAACAAAGCATCCCTCTTTCCAACACCAGGTTGAGACCGGACATGGAATTGATCGCTTTCGAGCGCGGCGGCATGCACCGCGCTTTTTTGGCGAGGGAAATGGCTTATCATCATGTTGCCCAGGGGGAACTGGCGGGAGAGCCGTATCTGGTCTCATTTTGAGCGCCCTGCAATAGCGGGGTTGGTCTAACTCCGGTCGTCAATGGGAGAGTCCATCATTTCGGCGCGATCGGCGTCATCAATGGGTTGGCGGTATTGGGCGACCGCGAGACCCATTCCCGCTGGGATCATATCTCCGGTGAAGCCTTTGATGGTCCGTTGGCGGGCGGACGTCTGGATGTATGGCCGGTCCGCATGACAACCGTCGGGGCGGCGTTGATCGAAACGCCCGGGATCGAAGTCTATTTTTCCACCTTTTTTTCATGGGTGGCATGGATCAGCCGGCATGTATACGCGCGTTTTATCAAGAGCCGGGTCTGGTTTCCGCCTCCGTTCCATCTCAGCATGAGCCGATCCATCGATCCGCGCCTGCCGCGTCAAACCCAGGGACTGGGCGTGATCGCTGGGAAGCATGCCAGATATTATCCGGTCAAGTTCATCCCGAAAGACGGCATCGAAGATGATTGGCGCGGGCGTTGTCTGCAAATCAACCTTGATCCGTTGGATGGCGTTCCGTACGCAAGATGGAAGGATACGGGTGAACCCCCAATGCAGTTGCTCACGCGCTGGTATGGTTTTTCCTTCACATATCCTGACTGCAAGATTTGGATGGGATAAAATAGCCGTATTCGGTCGACAGGAACAATTCAAGGGGAACAGAGGCAAGACCAAAATGTCAGGAGTATCTCTTATGGGTATCGAATCAAAATTCATCTGGATGGATGGCGAACTGGTCGAATACGAAAAGGCGAACATCCATTTTTTGACGGGCGCATTGCATTATGGCGCGGCGGTCTTCGAGGGGATCCGCGCCTACAAAACGGACAAGGGTCCCGCCATCTTCCGTTTGCCCGAACATGCGGAGCGCCTGATCGAATCGGCGGAGATCTTTGGCTTTCGCGACCTGCCCTTCACCGTTGAAACGGTCATGGGTGCGATCGTGGAAACCGTCAGAGTGAACGGATTTGCTGAGTGTTACATCCGCCCGCTGATCTACTTCAATACCGGCACAACGACCCTGAATCTGGATGCCGGAAAAGCCAGCCTGGGGATCGCCGTCTGGGAATGGAAGAACTATCTCGGCGAAGAGGCGCTTGCCAATGGTGTGCGCGCGAACGTTTCCTCCTTTACGCGCCATCATCCGAACGTGATGATGACCAAATCCAAGGTGTCGGGGAATTATGTCAACAGCATTCTGGCAAAGACCGAATCGATCCGGCTTGGGTTCGAGGAGGCGATCATGCTCGACCCGGAGGGTTATGTGGCGGAATGTACGGGTGAAAATCTCTTCCTTGTGCGAGGAGGCAAGATCGTTACTCCCTCCACTGCCCCGATCCTGGAGGGGATCACGCGCCATTCCATTTTTGTGATCGCGAACGATCTCGGCTACGAAGTTTTGGAACAACCCATCTCGCGCGATCAACTCTATATCGCGGATGAGGTTTTCGTCTGTGGCACTGCCGCGGAAGTGGTTGCGTTGAATGAAATCGATTTTCGTAAAATTGGCGGCGGAGGGACCGGTACCGTCACGAAGGCGGTCCAGCGAGTGTATCAGGATGCTGTCCACGGCAGGATCGGGAAATACGAAGGCTGGCTGACGTACGTAAGTTAATCTCAACCTCAAAGGAACAACATGGCTTCAATGAAGGATCGAACGGTAACGGTCATCGGCGCGGGCATGGCGGGGCTTGCCGCGGCATATGATCTTCAACGCGCGGGCTGGAAGGTCACAGTGCTGGAGGCGCGCGAGCGCGTCGGTGGGCGCGTATATAGTCTGCGCAGATTCTCGGATGGGCTGGTCGCGGAAGCGGGCGGTGAATTCATCGAGGATACGCACACGCGCATGCTTGCCTTTGCAAAGGAGTTCAATCTGCAATTGGGGCGCGTGGGGAGCTGGCAGGCGCAGGATGACGATTGGGGTTTCTTCGAAGGCAGGGCAGGGCGCATGTCCGATGAAAAGATATGGGAGACGAATCTTCAGGCTGAGATCGAACAGGTCTGGCGGGCAGTGGCTGAGTTGGGGAAAAAGGTCGAAGATCCGAATCAGCCTCAGGCTTCGAAAGAGGCGGAGCGTCTCGACCGGCGATCCACTGCGGACTGGCTCGCATCATTGGACGCGCATCCGCTGGCAATGAATTATTTCATCCAGCACATCCGCTCGGAATATACGACCGAGCCGGAACGCTTTTCACTGCTCGACCTGGCACGCAACGCGGCGATGTATTACAGCACTCTCGAACGTTTGCCAAATTCGCGCATCGTCGGCGGCAACGATCTGATCGCGCGGTCCATCGCCAGCGCTTTGAGGGATGTACGCTTGGGCGCGGTTGTGACGTCGGTGCGCGTCATGCCGGACGATGTGACTGTCACCTATAAACAAAACGATTCGCATCTGACAGTTCGTTCCGCGTTGGCGGTCCTGGCGATCCCATTGACCACGGCACGCCTGATCGAGTTCGATCCGCCTTTGCCTCCGGCGCATCGCCGCATGGTGGACGAGGTCTCCTACGGCGCGGTGACGAAGGTCATGATCGAATATCGCGAACGCTTTTGGGATGAGGTCGGCTGGAACGGCAGGCTGGCGACCGACGCGCCCATCGTTTACACGTGGCATGCCACGAGTCATATCGCACATGAACGCGGCATTCTGACGGCATACACGGGCGGCGACCACGCGGTGGAACTTTCCGCGCTTTCAGATGATGAACGTATACAAGTCGCGGTTTCAACGATCGAGAAGGTTTTCCCCGGTTCGTCTGATCTGATCGAACATACGGAAACTGTGGCGTGGCTCAACGAGCCCTACACGCGCGCTTCTTATATGGCGCTTGCGCCTGGTCAGGTGACTGCGCATTGGAAAACCCTGTTCGAGCCTGCAGGTCGTCTGTTCTTTGCAGGTGAACACGCCACCGCCATCCAGGGATATATGGAAGGCGCGGTGGAAAGCGGCCAGCGCGCCGCGGCAACGATCCTTGCCAATGGGGGGTGACGGGCTCATGAGCGAAAAGACAAAACAATTCTGGGCGGGCGTCCGCGCCGAGGTCCCGCTTCTGATCGGCGTCTTCCCCTTCGGCATGATCTACGGCGCGCTGGCACTCAACGCGGGACTTTCCAAACCTGCGGCGCAGATGATGTCTTCGATCGTCTTTGCAGGATCGGCGCAATTCGTCACCACCCAATTGGTACATGAGGCCGCGCCGGGGCTGGTCATCGTGTTGACCATCGCGGTCGTCAACCTGCGGCACGTGTTGTACTCCGCTTCGCTCGCCCCGTATCTTGCCCCCGTTTCGACGCGCTGGAAAACGCTGTTATCGTATCTGCTTACCGATGAAGCCTACGCGCCCACCATCCTCAAATATGAAAAAGAGGAGGTGACGCCCCATGGTCACTGGTTCCTGTTCGGCGCCGGGCTGGCGCTTTGGACGATCTGGCAGATCAGCACTGCATTGGGCATCTTCCTCGGAACTGCCATCCCGGAATCCTGGTCACTGGATTTTGCGTTGCCGCTCACATTCATCGCGATGGTTGTCCCCGTGCTGAAGAATCGACCTGCCATTGCCGCAGCATTATCCGCAGGCATTATCGCGCTGCTGGCGTATTCACTGCCTTATAAACTTGGATTGATCCTCGCGGCGTTGGTGGGGATCACCGTCGGCACATTCATGGAGGGGAGAGAATGAACATCTGGCTGGTGATGCTCCTCGGTGGGGTGATCACGTTTGGGATGCGGTTCTCGCTCATTTATCTGTTTGGCAGGTTCCAGGTCCCGGAGACGATGCGCAGGGCTTTGCATTACGTCCCGCCGGCGGTGCTGTCCGCGATCGTCTTCCCCGAATTGCTGCTGCGGGATTCGGTTTTGGATGTTTCTTTTGACAATTTGCGATTACTGGCTGGATCCTTTGCCATTCTGGTGGCGTGGTTCAGCAAGAACACGCTGATCACGATCCTCGCGGGGATGATCGCGTTATTCCTATTGCAATACTTCCTGTAAATTAGATGAAGATCGTGTGCACCTGATTGCCCCCAGCCTGTTTGGCATGTGAAACAGCTTCCGCGGCTTTTTCGATCAGCATTTCGATCTCAGTGGATACTGTGACGCGCAGGATGGAAACGATCCCCGCACTGACTGTGACATGTAGCGCGGTCCCGTCGAGCAATGAAATGTCCGTATTTGCCATCCCCTTGAGGATTCGTTCCGCGATCTTTTCCGCATCCTGACCGATCACGCCCGGCAGGGGGATCAGGAACATATCATCCTTGTATCGTCCCACCCCGTCGTAGGGACGGCTCTTCTCACGGATGGTCTGCGCCACCAGTGTGAGCACATCATTGCCGACCGCTTCTCCATGCTTTTCATTGATACTCGTGAGATCGTCGACATCCAACGCGACCAGGCTTAAGGGGACCTGTCCACGACGGGCGCGTTCGAGTTCACCGCGGGAAAGCGCAAGGAAAGCCTTCTGGCTGAGCAGATTTGTCAGCGGGTCGAACATCGCGGCGTTTTCCAGTGCGCCTTTTACATTGACCAGATCGTCGCCCATCCCAAGAATCCGCTCCCCGATGTGTACGCGTGATTTCAACTCAAGCGGGACAACCGGCTTATGCAGGAAATCATCCGCCCCGGCGCGGGGTGTGGTGACATCCGTATCCTGCACCCTGGATGCGATCAATAGAATATAAATGTAGTAGGGGGGTCTGGCATCCCGCACGCGGTTGATGAAATCTTTTTCCCCGGCATCGGTGGTAACGCGGTCCACGATCACAAAGCGGATTTCCCCTTCCTGAAGGAACTGCATGGCATCGTCGCTGTTTTCCGCAAGGACGACTTCATGCCGGTTGGATTGCAACACCTGCTGGATTACAGAGCGTTCCATCACGTCATTGTTGAGGACGAGGATCTTCATTGGCACTCTCCAGCATCGATTATATCCCAGACCGATTGTTTGTATCCGTGTTGACAAACATATGTTCCCATAGTAATATTTGCCCCGCTTTGACCACGCCGAGGTAGCTCAGTGGCAGAGCAGGGGACTCATAAGCCCTTGGTCGGGAGTTCAAATCTCCCCCTCGGCACTACCTAAATATGGGAAGCTTCTACCCCGAAAACCCCAAAATATGGTGGTTTGGTAAAGGACTAAACGGAGAAATCTGTTTAGTCCCTTGCTTTAAATATGGATCTTATGCGCTTGTTCTCTCCAATTTGGGTCCGTGTTTTGAATGGACGAGGTGTCAACTTATGTTCGAATTATAGCAAATATCGTCGAACAGTTAATCTACAATCTTTATCGGTATGCGTGGAATAGCTTCTCTTACTCGCCACCTGGATGTACATCAAGTTTTACTTTTAAATATCAGTTTAGCATCGGCTTGAGCTATCACTGATGTGGCAAAAACTACTAGATCGAACTTTGCTTTGATTATCCCGAAAAATGAAGTATGAAATCCGTGATCATCTTACTTTCTGGAGGTATTGCTCGAACAATACCTCCAGTTGCCATGAAACCCTCGATTTACTGAAGGTAACCTCCTGTTGGAACGATCTCTTTGTTGTAATGAACAATGTCAACATTTGGCGGAAGTATCATTTGTTCGTTTTTTGACAAGGAGTAAATCGTAGCATTCCTTTTGCCTTTGCTCTCCACTATTGCAGAGGAATTTTTAAGCCTGTCAATTGCAGATTCGGCGAGATTCCTGCCAGTTCCAGTTGTATCCTTGACATGCTTTACAATTGTAGATCGATTGGCTTCTCCTTGACGCAAGAGTGACAGAATAGCTTTCTCTATTCGGCGTTCTTGATTATCCGAATCCACAGCTTCAAACCAACCTTCAATGAGAATGTTCCCGTTACCCCTGTAATTGAAGCATGCACTAAATGGGCGCAGATTATTGCCACGTTCCTTGACAGGAATAATATTAACCTTGTTAGAGTTATCTTCACGTACAATATGGAAGGATCTGTCAATGGCACCTTCAATTGAACTATGGCCTCGTAAAGTCTCGCCTCTACGTCCATTATGAACACCGCTTCCTTTTCGTTCATGGTGAATAATCACAATTGCGATATTTTTTTCCTCCGCTAAACTACGAAAATTGCCCATAACAGGCACCATGGCGCTGGAGTTTTCATCGGCGCCACCGCTGACTAGGCCAAGGTTGTCAACAATCAATAAACCTATTTCAGGGGTAATTGCTTTCCGAAGTTCGTCGACATTCCCATAGGTTCCCATGTTCAAACCGCCCTTCGGGCAAGAGACATAGAAGAAGCGGTTGTCAATAGGAGCGTGATAATGCCTGCCTATGGCTTTTACGCGATCATGTGTCCTTCTCACTCCGTTATCAAAGTCAACCCAAAGAACGCCAGTGTTTGTGGTGGATATTTCTTTGATGCCGTCTTTGTTTGTGAGCCAAGGTATGCCCATTGATACGCACATAGCCATGTCAAGTACTATCATTGACTTCAAAGCACCAGGGGCTCCGTAAACTATGTTTACCGATGGTAATTCAATGATGCCATCTACAGCATACTTTACTGGAGTTCTCTCTTGGTATGCATCTGCCATGGTAAATTTTGTCCACGTATTCTTTGTTCCCGGTAGTTCCAAGTCTGATGGGGGAGGATCTGGTTCATCACAAGCAGGTTCTGCATCAGCAAAACAGTCGATGATTTCCGGGATAAATTCATCATTATCGTTCCATCCAGTTTCAAAATCTACTGTGTTTTCGTTCTTGATGTTTTCTTTGATTTTCTCGTTTTTCATGGGCACCTCGTCGAAGAAATTTTGGTGAACAAAAACAGCCACTTTGTGCTATTTCTGTTCCTGGAATCCCTCACTCACTTTGGGAGAACAGAAACAGCACAAAAAGGCTGTGGTTGCGTGAGTGATGGACTTACAGCCCGCTTCCAGTGCAGGCGTACCCTTTATCGGGAACGCCCGTAGTATATTTAGAACAAAAGTTCTGTCAAGTATAAAAACGAGGAAAATCGAATTTCTAATGAAAATCTATGAATAAGCTCAAGTTGGCCAAATAGTGAACGTGAATTTAGTTTGCTGTATGCAACTAATAAATATATGGACAGACTGCAATCTCTCCACCTATATAATGAAATGAATGTGCCAATTCAGATATTTTAGTTTCCAGTTTGCAGCACCCTTTTAAGGGTGCTAACTGAAATCAGGATACTAAGACGAGAGTAACTGGTCTCTGAAATCTGATAGCATCCTTGGAGAAGCTCGTGCTATCAATATATGTCTTTCCATAAATGACTATAAAAATTCCTTTATGAGTCCACGATGGAAGTCACCTTCGCTTGCCAGACTACATTGCGGATCAGCCAGATAATCCTGCAAAATCTCCGTCAATTCGTTCATGGGCTCAGGCGAGGGAAATCCCCATCAGGTTTTCCCCTTTGGCATGCTTACGACGTCGTAAAGGGAAACGGGCCTTATAAAAATCCCACACCCCAGTTCCCCAAAGCCGCCCTTACATATGACGGTAGTCCCCCTTGCATGTAAGGGCATGTAACCCTTACATGATGATTACATGTAAGGGCTTCATTACGTTTGGCCGAATTTGCCATTACAAAGGCCAGCAAGGACTCCCCTCAACAATTCCTGAAGGAGGGTCCTTGCCTGACTATTTTGCGGCCCCAACTTACTTTCAAGCTTGCCGAATTACGACGTCGTAATCCGTTCGACCTGGTCAATTCCTTCAATGATCATTACAGCAGCCTTGTGGATCCTTTCCAAGTGCGCCAGAATGGACTCTTTGCTGCCACTCCATATGGCCAGATAGTTGGCGGACGGCACCTTGTTTTCCAATCCGAAGTGCCTGGAGACCACGAATGCCACGGCTTCCGCTTCAATTTCCCGCTCCTGCCGTGTCAACGTACCATGTTCGCCGCTCTTATGAAGCAGTTCGTGTGCCAGTTCGTGGATGAGGGTGGCTGTACCAGCATCGGGGGAGATTTCAATCGAGCCACCCTTGGAAATACCCTGAGTTTCCCCGTGGAGTTCTTTCACGGTGACCGTAATGCCCATACCTTGAGCATAGGAAACGAGCCTTTCGTGCAACTCAGCGAGTTTTTCCCTGCTGGTCCAGTTCAAATCCGGAAGGGGATCACCGTCGGTTTGGGAAATGTCAAAGACGCGAACCACCTTGAACCCTGTGAGGAAGCGCCTGGATTCGAGTCCATTTTCAGGACCGGTTTCCCTTGCTTCTGCATCGGTATCACTTTCCTTTACGGTGGTAAAGATGGGGGCCAGGATCGGAATGCCGTGTTCTCCCTTGCGGACGAACCTGTTCATGGACTTCCATTGATGAAAGCCTGCCACCCGGGTCGCATGCGGACATGCCATCATGATCAACCAGATGTTTTGGATGGAGTATTTATGGAATCGGGCGGTGGTTTCCAGATACCGGAGCATTTCAGCGCTGACTTTGGCGGTATCTGTGGCTTCAGCGATCTCCTCGATGTGACGGGTGATCTGTGCGGTCAACTCCTGACTGGTCAAGCGGGAGGTGGTTTGTATGTTCATGGTTTCTCCATTGAAAGAGAGCACCCGGTTACGGATGCTCTCGAATTAGCTTTACGACGTCGTAAAACGGAATCTCCCGATTACGACGTCGTAATTTGAAATGGATCAGGCAAACCCGAGCCCTCTCTCCTTCAGGCTCACGTGGCGGTCTGCGCAAATGATGAGGTGATCCAAAACTTCGATGTCGAGCAGTTTTCCGGCTTGAACAATCGCCCGGGTCACTGCAACATCATCAGGGCTTGGCGTCGGGTCACCGGAGGGATGGTCATGGGCAAGGATGATGGCGGATGCCTGTTCGATGATCGCCTGCCGGAAGACTTCGCCGACCCGGATCTGGCTGGAACTGACGCTTCCTTGATACAGCCTCACGAGCTGGATCACCCGGTTGCGCCGGTCGAGCACGACGACCCATAACTCTTCGTGTTCGAGATTGCCGAGGAAGGGTTTGAGGAGTTCGGCGGCGTCGGCTGGACTGCCGATGGAGGGTCGCTCGCTGGCAGGACACTTATGCAGGTAGGTGTTGATCTGCTCATGCAGTTGGCGGACCTGGGAAAGCATGTCGTTGACTTTGAGCTTCCGGGTCTTGAGCTTCTTCTTCTCCTGAGAAAGAGAAACTCCCCCTGTCATGTCGATCAGGGGGAGTTGGGTTGTAGTGGAGCGGTCAGGCGTGGTCATGGGTGATCTCCAGAGGAATGGCTTGGCTGGTCATGGATGGTTCAGTCGAACGGAGATCGGCTTCCGGGATGTGCTCCATGCAGTCGAGACAGAGAAGAACTTCCTGAATGTCATCCCAAGCTTCGCCGGCACTGAAATGCATCCCACCTGTGGTAACCACGATGACACTACGGTGTGGACAGGCAGAGGCGACAATGTTGCTCATTTCAGCCTCCCATCTGCCTGCCACGGCACCAGTTGCCGTCAGCGGTCTTGTGGCTGAACCAGACCTTGCCATCCTTCTCGAAGCGTTTCAGTTCGCAATCGTGCAGGGCGCACCATTTGCCACTTTGTCTGTGACCGCTGGTGGTGTTACGAGGGTGTCGATGATTCTCTTCGGGCTTGTAGCCATGCTCCAGCAGGAAGGAAAGGGCAATGCCAGCCTTCTCAAGCAGGTCTTTGCCGTTTTCGCCACGGATGGTGATCTGACAGGTAAAGCCTTCGGGTGTGACATAACGGGTGTTCCAGGAGGCAGGCGCTTCGGTGAATACGGGTTCGGGCCTGGTGATCGAGGTAGCCATGGATTTACTCCTTTGTTGAAAATGAATCGTGTGACTTCGTGTGGGGATCGGGAGTGCTTACAGCAATCCCTTGCGGGAAGGCTTATCGTCTGCAATCTCTTCGAGCAGCCGGGCAAGCTCGGTGAGATCGAGCCATTTGATCTGCCTGCCGCTGCCCTTGCATTGTGGACAGGGTTTGTGGCGCAAAAACTTCCAGCCGGAGATGAACGCAGTTTCCGACGTCGGAAGATACGCCTTGCCCTTGCAGGATGGGCAGGGAACTTGAACCAGAACTTTGAGCATGAGAGACCTCCTTAAATAAAAAATCCCGCCATATGGCGGGTGAGATGGGAGTGCGTAGCTTGTCTACGGTTCTACACTTACTTGAATTTTGCCTGAGTGCTGTCACGGGGATTACCCTGACGCCGACTGAGGCGGTATTCGGTTGTTGCATCCCCCGGATGTATTTATACGTGCGTATTGGTGCCTTCTTTTAGAGTCCGAGCAGGCGCAGAATCTGGATCCACACATCGGGGGCGAACTCGTGGATGGCTGCCCCAAAAATGGCGATGAGGAAGGCGGCGGCGAGAAGTAGTTCTTTCATGGTGAGCTCCTTTCTGGAAGCAAAAAAGCCCCGCCTCTAGTGGCAGGAGGCAGGGCTTAAATAATTTCTCCCTCCACCCCGGGTGGGGCAGAGGGAGTTGACACGCTGTGGTTCGTACAAAGGTTCCCCCGTGTTCACTTTCACAAACCCATGTACGATCTATCAGGCTGCTTTAAATTTGGGGGCTCACAGGGATTTCAGGGGCATACAAAGGTGCAAACGTTTTTATACGTCATTATTGGTACACATTTTCGTTACGACGTCGTAAAATTGGATTCCACAGAACCGAGGCAACCGATCATGATTGTCCTGTTCATTACGGACTTGTTCATAGCCTGATTTCACTACTATAATTAGAGCGACATGGGACAAAAAGAAGCCAAAGCCAGGATCAAGATCAACAAGCTACTGGAAGAAGCAGGGTGGCGTTTCTTCGACACGGATGCTGGTCCCGCCAACATCCAACTGGAATTGCACACAAAGATCACGCAGAAGGAAATCGATGCCTTTGGGGAAGACTTTGAAACAACAAGGAAAGGCTTTGTTGACTTTCTCTTGCTCGATGAGCGTGGATACCCGCTGATCGTATTGGAAGCCAAAAAGGAAGAACTGAGCCCGCTGGTCGGCAAGGAACAGGCACGGAGGTATGCCAAATCGGTGAACTGCCGTTTTGTGATCCTGTCCAATGGCAACCTGCACTATTTCTGGGACCTGGAGCGTGGCAATCCATCTGTGATCACGCAGTTTCCGGAACCATGGTCGGTGAAGGGCTATCAGACCACCCGCCCCAATCCCAAACGATTGATTGAAGAGCCCATTCCTGAGGATTTTATCGTCCAGACGCAGTACCCGAACTACAAGGAAGAAGCAGGGTGGAAGAATGAAGATGAACGTCCATCCTTCGTCGAAAAGAATGCCTTGCGCTTCCTGCGGAAGTATCAGGTGCGGGCGATACAAGCCTTGCAGAAATCGGTGGCGGAGGGGAATGACCGTTTCCTGTTCGAGATGGCAACAGGCACGGGAAAGACGCTGATCGCTGCGGCGGTGATCAAGTTGTTCCTGAAAACGGGGAATGCCAGGCGGGTTTTGTTTTTGGTGGACAGGCTTGAGTTGGAAGATCAAGCGTGGAAGCGATTTGTGCAGTTCCTGCGAAACGACTTCAAAACGGTTATCTATAAAGAAAATCGGGAAGCCTGGCGAACAGCGGAGATCGTCGTCACGACCGTGCAATCCTTGTTGTTCAACAACAAGTACAAGAAGTTCTTCTCGCCCACAGACTTTGACCTGATCATCTCCGATGAGGCGCATCGTTCCATCGGCGGGAATGCCCGTGCCGTGTTCGAGTATTTCATCGGCTACAAGCTGGGACTGACCGCCACGCCGAGGGATTATCTCAAGAAGTTCGATCAAGCCAACGCACGCGACCCACGCGAGTTGGAACGGCGCATCCTGATGGATACGTATCGCACGTTTGGGTGCGAGGGCGGACAGCCGACCTTCCGTTATTCGCTGTTGGACGGTGTCCGTGACGGGTTCCTGATCAATCCGGTTGTTGTGGATGCACGAACGGATGTAACGACCCAACTCCTTTCGGATGAAGGCTATGCGGTGATCGTGGAAAATGAGGAAGGTGAAGAACAGGAGGAAACCTTCTTCCAGCGTTCGTTCGAGAAGAAGTTCTTCTCGGAAGACACGAACTACCTGTTCTGCAAGACCTTCCTTGAGAACGCCATGCGTGACCCGATCAGCGGCGAGATCGGCAAGACGATTGTGTTTGCGGTGAGCCAGAACCATGCTGCAAAACTGACGCAGATCCTCAACGAGTTGGCGGACCAGATCTTCCCCGGCAAGTATCAATCGGATTTTGCGATACAGGTAACTTCGTCGGTGACGGATGCGCAGCAATTCACGATCAATTTCGCCAACAACAATCTGAGCGGATCGGCGAACTTCATCCCCAACTACAAGACTTCCAAGACACGGGTGTGTGTGACGGTGGGCATGATGACCACGGGCTACGATTGCGAAGACATCCTCAACCTGTGCCTGATGCGACCGATCTTCTCGCCGACGGATTTCATCCAGATCAAGGGACGAGGCACGCGCACGTATGACTTTACCAGAACGTTGTTCGACCCGCAACTCAAATCCGACATCGTAACGGCAAGGAAGACCCGTTTCAAGTTGTTCGACTTCTTCGCAAACTGCGAGTACTTTGAAGAGAAGTTCAATTACGATGAAATCCTGAAGCTGCCGTACCGCTCGAAAACGGGAACAGGCGCAGGCGGGGAGGGAGGCGAAGCTCCCGGCTTTTTCATCGAGGGATATGAACGATTCGATCCCGATACGTTGATCGCCATTCGGGAACAGCCGATCGGGCTGGAGGGGATGAAGATCGACCGCATGTTCTTCGAGAAGTTCGAAGAAAGGGTCAAAGAAGATCTATTCATCCAGACGAATGTGCAGGAGGGGAATTGGGAGCGGATCGTCGAGTATGTTTCCACCCATATTCTGGACAAGCCTGAAGAGTTCTTTACGCTCGATAAACTTCGCAAGGCGGCGGGGATTGACCGCAGGCTTTCACTGCGCGAGATCATCGAGAAGGCGTATGGGTTCATCCAGCAGTTCAAGAGCAGGGATGACCTGCTCGAAGAGGAGTTCGAGAAGTTTGTGGCAGATGTGAAGCCCGATAAGCCAGAGGTCATCATGCCATTGAAGTATTTCTTCAAGGCGTATATCACCGACCACCAGGTGCGGGAGATCATCGAGAGCAAACGCCTGACGGAGTTGAACACCAACCCGACCTTCACCATGCAGGACTTCAAAGCCGTTCCCCCCGCATGGCGGGAACGTGTGCCTGAATACATCAAGGATTATGTACCGTTAAATCAGTTTATGTAGTTTATTATGTCACACCTGCACTTGCGCCAGGTGCAAGTGTTGCGAGAAGTCGATGGTTGAGTAGGCGGTATTCGTCCGCCGTATCGAAACCTGAGACGACGATACAATCTCATGATTATAGTGTGGTTTCGATACGGGCGAGAAAAGCACTCGCCCTACTCAACCACCGATACAAAATAGATGGAGACCCAACTTGTTAGATTCCGAAACCAGACGTCGCATCGATACCGCCCGTGACATTCTCGTGGGCAAAGTGCCCGACCCGAAGAGCCAGGTGGAGCAGATCACGATCGCGTTGATCTATAAGTTCATGGATGATATGGATGCGGAAGCGGAGGAGTTGGGCGGTAAGCGCAGTTTCTTTGTCGGCGAATACGAAAAGTTTAGTTGGGGAAAGTTGATGAGCCCTGCAATGGGTGGGTATGACGTGCTCAACCTGTACGGCGAAGCCATCGACAAGATGACCCGCAATGAGGGTGTGCCGCAGTTGTTCCGTGACATCTTCAAGAATGCCTACCTGCCCTACCGTGACCCCGAAACGCTCAAGCTCTTTCTCAAGACCATCAACGAGTTCAGCTACGACCATTCTGAAAGGTTGGGAGATGCCTTCGAATATCTGCTGTCAGTTCTCGGGTCGCAGGGAGATGCGGGGCAGTTCCGCACTCCGAGGCACATCATCGATTTCATGGTCAAGGTGGTGGATCCGCAAAAGGATGAGTCCATCCTGGACCCTGCCTGTGGCACAGCGGGGTTCCTGATCTCGGCATATAAGCACGTGCTTGCTGTCAATGCAAAGGATGGCAAGGCTGGTGGCGCTCTCAAGCCGACCGAACGCACAAAACTGGCGAACAACATTCGGGGCTACGATATCTCGCCCGATATGGTGCGGCTCTCGCTGGTGAACCTGTACCTGCATGGCTTCAACACGCCGAACATTTTCGAATACGACACGCTCACGAGCGAAGAACGCTGGGACGAGTATGCCGATGTGATCCTTGCCAACCCGCCGTTCATGTCGCCGAAGGGCGGCATCAAACCGCATAAACGTTTCTCGGTGAGTTCGAGCCGCAGTGAGGTGCTGTTCGTGGATTACATGGCGGAGCATCTCACGCCGAACGGACGTGCCGCCTTCATCGTGCCTGAGGGCATCATCTTTCAATCGGGCACAGCCTACAAGAGTTTGCGCAAATATCTGGTGGAGGAAAATTATCTGTGGGGGGTGGTCTCCCTGCCTGCGGGTGTTTTCAATCCCTATTCGGGCGTCAAGACTTCCATCCTGTTGCTGGATCGGTCGCTTGCCAAAAAGACGGATAAGGTCTTGTTCGTGAAAGTGGAAACCGACGGTTTTGACCTGGGCGCCCAACGCCGTCCGATTGACCGTAATGACCTGCCCGATGCGTTGAACACCTTGCACTCGTGGCATAAAGCTGTGCTGGATGGACAACCCGATTCATTCGTCCCGACAATTGGTTCAGCGTTATTGGTCTCTACTACCCGATTGGCTGAGAACGACGAGTACAACCTGAGCGCCGACCGTTATCGTGAATTTGTTCGTGTTGGCAAACAAACTTATCCAATGGTTGATTTGGGTGATATTTGCGAGATTATTGCAGGACAATCACCAGAAGGAAAGTATTATAACGACCAACAGGAAGGCATGCCTTTCTACCAAGGCAAAACAGAGTTTACAGAGAAATATCTTGGTGCGCCAACCACATGGACAACAGGCGTAACCAAAATTGCTGAAAAGAATGACATCCTTATGTCAGTCCGAGCACCAGTAGGACCAGTAAATATTGCTACGCAACAGATTTGTATTGGACGTGGTCTTGCCGCTATTCGCCCTGATGAATCAAAAGCTTTGATGGAATATGTTTTCATCAATTTGAAAACCAATCAAGATAACATCAAAGGAAATTCGGGGTCAACATTTGCTTCGATAAACAAGAAGGATATTGCAAAACTCCAAATTCCCCTGCCGCCGCTCGAAATCCAGCGCCAAATCGTGGACGAAATCGCTGCCCACCAACGTATCATCGATGGCGCACGTCAGGTTGTTGAAGGATGGAAGCCGAATATTGAATTTGAACTTGCGGAGATGTTGAAAGAGTCTGGATTAGAAAATTGGGAATGGACTACATTTGATGAGGCGTGTTTATTCAACCCAAAGAAGAATGAAATCCAAGAGTTGGAAGACGACACGGTAGTTTCATTTGTTCCAATGGAAGATTTGAACGAACACATGCTTTTGTTTGAAACCAAGAAAGAGCGAACGAAAGGTGAAGTTTATAAAGGCTACACTTATTTTCGTGATGAGGATGTTATCCTTGCAAAGGTCACTCCTTGTTTTGAAAACGGAAAAAGTGGTGTTGCTAGAAACTTGACCAATGGAATTGGATTTGGTTCGAGTGAATATTATGTTTTTCGTTCAAGCGGAAAAACACTTCCCGAGTATATTTATTATCTGATTTCACAGCAAAAATTCCTTGATGAGGGAAAAACTCGGATGACTGGTACGGGTGGATTGCAAAGAGTACCAAAAGATTTTGTTGCGAACTACCAGATCCCCCTGCCGCCGCTGGAAATTCAGCGAGAAATCGTCGGTCGCATCGAGGCTGAAAGGCAAATCGTCGAAGGCAATCGTGAGTTGATTCAGATCTATGAGGCGAAGATCAAGCAGGTCATTGCTAGGGTGTGGGAGGGGTAAATGAATCTAATACAAAGCCGTAAAGGAGGCATCTATGAATCTTCCAAGATCTGAGTTTGAGACAACGTTTACTATACCAACGCTAGCAACCATCTCAAATAGTGGAAGCGGTGAAGTGATTTTTATTTTGGTAACAGCAGGTGAAGAAGATCCAGCTACTTTTCAACTGCTGGATGGTGCATTTGATGATTCGCCACCCCTGATTGCTCCGTTTCGAGCACCTGCTGGAGAAACAAAACTCTTCAATTTCCCACCAGGCAGCCTTACCTATTCTGATGGACTCTTTGGCATTCTAACAGGAAGGGGTGCACAAGCTACAATCAAAGGTTACATTGATTAGCTTTTCTATATCGTACTTTGAAGAAAAATCAAAGAGGTTCTAAAGATGAACGGCGCAATAATAATCCACTTGTCATTGCTGGAAATCCAGCGAGAAATCGTCGGTCGCATCGAAGCTGAAAGGCAAATCGTCGAAGGCAACCGTGAGTTGATTCAGATTTATGAGGCGAAGATCAAGCAGGTCATCCCCGCAAGGGGGCTATGTGAGAAGGTGTGGGAGGGGTAAAAGGATGCTGTTTGATATTCCAGTCGAATCTCGTTACATTCGAAACACTTGGATGCTGTCTGCCCAGATGCCACTTGAAATCCCAAATACAGGCAAAGTCCGTTTTTTTAGCTCAGATGAAGCAGATGAATTAGCGGAAAGAGTTCGCAAGCGAAATGTCTTTGCAAGGCACTCTTGGGAAAATAATTTTTATTATCAACGCGCAAAAGAGCTAGGGAATCAAACCGTAATAGAAATTCGCTACCCAGGTGATCCTAATTCAATCAAAGAAAAAGCAGAAGAAATTGCTGCTCAAATTGAAAGAGTTGCTGTCCTTTCATCAACTCTAGCTGTAAAGAAAAAGGATTTTTTGAGAAAATTGGGCTTTAGTGAAAAGCCAAAATCGGAATTCAATTTTTCTTTTAGTCCCGATTTTCAGTTTATCAGCTCTAAATCGAAAAGTATTCCGAAGGTTCAAGGTTTGATAATTGACAAAACCTTTGCCAAGAGATTTGCCCAATGTGGTTTTTATAATCTGATAGCTACTAACCAATCAAGTTCGGACTTGGCAAATCGAGTATCTTTATCCTTGCAATGGTTGTATGACTCCCGAATTGAACCACGAATGCAGGCTTCGATTGTAAAAACGTCAATTGCATTAGAGACACTCTTGATATTTGCAGAGTCTGAGTCTCTTGCTCAATCACTTTCGGAACGCGCCGCTTTTATACTTTCGTCAAATCCTTCGCGAAGAGAGCTGATTAGTAAGATTCTAAAAAGATTTTATGATGTTCGAAGTGGCGTTGTACATGGGAGTCGAAAGAAAGCAAATAAACTCACTTCGTCTCTACTTGAAATTGTTGATCGAATGGCACTGTTATTGAATCTGGTAATCTCGGCAAATTCAAAAATCTGGATGAATACTGAATCATTACGTACTTGGTGCGAAACTCAGAGATGGGGAGAACCTTCAGGTGAAATCATCATCCCATTTCCAGACACTTATCTAAAGAATGTTCTGGTAGTCGCCAGTAAGGAGCTTGAATGAATTCATTATCTCCAAAATTCCAGCGAGAAATCATCGGTCGCATCGAGGCTGAAAGGAAGCTCATCGAAGGCAACCGTGAGTTGATTCGGATCTGTGAGGCGAAGATTAGGCAGGTCATTGAGAAGGCGTGGGAGGGGCGATGACAAGGAAAAATTATGGCGGTGTTGTAAAGCTTGCGGTTGTTATAGCGCTCCCAATAATTGTTTACATGTTAGTAACCCAGTTTTTCTTGTCTCGTCAAACACTGTCTGTTGATCTGTCCTATATGGGATATCAACAGGGAGGCGGCGGATGTCGATCTTATCCTTTATATGATCAAGATGGAGTTCTGTACGAAGCAATGTTTTGGCATGTCGAATACACAGGACCTGCGCCGCTTTATAGTCCGGACCTGGCTCTTCTCAACACCGTAATATCCCCCAATGATATGTGCCCAGTGTATCCTGATAAAATCTCACCAAGCATTGCGGTGACGGGAGAAAAGATTTATCCGTTGCACTTTACTGTGAACGAGGCTGATAATCGCAAAAGCGTTTTGTCTGGAGAAAGTTTTGTTCTGATTGCAAAAGCCGAATTTACTGATTATTTTGGAGAAGATGATTTGGCTTTATCAATTCCTCCGCATGGATATGAAACTGTGGCATTGTCATTACAAGCACCGTCATTTGATTATGAGCCAACAAACGAAGTGCTTGCCCCATTGGAAGTCAGCTTGGGGTTTCCTACCGAACAACGTTGGGTTTTATCGCCTGAAGCATCGGCAATTGGCGATCAGACAATAATTATGACTGCGAAAACCGATTGGGCAAACGCCTCCTGGCTTTACCAGTTAGATCTGAAAATAGAAAGCATATACGGCGTAGACCCAAAACTTGCGGGGAAAATTGCTTTTATTTTCACAACAATAGGTGGGCTTGTAACGTTTTTCTTTAGTAACATCAGCGATTATCTAAGCATAAAAAAGATGAAAAAAGAGTTGGACGCGGAAAACAAGGAAAAAGGCAGGAAAACTCAAAACCGTCGCCAAAAGACGAAAAAGAAGTAATCATCTGTTGCATAATGAAAGCGAGTAAAAATGCAATTCAAAGATGCCGCTTTTGAAATCCTGAAAAAAGAAAGCAAACCGCTGCACTACAACGAAATCACCAACAAAGCAATCGCGGCTGGTTTGCTTGAATCTGTGGGTAAGACGCCACATGCCACGATGGGGGCATTGCTGTATACGGATACGCTGAACGCCAATTCCCGTTTTCGGCGGGGGGATGAGAAAGGCACCTTTGCGCTCAAGGTCACGGGACCTACAGGCATCGATCAACAAATCGAAGCCATCCAAAAGAAAGTCCGCCAAGATTTGCGAAAACACTTATTGGGCATGCCTCCGCAGATATTTGAGGAGCTGATCCGTTCCCTGCTGGAGGAGATGGGCTTTGAAGAAACTGAAACGACACAGTATGTCAACGACAAGGGCATTGATGTGCGGGGCATCCTGAAGACCAATCAACTCACTGCCATGAAGGTGGTCATCCAAGCCAAGCGCTGGAAGAACAACGTCGGCTCAGAAGTTGTCCGCAACCTACGAGGGTCCCTGCGGATGGTGGATGGCGAACAGGGGATCATCGTCACGCCAAGCGATTTCACTCCGGATGCCAGAACCGAGTCCCAGGCGGAGGGGAAGATGCCGATCACGCTAATCAACGGCAATCAACTTGTTGAACTGCTCTTCCAGTACCAGGTCGGCGTGAAACAGGAAGAACGCATCGTCCACTCCATCGATGCTGAATACTGGACGGAAGTGCTTGGCATCTCACTGGAAGAACCGGCGACTACCGAGATGAAGAAAACCAAAAAGCCCAAGGTCAAATATCCATTGGCGATAGAAGCCCGTCATCGTGGCAAGACCTACACGGGCGAACTGCTGGACGAGAAGGGCAGGGTCCGCTTTGAGGGACGGGAATACGCCAAGCCCTCGATCGCTGCCAAGGTCATTGCCACGGATTGGAAAGAGGTCAATGGCTGGAAGTTCTGGAAGTATGAAGATCCCGAAAGTGGTAAGTGGGAATATATCAGCAAGTTGCGAGGCGAGTAGGGAAATTTTAGTGGTAGATTTGGTTTTACAATGACTTTGGGAAACCCTTATAAGGGTAAAAAAAAACAAAATCAAAACGTGGAACTTGAATAGTCGAAAGGAACCCTAACAATGACGAATAAATTTACGTGGATTCCCCTTTATCATGAACTCGCAAAGGAACTTGTCAACTGGAAGGATCGCCAAGGGGAACTCATCGCTTTTTTGGAGGAACTCCGTTCCAAGCAGTACATTATCACAAGTATGACGGACAAAGACGATGATGGAGCTCGTTTCCTGTTGAGTGGAATCGATCCATTTACCTTCTTCGGTGTATTCAATCGGGGAATCCGCAAGGAACATAGAATTGCTATTCTGGGTGAAATGAAGCGACACTTCAATTTGCAAAGTCCAGTTCCTGATGATTTTGCAGGGATTCCGATATTGAATAATCAAAGTTCATGGTTTTTCACTTACTCAATCAAAAGGAAGGCAGATGATATTGATCGGTTGTGGCGAGTTTTTCAATTGGCACTGGGAGATTCTCCACTTGAAAATAGAGAATTTCGTGATGCCTTTGATGCAGCTGTGAACGTCAGAAAAACCAATATCAATCTCACCATGGGGTTGTTTTGGATTCGCCCTGATGTTTTTCTGAATCTTGATCAAGTCAATCGTTCATTCCTAGGAATCAAATTGCCTCCAGGTGGTTTGACATCTAAATTCTATGTGGAAACCCTGCAGTCTGTATCCGCAGAGTGGAAATCGTTCCCTGAATTGTCACTTGAGGCTTGGAATGCAGCTGGCAGCCCAAGTGCAAGTGTAATAAAAGTGGTTGAAGAACCTGCTACTTCGTATTCGGATAGTATCGATTATTGGTTGGTGGGTGCTTACTGGAGCGATAGAGATCCGGCTGATCAGACCGAACGGTTTTTGGAGGAGGGCATTTGGGAAAATGGCTATCGAGATCGACTACTTGATGAGGTCAAGTCAATGAAAGTTGGCGACAAAATTGCACTCAAGTCAGCATCTACGCAAAGAAAAGGTCTCCCTTTTGACAATCGCAATAAGACAATCTCACGAATGACTATCAAAGCGATTGGAACGATTGTGGCGAACCGCAATGATGGTAGGACTGTTGAAGTTGAATGGGATCAGAATTTCAGGGAAAAAGACTGGTATTGTTACACAAACCGAAGTACTCTTTGGCACTTGAGGGTCGATAAGGACTATAAGCATTTGGATCTATCAGAGAAATTGAGGGACTTTGTCTGGTATGATAAAAAGCAAGATTATCCATGGTGGATTGAAAGGTGGGGGATCAATGACGATGAGGATGAAGAGATAGCAGATACAGATATTGAGGTTGTCAAGAAACCATACAGCATAGAAGACATGGTGGCCTCAGGAATATTTTTGTCTGAAGACGAGATCTCCGAATGCCTGGATCGTCTATCTGCCAAGAAGGCAATGATTTTACAGGGTCCTCCAGGTGTTGGAAAAACCTTTATTGCAAAAAAACTCGCATATGCTTTGATGAAGGAAGTTGATAA
>DIDP01000012.1:98916-111416 GCA_002418205.1 Anaerolineales bacterium UBA5797 | reverse complement strand
CAGGGCTCGAAGTTCGCCATCCGTGAAGGTGGTCTCACCGTCGGCGCCGGTGTTGTCACCAAAATCCTGGAATAAGAGAAAGCTGGTAAGGTAAGAATGGCATCCAAGAAGAAAGACGTCCGCCCGGTCATCACACTTCAGTGCAATGACTGCAAAGAGCGGAACTACACAACCGAGAAGAACCGTCGAAACGACCCCAATCGTCTCGAGTTCAGTAAATATTGTCCGCGATGCAAGAAGCATACGATGCATCGCGAAACGAAGTAGTGAGCTGGTCAGGCGGTTTGGTGTTTGACCGCCTGACACGATTAGGCCAGTAGCTCAATTGGTAGAGCACTCGTCTCCAAAACGAGCGGTTGTGGGTTCAAGTCCTGCCTGGCCTGTATAATCAAAACGCCGCTGTTGGATGGGCGGCGTTTTGGACGTAAGATGTTTGAAGGAGTTAATCTTGGCTGAAAAGGCTAAAAACAAGAAACCCAATGTGATCCAGGCCTTCTTTCGTGAGACGACTGGCGAACTCCGCAAAGTATCATGGCCGACCTGGCCTGAAGCAAGGCAGTTGACGATCATCGTCCTTGTGGTGATGTTCATCATGGGCGTTCTGCTCGGCGTTACAGATGCCGGCGCCCGCGGGTTGTTAAACCTGCTGCTGAGTCTGTAGAAAGTTTTGTAAGAGGATCAATGTCTTTGCAAGAATCGCAAGAGCAACCCGAGCGCGAGATGGAAGAACCGACTGAAGAGCTGCAGAATGACTCTTCCGTTGATTCTGTCTCACCGGATCCGGACGCGCAGGATTTATCCGATGCGACCGAACCTGTAGACGCGCCTGCGGAGGAAGATACCGCGCCAGAGTCAACGGATCTTTCTGAAGCTTCGAATGTTCCCGTTGCTCAAAAGGATTCTGTCGCTTCAGATGATTCCTCCCAATTGGACGCGCCTGAAGGCCCGGCCTGGTATGTGATCCATTGCTATTCGGGTTATGAGAACAAGGTACGGCATAACCTTGAACAGCGTATCGAGACCATGGGGATGAAAGATAAGATCTTCGATGTTGTGATTCCCACCCAGGAGGAGATCGAGGTCAAGGACGGCAAGCGCCGGACCGTGGAGAGGCATATATTCCCCGGTTACGTGCTGGTGAATATGCTGCTCTCCGAGGAATCATGGTATGTCGTCCGCAATACCCCCGGCGTGACGGGTTTTGTGGGGATGGGCAACAACCCGACTCCACTGCGCCCTGAAGAGGTTTCACAGATCATCAAGCGCATGGAAGCTGACGCGCCGACGGTCAAGGTCACGTACAAGGTTGGTGAGCGCGTCCGCATCATTGATGGACCGTTCAATGATTTCCGCGGCATCGTTTCGGAGATCGACATGGAGCGAACCAAGGTCCGCGTGATGGTTTCATTCTTTGGTCGAGAGACACCCGTTGAACTGGATTTCCTGCAGGTGGAGAAGGCTTAATTAAACGGAAACAGGCTGAGGCTTGGCGCGAAGCGTATCCAGGTCATCAGTTTGAAACAGTGGGAGGGCGTCCCGTAAAAAATCGCCCGTTATCACCACACCTGTTCCTGCGTCACAGGTACAGGTAAAGGAGTAGAAATGGCAAAGAAGTTCAAGGCAATCGTTCGTCTCCAGCTTGAGGCTGGGAAAGCCAACCCGGCGCCCCCGGTGGGTCCGGCGCTGGCAGGTCATGGTATCAATATCATGGCTTTTTGCAAGGAATACAACGCCCGTACATCGAATAAACCGGGCGAGGTGATTCCTGCTGAGATCACTGTTTTTACCGATGGTTCGTTCACGTTCGTGTTGAAGACCTCGCCGGCGGCTGTATTGTTGCGCAAAGCCGCGAAGGTTGCGAAGGGCTCCGGCGTGCCGAACAAGGAAAAGGTCGGCAAGGTGACGCGCGCGCAGGTGCGAGAGATCGCAGAGACGAAGATGAAGGATCTGAACGCGATCGATCTTGATGGCGCGATGAAACAGATCGAGGGCACCGCCCGCTCGATGGGTATTACGATAGTTGACTAGGTTTGTGGGAGGGTCGCTTCCTGTGACCCGCTTGCACCACGGAGGATACAATGGCTAAACACGGAAAAAAATATAAAGCTGCTCTGGCAAAGGTGGATTTAAACAAGGAATATTCAGTGCGCGAGGCAATCAGCCTTGCCAAGGAAACCAGCACAACAAAATTCGATTCCACAGTGGAAGTTCACATGCGCACCGCCCTTGATCCGCGCCAGGCTGACCAGCAGGTTCGCGATGTGGTTGTGCTTCCGCATGGTTTGGGAAAAAGCGTGCGTGTGTTGGTTTTTGCACAGGGTGAAGGTGCAGCGGCAGCGCGTTCCGCCGGTGCTGATATGGTCGCTGATGACGACGAGTCGTTGAAGAAGATCGAAGGTGGAATGCTGGATTTTGATGTGGCGATTGCCACGCCTGATGCGATGGGCAAGGTCGGTCGCCTGGGTCGTGTGCTGGGTCCGCGCGGTCTCATGCCGAACCCCAAAGCTGGTACGGTTGTCAGTGCCGATGATCTGCCGCGCGCGGTCAAGGAAGCGAAAGCCGGTCGTGTCGAGTTCCGTCTCGACAAGACCGCCAACATCCATGTTTCGGTTGGCAAGGTTTCATTCAGCGAAGATCAGTTATTCGAGAATTTCTCTGCATTGATGGACGCCGTGCACAAGGCGCGCCCATCCGGTGCCAAGGGTGAATACATCAAACGCATCACCCTTGCAACAACCATGGGTCCCGGGATCAAAGTAAATCCCGGTGACACACAAAAACTCGAGGTGACCGGGTAAAATTACCCGATAATCCTGCAAGCCACTTCGCCGATGAAGGCGGGTGTGGCGCCGAGCCTCAAATGGCGAGTGCGCCACTTAATTTCCTGCTCAGGTGAAGACGAAAAGCAAATCATCCCTCCTTTGGGGTTTGCCGAAAGTCTTTGCCTGTCCTGAAAAATCAGGATTGTAATCAAGTGGCAAAGACTTTTTATTGAAAGGAGGTGAGTACCCTTTGGCAGTTTCGAAAGAACGTAAAGATGAAGTGCTGGCCATGTATTCCGACTGGCTGGAGAAAAGCCAGGCTGTGATCCTTGTGGAATACACCGGCGTAACGATGAAGGCTCTGGATAACATCCGTGCCAAAATCCGTGAATCGGGTGGCGAGTTCCATGTTGTGAAGAACACGCTGGTGCGTCGTGCTTTTGCCGACCGCGGCATGGATTTCCCCCAGGATTACCTGGTAAAGAGCACTGCGGTTTCATTCGCATTCTCCGACCCGGCTTCGACCGCGAAAGCGTTGAGCGAAGCGACGAAAGGCAATGAATTCGTAAAGGTCAAGGGCGGTTTCATGGATGGACAGGTCCTAAGTCCAGCCCAGGTCAAATCGTTGGCTGATTTGCCGCCGTTGCCTGTGGTCCGCGCGCAGTTGCTTGGCGTCTTGCAGGCGCCCGCTGCAAAACTGGTCCGCACGATCGCCGAACCCGCGCGTGGTTTGGCTGCTGTCATCAAGGCTTTCTCAGAGAAAGCGACTGAAGCGAATGCCGCGGCGTAATCGGCTCGATCATTGCGCATACATAAAACATCTCTAAAAAGTAATGGAGTAATAAACAATGTCTGAAAAGCTCGATAAAATCGTGGAGGAACTTTCCACACTTTCCGTCCTTGAGGCGGCTGAACTGGTCAAGCAACTTGAAGAGAAGTGGGGCGTCTCTGCCGCCGCTCCCGTTGCGATGGCTGCCATGCCGGGTGCCGCTACAGCTGCGGCTGAACCGGTCGAAGAGAAGACCGAGTTCGATGTGGTTATCAAGGATGCCGGCGCCAAGAAGATCGACGTCATCAAGGTCATCCGCCAGTTGACCAGCCTGGGTCTCGGCGAAGCCAAGACCATGGCAGAGACCGCTGGCTCGAAGGTTCTTACCGGTGTGGGCAAGGATGCCGCCAACGAAGCCAAGAAGAAACTGGAAGAAGCCGGCGCATCTGTCGTGCTCGAGTAAAGGTTTTTCCTCTGATATAAAAAGACGGCTCCCGAAAGAGCCGTCTTTTTATATTTTATTTCTAAACTGCCAGGGGTTTTTCCATTTTGCGGATGACCATGACCACCTTGCCTTTGATCTCCAGCGGGTCGGTCTTCTTGATGAAGATCGGTTTCATGGTCGGGTTCGCGGGTTGGAGTCGATACCGATCTTTCTCTTTGAAGAAATATTTCAGGGTGGCTTCGTTGTCGCGCGGCAGCCAGACTGCCACCATTTCGCCGTTCCTTGCCTCTGTGGCTGGCTTCATGACCACGATGTCGCCATCATTGATCATGGCATCGATCATGGAGTCTCCCTTGACCTCGAGGGCGAAAAGATTCTCGCCCTTTTCCTTGGAGGGCAGCAGGCTGCGGGCAATATCCACGGCATGAGCCTCGTTGTCAGTGACATAGCTCACGCCGGGCTGAAGTTCAGGGAGGGGGATGCCAGCCGCAATGGGACCAAGGATCGGAACGCGCAACATGTCTGTTGTGATCTGGATGATCTCGCTGACCTTGTCGGTCAGTCGGACGCCGCGCGAGACGCGGTCATCGCGTTCCAGGTAGCCCATTTTCTCAAGCTGGTCGAGATAGTAGTTGACAACCGAGGTCGAGGATATCTTGACCTTCTCGCCGATTTCACGGATCGAAGGGGGACGGCCATACTTGTTCTGGTAATCCGTCAGGAACTCCAGAACCTTGATATGTTTCTCGGTGATCCCCTTGCTTTTACGAACCATCATCATAGCTGCCTCCTGCCAGGGTTATTGGCATGTATGAGCATTCTTCGCTCATTTGTGCTATGAATGATACCCGAACGCTTGTTCTGTGTCAAGTCCGCGGGGCGTGAATTTTCAGGTCAAATCCATGTGCGGCGGCGCATCCACAGGTACATGCCAAGGGGAAGCAGGAGCGTGATGCCTAGCATCAGGTAGAAAACCGCTGCGGTCGTCCAGGTTTTCATGAGTCCCAGAGGTTCGAAGAAGTTCATCCCGAAGAAACCGGTGATGAAGGCGAGCGGCATGAACAGGGTCGTGATGATGGTGAGGGTCTTCATGATATCGTTCATGCGGTTGTTGATGACCGACAGATAGGTGTCCAGTGCGCCGCCGACGAGGTCGCGCAGGCTTTCATTCAAGTCATGCAGGCGGACCAGATGGTCGTAGATGTCGCGGAAGAAGATGCGGTCCTTCGGGTCTATCACGCGGTAATCGTCCCGGGCGAGTTTGTTCATCACTTCGCGCTGGGGGAGCAGGATCCGCCTCATCGCCAGTAAAACGCGTTTGAGGGCAAACAGCCGTTCGAGAGTCTGAGGCGAGGGTCTGTCGAAAATTTGATCCTCGATCCGGTCGATGGCATCGTCGATTTTTTCCGCCATGGGCATGTATCCGGCAACGAGATTGTCCGCGATCTTGTAAAGGAGATGATCGGCACCATCCTGAAAGGCGCGTGGATTGCGGTTGCATGAGTCCCAGGTTTCGTCCAGTGCAGGGATGGGGTGATCGTGATGGGTAACAATGTAGTTTTGCCCGAGGAAAATATCAAGTTCATCGATCTCGGTATCCCAGCCTTCGCCGTTGCTGGCAACGACGATGTAGTTGAGAACGATGTAGAGATAGTTCACCCAATCATCCAGTTTGGGAGAATGTGTCTCCTGTAGGGCATCGTCGATGGCAAGAGGATGGAAGCCGAAACTTTGCAGGATGGGGAGGCAGGTTTCGGGTGGTTCGCCTGTGAAATCCACCCAGAGGAGTCCGCGCCGGTTTTTGATCAACTTGGAGAATTCCCGGGGGGAAACATCCTTGCGGACAGGCTTTCCTTGCGCATAGTAAAGAGAACGGATCATTTCTGCTCCAGATTAGAAAAATTTCAAGGTGAAAGTCTAGTTATTTGAAATTATTCAAACTTAAAATCAAAATTATGAAAATAAATCTTGACAATTTCAATAATATGCTTATAATGTATTAAGATTTGACAGCAACACATAGGATTGAGGCAGAATGTTTGCATCCAGGCTCCAAAAGATGAAAGATGTCTACCACGAGTACCCACGTGTATTTTGGATTCTGGTGGTCATCACCTTTGTCGACCGGATCGGCGGAGCGCTCATCTTTCCGTTCTTTGCTCTTTATCTTACCAGTAAATTCGGCGTGGGGATGACCGACGTCGGTGTGTTATTCGCCACATTTTCCCTTTCCAGTTTTGCAGGTTCAGCCATCGGTGGGGCTCTGACCGACCGCTTCGGACGCAAAGGCATCATCATCTTCGGCTTGATCGCCTCCTCCATGTCGTCCGTGGCAATGGGCTTGACGGGTTCCTTCCAGATGTTTTTTGTGCTGGCTTTATTTGTGGGAATCCTTGCAGATGTTGCGGGACCTGCGCATCAGGCAATGGTGGCGGATATCCTCCCCGAGGAAAAACGCGCCGACGGATACGGAATCCTGCGGGTTGCCTTCAACCTGTCTGTGACGATCGGTCCCGCGATCGGTGGATTGCTGGCGGCGAAATCCTACCTCCTGCTGTTCATTACGGACGCGGCGGTCTCTCTTCTGACGGTGGTCCTGATCTCGTTATTTATCCCTGAGACAAAACCCCAGGCTCATCCCGGTGAACCCCAGCCGACGGTCGCATCCAGTTTTGCCGGATATGGAAAGGTCCTTCGTGACAGCGCCTTCATGCTCTTCCTCGGCGCGGTCATGTTGCAGGTGCTGACCTACATGAATATGAACACCACACTGGGCGTTTTCCTGCGCAACGAACATGGGACCTCCGAATGGCACTACGGCATGCTGCTCAGCCTGAACGCCGCGATGGTCGTGTTGATGCAGTTCCCGATCACACGCCGCATCACCAAATATCCGCCGATGCTTATGATGGCATTCGGGACCGTCTTGTACGCAATCGGTTTCGCGATGTATGGATTCGTCTCGGTGTACTTCATGTTCGTTCTGGCGATGGTCATCATCACAGTCGGTGAAATGATCGTCTCGCCGGTTTCCCAGGCTCTGGTGGCAAGTTTTGCCCCCGAAGATATGCGTGGACGGTACATGGCTGTCTCCGGTTTTTCGTGGGGCATCCCGTTCGCGGTCGGACCTTATCTGGCGGGCTTGATCATCGATGGGCCCAATCCAAATTATCTCTGGTATGTTGCCGGTTTCATCGGTCTGCTTTCAACCATCGGTTTTCTCGGCATACACCGTATGCGAAGTGAAAAGGCTGCGACTGTGGCGGCTTTACAGGAAAGCGCATAAAATTAACTCAGGAGGCTTGTCATGCATCCCGCACCTACTCGTTGTCCAGTCTGTCGTTCTGAATTGACGGTTGCCCGTTTGCAATGCCCCTCATGTGACACATCCATCGAAGGGCGCTTTACGGGCGGTCCGTTTTCACATCTGACCGCCGAACATTTGGATTTTATTGTGACCTTCGTCCGCTGTGAAGGCAAGATCAACCGCATGGAGCAGGAACTCGATCTTTCCTACCCGACGATTCGAAACCGTCTGCATGAAGTGATCCGTGCCCTTGGCTTTGAACCCGGCAAGGAGGAGCCGATCGAGATCAGCGCTGAAAAACGAAATGCCGTATTGGAGGATCTGGAATCAGGGAAGATCTCAGCCGATGAAGCCATGCGCATGCTGCGTGGAGAAGAGGAGTAAGCTATGTCCAGGACAATTTCTGCCGGTAATTCCCCCAGGATCAAAGTGGACACCATTGGCGGCGACCTCAGCATCGTGGGCTGGGATGGCGCCGACATCCTTGTGAAAGGTGATGACGAAGAGATTCGCCTCGAGCAGAACGGTGAGGAGGTCTCACTGTCCTGTGGCGGCGACCTCTCACTCCGCGTTCCCAAAGAATCTTCGTTCGAGTTCGAAACGATCGGCGGGGACGGGTCCATCCGCGGCGTGCAGGGGAATATCGAGTTGCGGGAGATCGCAGGGGACCTCTCCGTTCGTGATGTGAACTCGATCGCCATTGGCACGGTCCGCGCCGATTTCAGCCTGCGCGGTGCGAAGGGGAATCTCTATGTAAAGAACGCCCAGGGCGATGTATCCGTTCGGGACGTGGATGGCAACATATCGCTCGACTCGATCGCGAACGATCTTGCGTTGCGCGGCGCGCGCGGGAACATCAGAGTCAATGTGGGCGCGGATGTGATCATTTATCTCGACCCCAAACCGGATGGTTCGTATGCCGTGGTTGCAGGCGATGATGTTCTGCTTGTGTTGCCGCCCAATGCCAATGCCACTCTTTCCATGCAGGGCGACCGGATCGAATTCGACTGGCCCGACATCGAACCTGATGAGGATGCCACCGAGCGCGTCGTTGTGCTTGGGAATGGTTCAGCGAAGATCTCACTCAGCGCCGGCGGCGATGTCCGTGTGAGCAACCGCGCCGATGCGGGCGAGTTTGCCCAGGAGTTCGGAAACTTTGCCGGTTTGAATTTCGACTGGTCCGGTTTTGGCGAACGGATCTCGCGCCAGGTGGAACGGGCGACCGCCCAGGCCGCCAGACGCGCCGAGGAGGCTGCCCGCCGTGCGGAACGTCATGCCGAGCGCCATGCGCGCAAGTGGAAGGCGAATGTGAACGTTGGCCGCTGGAATTGGGACCTGGGACCAAAAGGCGTTCCGACCCCATCTGTGCCTTCCTCCGAGCCGGTGGCTGAGGAGGAACGGCTGGCGATCTTGAAGATGCTTGCCGAGAAGAAGATCACCGCGGCGCAGGCGGAGGAATTGCTCAAGGCTTTGGAAGGAGGCAAATAATGTCCTCTGAAGAGCGAAAGAAGATCCTCCAGATGGTGGAGGAGGGAAGGATCTCAGCCGAGGAAGCCGCGAAGTTGATGCGCGCCCTCGATGATGATTCGGCTGAGGCCGACGTGGAAGTATTTGAAACGGAATCAAACTCCGGCTTCGAAGGAGGCGGGGCATCCGCTCCCGAGTTCGAAGAGGTGAAGGCGCGGGCGCGTCGGTTTGCGATGATCCCCTTGTGGATCGGCGTGCTGATCGCGGTGTTCAGCGCCTGGGGCATTTATGCGGTTCAGCAGAATGCCGGGGTCAACTTCTGGTTCTTTTGCCTGATGTTCCCGTTGATGCTGGGCGTGCTGTTGATCGCCATCGGCGCGGCGGGGCAGGGTTCGAAGTGGATCTATGTGAATGTGGATCGTCGTGAGGCGCATGATGGGCCGAGGAATATTACGCTCGGTTTTCCGATCCCGCTCGGGCTGACGGCATGGTTCCTGCGGAATTTCGGTCATAACATGCGCGGCATGAGCAAGGCGAACGTGGATGGAATTATCGAAGTGTTGGATGCAACGGGTAAAACCGGCGAACCGTTCATCGTCAATGTGAACGATGACGAGGACGGCGAGCGTGTGCAGGTCTATATCGGTTAAGGAGGTGTGAGATGGCCAGCTCTGAAGAACGAATGAAGATCTTGAAGATGATCGAGGAGGGGAAGCTCAGCGCCGAGGAGGGGACGAAACTGCTGGCAGCCTTGTCGGAGCGACGCGGACCCACTCCGCCTCGCGCGCCGGGGATGCCTGGTTCGCCGCGCTGGTTGCGAATCCGCGTGACGGATGTGCGCTCGGGACGCTCGAAGGCGTCTGTGCAGATCCCGCTGGCGCTGGTGGATGCGGGCATGAAGATCGGCGCGCACTTCGCGCCGGAGGTCGAGGGCGTGGATATGTCGAACGTGATGGAGGCTTTGCGTTCGGGTGTCACAGGCAAGATCATCGATGTGACCGATGAAGAGGACGGGGAGCACGTAGAGATTTATGTGGAGTGATGCCAAGCAACACATAGATCGCGTGTGAAAGTCAAAGGCCGCCGGTTCCGGCGGCTTTTGACTTGTATGTGCCAATTGTGGGATTTGGCGTGGTTATTTCAGATCTTCCATCAATTCCATCGGCACCACCGCCGCGCCGACAATACCGGGACCGGTATGCACGCCCAATACGGGCGAAATGCGCATCACTTCAAGTTTTGCGATGTTGAGTCTCTCTTTGAACTCATCGGCAAGGGCATCCGCCTTTTCAGCGAAGCGACCATGCAGTACAGTGACCCAGACGGGCGTGCCTCCATATTTTTCAGCCAGATGATCGGCGATCGCCTTCATTGATTTGCCGAGCGTACGCCCGGTGGTAACGGTGCTATACCTGCCGTCCGTGTCCACGCGGATGACCGGCTTGAGGTTCAGCAGCGCGCCGGCCATCGCCTTGACGCGTCCGATGCGGCCGCCGCGCGCCAGGTATTCGAGGGTATCGAGCGTGTAGATCACCTCGGTCTTCTCGCGGATCATTTCAAGCCGTTCATGGATCTTGTCCATTGCCCAGCCCGCCTTCGAAGCAAATGCCGCGGCAAGCACCTGGAAGCGTTCCCCGCCTGAGAGGGTGAGCGTGTCCCAAAAGCTGACATTTGCCTCGCCCTTCACCTGTTCGCCGCCATCGCGCGCGGCGTTGATCGTTCCGCTCAAACCTGATGAGATATGGATCGAGAGGATGTTCTTTTCCATTTGTGCGATCCTGCTGTACAAGTCGGCGAAGATGCCGCCCGAGGGCTGCGCCGTGGTGGGGATCTGCGGGCGCATGGCTTCGAGGCGGTTGTAGAAATCATCCGCTGAAATATCTGCGGAGTTCACCTCCCCCTCGGGGAATTGGATGAAGAGCGGAGCCTGGATGATGCCCAGTTTTTCCAGTTCTTCATTTGGCATATCTGCCGCGCAATCGGTCACGATTTTCATTTTTGTTTCCTTTGTTAATTTTCGATTTTTGCAAATGCCCTGCGAGACAGGAACCACCTCACGGTATCTGCAATGCTTTCGTAGAGTGAGCGCGGCTGATAGCCCAGTTCGCGCGTCGCTTTTGCATGACTTATATTCGAGTTGCTTCTCAAGACCTCGAGGGAATAGGGTGTGAAGCGCGGGGAGGACTTCGTCCAGCGGTAGTAGAACGGGGTGAACTGCGCCGCCCACTTCGCCAGTTCGAACGGCATCTTCATCAGCATGAAGCCCTGTCCGGTGATCTCGCGCACGGTCTCGAGCAGGTACCTCACGCTCATGCGCTGCCCCGAAAGGATGTAGCTCTCGCCGCGTTTGCCGTGTTCGGCTGCGGCGATCAAGCCGTCCACCACATCGCGCACGTCCACGAAATCGTACGCGCCGTCCACATACAGCGTCGGCTTCTTCTCGGCGGCGGTGCGGATGACGTGTCCCATCATCGAGCCGCGAAAGTCAAAGGGACCGATCACGCCCGTGGGGCAGGCGATCACAGCCTCCAGTCCGGAATGAGCCGCCTGTTGCACATCCAATGTTGCCTGCGCCTTCGAGCGGTCATAGGCGCCGTACGGGTTGTCAGGGTCATATGGCAGCGCTTCATCGATCACGCCTGCCTCGACGCGTTTGATCGCATGGATCGAACTCGTGTACACCAGTTTCTGGATCTTCATTTCCATTGCGGCGCGGAGCACATTGCGCGTGCCCTCCACGTTCACCTTGTGGACAAGCTCATTCGACCCGGGCATGATCGAAATGACCCCCGCGAGGTGGAAGACGCCGCGCGTGCCTTGCAGGGAATTGAACAACGAGTCGAGATTCAGGATATCGCCTTCGATCGCCTCGACCTCCAACCCCTGAATTGATTCGCGGCTTTCGCCGGGCGGGATCAACGCCCGCACCTTTTCCCCGCGTTCGAGGAGTTTCCGCACAAGGACGTTGCCGATGTGTCCCGTCGCGCCTGTTACCAGCCACATATACTCTCCGTGTCTGTCATTGCGAGGAAAGCGCAATTCGATGAAGTAATCCACATCATCGTGTGGGAGATTGCTTCGCCGCCTTCGGCGTCTCGCAATGACGTTATCTCTTCAACAAACCATCCACCAGCATGTTCGTACTATCGCGTGCGACCTTTTCCCATTTCGCGCCTTTCGGGTCGAGCAGGCTTTGCAGCAGCAAGCCCATCGCCGTGGAGACGATCATGCGCGAGGCGAGTTCAGGGTCCACTTCGACGAATGAACCTTCCTCCACGCCCTTTTTGATGAGCGAGGTGAAATGCTTGTGATAGCGGCGGTAGGGGGCAATGCTCGCCTCCCAGATCTTTTTATCGCGGCTGGCTTGCAGCCAGAACTCGAGGAACATGGGCAGACCATCGCCGGCGGTCTCGAAGATATAGGGAAAGGCTTCGGTCATCCGCGTGAAGGTTTTTGGGGCGGGTAAATCCTTCGCTGCCTCGATGGCGCTGTCGATCGTTTGCAGCCAGCCATCCAGCAGGGCAAGGAAGAGTTCCTGTTTGCTCTTGAAATGATGGTAGAACGCGCCTTTGCTGATGCCCGCCTCCGCGCAGATCTCGTCCACGCTGGCTTTGTTGTAGCCGTTGTTGGAAAACAGCTTGATCGCGGCTTCCATGATTCTTGTTCGTGTCTCTTCACTGCGTTGTTGCATAAGCAATTCGTTTACTCTCTGCGCTTCGACTGCGGGTTTCGATACGGGGGACAAGCACC
>DIDP01000012.1:0-98878 GCA_002418205.1 Anaerolineales bacterium UBA5797 | reverse complement strand
GAACGATTGCACTGTCAAGATGACGAAGATTATGGCAGGTTAAGAAAAAAAGTGACAATCACTTTCAAAGTGACTGTCACTTGAGTTTACGCTGGCTTATATGCCGTGATCTTCGCGCTGTAGACCGCCTTGTAAACGTCCTCGCGCGGATATTCCTGCACATCCAGTTTCATCTCATTAAGGGCAGAGTCCACATCCTCTTTGGCGAAGAACACGGGCGTGACCGAAACATTCGTGAAGCCGACCGCCTCCATCATGCCGATGTAATCCTTCGCTTCGACCGCGCCCGCCACACATCCCGCCCAGGCGCTCAGGCTTTGTTTCACAGCCTCGGGCAGGGGACCATCGGTGACGATGTCCGATACGGCGAGTTTGCCGCCAGGTTTGAGGACGCGGAATGTTTCAGCGAACACTTTCGACTTATCCGGCGATAGGTTGATGACGCAGTTCGAGATGATCACATCCACTGTGTTGGATTCCACAGGCAGGTCTTCGATGAATCCCTGGCGGAATTCGACATTGGATATTCCCAACCGTTTCGCACTGGACCTGGCGCGTTCGAGCATTTCAGGGGTCATATCCACGCCGATGACATGTCCCGTCTCGCCGACCTGTTTGGCGGCGAAGAAACAATCCAGCCCCGCGCCCGAGCCGAGGTCAAGGACGGTCTGTCCGGGCTGCAGGGAGGCGAGCGTGATCGGGTCGCCGCAGCCGTAACTGACAGCTGATTCGCCCTCGGGGAGGGTGGCAAGCAGGTCTTCAGGGTAGAGGCTGCTGTCGGAGCAGGAGCAGGCGTCAGGTCCGCAACAGGAGGCGTTGCCTTTGATCCGTTCCGCGTAATGTTCGCGGACCGCCTCATGGATGGGGGTATTTGCAGTCATTTTTTTCTCCTTTACATAGACGTTTGTCTATGTGTTTTGGTAAAAATTAACGGGACGCCGCCTAGGATGGCGTCCCGCCTTCAACTCTGGATGGCTTGTTTGACGGTAAGCGTGGTTTCAGATTCAGGCGCGAACTTGAGCATGATCTGACCGCAACACACCGCGATGCGGTCCTGGTTGAGCGTATAAAAAGTCTGCTTGCCTTCCTCACGCATGTCCACAAGACCTGCATCGCGCAGGATGGCAAGATGATGCGAGATGGTGGGCTGGGAAAACCCGACCTTCTCCACGATCTCATTGACCGACAACCAGCAGCAACAACACTCGCTCATGATTCTCTGGCGGGTGTCATCGGCGATGGCTTTGGCGAAAAGGACAGGGTCGAATTTCATATAGATAACCTTCGATGTGTCTATTATATAGAAGTTTGTCTATTTGTCAAGATGTCGAGCTTAAAAGGACAGACCCCGGGGCGATTTGCCCGGGATCTGTCTGAAAACTTATAGTGATCCGGCTTTGAAGCTTTACGGTTTACTGCGTTGGTAATCAACACTATCGACGAATTTGCTGCTTTCGCCTTTCGCCTTGTAGTCTGCCTGCCAGGATTGCGGTTCCACCTTGACATTGATCTGCGCGGCGGCAGCCAGCACGTCGAGGTATGCCAGCTTTGCGTGCATGGCGGCGCCGGCATAGTCCATTGCTGCATAGGCGGTCAATGCCTGCGCAGCGTGATTGTCTGCCGAGGTCAACAGACTGCCAGCCTGGGCGGCTTTGGAACTGGCATAAATATCTGCCAGGATCGCATTCGCCTGGTTGAGGTAGATCGCAGTCGTGTAGCGGTTCATATTGTCGCGGTCGAACTGGCTGAAGTCCCAGTTCAGGTCGATGTAGCTCATGATTGTGTTGGACTCGTCGCCGGACCAGGCGAAATAGAAATCGCCGTCCGGTCCAAAGTCCGTATCTGTTTCGTAATCATAGCCATCGTGCGGATGAGACATGCCAATGTGGTGACCGACCTCATGGATGACCGTTGACGAAAAACCGTAACCGGAGGCCTGGAGAGCGGGATCATCGAAGGCGAAAACGTAACTCTGCGTCCCCGTTGCCCAATCGTCATCCGCAAAGCCAAGCAACCCACCGGCGGCGAAGGGCTCGGAGTCGTAATAACCGAACACTGGCACCTCATAGTCTGCATCGCCATCCAGGTAATCGATCAGGTGATCGTTGTGGTAGAGGAACAGATCTCCGAATGCGATGCCGAACAGGCGGCTGCCGTAGCATGAGATGTCGATAATGAAGCAGTTGTAGACATCTTCAGCCCGTGACTTGAAGGGGGCTTCCGCAAGATCGACCGATACAGAATTGTGTGCCAGCAACTCACCCAACTCCTGGGGGATCAGGTCGGTATCGAAGAGTGTGGTTGCATCGAAACTGGGATCGATCTGGTAAAGATTGATATCCACCTGGACGGTCTCCGGGAGTTTCGGCGGCGAGAGAGCCGGCTTGTAGAGCGGGGAGGTGGTGAAGAGCAGGTCGATCGCCACGTAACGCGCCACCTTGCCCAGATCGCCCGAAAGATCGTCGAAGGGACGATAGCCAGCCATGTTGCCATATTCCCAGATCGGCGGCATGGTATAGCCGGGCGCGGCGTCGATGGCATAGTTATCGGTCCAGTAGTCCGGACCCGCCGACAGGTCATAGAACCAGATGCGGTGCAGGGAACCGAGTCCGCTTTCTTCGTCATCGGGTGTGGTCCCGCCCCAGGCGATGACCTTGCGCGATTCGCGCAGTTCGCCGAAGTTGTATCCGGTATCGGGATCAGGCTCATCGGTCTTGGTGTAGACGTGGAACTTGAAATCCGGGCGGCTGTACCAATTGATGAAGAAGATCGTATATTGCGATGTGTCGACACCGATCATGCTGCTTGTATTGTCTGCCAGCCACTGCTCGACGGACGGCGCGTCGATCCAGTAGTTTTCTGTAATATCCAGCGACCGGTTTGCCTCGACGTTGTACCATACCTGGGTGAGGGAAAGAGGCTTGGAAACCTTGATCGTATCCAGATAGCCGAAGAAGGCATCTTCAAATGCAGTATCGGCAAAGACCAAGTTGTAGTCGTATGTGAAATCCACCCCGAGGAACTGTTTGTTTCCATAGAAATAGGGGTAGCGGTTGATCGTCCGGTATGACGCGGGGAGTCCGGCAAGAAATGCGGTTTCATCGATATCCTGATAACCGGCACCCTGCTCATACCCCACGAACACCACGTTGACCGTCAGGTCCTGTTCGAGGCTGCGGAAACCGCCCGGCTGGAGTGTGGTCAACGTCGGCGGCGCGGACTTCCCGGCGAATGCAACGCCGGTGGCAGGCAGCAGGGCCGCGACCAATACCAGAACGGTTGCCGCCCCAAGGAACTTTTTGAGAAGTTTGTCCATTATCGTATCCTCCTTTGATCAACGATAGAACGTATGATTTGAATACTGTTGGGGTTGTCGTATTGATGTTTCCAGCGCGAACAATTATGCTGTTTCTGGAAGAGGCGCCTCCTTTCCTAAATCTTCCCGAAAGCCAGACAGCCGAAGGCAATATTACCTTCGGCTGTCTGGCGATCCCGCCCTGGCGGGACCCATGACTTTGTGCCCCCACTTCACAGTGGGTTTACCGTTTCGGGTATTTTTGGGGGGTGTCTACAAATCATTATAACGACTTAAATTCGATCCGGCACATTCTGTAACTACTTTTAATAATTGGCTATTTAGCCTCCAAAAGGTCCCACTTGTTGCCATACAGATCTTCAAAGACGACAACCGTCCCGTAGGATTCATGCCTCGGTTCCTCCAAAAAGCGGACGCCGTTCGCCTGCATCGCTTCGTGATCGCGCCGGAAATCATCTGTGTGGAGGAACAGGAAGACGCGCCCGCCGGTCTGGTTCCCGATGCGGGATTCCTGCTCGGGTGAGGCTGCCTTCGCCAGCAACAAGCGCGTCCCGCCGGACCCGGGTGGGGCGACCGTTACCCAGCGTTTGCCTCCGCCCAAGTCCGTATCCTCGACCAATATGAACCCGAGCTTGTTCGTGTAAAAAGAAATTGCCTCATCGTAATCGCGCACGAGCAGGGAAATCGCACCGATGGTCTGGTTCATATTATTTCTTACCAGCGTGCATGGTGTTCCTCGGCGAAACCGATCAGGTCGTGGATTTCAAGGGATGTGCCATCGTCAAGGATGGCGCGCCCATTGTAACGCCCGAACATCTGATGGACCTCGCTGAAGATGATGCCCAGGTTTGTGCGCGCGGTGCGGTCCTTGAAGGGCGTGAAGGTCAGGTCGAGGCGTCCCTCTTCATCGCGGAAGCGCCAGGGCTGCATGTAATCGCCAGACTTGTAATCGAACTTGACCTTTCCAAGTTTATGAACACGCCCATCCAGAATGACCGCGTTCTCGGTGGCTTTGCTCAGGTCGCCGAAGCCCTGTCCGAAATTCAAGCCGATCGTGCGTCCATCGGGCATGAAGCCGGAGGCGCTCGCCCAATTCCAGAAACTTTGATATTCCCACACGCCGCGCCCCCAATCGAGCGAACCGATGCAGGTTTCAGGCTGGAGGTCCTCGCCTTGGTCGCCGTATTGGATGTGTCCCTGTGCAGGCATGCAGTTGATCTTGGTGTTATCGTAGAAGCGTTTTTCGCCGATGGGGATGATGATGTTCATGGACTCGTGGTCTGGCAGCTCGCGCAGAGTGATGTCAGCGTGGATGCCGCGTCCGTTATGGAAACCAGCCCAATGGACGATGACGCGGCGCTTGCCGCCATCCGCTTGAAAGTGCAGTGAGGCTTTGTCATTCTTGAAGGATGCTTCGCCCGCTTCGGGATTCCGCTCGAGGCTGATCCCGTTCCCAAACGGGATGACCAACCCCTCCTCATGCAGTTCGCCCGTTTTGAAGTCGAGCGTGTAAACGAAGAGGTTGCCCGCGTAGCCGAGGTCCGCGATGGTGGCGGAGAAGAAGCGGTTCGGCGTGAAGACCGCGTAATAGTCCCAGCGTTTGACGCGGAAGCGGTGGAAGCGCGCGTTCTCGAGGTTGCAATCGAGCAATGGCTTGCGCGACCAGCCGACCTGTGCCAGCCTGCCATCCTTATCGAGCAGTGGACCGGGTTGTGTGAGTTCATTTTGCATCGTTGTCACCTTGATGTTGTGATCTTGCGTCCATCGTACTGCATTGTTGACCTTCCCATCCGCACCGGGAAAAAAATAAGCCCCGATGATCTGGGGCTTGTTTTGCAGGTATGGGTTATGGGTCGATCTGCGGACTGGTGAAATAGGTGCCGAACTGGTCTCTCACCATCAGCCAGCCCGTGTAATAGCCTTTGACAGGCGGGTAGAGTTTGACCTCCACCCAGACCCTCCACTTTTTGTCGATAAAAATGGAACTGGGCTTGTAGTAGACCGTCTCCTTGTTCACCGCCGAGGAAAGGATCGTACCGTTCGGAGCACTGCGGAGGTACATGCCGTTTTTATAGTCGATCTTCACCTTCGAGTAGGAATCGGTGGATGGAGGCGGGGTTGGGCAGGGACAATCGGAATGGGGCGGATATTTTGGCGGCTGGACGATCACACCCGGCGGCAGGAAGATGATCTGCCCGGCGTAGATCAGGCTTGGGTTATAGATCTGCGGGTTGATCGACAGAATATCGTACACGCTGACGCCGGTCCTGGCCGCGATCTTCCCGATGGTATCGCCCCAGTGTACTTCGTAGGTGGTGAATTTCGAGGGCGGGGGAGGCGGAGGCGGATAGCCGTCACCACCGGTTGGGATGTAAAGCGTCTGCCCGGCGTATAGCCACCAACCGAGACCGGGGTTCGCCGCGCGGATGGCGTCCACCGTGGTGCCGCACTGCACTGCAATGCCGCTCAGCGTATCACCCCATTGCACCGTGATGTAGCTGGGGCACCTGGACCAGGCCAGCGCGCTGCCCGCCGAGGCAAAGGAAGTGATCAGAAGCGCTGCGACGACGATCAATTGGAACATTTTTTTGGCGTTCATTGGATCCTCTCCATCGCTTTAAGGCTGTTCTAATCAAAGGATACCTTAAAAAAAGCTTGCCTGTCAATGGGCAATTCATGGATTTTGCGTTCCAAAAGGACGGTCGGCGAGGATGGCGGAGCCTGCCCAGCCGACCGGTACCTTGGTGGATAGCGCTATTCGAGCAGAAATTTTCGCATCTCGTCGTGGACCTGATCCTCCTGCGCGATGAAGCAATAGTGATGTCCATTGGGAATCACGATGATCTTTGCATTAGGAAACCTGGCTTGAATTTCAGCGACCACGGAATTGAAATAAGGCTGCATAACTTCCTGATAGAATTTTTCGTAGGCAGCCTTTTGTTCTTCCGTGTAATTATCTGTCAGTATGCGTTTTCTTTGTCCGAAGAAGTACAGCCTCGGTATGATGGTTTCCACTTTTGGAGGAGCGTAATCAGCGATCAAGTGTCTGGCGAGCTGTTCCCCGACAGAATCGGGCATTTTGTCCATGTAAACTCCATCCTCGTTGACCCTTACACTGTGACGGAACTCCTCCTCCCATACATCGTTCCAGATGGCTGCAAATTCTGGAACATCCCTTTTTACGATGGCTATGTATTCTTCAAAGGTCCGCGGAGGAGCGCTTTGCTCTCTTTTGATCTGTATCTTGTTGAGCGGATTTTGCGCATGGACCGCTGCTTCTCTTCTTCGGTCATCGAGTGCATCCAGATAGATCAGCTTTTCGACCCGCTCCGGATGGGTGGCGGCAAAATGTGTCAGCTCGACGCCTGCCAGCGAGTGGCCAGCAAGGACAACTTTTTTGATATGCAGCGCATCCATGAATTGACGGATATCCGCCACGAGCGTATCGGGGTCGTAGCCGGTTTCGGGGTAGTCTGAATCGCCGTGTCCGCGGCGGGTGAGCGCCAGGACGCGGAACCTGTCCGTAAAGCGCGGGGCAAAGCTGTTGTAGATGTAAGCGGATGATCCCATGCCGGTCAGAAAGACCAGCGCGGGACCTTCCCCTCCCCAATCGAGATAATGCAAACGGATCCCGTTCACGTGCACAAAGTCGCTTTTGGGTTTTAACCTATTCATTTTTCCTCTTGGATGTTTTTTCATCGGATCGAACGCCCTGCGACGATGATGGAATCAAAAAACCGCAGGGTGAGCGGACACGCCTGCGGCTGGATACGTTAAAGGAAACGGATTAAACCGTTGCTATATTCCACCTGCGGGAGGCGCGCTCAAAAGGATATTGTGGAGTGGGAAGCTGCCTGTCATTTTGATGTCGTGCCTCCTTTCGTGATTTTGGACGAAGTTGCTCGTATTTTATGAGAGGTGACATTCTGTGTCAAGAATATTTAATCTGGAAAACACCCTATCCTTGAACACCCACACTCTTAATCAGAAGACCAGATACCGCGCGACTGCCATGATCCACAGGGACAGGATCAATGTTATGACGCAGATATTCAAATACGTGGCCTGTTGTTTTTCCAGTTCCTGCAATTGCATTGTCTTTTCATTGGAAGGAGCATTTTCGATCTGCTCCCTGAGCCCTGCCATGGCTTTCAGTTTGCGGTCGGTGAGAACGCCGAAGACGAAAGCGATCAGCCCGAGCACGGCACCGACGCCAAAACCGATGCCTGCGCTCGATCCCATCCAGGGGGAAGTGAGCCCCTGTGAATCGTTCCAGTACAACAGCAACCCGGCCAGGCCCGCCATGCCTCCCGCGCCTGCCGATTCTGTGCCAAACCTCTTTTTGGTAATCAAATAATCGACGAACTTCTGCCCTGATCCCCCGGTTGCCTTTAAAGCAGGAGTGATGACAAAAGCCAGCAGCAAGGTGCTGCCAACCCAGAACACACCCGCACCGATATGGAAGATACGCAGTACCAATAAATAGTAGTTCATGTTTCTCCTTATAAATAGTGGAGGAAGCGCTGAGGACGGACAGTAAATTTATGTTCGGGATCGGCGCGTCCTGAATTACCCACTGACGCCGGTTTCGCTGCTGGCTATCCAGGGACCTCGCAAGATGTTTGCGCAAGCGACCAGTAAAGGTCTCCCGGATCATAGCCCCATCAGATGACATGTTTATACTAATTTATACCTATATTGTCAAGAAAATTGCCCATTGGTTTCATACCTGTGGAGTTTGTCTCGTGTGGTTAAGAAGAAGATCATCAACAAGAGGAAGACCACGATACCGAGCCAGCCAAATGTATTTGAAACCGTGACGAGTGACCATCCGAACGCATCCTGTGTGTACCCCGCCGCCAAAACGGAGATGGATTCGGTCAGCGTGAGGGCGGCAAACTCGAAGCCGAAGACGCGGCCTTTGACGTGATCGGGCACCATGATCTGCAGCAGCACCGCGGAAAATACCCAGATGGTTCCCGTGCCGAAGGTTCGCACAAAGGTGGCGATTAGAAAAGCAGGGAGGGTATTCACAAATCCAAGCCCAAGGATGCCGGTGGCTGTCAGGAAGAAGCCGATGGAGATGCCGAGCATGAGGCGTTTCTTTGAGTCGCCCAGCCAGCGGCGCATGAGCAGGGGACCGAGTCCTGTGCCGAGTCCGCTGGCGACGTAGATCAACCCCAATGTGGCGGTGCCTCCACTTTCAATGGACAGCCAGCGGGTGAACGCGGTGCCTGATAATGGATAGACAAGGTTTGCATAGGAAACTTCCAGCACGTTGATGGCGCCCCACACGAAGGAACCTGCCGCTTTGACGAAACTGATCCCCAATAAAAAGGGGAAATGCCACAGGTAGCGGATCCCGTCCTTGAGTTCGAGCCAGCCTCCGGCTGCGGATGAAGCGGACGTCCGTTCGCGTTTGGGCAGAACGATGCGACCGATCAACAACGCAGACAGCAGAAACGTGGACGCGTCCATCACAAAGGCAGTCTGGTTGCCGAACAATGTGGCGATGACGCCGCCGAGGAAGGCGCCCAGGGCGAACATCGTGCTCCAGGTGAAACTATCCAGCGCGTTAGCGGTGACGAGGTCCTTTTGCTCGACGATATTTGCCAGCGCCGCCGAACGGGCAGGGACGAACAGCGCGCTGAGCACGAATTGCGCCGCGGTCAACAGGTAGAACAGCCAGAGGTGATCTGCTGAACGAATGAGGAGGAAACCCAGCACGGTGACCGCGCGCAGGAGGTCGGCAACGATCATGATCTTCCTGCGGTCGTAACGGTCTGCTATGACACCCGCAATGGGACTGAACAAAAATTGCGGCAGAAAACGGACCAGGAACAGGTAGCTGATCGCCACGCCCGAACTCGTCAGCTCGGTGACCAGCGCGGCGGAGGCGATCAGGTTGAACCAATCGCCCAACAGCGAGATGACATTTCCCCACCACAAATAGCGGAAGTTGTGATTGCGTTTGAGGAGGTCAAGGTATTCGCCCATGAAGGGCTAATTGTAAAGCAGAACCAACCTCATATTGTGGGCAGGTTGCACAGGTTTTCCGCCAGGCGTGGAACAAGAAATATGGCGCCAACGTCATATAAGCGTCGTTAACTTCCTTCTTCATAACAAAAGTGAGTTTGAATGAAAGACCATAAATGTTTGTTGCCCATCCTGTTGTTTACAGCAGGTTCATTGCTGCTTAATGCCTGCAGCTTCTCGTTTGAAGTTGTATCCACGCCGGTTCCCACTCCAGCCGTCGCTATGACCGAGACGTCTCAATCTGGTGTGGATGATACAGCGGAGTTGTCCTCAAGCGACAGCGATCGGTTGGGTCTCTGCTTTTCCTATCCTCAAGGATACACACAAATTGACGCCGATGCAGTGGAAATCGCCGCCCCCGATCTCCCAGGCTCTAATGCGAAAGGGCTCTTCTGGATCGAGATCAGCGATGCCTATGATCGCACCATTGAAGTGATTGCTGATCAGGATATGACCTACGCAGCCGGCGTGGACGTTGGTCGTTGGGACCTCACACTCGACGGCGAACCGGCGGTGGTGCTGGATGGTATGCCGGGTCAGGATCTTCAGCGCAGGGTGTACGTGGTGCACCAAGGGACTCTCTACGTCCTTGCATTCATGCCAACCCGCTCGGAGAATCACGCGGCAAACGACCAGATGGAGGCTATGTACTCAGCGGTAACGAGCTCATGGACATGGTCCCCCTGTTCAGCAGGGGAGTAGACGGCTCTCTCCCGTCTACCACTCCGCTTCGCTTCGGGTACTTTGTCCCCGAACGGGGCGAAGCCTTTGCTCTTTAAACATCACATAGTTTTGGAAAATCGACAAACTTATCAATCAACACAGCCCCCTTCCCATTTGGGAAAGGGGGGATAGGTTCCTCATTCCCTCCCACACGCCGTTTCCTCGTCTCGATATGGATAAGTCTTTCTTGCCTTGTCTGACAACTACAGAAAATTAGTGCTTGAATTCACAAATCGAGCGTGCTATAGTATATCTATAAAAATTAATAAAACATTTCCGAGACTTATTCAAAGCGATTCGTTATTTAATGTCTTGGTAACTTTGAAAGCGAAACTCTCCTCTTAGGATTGCTTCGCTTTTATTTTTTACGCTATTGAAGGAGAGGAGGTTCTTTTAAGTAATTTCAGTAAATCACAGATTCAGTCTTTGAACGTTCCGTTGTAGCTACTTTAGTCGCCTTTTCTCGTGAAATTAGCTGGAATCAGTCGAAAATCCAACGGTTACAACCGTTACTACAGCAAACCTGTGATTTACTGAATTTAAGAAACACTCATTGCTATTACAAACAATGATCAGATTTATTCAGATCTCTGGAGCGATTACGAAACAAGATGAATGAGGAGGATTATTATGACCCTACAAGTTCGAGTAGGTGTGGAATGGATAAATACTTTCCACAATGACTCATGCAATCAGAACAATCTATCCTATCGCGACGATCATGCTGTAGGTTTCTACAATGAGATGGGAAGCCACGGTCATTCTAAGATTTTTAATTTTGGGAACGATAATGCTTGGGAAACCGATTTTCGTCATCCCGATCATGGCGGAGATTCGCTGAACTGGTTGGATAATGTTCACTTTTGTTATTACTCTGACCATGGTGGTAATTGGGGTAATGTCATGCACATTTGTTTTGCCGTGCAACATCAGCATTGCCTTGGCTCTTCCGATAAATGGAGGCTTGGCAGAAAAATGCTGAAATGGTTCGTGCTTGATTGTTGCCAAGCTGTACTAAATACATCAAAGGATCATGTCCTTGCTGTTTGGGGTGGTCCAATGCAAGGAGTCCATTTGGTATTCGGTTTCATTGGAAATGGTTCGGATAGTTGGTGGAATGACGATCTGGGTTCAGATTTTGGCGACGATGCCGGTAGGGGTAACAAGCTAGCAAATGCTTGGCTTGATCATGCATATTCCTTCTGGCTTAATGATGATGCTATTGCGATTGCAGCCGGAGCATCCCAGAGCGAAGCCATAAATCGTCGTGAGAATGAATCAATAAATTGGCGTGACTATGCTGTTACATCCACAAACTGGCTGGCTTGGAAATGGCGCAGCTAATCATGGTTATTGCGTGCAGTAAGGAGGTATCCTATGCCTGAAATAAAGTTTCTGTCCACGTTGGAAAATCTACCACAAGCGCGAACCCAGATCTATCGTCTGACACCACCAGGCATTACCCGCGGAAAGTTAATAGATACTGCTATGGCGTTTGGCGTGTCTGGAAACTTAGGTCGAGGTAGATTTCAAGAAGACGAAAATAAATATACTTACCTTGAAGGGCAATTTTCGGTCACAGTTTATAAAGTGTCGGGTGGTTTGCGTTATCAAGACATAAGTCGATGGCAGATAGACGATGGCAAATCGAATATCAAATACGATGATAAGACTGCGATAAAAAGAGCACAGGAAATTGTGAGAAAATACAAACTTGCTTCTTTGAAAGAACTACGTGTCCTTAAAGTTTCCCGTCTTCATGTGGGTAGTATCGAGTTGGCAACTAGGAAAGGAGATGAACGAATAATTGACGTGGGTATTGCTTTTCAGCGAGTAATTGATCGAATCCCTGTGGATGGGCCAGGTGGTAAGATAGTCGTGTATCTAGATCAACAAGGCGAAGTAACCGGTATTGACCGTCTCTGGAGGAATATTAAGGACGCGTATCGTCCTGTCACAAAGCTCCGGTCTCCAAAGTTGGCCGAGGAAGATCTGAGACGGTATTGGTCCAAACATACCAGTTACCAGATCAATGTAAATGAAACCCGTTTTGCCTACTTTGAATTAGGTTGGAAAGAAACCCAAAAATACTTGCAGCCAGTTTATGTCATGCCGATGACTATACTTTCCGCTAGTGGTAGAAGTGTCATGAAATCTGTTCATGTATACGAGGCAGCGACAAATCCTGTTGGAAAAATAATGCCAACCCCAAAAATTCAACCACGCCTACCCAAGCGGCAAGAATAGGCTTAGTTTTGTGAAGGTGATAAGGTGGTGAACAATATCACCTTATCACCTCTTTGAGAAATCACACCATGAGTCAGGATTCCTCGCCTCTCAGTATTGAAGAGCTTGAGTCGCGAATGAGACCCGGTCGATTTTCGCAGGCTGGATTTTTGGGTCCCACCGAGAGTCTCTCTGCAGTTTTGGCACAGGATGCGGAAACTCTTTTGGGACTGAAGTTGAGTTACACTGAACTTTCTGAACGACTTGAAAAGTTGATTGAAGTTGCTGAGACAAACACTGGACGCTCAATTCGAGTCGCCCCACACTTCACTGTCAGTATCAGGAAGTATGCAGGCTTCCAGATTTGTCCTTGGTCGATAGACCCTCATCATATGCAGTGCATGGAAGGTGGAGGTGTGCGGCATGCTTCAATTGATTGGGAAATTCGCAATCTTCGGACTGGTCAACAAATGGAGGGACCCGGCTTGATTGTTCATCTCATTCGCGATCACCATTTTTTTGAAGGATTCGAATCTCCGTATCGAGTCGATCCAGATGAATTAGCCCAACTTTTTGAGTTAGGACCATATTCCAGCAAGTAGGAGGCAAAAATGCCACAAAAATTTTCTGAAAAAGTAGAAGTCAGCCCAAATGACAACTCAACGCCTACAATAGTAATAGATGGGAAGACAGCAGACATTTCATTGGGGGGAACTTATTCAACAAAGCTGCCTGATGGTAAATTTATTCCAGGCCTGATTGACGGCGATATACATGTGAAGAACAAAAATAACAAGGTGGTTATTCAACTACGAAGCGCAATGAATAGCATCTTGGTGAGAAATAACAATGAAAGTATCACAATCCGATTGGATGGGCAAACAGGAAAAATAATTTTACTAAATAGTGATGGAAAAGAGACTATTCAATTTGATGGGAATTCCGGGGATATTATTCTTGAAAACGCTGACTGCGCTGAGGAATTTGATATTGCCAATATGGAAGATATCCATTCAGGTACTGTAGTGATATTTGATAATGAAGGTAAGTTAAGGCAATGTGATAAAGCTTATGACAATAGAGTTGCGGGTGTGATCTCTGGTAGTGGGGAAACAAAGCCTGGGATTATCTTGGGCAGGCAATCTGGGAATTGTGATCGAGTTCCCCTTGCATTGATGGGCAAAGTTTTCTGTAAAGTTGACGCTCAGTACGGATCCGTGAAACCCGGTGATATGCTAACAACCTCACTGACACCTGGCTTTGCAATGAAAGCTTGCGACCAATCCAGAGCATTTGGCGCAATAATTGGTAAGGCAATTGGATCCATGGAATCAGGATGTGGGTTGTTGCCGATTATTGTGGCCTTACAATAAGGAAGATGCATTATGAAAAGCCTGCGTCAATCCTTGGCAAAAGGGGGGCTGAAGACGCCAATTAGAATTCCAAGTGGACTTCAAACTTGTCCAGGGAATTTGAATGATATTATTCGCATCCTAAACTTGCCAAGAATCGAACTTCGTAATTTCAAAAAAAAGCGTATTCATTCGTTCGACTCTTATGACCCTCAAGGGCTAGTATATGCTTATAACAACCTATGGTTTCTTTCCGATGAGACCAACATTTACAAGTATGAAGTTGAAGGGTCAGATCTCTATAATCCAACTATTGTAAAACGACTAAAAAGAATAAGCTTGAGTGAATTAATTAAACAAACAGATTTGGATTCAGGTGACTACAATCACATCGGGGATTTAGGATATTTCAATGGGCTGCTTTTTGCGCCAATAAGACATGTAAAAGAGCTGTATGTTTTATTGATTGCATTAAACGATAACCTCAAAGTTGTTGGATATAAATGGCTTCCTGCGTGGGTCAGCAATGCTTGGTGCACAATCAATCCATGGAATAAATTGCTCTATATGTCAAGTGCAAGAAAAGATTCACATCTTTATGTCTTTGATACTTTTCATTTCTTCAACAGAGTAGCTAAAAAAACTGAATGGGGAAAAAATATTGATGCTCCCGGACACGTACAAACAATTAGGAGTTATAACCTTTTTACACAACGAGGTGACCCTGATTATGTAGAAAGTATTCAAGGATGCGCATTTTCGCGCAACGGCAGGTTATATCTCACATGGTTTGTAATACATACTTTAGGATATGACACATGGACCAATCACCTTAGAGTCTATGATGCAATAACAGGTATTCAAATGAGTGACGAAATATATGATTTTGATGCCGATTATGATGAGATTGAAGGAATTTCTGCTCACTCATCAGGAATTCTCTATGTTGCTGTCTCAAATAATGAACAATCTGAGCCGGATATTTTTGAAATGTACGCATTCCATTATCCTGAACACGAACAACTTGTGTAAACATTTCTGATACTTGCTATTTGCTTATAGGTTCTTAGATGTATTTTATTGGGATATTCGGCAATATCTTTCATGGGCATTTTGGAGGAAAAATGAATATTTCAAGAGTAAAACCTGCAGGTAAGTTATTGTCACTTATATTGGTTGTAAGTTTCATTTCTAATTGCACTGGAGGGGCATCTACCCAGGATCCTCCTTTAGGTATTGTAATTGAAAACCCATATTCACTTTATTTGGAACAATATAAGGGACAAATTCACGTACATAGCGGAGAGTCTCACGATGGAACAGGAAGCCCGTTTCAAGTAGAGTTGGCCTATAAGAATGCAGGCTACGATTTCATATGTCTTACAGATCACGATGAAATTACAGGAGATCCAAATGTGCCTGGCATTTTACATATCCAAAGCGCTGAAGATGGGGATTCTGGTGCCCGTCATATACTAGCATTGGGGGCAGCGGGTATTTACGGTGGGGATTCGGACGATCCAAATGATTCCCAGCCGCGGATAGATTACCTTACATTAAATCAAGATGCACTTGCAGTTATTGCTCATCCAGCATCTGATAATTATGGTTTTACAAATGTAAATGAGTTTATGTCATTAATTAATTATACTGGTCTTCAAATATATAATGCTGGTTCGGGTACTATCGATAACATAGAAGATCGAAGTGTTTATTGGGATCCATTGTTGGGAAGTGGGATATTAAAATGGGGATTTGCTGGTGATGATTGTCATAATATTTATGAGATGAATCCTGTGTCTTTTGAGGTTAAACAAAAAGAGATCGGCAACTTTAACAGAGGTTGGATTGAAGTAAATTCTGCGAGCTCGCATGTTTCTCAAGACGATCTTTTTGAGAACATAAAGAATGGAAATTTTTATTCCCTTACGCGTGTAAGAGCTTGGTTTAGTACAGAAAGCTTTGATGGTTATGATCCTGGTGAACCGAGTCGGAGTAGTTGGTACATTAATATTTTCAATAATAATAGTTCTTCTACTCTCGTAAAGCGAATTTTCTTAATTCACAAAACATCTGATAGAACAGATGCAGGAACTGATGCGGATGTGAAATTGTACATTGATGATGTTTCCTTTGATGTTTATGATATCCCTGATTGGGATGAACGTGAAACGGGGGATACAGATATGTATCCAATTAACATCAATGACACGAAAGTTGATACACGGTTAATAAGAAAAGTTGAATTGGAAGTCACTGGAAATGGTGCGGATGATGCATGGCTACCAGATTCAATCTGGCTAATTGGTGAAACGGTTGAGAATGAATATATTCTTATAGCGGGTGAAAATGCATGGCCTGAAAATGCATGGTTTAGTACGGAAGCTGATGAAGGTCAGCCAAAATATGAGCTGCTTGTGCAACCTTTAGCCGATCGCAATTCCATCTTAAGATCCTTAACCTTGATTCACAAAACCTCAAGCTCGGAAGACACGGGCACTGATGGCGATTTTATATTACACATAAAAAACGACTCCTTTGAATTAAGGAACTTGTCATATGATGAAAGAGAAAGTAGCGTTACAGATACCTATGTGGTGAATATGACTGGTCTTAATATAAATGCTGCCGACCTTCAACAAGGTGATATTTCATTAGAAATATTTGGTTCCGGTAGTGAAGATGCTTGGTTACCAGATGCAGTTTGGGCAATTGGAGAACTTGAAAATAATAGTTTTGTATTGCTTGCGGGTACGCCAAATTGGCCAGGAGACCCTCCAAAGTTTAATGTTGAGGCTAAACAGGCAACGGCCCAAATTCGAGTCTACATAAGATCATTCGATGGACCATATGCAATAATTAGATTTATTGGAGGGAAAGATGATCTTAGTGGACAACTGCTTTATGAACAGTCGGTTAATTCACCTAAACAAAATGTTTCCTATTTGTGTACTGGATCTGAAGGTTATGTGAGAGTCGAAGTAGAAGATTATTATGGAAATGTAACATATTCACAACCTCTATTAATTCATAAATGAATTTCATGTTATGGTGCCTTTTAATTCATCCCTGCCCTGTACCAGTATTTTGGACAAATTCCTTGGAAAATCAGGGTAAATCATAGACCTGACAGGTTTCATCGTGACGCATTTCCATCGAACTTCTTCGTGTTGCATCGTACTCAATCGATCAGACTTCTGCGAAAACCTGTCAGGTCTAAAAACTTTGTGCTCTTCGTGCCCTTTGTGGTAAAAAATCAATCTACCGTCAATGTCTTGCTGAGATTCCTCGGGAAATCCGGATCAAACCCGCGCGTCACAGACATGTGATACGACAGCAACTGCAACGGCAGCACACCCAGCAACGCCGAAATCTGTGGGTCGGACTTGGGGAGCACGATCAGGTCGTCCGCGTTGGCGCGCAGGCGGGCGTCTTCTTCGGCGATGACGATGGTCCGTGCGCCGCGCACGTTCACTTCATTGATGCCACTGATGATCAGGTTGGTATCTTTCGGTCCCGCCGAGAAAATAATGGGGAAGCCCTTGCTCACCGCGGAGAGTGGTCCGTGTTTGAACTCGGTCGAGAGCATACCTTCGCAGTGGGCGTAGGTGATCTCTTTCAACTTTAACGCGCCTTCGAGCGCGATGGGGTAGGTCGCTCCGTAGCCGAGACAATACAGGTCATTCCATTCATTGATGTCTTTTGCGATGTCTTCCACTTGTGATGCGACCATCTCAAGAGTCTTGTCCATTAATTCGGGGATAACTTCAAATATATTTCTTCCCCCGCTGGTTGAGTAGCCGCCTGGTCTCGACACCTGCACTTGCGTGCGGTGCAAGTGTACGGGCTGCGCCCACTCGACCGACGGCGGCGTATCGAAACCAGCAGTTGCATCTTTTCCCGCCATCTTATACGCCAGATACAGGAACGTCACGACCTGGTTGGTAAAGGTCTTCGTGGCAGGAACGCTGATTTCGTATCCGCAGCACAGGGGTAGAGTGAACGAGGTCGCTTTGGTCAACGTCGAGCCGACCACGTTCGCCAATCCGTAACACGCCATGCCGCGCGCCTCCGCTGCTTCCAACGCGTTGAGCACATCCTTGGTCTCGCCCGACTGGCTGACGAAAATCCCAACATCCTCATAACTCACCGCGGGTGCGTACTGCGCAATGAACTGCGGCGCCAGCACAGGGATGACCGCCCGTCCCGCCAGCCCCGCAAAATAGACCGCGCCCACCGAAGCGGCATGATAACTCGTGCCGCAGCCGATGAAATACAGATGACGCGCGCCCTTCATCTTCTCAACCAGCGCATCGACTTCTTTATTTCCATTCAACACGTGGAATAACTCACGCGCGACCTGACTCTGCTCGTGGATCTCCTTCAACATAAAATGCGGATACCCGCCCTTTTGCACCGCATCCATCGACTCCGTAACTGTTTCCTGTTTTCTGTCGATGAGTTTTCCATCCTTGACCGACCGCACCTCGACCTTGTCCGCCCACAACGTGACGATCTCTCCATCCTGCGGGCGGATCACTTCGCGCGTCAATGGTAGTATCGAAGGCAGGTCAGATGAAACACAAGTGAAGCCTTCGCCGAGTCCCACCACCATGCCGGAACCCTTTTTGAAGGCATAGAGTTTGTCGTCATTCGCGCGCCCGATGACGAAGGCATAATCACCTACGAGATCGCCATACGCCAGACGGATCGCGTCGATGAATTCATATCCGCGATTGATATATCGTTCCACCGCATGGACACATGTCTCCCCATCGTTCTGCGAACGGACGGTCATGCCCTCGGCGATGAACTGTTCCCGCAACTCGACGTTGTTCACCACGTTGCCATTGTGTGCGCCGACCATGTCGCCATCCGAATCCAAATGCGGCTGGCTGTTGATCTGTGACGGCTCGCCGAACGTCGCCCAGCGCAACTGCGTGATTCCGCGCTGTCCGCGCATTTCGGCGAAGTTGTATTTCTCAGAGACGGTTTCTACCTTGCCAACATCCTTGCGCAGATCGATCCTGCCGTTGTTTAGTGTTGCCGCGCCGACCGAGTCGTAGCCGCGGTAGGTCAGTCTCTTCGCCGCCTCGATAAGGATCGGACCCAGTTCTTCATCTTTGCTTGTCACGTACCCGAAAATTCCGCACATTAATTATTCTCCTCGGTGGTTAAGTAGGGCAGGTGTTCTTCATGCCCGTATCGAAACCACCATGTGATAGAAAGTATTTTGCTTATTGGTGGTTTCCACTGCTTGCGCTCGACCACCGACTTGTTTAGGTTTCTGGATTATATTCCACCCAACAGATTGTTGTGATGACATTGCTCACCCCGTAAGAAGTACCTTCCTCCATGTGATCTGAACCATATCATAACAGTAGGGGCGGACAGCTGTCCGCCCCTACACTTGGAGAAATAAATGTCCACTCGTGGCGCATCCAAACAGATCATTGACACCCTGCTCAAATGGGACGGCATCGAAGCCCACCGACACCGCTTCGGCGGGACCGAATTTCGCATTGGCAAGCGCGAGATCGGTCACATTCACGGCGATTATCTCGTGGACATTCCCTTTCCGAAGAAGGTCCGTGATGAGATCGTCGCGGCGGGAGAGGCGAGTCCGCATCACATTCTGCCCGAAACGGGCTGGGTCAGTTTTTATTTGAAGGAAGATGGGGATATAAGAAGAGCGATCGATCTGCTCGATCGCTCATATCAGATTGCATTGAAACAGAAACGCAGGACTTAATCCAGATTCAAATTGCCGCTTTCATCGAACGGGAAGAACGGGTTGTACGCCACCTCCCAAAGATAGCCATCGGGGTCGGCAAAATACGAACTGTATCCGCCCCAGAAGACCTTCTGTGGTTCCTTCACGATCATCACGCCTTTGGATTTCAAGTCGGCGATGATCCCGTCCACCTCCGCTTCGCTGCGCGCGTTGTATGCCAATGTCACGCCTGAAAAACCATCTCCTTCAGGTGAAACCTTCGCATCCTCTGCCAGCTTCTCGCGCGGATAAAGCCCCAGCACCGCGCCGCCCGCCTGAAAGAAAGCGACATCCTCCTGGCTTGCGCCGGACAGCTCCCAGCCAAGCGTTTTGGAATAGAACTCGACCGACCTCTTGAAATCCTTCACGCCGAGCGTGATCATATGCAGATGCTGTTTCATGGACTGACTCCTTTCATGCTGGATTATCCCACGGCGCGACGCCGCGTCCGCCTCCGCCTCGCAACGACCCTAGAATTGATTTCGCCAAATCGGGCAGTATCTCCGCTGTCGCCGCCAGCAGACCGAAACAGCCCGCGATCATCATATCCCCAAACGGGACGGCGAAGTATGGTCTGAGGGAATTGGTAGATTGGGAATTGGTGAACATGCCTCGCCTCGGTCCCGTCACCACCACATCGAACTCATCTTTTCCAAATTCAAAGACTACATCCGAATACATCAACGCGCCGTGACCCATGTCGTCGAACACATCCTGGTGTTTCAGCGAACCATCCGCCAGTTTGCGGATCAATCCCTCAAGTTTCGGCAGGTCGATCTCACCGGTATGATGTTCGAAAACGCCTTCGATTCCTTTTTCACCCAAACGGAACGCCAGCGTATGGAAGTTACCCACATTGCAGATGATCTTCTGCTTGCGGTCTGCCACAACGGGATCAAACCCTGCTCCCAACACCGCGGCGGGAGCTGTGTCCATCACGATTAGCGGACAGGGCAACTCGTCTGCCGAATCCACCACCGATTGCAGGCGTGTCATGATCTTGGGAACATCGTTTGAAAGATATGCAAAAGCGGAAAGGGAGTTCTTTGCTCGAATTCTTTCATCCAGATAATCGAAACGAAATTGACGATCCGAAACTCCCGGGGGCGCATTTCCGTGATCGAACACCGCCACAGCAATCGCGGACAGATCATCCAGCGAAACGCCATAATCCTTGAAAGTTTTTGAGATCAACTCAAAATCAAAATCCTTCATCTCCACACTTTCAACCTTTGACCTTAAACCTTCAACCTCATCCTCAGAGACGATCCTAATTCCCAACGCTTCTACTTTCTCCAATTCATCATTCAATGTCGTTGCCGCAGAGGGCGTCATATACACGGGAATCCCTGCGCGCGCGTATTCTTCGATCGCCCAGGCTGAGGGGCCGCCTCCCATCTGGTGTCCGCTGAGCAGGATCGGGGTCCGTGTATGAAGCGATTGCTTGAGACGCCGATGGACCATCATGGTGGGCGAAGGCAGGACGAGTTTGAATCCGTTCTCGAGGTCGAGGTTCGAATCGTAAAGAAAGATGTCCTGCGTGCCTGTGCCAATGTCAACGGTAAGAATTTTCATGGTTTCTCATCTGGTGGTCAAGTAGGGTCGCATGATTTTCCATGCCCGTATCGAGACCACATTTTGTAAACTCAAGTTGTACTTATTATGGCTGGTCTCGATATGCAAAAAGCGCCACTCTGCCAGCGGATTTATACCTCGATCCCCAGCCACTGGCGAATGAAATAACCGATGACGAAGGAGAAAGTCGCCACGCCGAGACTCAAACCAGCCATTTCCAAAAACCGCGCCCGGAAGGATTCACCCTTGGCGACCGAGATGTAGTAATTGAACGCGGCAATAATCATTACGGCGGTCGTCAGGGCAATGACAAGATCGGCGTAGAAGTTTTCGGGCATGAGCAGGTAGGGGAGCACGAGCAACGCCACAGTGACGATGTATGCGATGCCTGTGTAGATGGCGGCGCGCACCGGCTGCTTGCTGGTCTCCTCCGAACGCGTGGAAAGGTATTCGCTGGCCGCCATCGAAAGCGAGGCGGCGATGCCGGTGATGAGTCCCGAAAGGGCGATCAACTTTCCGTTTTGGAGGGCAAGCGTCAGCCCGGCGAGAGCGCCGGTCAGTTCCACCAGCGCGTCGTTGAGTCCCAGCACCACCGACCCGGCGTATTGCAGCCGTTCCTCGTCGAGCATGGCAAGGAGTTGCTGTTCGTGTTCCTCCTCCTCGTGTTGGATTTGTTTCGCTTCGGGGATGGCGGTCGAGACCGCATCGTAATTCGCCTGCGCCTTCTCCTCGCCCTGTTCCATCAATTTGACGCCGAAGGTGAATCCGAGGATCATGCTGACGAGGTAATAGAACCACACATGGAACCAGTGCGGCTTGATCTCTTTGCCGGTGTATTTCTTCCAGCCGTTATAGTGACGGAGTTCGTCCTCGGCGATCCGGTCGAGTATTTTTGCGTTCGCGGACGACTTGATCCGTTTTGCCAGCCGCTTGTAGGTGTGATATTCGGTGATCTCGGTCTTCTGGAAGAGGATCACTTTCTCGTAGATATCCGCCGTGATTTCCATGCCTGCCTCCAATATTAATATTTTGTCTCGCTTGATGTAAATGCAGAATCGATTTTGCCTGGTGGGTTGCAAAATTGTCATTCAAATTTTACGTTATTTTTGAATAATGGGTATATAATTTTCTTAAAAGGTGTTGGAACAGGAATAGCACTTTTCTCCATAAATTTGAGAATTATTGGTTGGGGAACCTTGATACTTTTTGGCAGTTTGTTGTCTGGAAATGGCATTTGCCATGCAGACATACTGGGAATATCAATAGAAAAGAGAATAAAATGAAAACCACAAAAACAAGATGGATCTCATCCTGCCTGCTGATCCTTGTGTTTGTCTTGTCGGCTTGTCAGCAGGCCGCAGCAGAGCCCACCGCTGTGCCGGATACCGATACCCCCGCACCAACCGCCACGGACACGGCAACCCCCACCAATACGCCGCGTCCATCGCCCACACCTCGCCCAACCCAGACGCCGAACCTGGCTGCAACTCAAAAGTATGAAGATTTCAACGCAGAAGCTCAACAATATTTCGACCTGGGTTACCTGCCATCGGCTGACGGCAAATTCGCTGAATACGATGATTTCTTCTACGAATGGGCACAACTGGGGTGGTATAAACCGTTCTTCCTCCGCGAAGACGTGAAGAACTTTTACCTCAGCGCCCATTTTGCCTGGGAGAGCGCCTATCGCAATGCGGACGATTCGGGGTGCGGCTTTGCCTTCGCCATCAATGACGGCGGGCATTATTCCGTGTTCCTGGATCGGACCAAGATCGTATTCCTCGATGCGGATGCCAGCTATGGCAGTTATGCCCTCCCGGTGAGCCGGACGCGCGGTTCAGGACGCATCAAGTTCGATATGCCGGCGGAAGCGGATTTCACGCTCATTGTCAACGACGCCTATGCCTATGTGCTCGTCGATGGGGAGACGGTCGGAGAATACACGCTCTCACAAAGCAGGAACATGCGGGGAGTTGTGGCGCTCACGGTCCTCTCCGGAACCAACAAGGATTACGGAACCCGTTGTGAAATGACGAACGTCCACATGTGGATCCCGAATTAAGACCCGGAACATAAAACAGTGGAAAGTGAGCCTCACAATTCGTGGGGCTCATCCTTTTCCCTCCCATAAATAATGGAAAGGCGGTATCATATTGACGACCAACATCCATCAATGAGACGGAGCCGCCCCAGAAATGACCAATCCTGTGCTGGCTGAGGTGCTCGCCAGTTACGTTCCTAGACTCATCCAAAAACGAATCGTTACCGACCCGACCCCGATCGAGGCGCCCGTTGCAGAAAATACCCAGGCCGCGATCCTATTCGCGGATATTTCCGGCTTTACATTGCTCACCGAACACCTCGCGGAGGCGGGTCCTGCCGGGGTGGAGACCCTCGCCCGCATCCTGAACGAATATTTCGGACAACTCATCGACATCATCCATGATTACGGTGGGGACGTGGTCAAGTTCGCGGGCGATGCCGTCATCGCGGTCTGGCCCATCGCCTCGGAGGGCGGGAAGCCTGATTCCGTTTCCAGAGCCGATCAATGGCAATGGACCATGCGCGCCGCCGAATGTGCCGTCCGGGTTCGCGAGCGCCTCATGAACTATCACGTCGAGAATGCAAGTCTCTATCTCAAACTTGCGGTCAGTTCCGGGGCGATCACCACCGCGCACGTGGGCGGCGTGTTCAACCGCTGGGAATTCCTGATCACCGGCAACCCGCTTGTGGAACTTGGCATTGCAAACAATCTGGCGATGGCAGGCGAGATCCTGATCACGCCCTCCGCCTGGAGGTTGATCCGGAACGACTGCAACGCCGAGACGATCGAGTTCGAATTGAAGGAATCCATCGCCCAGGGCGGGCGGCTGGACAGTTTGAACAAACCCTCCTCGATCTTCCAATCCCCGGGAAAGCCGGACATCCCCGAAGGTTCTGAAAATCTTCTGCGCCCCTATATTCCCGGGGCGATCATCAACCGCCTCACCGCCGGTCAAAGCAGCTGGATCGCCGAACTGCGGCGCGTCACGGTTCTGTTCATCAACCTGCCCGATCTCGATCAGAATACCGAACTGGCGGAGGCGCAAAATCTGGCGCGCCTGATCCAGCGTGCAGTCTATCGTTATGAAGGCAGCATCAACAAGATCAACGTGGACGACAAGGGCATCACCATCGTTGCCGCGATGGGGTTGCCGCCATTCGCCCATGAGGATGACCCGGCGCGCGGTGTGCAGGCAGCCTTGATGATCCGCAAGGAACTCGCCAAGCTCAAGACGCGCAGTTACATCGGCATTACAACCGGAAGGATCTTCTGCGGATCGATCGGCAACGATTCGCGCCGCGAATATACGACCATCGGCAACGCCGTCAATCTTTCGGCCCGCTTGATGGGCGCGGCGGTGAGACTCAATGAACTTGTGGAGAAACACGGGGTTCCGATCCTATGTGATCGTTCCACGTTCGACGCGGCAAAAGAATCGGTGGAGTTTGAACCGCTTCCGCCTCAGCAGATCAAGGGTCGGGTGGAAGCGGTCGAGGCGTTCCATCCGCTGAGCCTGAAGAAAAGCGTCATCCGTCCCACAACAGAATTGATTGGGCGTCAGGAGGAAAAGACCATCATCGCAAGCGCCCTGCAGGAACTCACGCGCGGTACGCCGCATCAAACCCTGATCCTGCTGGGCGAGGCGGGCATCGGGAAATCGCGTCTCTTTGAGGATCTTGTCCGGCAGGCGCAGACTTTGCATGTGAACATGCATCTTGGCGGCGGCGACCCCATCGAGAAGACGAATCCATATCATGCTTGGCGCGAGATCTTTTACAGGATCTTCGATATCGAGGAATTGGCAGGCAAAGTGACTACGGCGGAGGAGACGCGCAGCACGATCCAGAACAGGGTGCTTGCCAGGCTTCAGGAGGTCGACCCCGACCTCGTGCGCTATTATCCCCTGCTCGATGTCATCCTGCCGATCCAGGTCCCGGATAATGAACTGACCTCTGCCATGACGGGCGAGATCCGCAGCAGCAATCTCCGCGAAGTTTTGACGCGCATCCTTGCGCAGGAAGCCGCCTCGACTCCGCTGTTGATCGTGCTGGAGGATCTGCATTGGTTCGATTCTTCCTCGTGGGCGTTGCTCGTGGATGTGCAACAAAAGGTGCGGCCGATCCTTCTGGCATTGAACACGCGCCCGCCAGGCGACCCTGTGCCGGTGCAGTTCAAACAGATACTGGAGTTTCCCGGTTCGAACCTCGTCAGGCTGGAAGCCATGATGCTCGATGATGTCGAGGCGCTGGTCTGTCAGCGGCTGGGAGTCAAATCCATCCCGCCGTTGATCGGCAGGCTGATCCGCGAAAAGTCTGAGGGACACCCGTTCTTTGCCGAGGAGCTTGCCTACGCCCTGCGCGAATCGGGGATCCTGATCATCAAGGAACAGGAATGCAAGGTCAATACCCGCTTTATGAACTTCGAAGACCTTGCCCTGCCTGACACGCTTCAGGCTGCCATCACGAACCGCATCGACAGCCTCGATCCATCCCAGCAACTGACGCTTAAGGTTGCCAGCGTGATCGGACGCATTTTCGCCTACCGCGTATTGGAGGCGATCCATCCCATCGAGGCGGACAAGCCCTCGCTCCACAATTACATGGAGTCACTGACCCGTCTGAGTCTGACCATGGTCGAATCTGAGGCGCCGGATCTCTCCTACATCTTTAAACATGCCGTGACGCAGGAGGTGGCGTACAACCTGATGTTGTATGCCCAGCGCAGGCAGTTGCATCAGGCGGTGGCGGAATGGATCGAAGCGAACCATGCCGACAATATCGATTCCTATTACACCCTGCTTGCGCACCATTGGACACAAGCCGCCGAAACGCCGGACACGGGGAGGAACGAGCCCGCCATCCAGAAGGCAGTGAATTACCTCGAAAAGGCGGGCGAACAGGCGATGCAGAACTATGCCAACGCCGAAGCGATCCAGTTCTTCACCCAGGCATTGGAATGGGAAGCGATGATTCCCAAACCTGCCGACAGGCAGGCTGCCCGCCGGCGGCAGGCGCGCCGGGCGCGCTGGCACAGTCGTATTGGGCTTGCCCATTATGGCCTGGGTTCCCTGCCAGACTGCGAAACCCACGTCCGGGAGGCGCTCCGGTTGCTGGACAGCACGATCCCCCGGTCGAGCACCCAATTTGCATTGGGCGTGATCCCGCAGATATTTCGCCAGACATTGCATCGCTATTTCCCGTCGCGATATGTCGGCGCGACATCGAGCGAGCGGGAGCGCGAGGTCGCGATCGAAGTGGCGCGGCTTTATGAATTGATGTCGCGTGTGTATTTCTATTCGAACGAGACCCTTCCCATCCTCTACGTGGCGCTGCGCTTCCTGAACGAATCGGAAAAGGCGGGCGCCTCGCCTGAACTGGCTGTGGCATATTCGAGCATGGCGGTCCTTGCCGGTTTTGCACAGTTGCATACCCTCGCCGATACCTACGTGGCGCGCGGCATCGATGTGGCGGAAAAGGTGAACCAGCCTTCCAACCTGATCACTGTGAACGTTGTGACCAGCGTGTACCTGATCACGGTTGGGAAGTGGGACGAAGTCCGCACCCGGGCAATGAAAGCCAAAACGATCTGCGAACAATTGGGCGATGTCCGTCAGTGGGGGGATTCAACGGTTCTGCTCGCGGAAAGCGCGCTGATTGCAGGGGATATCCGATACGCGTTGGAGATTCAAAGGAAACTGCTCGAAGACGCGCGCCAGAGACGCAACCCCCTGCAGCAGTTGTGGGCGCTGTTCGGGGTGGCGGCGAACAACATCCGGCTTGGGAATGAAGCGATGGCGATCCCATTGCTGGAGGAAGCCCTCCAGATCCTGGAGGAACTTCCCAATTTTGCATCCTCCATCAATACGAACGCGCAGCTTGCCCTGGCACATCACCGCCTCGGGAATACCGAAAAAGCGCTCGCTTATGCTGACACGGTTTTGGAACTTGCGGCAAATCTTCGCCCCACCGTTTATTCCCTGGATGTGGGATTTGCTGCCGTCTCCGATGTTTTTTTCGAATGCTGGGAAAAGGCGCTTCAAGATCCGAACAGGAAGGCGGATGCCGTTAAATACAAATATGCCGCCGGGAGGGCACTCAAGCTTCTGCTCGCGTTCAAAAAGGTCTTCCCGATCGGCGAACCGGATTTGTATTACTATCGAGGCTGGTATGAATGGCTCGAAGGCAAACACCAATCGGCAGTCAAGGATTGGACCAAAGGATTGGAAGCCGCGCAAAGATATGACATGCGTTACGAAGAAGGATTGATCCGCACGAAATTGGGCGCGGCGCTGACGGATGATGCGGCGCGCCGGGAGCACTTCGAACGCGCCACCAGGATCTTCGAGGAAATGGGAGCAGCCCCCAACCTTGTGCGTGTAAGAGAATTGGCGAACCCGTAATGGTATTCGAGTGTTCCTAATTGAAGAGGAAACAGTCACTTTGTTGTGCTTTGCATGCAAGTGACTGTTTATTGTTTTACACACCCGATTCGGAGGGAAGATGACGATAACTGTATCGAACGACTGGGGTAAGGATATTCCAGGACCATCGCCCGCGCCTGTGTTGGGATGGCTCCCCGCATTATTGAGGTTCGCTTTTCAACCATTGGGCACACTGGAAAACCTCCGAAAACAATATGGCGATATGATCCGGCTGGGGATCGGAAAATATCCCGCGGTGATCGTGTTCGACCCGGACTATAACCGGCAGATCCTGCGCGACCCTGGGTCGTTCTATGCCTATGATATCGACCTTGTCCCGGTTGACTTCCCGAAGGACAGCGCTGTGCGGCGCGTGACCACCGGCATGCCGTTGATGAACGGTCCCCGGCACGACGATCACCGCGCCGCCCTCCTGCCTTACTTCCATCGGAAGTTCGTCACCCGTTATCACGATGCCTGCGTGGAAATGACCGAGCGCAAGATCGCCTCCTGGAAGCCTGGCGATGTGATCGACATGCGGTCGGAGATGGAACGACTCGCCATGTGGCTGGGAACCGCGCCCGTCCTTGGGCTGGACCCCGAAAAGGAAGGCGAAGCCATCGGGATGCAGCTCGAACGGACGATGAAAGCCATGTTCAATCCCTTTGCCTTGTTGTTTCCATACGATATCCCCGGTCTGCCGTTCCATACGCTGATACGAAATGCCGAGGAGATGGAACGGGTTGTGCGCGGCGTGATCGCCCGCAAAAAGGAGGAAGGTCTGACCGGGAATGATATCCTCTCCATCATGATCCAGATGCATGAAGAGGATCCCGAACGGATGAGCGAGACCGAATTGATCGGTCATACCACCACCATGTTCCGCGGTGGATACAACCCCAACGGCATGGCTCTGTACTGGACGATCTTCCTTTTGAGTCAGCATCCGCAGGCGCTGAACAATGTGATGGACGAATTGCATCGGGCAATGGGGGATGACACGCCAACGCCCGAATCCGTTGAGAAACTTCCTTATCTCGAAGGCGCGCTCCGGGAATGCATGCGTCTCTTCCCCGCCGGCACGTGGACCGGTCGCCTCGCCATGCGCGATTTCGAGATGAACGGGCACCCGCTGCCAAAGGGCACCTGGATCGTCATGAGTCCGTACGTCACGCACCGCATCCCGGAGGTGTTTCCTGAGCCGTATAAGTTCATGCCTGAACGCTGGCTTTCCATCCACCCATCCTCCTACGAGTTCATGCCGTTCTCGGCAGGACCACGCTACTGCATCGGCACATCGCTTGCCATGCTGCAATTGAAGATCGCGCTCGCGATCCTGTTGCGACGCTATTCGTTTACGCTCGAACCGGGCGCGAAAGTGGAATGCGCCGGGTTGAATTCGATCCGCCCGAAGAACAGGCTGCCCATGATCGTGGACCGCGTCGACGCGCAAAGACCGGTCACACCGTTCGCAGGAAATATTCACAAGATCGTTCAGTTTGCCTGAACTGAAATTCAGGAGGCGTCTGTATGGCAAAATCCAGCATGGTGGAATTACTTGCAAGCTTCGTCCCAAAGCTGATCCAGAAACGGGTGTCGATCGATCCATTGCCCATCGAAGCTCCGGTCGGCGAAGGCTTCCCGGCTGTCGTTTTGTTTGCCGATATTTCGGGCTTCACCGCCCTCACGGAAAAACTTGCCACGCGCGGACCGGTCGGCGTGGAGACGCTGGCGCGCATCCTCAACGAATACTTTGGACAATTGATCGACATCATCCACGATTACGGCGGGGATGTGGTCAAGTTTGCGGGTGACGCGATCATCGCCGTCTGGCCCATCGCCTCCGCCTCAGGGACGTCTGCTCCCGTTGCCGAAGACCTTCCGCGCCGGATGACTTTGCATGCCGCCGAATGCGCGTTGGAGGTCCGCTCGAAATTTCTGGATTACAAAACGGAGGAAAGCACCCTGTATTTGAAGACCGCCATAGCCACGGGTCAGATCACCCAGACCCACGTTGGCGGCGTTTTCAACCGCTGGGAGTTTGTGTTGACGGGTGCGCCGCTCGTGGAATTGGGCGTTGCCAATAACATGGCAAAAGCCGGGGAGGTTCTCATCAGCCCCTCTTCACTGGCGTTGATCAGCAAGGATTGCGATTTCGAAGCGATCGAATTCACGATCAATGGGGAGGCGGTGCAGGCAGCCCGCTTGAAAAGGCTCGTGAATGGCTCACAGCTTTCGGGTGGGAGGGAACGGATCGAACTTCCGGAGGGTGCACAAGCCACATTGAGTCCGTACATCCCAGGTTCGATCATCAACCGCATTATGGCTGGACAATCCGAATGGCTCGCGGAATTGCGCAAGGTCACGATCGTGTTCGTCAACCTGATCGACCCCTCGCAGATCTCGTCGCTCGATGTGGCGCAGGATCTGATGCGGCTGGTCCAGCGCACGATCTATCGTTTCGAGGGATCGCTGAACAAGATCAGCCAGGACGACAAGGGCATCATGATCGATGCAGCGTTTGGCTTGCCGCCGCTCGCGCATCAGGATGATCCGGCGCGCGGAGTGCAGGCGGCATTGATGCTGCGTGATGAATTGAGGAAATTCGGGATACGCAGCTCGATCGGCATCACAACCGGGCGCGTGTTCTGTGGCTTGGTCGGGAATAACGACCGTCGCGTGTATACCTTCCTGGGGAATTCCGTCAATCTTGCGGCGCGTTTGATGGTGCTCGCCGCCTCCCAAAAGGACATCATCGAACGCGAAGGGGTTGCCATCCTTTGCGGTCGCACAACCTATGATGCTTCGAAGGATCAGGTCGAATTCGAAACGCTCCCGCCACAGCATGTAAAGGGCAGGAGCGAGGCGGTGGAGGTTTTCCATCCGCTGCGCACAAAAACAGCGGTTGTCCGTGAGCAGACCCAATTGATCGGGCGCCAGGAGGAAAAGGGGATTCTCGTCAATGCATTGTTGGAGTTGCAGCGCGGGTCGTCCCTCGAGACGGTTGTCATTCGCGGCGAGGCAGGGATCGGCAAAACGCAACTGGTGGAGGACCTGATCCGCCAGGCGCAGGCATCGGATATCCCGATCCTGCTGGGGGAGGGGGATTCCATCGAAAAGAACAATCCCTATTACGCCTGGAGGTCGGCGTTCAACCGCGTGTTCGGCATCGAGGAGATCCTGCGCCAGCCGCAGCTTTCCGAGGAGGATCGGAACTCTGTCCGGGATATTGTCCTTGCGAAGCTGGAGCAGATCGACCCGGGCTTGTTGCGCTATGCGCCGTTATTGTCCATCCTCCTGCCTGTCCCATTCCCTGAAAATGAATTTACCTCCTCCCTCACAGGTGAGACGCGCGGCGGCAACACCCGTGAATTTCTGGTGAAGATCCTGCAATATGAGACGAGGCAATCGCGTTTGCTGATCGTGATCGAAGACCTGCACTGGCTGGATTCGGCTTCATGGACCCTGTTGACGGATGTGTTCCATCAGGTGCGCCCGCTCATGCTGGTGCTGACCACGCGTCCGTTCGGGCAGGTCGTTCCGCAGGAGTTCAAACTGATCGCGGATAGATCCGATACTCATTTCATCAACCTGGAGTCCATGCCTTTGGACGATGTGGATGCGCTTGTCTGTCAACGTTTGGGTGTGACGGCCATTCCACCGGTGGTGGGCAAACTGATCCGCGAGAAATCCGAGGGACATCCGTTCTTCGCAGAGGAACTTGCCTATGCCTTGAGGGACGCGGGCGTGCTGGTGATCGAGGGGCAGCAGGCGCGCCTTGCCTCCGGCGCGGGGAATCTGGAAAATGTCACCCTGCCCGACAACCTGCAAGCCGCGATCACGACCCGCATCGATGGCTTGAACCCCTCCCAGCAACTGGCTTTGAAAGTGGCAAGCGTGATCGGACGCATCTTTGCCTATCGTGTGCTGGAGGCGATCCATCCGATTGAAACGGACAAGCCCGAGTTGCGCGTCTACATGGATGCCCTGACGCGCCTGAGCCTGACGTTGATCGAATCGGAAATGCCCGACCTTGCCTATATATTCAAACATGCCGTCACGCAGGAGGCAGCCTACAACCTGATGTTGTTCGCTCAGAGGCGGCAGTTGCATCAGGCGGTCGCGGAATGGATCGAGTACAACCACCAGCAGGATATCGAATCGTTCTATACCCTGCTTGCCTATCACTGGACGCAAGCCGCCAATATGCCTGATCCGGCGCATCGCGATTTTGTGCTCGGCAAAGCCCGCGAGTTTTTGGAAAAGGCTGGGAACCAGTCCCTTAAGAACTTTGCGAACACCGAGGCGCTTGAGTTCTTCCACGAACTGCTCAAACTCACGGATGTGAACGCGGTCAGCGCGCTGTATCTTGGACGCCTCTACCGCAAAATAAGTGAAGCCTATCTTGGATTGGGGAAGCTTGCCGAGACCAAGGAATATATCCTCAAGGCGATGAAGACCCTCGGCCTCCCGCTTCCTGCCTCGGACCTGGGGCTGGTCGGCGGGATTCTCAAACATATCGCCGTCCAGAGCGGTCACCGTCTATGGCCCCAACGATTGCGCCGTGAAGAGCTCGATCCGGAGGAAGAGGCAAAACGGCTGGAACTTGTCATCCTCACCGAAAAGCTTTCGGTGGTGCAATTCCTGATCGGTGACCCAAATCCTCTGCCGATGCTGTTCGGCGTGACCGCAGGCTTGAACATCGGTGAAACCATCAGGGAAACACCCGAGACCTGGTCGATGTATGCAACAACCAGCGCCGTCGCGGGATTCGTCCCACTCCATTCGCAAGCCAGGTATTACAAGGAGCGCTGGTTCGAGATCGGCAAACAGTTCGATGACCCGAATGCCTACGTGGATGGCGCCATTGCCCTGTGTACCGTGGCGAGCGGGAACGGGGAATGGCAGGAAGTCAAGGACTTGATCGAAAAGGCTTCCGCGATCTGTGAGGAACTGGGCGATCATCGCCGCCATGCCGATGCGGTGGCGTACCTTGGCGTCAACGGGTTGAACGAAGGCGGACCCCGGCTGGCGGAACCCTACAATAAGCGCGAGTGGGAGATCGCCATGCGCCGCGAAAATCCCATCCACATCGGGTTTGCCTATCAGGTGGACTGCACTGCCTTGGCGTGGAAGGGCGACTACGATGGCTGCATCGAAAGTGCACGGAAATGTCTTGCCCTTTCGGAAAAGACCTGGGTCGGCGAGATCACCGAATCCGTTGTGCGCAGTTCCATGTGGCTGGCGCAATGGATGAAGGGAGAGCGCGAGGGTGTCTGGGAATCGGTCAAAGCCGCGTTGGATAAATTTGCCAAGGCTTCGGTGGTGGATTTCACCGTCTACCTGATCGACTTCCATCTCGCCGAAATTGCCTTCCTTGCCCTCGAACAGGGAAAAAAGGATGGACTTCCGAAGACACAGATGGATGAGATCGACAAATACGTGCAGGTCGCGATCAAGAACCTCAAAAAATACATTGGCATCTTTTCGATCGGCGTGCCGGCGCTGAACCGCTATAAGGGAAACCTCGAATGGGGGGCGAACAGACCCGAAAAGGCAATCCAATACTGGCGCACTGCCGCGACGAAGGCGCATGCCTATCCGATGAAATATGAAGAGGCGCGCGCCTGGCTCGAATTGGGGCGGCACTTGAACAAAGATGACGCCGAACGCTCTGCTGCTCTGGAAAGGGCCGCCGAACTGTTTGCGGAATGTGGTCTGGAGAATTGGGTTTCGGTCGTCAGAACAGAAGGGTCAGCCTGATTAAGCCATCTAAATAAAACAAAAGAGGAATCATGGATGAAACATTTGTTTATCGCGCCACATCCGTCTTGTCGCGCCCGGGAGGGATCTATGGAAACATGTTCCTCTTGTGGGCTTCCCCCACGGAATTCATGCAAAGCCTGTACGATCATTTTGGGGATGTCGTCCCGCTTGGTTACAAACCCAGAAATGTGTTCGTTTTCGGCCCCGAACGAAACCGGGAGATTTTGACCAACCCTGAGGTGTTCGAGAATCACAGTTTCGAGGACATCGGATATTTTCAACATTCGAAGGAATACGCCCGTGAGTTGGCGCTCGGATTGGGCTTCCTGAACGGACCCGCGCATCGCGAACGCCGTCGTTTGCTCCGCCCTTCGTTTTTGCGGGAATCGGTGGATCAATATACCCCCACATTTGCATCCCTGACCGAACGGATGCTGAGATCATGGGATGGCCGCGAAACGTTTGAGATCGTCCCTGAATTCACGGACCTCGCAGTGAGCATGGGACTGAAGACGCTCATGGGTCTGGATCCCAGTCCCGTTGCGGATAAAGTGAAGGCCCTGTTCGAGGAGATGTTTGGACTGGTGTTTTCCCTGCCCTACGCGCTTTTTCCGGTGAACCTGCCCGGTACGACCTACCGAAAGGCCGGCTTCGCCACCCAAAAACTTTCCGCCGCTGTGACCGAGTTGATCGAATACAAACGCCGGACAGGTCTGGATGGCAATGACATTCTTTCACAATTGATCCGCCTGCAGGATGAGAACCCGGAATTCACAGTACCAGACTTGATCGGCACGGTAACCGGCTTGTTCAGGGGCATGTACCCGAACATCGCTTCGGCGTTGACTTGTACCATTCTGTTGCTGGCTTTGCATCCGCAGGTGACCGGGGAGGTGCTTCAGGAGATCCATGACCGCCTGGATGGACGGGCCATCGCATCGGATGATCTGGATCATCTCCCATTGTTGGAGGGGGTGATTATGGAGGTGCTGCGTCTTTTGCCACCGCAATACTGGCTGGTGCGCATCTCACGCGCGCCTTATGTGTTGGATGGACATGAATTCCCCACAGGCACCAATGTTTTCCTGAGTCCCTACGTCACACAGCGGATGCCGGAGCTTTATCCTGATCCCAATCGTTTCGTCCCGCGCCGCTGGATCGGAGTGCAGCATCAACCGTTTACCTTCATTCCCTTTGCAGGCGGCGTGCGTCACTGCCTGGGTTCGGTGTATAGCCTCCACCTTTGTATGATCGTGACGGCAACCCTGCTGCAGCGATATTCCATTTCGTTGCTCCCTCATACGAAACTCGATCTGGCTGGGCTGCGGCGCGCATTTCCACGCGATGGCACACTCATGAAACTTGGTCATCCCGGCTTGCCTGTTGTTCCCGATGATCTGACCGGCAACTACACCCGCTTCGTCGATGTGACCGCGTAACGTTCCCGCTTCATCAAGCAGGTATCCGAATCAAAAAGTGTCCGGCATCACCGGACACTTTTCATGTCAATAAAGAATCCCAGTTTGTTATAGCTTCGGCATCTTTGCCTGTTTGTTGTAGGTGTCCCAGGCGTAGTTATAGATCATCGCGCCTTTCGGCTGGGCAGGGACCTGCAGGACGCGCTCATACCATTCCGGTTCGATCGCAGCCGCTTTTGCAAAACATTCGGCGGAGTATTTCGCGCGCTTTTTCGCGGAACCGCCCGCGATGGCGAGACCGCCTTCCACGAATTCCAATTCGAGGGCGGCGAGTTCGGCGGCATAGGTCGCGATGCGGGCTTCGTAGTCCTGCACGGTGGCGCGGTGCAGGAGTTCGTGGCGCCAGAACAGGGAGTTGGGATCAAATTCATCGGTGGGAGCAGGTCCAAGGTCCGGAAATGAGGCGTCCATCCAGACCGGTTTGAAAACGCTCGTGCAGGGCGAGGCTGTCCCGGTGACGAAGATCGTCGGGCGTTTTTTATCCAAATGGACGACGAGCGACCCGGCTGTGTTGCTATCGCGGATGATGCCGAACCCGCTGTGCATGCAGACATCCGTGCCGAGCAGGACGCTGTGCTGCGGCTGCCAGTTCTTCCCGCGGCCGCCGTCGGGCAAATGCGCTCTCAAAATGCTCATCATGTACGGGACATCGATCCTGCCTTTGCCCTCGCTCAATTTTTGCATGGTGACCGCGCGCCGCCTCGGTCCACCGATCAGTTTGGTGGTCAGAAAACTGTTGTAGGCGTCGCCGAATTTGAAATCCTTGACCGACTTCGCCCAGCCCATTTTGACCGCATGTTCCGCCAGACCCTGTGACACGAGTTCATAGTCAGCCTCGATGGTCAGATAGTTCGAGATGGAATCGGACCGGGTCACGTGCTTTGCGGCGTACCATTTCCCTGCGGTCTCGAGTACCCAGGCATCGTCAGGGTCGGCGATCAGGAAACTGCTGTAATACGGTTCGCAGGTGGTCGTGCAGCTCCCGCCCTGACCGAATTCCTCCAGCAGCGCGATCATCACCTCCAGCGCGCCGCGGGCGGTATTCCCGCGCTCGAGCCCGAGCCGCACCAGGTCCATACCGATCAGTTTTGTGTTCTTCTCTGTGGGTACTTTGGGGAAGACCGCTTCGTTGCCGATGACCACCTTCTTGTCGTTCACGCCCATCTCTGCACCCCAGATCCAATAGGGCTTGGATAGCAGGACCGCGTTCGTGTGAGTGGCCTGGGGGATCTCGATATATGTGCATTTCACCCGGCTGTTCACCGGGTGGTCTTCGGCAGGGACATATTTCAGGTATTGTCCTTCGTTGGGCGGGCGGTCGGAGTTCTTGGCGAAAACGGCAACTCCATCTGCGGTATCAGCCTTGACTGCAAGTAATGAGTCACACATGGCGGTCCCTGCTCCTTATATCGAGAATGATTGTCCGATTTTGTATATTATACTTGCGAAGATTGAAAACCCTGCTCATATCTCATCCAATATCATGAAACGCAAACTGGGTTTCTTCGAGCGTGCCCTCCTCATCTCGGACCGATACGCGCCCTTTCATATCGTCAGCGTGCTCCGGCTTGCGAATGCACCCGAGCCGCATGCGATCCGGCGCTCGTTACAGCTTTTGCAATCGCGTCATCCGTTCCTTTCGGCGCGGCTTCTCGAGGAGCGTGGAGTGACTTACTTCGCAAGCCTGGTGGAACCCAGACTGCCCCTCAAAATTCTGCCGCGCTGGAACGATGAGCATTGGATCCAACTGACCGAGGTCGAATTGGAGAACCGGATCGACCTCACGACAGGACCGATGTTCCGTTGTACGTATCTGTATAACTCGGATCAACCACAGGCGGAGATCATCTTTGCCATCTCGCATTTCATAGCGGACTCAGCGTCGGTGAGCAGGTTGATGCAAGAACTTTTGACGAACTGCGCTTCGGCTTCCGACAAGAAATCTGATACCGTCAAACTTCTTTCACCCGCCCCCCCGGCGGAATCCCGTTTCCCCTCTGCCTATCGTGGAGTCTCCCTGTCGATGCGAAAGATGAGATATGCCGCCGGGCAAATGGCGGATGAGATCTCCCATCGCCTGCAAACGCGCGGCAAGCGGACCCCTCCTGTCCATGAAAAGAAATCACGCGGGCATATCCTTTCCGCCCAATTCCCCGAAGACCTGATCGAACCGTTTGCTCAACGCGCCCGCAGGGAACGCGTGACTTTGAACAGCGCCCTCAACGCCGCCCTGATGCTCGCCGTGAACCGACATTTGTATGCCGGTCAACGCCTCTCCATGCGGACGTTCGCGTTCGCAGACCTGCGTCCTTACGTCCAGCCGCCGCTGGAACCGGAGAACTTTGCCTGTTATATCTCGATGCTGCGTTATACGGTCACTGTGGCGGGCGGGATGGATTTCTGGTCGCTGGCGCGTGACTTGCATGGAAAAATGTATTCATCGTTCAAGTCCGGCGAAAAATTTATTGCAAATGCGATGGCTGAACCGCTGATGAAGATGGTGACCCAAACCAGAGCCTTTCGCATGGGGGCAACGGCTTTAAACTACAATGGCGTTGTTCCAATTCGATCGGACTATGGAGAAATAAAGGTGTTGGGTGTGTACGGATTTGTGTCCGTGTTCGATCTGGGACCGGAGCTTTCGTCGCAGGCGCAGTGGTTCGGCGATCAATTGTTCTGGGATTTCATGTATCTGGAAGCAGATATGAACCGCGAGGAAGCGGGCGTCATTGTGGAGGAAATAATGAGTATTGTGCGCCTGAATGCAATCTCCTGATCGTGTTGGGGATTATGTCGCCACGGCGCCCTCCTCGCAATGACGAGGAATGTATCAGGTGGAATCCGTTCGTTGGATCAGGAACCAGGTAATGGTCAGGAAGAGAAGCGACATGCCGATCAGGACCGCCCACGATTTGAGCAGTTGGTCGTCCGCATAATTGAGTCGCAGGTCATCCTTTGCATCGGGGTAGTTGAAGCAGACCGTTTTCAGCGCGCTGTTCGCATCCAATGGATTAGTGGGAACATCATTGCATAAGATCGTGCTTTCGGCGATCTCATTCATGTCTATCGTCACGCCCAGCGCGGTCAATGACCAGCGCGTGGTGGAAAGATAGGACAGCGGCTCGAACCTGTTGCCCCTTAAGTCGAATACCGCGCCGGCAAAGAAGAACTGGAAGAACAACAGCATCGTAAGGATGTAGATCGCCATCTCGGTGGATTTGCTGACCGCCGAAATGATGAGACCGAAACTGATGCCCGCCATCATCGTCAGATAGAGCGTGATGAACAGTTCGAGCGTGCCGTTGAGATACAATCCTTTTTTGGGGAAGTCCACGCCGATGGACAGGATCAACAGATACAGAACGACCTGGATTACGACGAAGACGCTGTAGATCAGGACTTTATTCAATAGATAAGGCAGCACTTTCAGGTTCACCATGCGTTCGCGCAGAAAGATCGAGCGCTCCTTGACCAGATCGTTCGATGGCACGAACAGACCGGTGAGCACGGCTTCGAGTCCCATCACGAAGACGAAGGTGTTCGTATGCGGGAACGGCGTGTAAGTTTCGAGCATCGTCTTCGCGGCGCTGACGGGATCGGCAAGGATGGCGAGATTGCCCGTCAGAATATCGGGTTTGGCGATGACGAGCTGAAGTGTCGCCGTGACCGGGAAGAGCAACAGCATCAGGAAAAGCGTGATGGGGTCGCTGAATAATACGCTCAGGGAGCGTTGTGTGAGCACGATCAATTGCCGGAAGAAATCCATGATCCCAAACTTGACCCTGGTCAGCGCGCTCTTCGGCGCGGTCTTCAGGCTGGCTTTGCGTTCAAGGATGTATTTCCTGTATTGTTCGGGTTTCTTTTCCTCGAAGATCTGCCGCCATTCCTCGCCTTTGTGATCGATGCGCTCGTAGATGTCGGCGAACTCCTCCACTTCGAAGAATTTCAAGGCCTCTTCAGAGGGACCGAAATAGACGAGTTTGCCCTCGGAGAGAAATGCAACGTGATCGGTCTGCACGATGTTATCCGTTGCATGGGTGATGAGGATCACCGTGCGCCCCTCGTCTGCCATGCGGCGCAGGGTGTGCATCATCTTCTTTTCGAGTCCGGGGTCGAGACCGGAGGTGGCTTCGTCGAGATAGATCAGTTTGGGATCGGCGAGCAGTTCGGCGGCGATGCTGACGCGTTTGCGCTGTCCACCGGAAAGGTTGGAGATGCGCGTCTTGCGGATCGCTTCGGTGTTCATCGCGACCGTCTCGAGCACCGCGTCGATGCGACGATTTCGTTCGTCCGGAGACAGGCTCGAGGGCAGTCTGAGGCGGGCGGCGTAATCCAATGCTTTTTCGACGGTCAGGCTCGTGTGCAGGATGTCCGATTGCGGCACGTATCCGAGTTGCGAACGGAAGCTTTCGTATTCCTTGTAAAAGTCATGTCCGTTGAGTCTGACCTGTCCCTCGCCGCGGCGGATGCCAATCAGGGCGTTGAGCAATGTCGATTTGCCGGCGCCGCTCCCGCCGACCAGCGCGATGAACTCGCGCGGCAGAACGGAAAGATCGATGTTGTCGAGAATGCGCCGCGTACCGCCCTTCGTTTTTACGTCCTTCGAAAGGTTGCTGGCATCGAGCCGCATGCCGCTGCTTTGATATGGCACGAGCAGACCGCCCTGAAAGAGCAGGCGGAAATTGCTGATCTGGATCAGATCGCCGTCGTGCAGTTCGGCATGTTTGACCGGCACATCGTTCACGAACGTGCCGTTGCTGCTATCGAGGTCCTCGATGGAATACGCATCGCCGATCTGCCGGATCATGGCATGCCGCCGCGAGACTTCGGGTGAATCCAGGACGATGTCACAATTCTCGAGCCGCCCGATCAGGATCATGCTCGAAGTTGCGAGTTGGGTTGCCTGCGCGGCTTGCATGAAACCAGCCACGGAGGCGGATGTTTCGACGGGGTTATAAAACGTGAAACCCACCGAGATGCCGAAATTATCATCGCCGATGCGGATGATCGATTCGTTGCCGATGGGATAATATTGTTCGGGCTGGATGAGTTGGTTATTGACGAGCGTACCGTTCGTGCTCTTCAGGTCGCGGATGAAAAACCCCGCCTCCTTTTTCAGGACCTCGGCATGCTGGCTCGAAACGAAGCGCAGAGTCTCAGGGACGCGCAGGTCCGCCTCCGGTCCGCGCCCGATGAACAGGCTGGTCTTTTCGATGGGGAAATAATTCGTCCTGCCGTTGTGCCAGCGAACCTTGAAGTAGGGTTTGTCTTTCGGTGGTTCGCTGCCCAACCCGGAGGTCGGCGGGAGGGTGACAGCCTGCTCCTCTGAGGCAAGTTCGTCGAGCAGGGCCTCGCTGCCGAGTTGGAAAATGATGAGGATCTGCTGTCCCTGGTCGTCCTGCCCGATGCGGATCTCATCGCCGTCCCGCAGGTAAATGTCCTTTGCATAAATGCCGTTGACGAGCGTTCCGTTGCGGCTGCCCAGGTCGATGAGGTGATAACCACTCTTCTCGCGGCGGATCTCCAGATGCTGGCGTGACACGGATTGGAATACATCCGGGACGGCGATATCGTTCCCGACCTTCCCCCGCCCGATGCGCGTCTTTTCGTTGACCAGCGGGAACGTTTCTGTTTTACCATCCACCCAGTGGACGACGATCTGGGTGTGCCTGAGGACCAGCGTTCCTTTGTGTTCCGTCACGTCCACCTCCGAAAGAATAATCGAATAATGATAATATTACACCAGTTTCTCAAAGTCATCATCGCAAAGGTGTTACATTATGACCGATGTCTCAATAGAAGAGATCAAAAAAATGGTGAGCCTTCAGCTAGGCGCGCGGGAGGTATCTGAAAATTCGCTTCTGATCGAGGACCTGGGGGCTGAATCCGCGGACGTGGCGAATCTCGTCGCCGCGTTGGAGGAGAAATATCGGATCACGGTCAGAGAGTCGGAGATCGCAAAAGTCCGCACGCCTGCGGATCTGCTGGAGTTGGTGAGGGAGCACTTGTCATTGCGAGGGTTGTAGCCCGAAGCAATCCCCGTCTGAAAATTGGAGACTTGAGATTGGAGATTACCACCCTCATCGAAATGCTCGAACATCGCGCCGATGAATCGGGGAACAAGACCGCCTTCACGTTTCAGGGACAACCGACTTCTTATTCCTCCCTTTGGCAGCGAGTCAACGAGTTTGCTTCCATCCTCCTCGAACAGGGGATGGGACGACAGGAGTGTGTGGTCATCGCTCTGCCAAACGAGGCGGAGTTCTTCTTTGCATTTTATGGCGTACAACGCGCGGGTGGAATTGCCGTTCCACTGTTTCCGGATTCGAGCGCGGAACGGATCGCGTCCATTGCAAAATCCTGTGAGGCGCGGATCGTTGTCCTGCCGGAGGCTTCAGCTAAAAAGGATGAACTCGAATCGAGAGGCTTTGTAGTCTTGGCGACCGACAGTTTGCTGACGAGGCAAAAGCGGGCGTTTGCGATCCACGACTTTCCACAAATCCAGCCGGACGATATTTCATTTTTGCAATACACCTCAGGCAGTACGGGGGATCCCAAAGGCGTGATGTTGACCCATGCCAACCTGCTCACGAACATGCGCCAGATGATCGCCGGGATGCAGATCACACACGCGGACATCTTCGTCAGCTGGCTGCCGGTCTATCACGACATGGGCTTGATCCTGATGACGATGGTCCCGTTTTATCTTGGGATCGGGACTCATCTGTTGCCCGCGGACCTGCGATCCATCCGTGACTGGTTCAAGACCATTCACGCTTCACGCGGGACCTTTACCGCGGCTCCCGATTTCGCCTATCGTCTGTGCCTGCGACATATCGACACGCTGCACGAATATGACATCACCAGCCTGCGCGTGGCGTTGAACGCGGCGGAACCCGTCCGTGCCGCGACGATAACGGGATTCGAATCGGCGTTTGGACTGGTCAATGTAATGGTGGCAGGTTACGGGTTGGCGGAGGCGACCGTCGGCGTCAGCATGCAGACTCCCCAAAGGCCGGCGCGCCTCGATGCGAACGGATTGGTTTCGGTTGGTCGTCCATTCCCGGATGTGGCGGTGAGGATCGCTGAGGATGGGGAGATCCTGATCAGGAGCGCGGCGAATTCGGGCGGATATTTCAACAACGAAGCGGCGACGAAGGAATTATTCACAGAAGATGGTTTTATTCACAGCGGTGACCTGGGGTATCTCGATGGCGACGGTTGCCTGTATATCGTGGGGCGGAAGAAAAATATCATCAAGCATGCGGGCGAGACGATCGCGCCGCAGGAGATCGAGGAAACCGTGGACGCGCTCGCTGGCGTGCGTACTTGCGCCGCGGTAGGCATCGACCGCGGGCGTGCGGAGGGGGAACAGGCGTATATTTTTGTCGAGGTGCGCGAGAGGCAGGATATTTCAGAATGGGGCTATGAATTGACTCTGGAAATTGTGAACGCGATCCATGACCGTTTGGGCTTGCGTCCGGCGCGCGTGGTGTTGGTCAAGCCGCGCACGATCCCCAGGACACACAATGGCAAGATACAGCATGTACAATTAAGGGAATCTTATTTGAATGGAAGTTTGCGCGTGCAGGGCAGGATCCTGTATCCGGAATATTGAGGTGAGGCATGGTGCTTGGTGTTGGGATTGACATTGTGGAAATCAAGGAGATCGCAGACAGCATTCAAAACGAAGCCTTTCTGCGCAGGGTGTTCACACATGCTGAACTCAAGGCGGTCGAAAGATATCGGAATAAAGCCGAGCATCTCGCCGGGAAGTTCGCGGCGAAGGAGGCGTTCATGAAAGCCATCGGTGCGGGGATACAGCAGGAGGTCTGGTTCACGCAGATCGAGGTGTTGAGTGACGAGTCGGGGAAGCCGCACATCCATGCCAGCGGGGAGGCGGAGAAACGTATGAAAGAAACGAATGCGGCACAAATCCACGTCAGCATTTCACATGCGGGGGATGTCGCGGTCGCGGTGGTGATATTGGATCGCTAACCGGAGATCCCCAGCCACAATTGAACCAACCCGAAACACAGCAGGGCGATGGCGGAAATGCCCAGCAGGGCGCGGTTGACTCGGGGACCCAGTTGTCGGGCGATCCCAAAGACAATGATGATCGCGGTCAGGCTTGAAACGATCGTGACGTAGAACCCACCCAGGAACCCGATCCCGTTGATCGGGGTCTCACGCCAGCCCCGTAGCAAAATGGGACCTGTGACCAGACTCCAATAAATGTACGGACCCGGGCTGAGGGCATTCATCATGGCGGCTTTGAGAATACTTTGCCCGGTCTCCGGGCTGTAGGTGGCGGGGTTTAAATCGAAATCCCTCCAGGCTTTGAATGCGCCGTAGGCGAGGTACAAAATGAAAGCCCCGCCTGCAAAATACAGGGTGCGTTCAAACCAGGTCGGCACCTGACTCAGTACCAACAGGCAAAGCGCAATGATGGGACCGTCGCTGATGAGGGGTGCAAGCGCGGTGGGCAGGGCGCGCTTCCAGCCGCGCGATAAAGTCTGGGAGATCAGGTATGCCATGAACGGTCCCGGCAGAACCGCAGCGGAAAAACCCAACCCGACCCCTTGCAGGATGTAGATCCACATCTACGACTGTCCGACCACCTCGTAGTGAACGACCTTCGGGTTGAATTCGAGCAGGAAGTCTTTGTCTTCGGGATAATACTTGGCAGTTTCCACATCCTCGCCTGCAAAACCCTTGATGGATTCCAGGTCCTTCCAGAAGGTGAGCGTGATGAAGTGGGTGATGTCGCCTTCGGTGCGTTCCAGGATGTGTACGCTGAGGTTGCCCTCCACCGATCGGTAATCGGGGATGGCGCGCCCGATGGTGAATTCGCGGTAAGTTTTCGCCTTTGAGGTCGGTACCCTGCCGTGCCACATTCTAACGATCATTTCATGCCTCCGGTTCAAAGATGAATTTTGTCGGGTTCTCGTAAAAGACCGTCCACGCAATGCACTGGCGCGGCCTGAACACATATAAACCGCCATCGTTCCATTGATCCGGCTCCGGCGAATAGCCCTGGTCCGCGTATTTATCAGAGATGGCTTTTGCGAGTCTTTTTGCAAATTCGGGCTCAGGTCTTTCCACCGGTCGGGATGTGCCTTCCATGATGACGACCTGCGTTCCGCTTTCGAGATGCAGCGAAACGTACGGGTTTTCCAGGATGTTGCGCACGTGACGCGTTTCGGGGCTGCCGTCGTAGAAAAGTTTGTTGTCGAGGAATGCGCCCCAGCGCGGGACAACGTGCGGTCGTCCGCCTGGAGCCTCCGGCGTAGGGGGACGGACGGAACACAGCCAATAGTTTTTGGCTTCGGTCAATTGCGCGGCGACCCACTCCCAGTCCACGTAGGAGGCGGGGTTGTCCGCATATCCTTTTGGAAATTTCGGACGCGAGATTTTCAGATCAGGCATGGGATATTTTCCTCAGTTTGAATTTTCCGCCGATTGTATTCCACCAGAGACCGAAGCGGTAGCCCAGCCAGCCTGTCAGATAACCGGCGAGCACGTCGGCGATGTAGTGTTGTCCGGTGAAGAGCGTGGAGAGCGAAACGGTCACAACGATGAACAGCCACAGCCATTTATAACGCGGGTACCACTCCCGGTAAAACAAGGCGAGAAAGGTCGTGATGTAAATATGCGCGCTGGGCAGGGCGTCGTGATCGCCGCCCGCAACCTGGATGGAATCCAGTATTCTCGAAAGGAGGTCTGTGCCCGTGAGTTCGGGTTGCACAACGTAAGTGGGAAACAGGATGAAGGTCGAGACGCCGAGCATTATTGCGAAGAAGAGCCCGGCGATCGCGGCGCGGAACAGGCGTTCCTCCATTTTCCAGATCAGCCATCCGAACGCCGATGCCCAAAGCGGATAACACAAAACGTAGGGGACGACCCAGACGATCCAAAGCGGATAGACATCGATCGGCAGCCTGGGTTCGATGCCGCCTTTCAACAGCAGGCTTGTGGGAGTGTAGATCGCCTGGAGGGCGGCCGCGGCGAGAAAAAGAATGATCCGTTTTTTGAGAGGCGGTTGCATGAGCGCCTCAACTCGATGATCTCGCCCAACCCGCAATGCCGTGAATGTCCTCCGGCGTGGTGCGGCAACAGCCGCCGATCAGCCGCGCGCCAGCCTCATACCAGACTTTCGCCTCCTCGCTGAACGATCCATAGACGGGATGCCCATCCCAGTCGCTTTTCGTCGCGTCGTAGGTCTCGCCGGAGTTGGGATACACAAGGATCGGCTTGGTCGTTGCCTTCTTCGCTTCGCGGATCAAGGATGGGATGAAACGCGGCGAGGTGCAATTGATCCCGACCGCATCCACATACGGACTCGCTTCGACCTGCCGGATGCAGTCCTCGAGTTTATCCCCCTCATTGACATGCGCCTCATCGCGACAACTGAAACTGATCCAGGCGTGGACGCTTTGGAACTCGCCCAGAAGTTTGACCAGCGCCCGCGCTTCGATGGGGGTGGGGATGGTCTCGCACGCGAGGATATCCGCGCCCGCTTCGATCAACGCCTTCATGCGCGGACGGTGGAAATCCATCAACTGTTCTTCGCTGAGTCCGTAGTTCCCGCGATATTCAGAACCGTCTGCCAGGTACGCGCCGTATGGTCCCACAGACGCGGCGACGAACGGTTTCATCCGTCCGGAACGGTTTGCCTCGTTGTTCCAAAACTCATCGCGCGCTTCAATGGCGAGCCGCACGGATTTCTTGAGCAGGTCAACGGATTCGGTTTCGGTCAGGCCGCGTTTCATGAAGCCTGCGATGGTGGCTTGATAACTGGCTGTGATGACACAGTCCGCGCCGGCTTTGAAGTAGTCGTAATGCAACTGCCGGATGGCTTCAGGCTTTTCGAGCAGGATCTTTGCCGACCACAATTCGTCCTTGAGATCGTAGCCGCGGCGTTCGAGTTCGGTGGCGAGGGCGCCGTCTATAACGAGGGCAGGTTGATGGTCCAGAATGGAGGCGATGAAGTTCATGGGGCAATTCCAAGGGCTATTTTGACCCTCAATTTCAACCAGTCGAAAAATGACAGGTGTTTCGTCACGCGTCTGTCTACGGAGATGGTGAAACTGATCGCCTGCCCGACGGTCTTGATATGGGCAACGCGTTTCTCGTCGATGAAGAGTTCCACGGCATCCCGCACCTTGTCGAACAGGTGTCTTTCCTCGATCAACTCAAGGACATCTTCAAGGGCAGCCAGAAGGAACAGGATCGTCTTTTGCAGGTCATTGATGGGTTCATCGAGCATTCCCCGGGTGGCGCGATAGGGACGGGATGCGAGCATAAAATCCTTCCTGAGATCCGGTTCTTTAAGATTCAAGACGTTATGAAAATTTATGGCGGCTTCATCGCGCCCTGTCAGCGGTTTCAGCCCCCAGCGGTCGCAGAGGAATTTGATGATGGATGTGTGGTCGTGTACCTCGGAGATCACCGTGCCGCGTTTGATATAAGGCGAGACCATGATCGTCGGCACGCGCACGCCCAGGCGGTCGAACTTGAAATCCTGTTCGCCCTTTGGCTTTTTCGGATCCGGCGGTACCGCCACGGGCGGCGGGACGTGATCGTAACATCCGCCGTGTTCGTCGAAGGTGATGATGAACAGGGTTTTTTCCCAATCCGGTCCGTTGCGCAGGGCGTTATAGATGCGCTCGATCAACTGCTCGCCAGCCAGCACGCTCGATGTGCGGAAGAGGGTCGGCCCCTTCACAGGCGGATGCTGGTCGTTATGATCGATGATGAAGCGCGGCTCGATGAAGGAATAACTGGGAAGCCCGCCTTCGACGGAGGCATCGTTTTCGAAATCCTCCATCGTTCTCAAGTTCGAGCGGCGGTATTTCAATAGAGCCGGGTATTGCAACCCGACCAAAGGAAGGATATCGAGCCTGTCGTAATAGATCCTCCATGTAACCTTGGGGTCCTGTTTTTTTTCGATGCGGCTGAAGATGGTGGGGGAGGTGTGCATCATCCAGCGGATGAGCGTGGAATTCAAAACATAGCCGTGCGATGTGGCGGCGTGCATGAAGGAACGGTTGCAGAGAGTCTGGCTGGGCACGGAGGCGAACCAGGCATCGAAGACCGCATATTCCCTTGCAAGCGCGCTCATGACCGGCACTGCCTCCTCGGGGAAGCAATCCATGATGATCTTGTATTCCTCATATGAAGGCATGCCCTTGCCGGGCGTTTTCTCGTTCAACGCGTTGAGGTGGTTGACATAATCGATCACAAAGCCACTCATGGGTGCGGTCTTTGGCATCCGGTCTGGCAGGTTGTAGGGCTTGAGCGGTTTCGCGTCATGTTGACTGAGGCGGTTCTCCTCCGGATTGACGCTCCCAAATAACTGCGTGTTGACATGTGCGTACTCTTCGCCGGGGTCCGGGTTGGGGTAGGTCATGTCGATCGGATCCCCGACACTGACGGAAACGAATGACGTGCCATCCGCCGGGCGCGCATATTCTGGGATGGGATTTTTCAAATCCTTGCCCGCCACGCCATTGACCTTTTGCCCGCCTCTGTCATCCGGATGCTTCAGCCACCCGAGCAGGTTATCGAACGAACGGTTCTCCAGCATCAACACAACGACATGCTCGATCTTTTGCAGGTTTGATTTCATGGTCGCCATCCTTTGTAAGGTCGAACTTTGGGAACGGATAAAATCTTTGGCGAGGATACCACCAATCCACCCATTGACGCGGGTGAAAATTTGTCGTATTATATATCATGTAACGATATATCAATTAATGATTATTAGGATGGTTTCAATGTCCCCCGACCCGGTCTCTTATCTTCCCCTCACCGAACCGACGTTTTATATTCTGCTCAGCCTTGCCCCCGGCAGGAAACATGGCTATGCCATCATGAAGGACGTAAGAGGCTTGAGCAGGGAACGCGTCAACCTGAGCACGAGCACGTTGTATACGGCGGTCGGTCGTCTGCTGGACCAGGAGTTGATCGAACGTCTCGATGACGGCGGGCAGGATCCGGGCCCGGGGTTGCCGCGCAAATCCTACGCGTTGACCGATCTGGGCAGGCGCGTGCTCGAAGCAGAGATGGTCCGCCTGCAGGGGATGGTCAAGGAAGCGCGTTTGCGATTGCGGGAGGATGGGGCGTGAAGAAGTTTTATTCCCTGCTGTTGTATCTTTTCCCGAAACCATATCGGGATGAGTACGGTGACGAATTGCAAGCCGTTTTCGATTTGTCACTTGAAGATGCAGCGCAGGCTGGGAAGTTCGAAGTTGTAAAAGTGGTTGTGAGTGAACTGGCTGCCTTGCCGGCAGCCATCATCCATGAACACCTGCGGAAACCGGGACATGGATGGGTCACACAGGCATCCATACTTGAAAAGAGCAGTTACATGAAGACCATTCCGAAAATTGAATGGGAGGAGCTGGGCTCCTGGAAGGCAACCCTTGCCAGTCTCTTGCCTCTCTGGTTGTTTTTCTTTGCCTTTGCCAATATATCTCCAGGTTTGGAAATCTTTGAAATTCTGGCACTCATCGCTTTTTACCTCATCATCCCGGTATGCATCGTTTCCTTGTGGAAGGGATGGATGACGTTCGACCTGCTGTTATATTCCTTCTTTCCAATTACCACTATTTTCCTCTTCGATGAAATGGACTGGAGTTATAGAACCTTTATTTTGCTATCCTGTACGCTCATCCTGACCGTTGGCATCGTCGGCTATCAACGCAGTCTCAACAAAGATTCTGTAACCTTAGCCTGGCTAACCCTGTTGTTGACTGCCATTGCAGCCTGGATCTTTGCATCGCATGCCGCGCAAAATTACTGGCAGATGGGCAACGGGACGCCCTGGTGGATCCTTTTCTTCAGTTTTTGAGACGCGACGATGACATGATCCGGCGAAGGAATTGACATGCGGTTTCTATGCAGGATCTATAATTTGCTGCTCACTTTATATCCTCGAGAATACCGAAGCGAGTTCGGCGAGGAATTACAGATGGTGTTCAACTCATCGCTGGACGACGCGATGAAAAATGGGGGACTGGATATGATGGCGTTTGTCCTGCGTGAATTGTCCGGTTTGCCGAAAGCGATCTTTTACGAATACCTGCGGGAGAGTAGAAAGGCAAAGATGAAAAAGGGACTCGACTCTTATTTCAATTTCGTCAACGGCTCATGGATTGAATTTCTCGTAGCACTGCCTCCTTTTTTACTTGCTGGTGGTGTCATGCCATTGCTTGGTTACCTGGGTAGGGAAGGGATTATTTCCGGCATGTTCGGAGCATTTGTTGTCCTTCCCTTGCTAGGTTTATTATTCACCCTGCTTATCGTTGGTGCGAGGAAGGGATTGCCGCGTTGGTCTCTGCCGTCTCTCGGATTTTTGATGTCCATGCTCAGCCTTTACTTTTTCTCAGCCATATTTGGAATACCAATCTATTTGCTCTTTCGGAACCTCCGCGACCAGTCCATACTTATTATAGATATTCTTTGGGATGGCATTTTCTGGCATGGATTGTTATTTGCAATTTTCCTTTTGATCCTGTTGAGCAGGGTTTCTCCTTCATTCCAAGGTTTTAAAAATGACTGGACCCTTCCTGGTTTTGTCTTATACGGAGGTGTACCCTTTGCCTTATGGATCACTTTTGATGAATACGTGGGAGATGAACCCTACACGCTGCTGGCTTTTCTTGTTCTGGCGATAGGAGCATGGCTGTATTTGCAAAATGCCAGCGAATGGACGCGCTTTGGAACGTTGTTTGTTGCCATGACTTTGGCAATGTTCGTTGTAGCTATAGGCAAGGTGCTTCTAATTCCATCACAGACCTGGCCAATAACCATAGACGGAGGTCTTGCGAGATCTGAATTTAGACATACCATCACCATGTGGGTATGGTTCGCGTTGGGCATGATGATGCCTCTTGCAAATAAGTTTTTGTCACGTTCAGACAACAGATCAAAATCACCATTGTTTGAAGGTTGATATCAGATGGATAAACTGCAATTCCTGGGTAATTGTTATGGACTATTCCTGAACCTGTATCCAAAGACATATCGGGATGAGTATGGCGAAGAATTGCAGATGGTTTTTAATTTGACTTTGGACGAAGCAATGAAAATGGGAAGGGTATATATTGCAAGTGTTTTGTTGCAAGAGTTGATCGGATTGCCCGGCGCGATCATTCACGAATACCTGCGGGAAAGGAGAAAAAGGAAGATGACTAGAAAATTTGCATCACGTTTTGATTTTCCTCAGGGATCCAGAACTGAATTCCTGGCAGTGATGGCATCATTTGTTATTCCTGTGGCTGTCATTCTGTTTGTTCGTGCATTGATATACTTCTTTGGCGTGGTGCCAGCAAACGCTTTATGGTTGAATATCATTTTTGCCATTTTCTTCTTTGGTTCTTTGCTTGGCATGCTCGGTGTGGGGCTTGCGGCAGGGGTACCGCGTTGGTTTCTACCCTATCTGGGTTTTATGCTTTCGATCATAAACTTATTCACACATACCCTGGTCTTTCCCCCGAGTTGGAGCGGCTTTTCGTTCCTGCAGCAAGCGTCACGGTTTATCAGAGGCTTTGTTCGCCAAGGAACAGTGTGGATCGGTGTGATTGTTCTGGCTATTCTATTGGTTTTGATTGCTGCCTTAATTCCAAAATTCCGCCCTTTTTATCGGCGGCTAAAAGACGATTGGACCCTGCTCGCCTTTGTCATCTATGGGGCTGTACCTCTTGCAATCATACTGACTTTCGATGATTATCAAGGTGAACAACCGTATGTGCTGACTGCAAATTTGATCCTTACCATTGGCGGTTGGTTCTACTTGCGTACTCAGCTTCCATGGAAGCGCTATTTGATCCTATTCATTGGTTTGGCTTTGTCCATGGCAGTTGCCGCTTTGGGAAAGGCAATCATCTACAAATATTATTGGGAGGGTGTTCGTCATTTTACATGGCAGTCTGAAATGATGAGCACGGTTACCTTGGGAGTCTGGATGGCCTTGTTCATGTTAACGACGCTCGTGCTCATCCTGTTGCCGCAGGCGAAAAACCATTCTCAAATATCCGATGGGATGATGTAATATGCAATTTCTTCGGAAGATTTATTATTTGCTCTTGAATCTTTACCCGAGAAAATATCGGGAGGAGTATGGGGAGGAATTGTATACTGTGTTTGGCCAATCGTTGAACGACGCGTTCGAAATAGGCGGCATGGAATTTGCAAAAACGATCTTGGATGAGTTGTTTAGCATGCCAAAAGCGATCATTCACGAATACCTGCGGGAGAGGAGAAAATCAAGGATGACTGGAAAATTCGCTTCACGTTTCGACCTTACTCCCGGTTCATCGACTGAGGTATTCGCTGCACTGGTGCCGTTCCTGTTTGGAATGGTGATGATCTTGTTTGCATACATCGGCAAATTTGTAGACTTTCCCTTATGGATACAGATTGCCTTTGTTCTCTTTTTTTGGTCTTCCGTGCTTGGCTTGTTTCTGCTCGGATCTGCCAAAGGTTTGCCGCGCTGGTTCCTTCCATATTTGGGCCTGCCCCTGCCAATCGCTTCTCTGCTGATATTCAACGTCCTGCTCGACCCAAAATGGCCGGGCTTCAATGTGCCGTGGCTAGTGAGCGTCATCTTGATGGAGGGATTTTTGTGGGGTTGGATGGCCCTGATCGTCGTCGTCTTGTTGTTGATCTCGGCATGGATGCCGAAATTCCGCCCGTTCTATCGTCGCCTCAGGGACGACTGGACGCTCCTGTCCTTTTTGCTTTACGGAGCGGCGCCCCTCACGCTCTTCATTACCTTCGATGAATACAAGAATGTGGAACCATTCTTCTTCGCGTCCCTCTTGATGCTTGCCCTCGGCGGATGGTCCTATCTGCGAAACAGCGAGCCGTGGAAGCAGTTTATGTCTTTATATATCGGGCTGGCTCTGTCCATGTTGACAGCCGCAGCGGGGAAGGCAGTCTTATTTGAAGAGTCCTGGCCTCAGTTTGTCTCTTTGGGATGGGAAAATGAAATGATCTATACGCTGGTGACATGGGCATGGCTGGCATTCATTATGTTCCTCCCATACATGCTCAACCTGTTACCGCGTTCGAAAAACCAGCCCTCGACGGCTAAATCTATCTGAAGAGAAGGTAACTTACAGCAAATGGGGTGGCGATCGCCAGCAACCCGATGATCGATAATATCGCCCCTTTTGTCTTTTGGCTTCTCATCAGGGAGGTTATGCCGAGGACTAACAAGATAATCCCCAAACCGATCATTCCAAGCGCGATGGGATTCATGGTCGTATCTCCTGTCCTGGTTTTACCTGCCGCGCCCTTCGCCTCTCCATGTGCCTTCGAGGAGGGAGAGGAGGATAAATTCCCATAGAAATATATTATGTGTCAATATTTATTATTGTTCCTTCACAATTCGGAAAATTTGGACATGCCCAAAATTTTTTGCCTTTACGCTCTCCTTGTCTGGCTATCTTGATAACCATTTCACTTCCGCATTTTGGGCAGCGCGGCGAAGATTCTTCCACTGGCTTGGATTGCTCGTTGCTCATTTGCTTATCAGACAAATAAGCCGACAACTTGGATTTCAATTCGCTTTGAGAATAACTCCTTTGTACCGAAACGTGGATCAATGGCAATTTCGCTGCTTCAAAAACGTGATTGACAAAATCGTCACGCTCCTGTCGGTCAGCGCGTTGATGGCTTTTGTCGTCATGTTCGATGCCGAGAATAGGTTTCAAAGTTTTGGCATCGCATAATAGAAAATCAACATGTTTACGGTCAATTTTGTTTGTGTATGTCCTATTCTTTCCGAATTCACCTGTTTTGGCATAGAACAAGTCGCTCAACTTCAGTTTTGAAAATATGTGAGCTGAATCCCCAACAACAGATTTGAGATTGAAAAAGAAATTAAGTTCAGCGGCGGAAATGAACTCATCAACCTGGTGATATGGATATTCGATCTTGGATGATTTCTCATCCTTTTCAAATAGCAGATCAGAAATAAAGTCGATTGTTTTATCAATCGCTTCGTCTGATAGACCTAAAAGTTTTAGAGGACCTCTGATGAAAGAAAATTTCTCGTTTGCCATGAATAACCTCCCATTATTGTAGGGGCGGACAACTGTCCGCCCCTACATAAAATTCGTTATGCTTCCAAATCATATCCTTCAGGCAACCAGCAGCAGAGCACCAACTCTCTCGCCGCTTTGACCTCGTCCATGCGGCCGAACTTGGTGGTGCTGGGGGCGTTGTGGAGCAGGTCGGGTTGGGTCTTGGCTTCCTCGGCGATCTTGATCATCACATCGACGAAGGCATCGAGCGTGTCCTTGTTTTCGGTTTCGGTCGGCTCGATCATCAGCGCTTCGTGCACGATGAGCGGGAAGTAGTTTGTGGGCGGGTGGAAGTTGTAATCCATCAGGCGCTTGGAGATATCCAGCGCGCGCACGTCACTGCCTTCGAAGCGTCCCTCCGCCACGAACTCGTGCATGCAGATGCGGTCATACGGAACCTTGTATGTATCGCGCAGGCGTACCTGCAAATAGTTCGCGTTCAACACCGCATACTGTGAAATGTCCTTGAGACCGTCGGGTCCGTGCATGGCAATGTAAGTAAAGGCGCGCACATGTCCGCCGCCGAAATGTCCATGGAAGGCTTTCATGCGACCGATGGATTTTTCGGGTTTTACGAATCCATACAGCGGAGGCAGTTCGTCCTCGCCTTCCTCGATGATGCCGACCAGCGGCTCGGGCAGGAAGTCCACGAGATGAGCAGCGACTCCAACTGGACCTGAACCTGGTCCGCCGCCCCCGTGCGGGACAGCAAACGTCTTGTGCAGGTTGAAGTGCATCACGTCGAAGCCCACGTCACCCGGGCGGACGATGCCGAGCAGGGCGTTCAAGTTGGCGCCGTCGCCGTACATCAAGCCGCCGCAGCCGTGAACCAATTCGATTACTTTCTCGATGTGTTCATCGAACAGACCGAGCGTGTTCGGGTTGGTAAGCATCATACCCACGACGGTATCGTCGCAGGCGGCTTCGAGCGCTTTCAGGTCAACGTTGCCGCGTTCATCGGATGGGATGGTGACCACGCTCATGCCCATCATACCGACCGAGGCAGGGTTCGTCCCATGCGCGGCATCGGGGATGAGCATCTTGGTGCGTTTGTCATCGCCGCGCGACTTGTGATAGGCGCGCATGATGAGCACACCCGTGAATTCTCCGTGTGCGCCTGCAGCGGGTTGTAATGTTATGCCAGCGAAGCCAGAGATTTCCTTCAACCATTCCTGCAATTGATACATCAAAGCGAGGTTGCCTTGCACGGTTTCCACGGGTTGCAGTGGGTGAGTGAAGAGGAAGCCAGGTAGTCTGCAAGTATCTTCGTTGATCTTCGGGTTGTACTTCATTGTGCACGAACCCAGCGGATAGTAACCGCTATCCACGCTGTAGTTGAACGAGGAGAGATGCATGTAGTGACGCACCACGTCCACTTCGGCGAGTTCGGGCAGGGGAAGCTCAGAGCGGAGTAAAGCTTCGGGGGGCAAAGCAGTTTCGGGGACGTCGGAAGCGGGCATCGTCACGCCAGTCCGCCCGGGGGAGGATAAGTCGAAGATGGTCGGTTCGACGATCTTGACATCAGTCGTTGTTTTTTCAGGAGCATCAATCATGGCTCACCTCCGACAGCACTTCGACAAGCGTGTCAATTTCTTCCTTGGTGTTCATCTCGGTCACCGCGATCAGCATGTGATCCTTGAGCGACGGATAATCCTGACCGAGATCGTATCCGCCGATGATGCCATGCTCGAGCAGGTGCGCGTTGACTTCATCGACAGGGCGATTGACGCACAGCGCGAACTCATGGAAGAACGGCTCGGTGAAGCACAGACCCATGCCGTCGATCTTGCTGAGTTCCTGCGCGGCATAATGTGCCTTTTGGTAGCAAAGGTTCGCGACCTGCTGCAAGCCCTTCTTGCCGAGCAGCGAAAGATAGACCGCCGTACCGAGCGCGATCAGTCCCTGGTTGGTGCAGATGTTGGATGTGGCGCGTTCGCGTTTGATGTGCTGTTCGCGTGCAGTCAGCGTGAGGACGTAGGCGCGTTGACCTTTGTTGTCGACCGTTTCGCCGACGAGGCGTCCCGCCATTTTGTGGACCATGTTTTTCCGCGTCGTGAAAAAGCCGACGCTTGGTCCGCCGTACCACATCGGGATGCCCAGCGGCTGCCCATCGCCTACGACAATGTCCGCACCCATCGAGCCTGGGGTCTTGAACATGGCAAGCGCGGTGGGATTCGCAACGACACAAACCAGCGCGCCCTTGGCGTGAACTTCATCGATGAGCTTTGTGTAATCGTAGACACGCCCGAAGAAATCGGGATACTGTACGATGACAAGGCAGGTGTTGTCATCCACGAGGTTGATGAGATCGTTGGGGCTTGATTCGAGGTCCGCGTTCGGGTCATCCCCGGTCACTTCAACACCTATGCCTTGCATGTACGTGCGAACCACCGCACGGTATTGAGGATGGAGGGTGGGGGAGACGACAACTTTCTTGCGCTTGCCGCGGAACTGCGCAAACGCAAGGTTTACGGCTTCCGCTGCAGCGGTCGCGCCATCGTAGTGCGAGGCGTTGGACACATCCATGCCAGTGAGGACAGACATCAGTGATTGATATTCAAAGATGGCTTGCAGTGTGCCCTGTGAGATCTCAGGCTGGTAGGGAGTGTACGCGGTATAGAACTCGCCGCGGCGAAGCATGTGGTCCACGGCGGAGGGGATGTAGTGGTTGTACATGCCTGCGCCGAGGAAGGACACCAGGTCAGTGCGCACGTTTTCGTTGGCGTTCGCGAGACCTGAGAGTTCGTCCAACGCTTCCATTTCGGTCAGCGCGGCGGGGAGGTCAAGTTTTGGGAAGCGATGTTTGGCGGGGATGACGTCGAACAGGTCATCGAGCGACTTGACGCCGATCGTCTCCAGCATCGCATCCCGTTCTTTGGGACTAATGGGAATGTAGGTCATATTACCTCCATGTCATTGCGAGGAGCGTTTGTTGCGACGAAGCAATCCCCGTTTACCAGGAGATTGCTTCGCTTCGCTCGCAACGACATGTGATTAATGATCTCGTTCTTCGCAATACTTTTCGTACGCGGCGGCATCCATCACATCGCCGGCGGAACCGCCTTCGAGCTGGATCATCCAGGCTTCGCCATAGGGATCGGTGTTGATGGATTCGGGTTTGTCGGCGAGGTCTTTGTTGACGGCAACGACCTTTCCGCCCGCGGGGGAATAGATCTCTGCCGAGGCTTTGACCGATTCAACCGAAGCGATCGCCTTGCCTGCCTCGATCTCGTCGCCTTCATCCACGAGGATCTCGACGAAGACGATATCGGAGAGTTGACCCTGGGCGTAGTCGCTAAGACCTGCCTTGCCGGTTTCCGGGTCGAACCATTCGTCGGACTTGGTATATTTCAAATTGGCGGGAGCGTTCATGTTTTGTATCTCCTTTGGAAGATGTTTTTGGCGAATCAAAAAGGCGCACGGAACTTATTGTGCGCCTCTGTAATTGGACCTGAGAGATTAGTTAGTTGGTTTTTTAGTTGGATAGTTTCTTGGTGTTGTGGTTTTTCAACCATCAAACCAATGAACTATTCAACTGCCCAACCAATTAACTTTACACCGTCGGTATCCCGTGAGGGAATTTTCCAGAGCTTTGTCGGGGCAGGGTCCTTTTGCCTGAGAGTTTCGTCTGGTTTCGCCAAATCCCAGACTTGCACCTTCGGCGTCCCGCGAAGCGCGGGATCTCTTCCCTGTTGCCCGTTAAATTGTGGTTCGATTCTAAAGTTGAGGGGAACGAGAGTCAAGAGGAAGAAACTCCTTGATTTAAAAAAGGACCCCGGGATATTCACGATCCCGGGGTCCTCAGGAATTTACTTCTTCGCTACTTTGCGCGGCGCACGTTTGGGCTTGGCAGGTTTTTCTTCTGATTCGGGGGCGGGGGCCTCTTCAGCGGGCGGCGCGGCAGGTTCTTCCATGACGGGAGAAGGCTCAGGTTCCGGCAGGGATGCGGGCGGCGCAGGAGGTGTCGCTGGTTCTGATGGGAGAGTCCCATTCAAGCGCGCGAAGTAGTCCTTGACCACTGTGTCATTGTAGAAGACCAGCGCGAGGATGCCGACCGCCATCGAAAAGATGTTGCCGGTGAGGACGGAAGCGATCTCAAATACGGCGATGTTGGTGGAGGGCTGCATGGCTTGCGGCGGATTGCTGAACAATTTCGCGGCGTAGATCAACTCGAAGATGCCGAGGATGGTCGGCAGGATCGTGATGGGGACGCAGATCACGCCGACCACGGTTGCAAGGGCTGTGCCCGATGCGGCGAATCCCCAAAACAGGTTGACGATGCCGCTGACAAGGGTCATCCATGCGATCACCTGGACGAGGGTGGGTTTTTGTTGTGTGTTCATGATTTTCTCCTGAAAATGATTTCACTTCCATATACGCCCCTGTGGGAGATTGGTTGCAGCCGATTATGATGTTCGCCCAGCCAGTGGCGGGTTAATCAGGAACCCCTGCAGTCTTTATATCCTTTAGATTTAACTGCAAGGTCGTGCGCCCGTTCCATTCGTTGGCTTCGAGGTTGAACATCGCGTCCACGCGTTGCGGCAGGGACGCCTGCATCGCTCCCATTCGGAAGCCGATGCAATCGTACGCCGCGCCGCGCGAATCCTCGAGCGTGAGTTTGAGATGTCTGCCCTCCGAGCCGACAGCGCGGGACGCCCGGACTTTGACATCGCGCGCGACGAAGACCGCGTCGGGATTGCCATAACCGGTTGGTTCGAGGTAAGCGAGATGACCCAGCACCTCAAAATTCAACTCTTCGAGGGCCACCTCCATGTCGGCTGACAACGTCTGACGCAGATCCTTGCCCTCGAGCTGGTCCTTTGCGATTTCCCTTAACCGCGATACGAGTTCGGGGAGATTTTCGTTCTTCACGGTGAAACCTGCCGCGGCGGCATGACCTCCATGCCGGACGAGCAGGTCCTTGCACAGGTCAAGCGCGTCGGTGATGTGGAACTCGGGGATGGACCGGCACGAGCCGCGCGTTTCCTCCGTTCCCTTCGCCGCGACGACCGCCGGTCGGTAATAGGTTTCCGTCAGGCGCGAGGCAGCCAGCCCCACCACGCCGGGATTGAACTCCTCGTGCGCGGCGAAGAGCAGGAACGCCTCCGGGTCTTCGGCAAGGGCGATCTCCTCCGCCTGCTGCTGCATGGACCTGGTGATGGATTGTCTCTGGCGGTTTTGCACATCCAGTTGCTGCGCGAGTTGACCGGCTTTCATGAAGTCTGTCGTTGTGAGCAGTTCGAACGATGCCAGCGCCGATTCGAGCCTGCCTGAGGCGTTGAGGCGTGGTCCCAGCATGAAGCCGATGTCCCCGGCTTTGATCTTGTCGAGTTTGATCTGTGCCACGCCAGCCAGTGAGAAGAGTCCCTGCCGTTTGGTTTCGCGGATCTGTTTGAGTCCCTTGCGGACGAGGACGCGGTTTTCCCCGACGAGCGGGGCAAGATCCGCGACGGTGCCAAGCGCGACCAGATCGAGCAGGCTTTGCAGGTTATAGGAGGAGGATGGATGAAAGCTGAAGAGCGCCTCAGCGATCTTGTAGGCGATGCCCACGCCAGCCAGGTCTTTATCTGGATACGGATCGCCATGTTGCTTGGGGTTGATGACCGCCAGGGCGGGGGGCAGGTTCAAACCGTCGGGGTGGTGATGGTCGCTGATAATGAGGTCCAGCCCGATGGTCCGCGCATGAAGCGCTTCGTCCGGGGAACGGATGCCGCAATCCACGGTGATGACCAGTTTGACGCCGTCTGCCTTCAACGTATCCAAGGCATCGGTGTTGAGACCGTACCCTTCATCGAAACGGTTCGGGATGTAGCCGCGCACATCCGCGTCGAGTCCCTGCAACGCCTGCACGAGCAGCGCCGTGGCGGTGACACCGTCCACGTCATAATCACCATAGATGGCGATGGGTTCATTCTGTTCAAGCGCGTATTGAATTCTATCCACTGCGGCTTGCATGCCCGTGAGTTGAAAGGGATCGGTATCTGCTGTGGGTTCGGCTTTCAGGAAGGCGCGCGCTTCGGCATCGCTCCCATACCCGCGATTGAACAGGATCTGCTTGAGGATGTAGGGGAATTTCGAAAGCGCTTCTTCGGCTTGAGGTGTGATCGGCGGTTGGATGACCCAGCGTTTGTTATGCATTAATCGACTGCCCGTTCAGTAAAAATAAATTTCATGGCTCCAAAGTACCGTCACAGTATAAACTGTGAATGGACTGACAGGCAAGTGTATAATGAGGTCACGGAGGCAGCATGTACATTCTGAAGCCCGATGAAAAGACGACCCCGGTGATGATCTATACCCAGGATACGTTGATCCGCGGCGAGGTGGTGACAAAGCAGAACGTCCCGCGGGTGAACATCTGGCTGCGCACGGATGGTGTGCCGAGGTATTTGCATGTGCTCAAGCCGCAGGTGCTGATCTTTGGCGGGACGTCTCCCAAACCGTTGAGCTTTTCCGAGATCCATTATCCTGCTTCGAGGGTGATCGGGTTCCATGTTCTCCCGCCCGCGGATGAACCGCTGGATTACGATCCGGAGGAGGAAAACCGCATGATGCAGGATGTGCATGTGCTGGTGGGGACGTTCATTGTAAAGGGCAGGGTCCGCATTTCGACCCAAACGGAATTGAGCACCAGCCTGGATGTGGCGCGCGTTTCGTGGATCTCGGTGTATGAAGCGGAGATCACGAATCCGTACCTTGCGCAGATGCCGCCGATGCATGTGCCGATGATGCTGGTGAAACCGGAGAACGCGGCGTTCGGATTGTTGTGAGCGAACCTATTGAAATGCAGACCGCAGGCTCATCGCCTGCGGTGTTTTTTTAAGGTTTTACCTTGTCCACTTCAGTTTGTAACTGCGTTTTGAGCGTTTCGAAACTCAAGCCATTTGCGGTGGCGAAGTCTTTGACCTTCATGGCCGGGTCTGGCATCGGCGCTCCGATGATCTGTTCGATGGTCTGTTGTGGGACACCCCAACGGATGAGATCGCCGAAGATGGTTTTGCCCTTGACGAGGTAATCTTCATTGGATGAAGAGGACGCGTCAGGCGCGCTTGAGGTTGATTCCGCATCAGACGCCGACTCCGCGCTTTGAACGGGATCCGGCTCGAGGTCCGCGCTGGAGGCGGGTTTCACTTCCACTGTAAATGTTTGAACATAAGTTAGTTGTTCGGGCGTCAAGGTCGCTTGGTTCAACAGAATATCCGTTGCGGGTTGTGGAAGATATATTTCCTGCCCCGTGGTATCGAAGGGCAGACCGAGATAATACGCCACGAACAAGCGGACGGAGTTCGTGCCGACTTCATAGCCGCTGTCGAGGTACAGGGATTCGAGTTCTTTCACGGCAAAGGAGGCGGGGTCATCGGTCGCGACCTGGAACGCCTGCGCAAGCATTTCGGGCGTGACGTCGAAGGAGTCCGCGATGTCGCCGAATGTATACGAGCCGCGGATATCCGCCGGGTTTGCCTGCCCGGCGAATTCGCCCTCCGTGAATTTCGCAGGCTCCTTCGTGGATTCGGTCTCCCACCAGCCGAACGCGGAGGAGATACCGATGCCGCCGAACATGATGACGAAGACGAGGAACGCGAGAGGTTTGGATGTAAGCGTCATTTCACACCTCCCGCGCTGAAGACCACCGTGCGCGCAACCGGGCAGATCGCCTCGGAGGTACATTCGAGGCATGAGATGCACTGATGGTCGCGGACATTCTTCACGCTGTCCACCTCGATGTTCATCGGGCACATGATCGAGCAGGCGCCATCCGCCTTGCAGGTGGATTCGGCGCGCTTGATGGAGAACACCCGGAACAGGTTGGTCACGCCGAGCACCGCGCCATACGGACAGGCATACTTGCACCACGGTCGTTCGACAAAGACCGAGAGCACGAGCGTTGCGCCGAGGACGAGCAGGGCGGTGGGGGCGACCTCCGTGCTCCAGAAATTGAAGAGCGCAAAGTAGGGATCATAAGCTTCGAAGAGCAATTGTCCGCTGTTGGCGGTTACGTATATGACCCAGACCAGGATGCCGTAACGCGCGTAGCGCAGGACCTTATCGAGTTTGACCGGTACAAAATGGTTGTAACGGCGTTTGAACAATTTGCGTCCCAATTTGCCGACCCATTCCTGGACGGTCCCCAGTGGGCAGACCCAGCCGCAGAAGACGGGGCCGAACAGCATGGCGAGAAGCAGTACAATGCCTGCCAATACGAGCGATGAGTCATGGATCTTTTTGACGAACAGCCCGCTGGCTGCGAAGGTGTACAGCGTCTCCACGCCGCCAAACGGACAGACCGCATGCAACGATGCGCTCGAAAGGATGGGGATCGCCGTTCCGCTTTCCGCCAGTGTATGGTTGATGGCGATCAATGCGATCAATAGGAAGAAGAACCACTGGACAAGCCTGCGTATCCAGATGCTGTGTGGACGAAAGAGTCTCATCCGCCTGCTGAAAACTGTGACCATGCGTGCCCTCCGATACTGGTGATGGGCGGAGTTTAATTTTCCTTTGTTCAGCAGCGGTAAAGGTTGTATGAAGAATGTGTAAAGAAAATCGGGAACCGTCTTTTACCGTTTCTTCATGGATGCTCCAAATATCCTTTAAAGTCGGGGTGTAGACTGTCGACAATGCCCGCTGATATTCCGGCGGGCAACGGACAAAACCAATCGAAAAGGATATAACCATGAAAAACATATTGATTTCAGGATTGTTGATCGCGATGGCGGGGATGATGTTTGGGGCTGTGACTCCCGTCTCTGCCGAAGAATCGACCGTGACCGAAAGTGTTCTTTCCACGTCTGAAGCGGATGGATTGATCTTCATGCGTGAAGAGGAAAAGCTTGCCCATGACGTGTACGTGACCCTGAACGCGCAATGGGGATTGCCTCTTTTCCAAAACATCGCCAATAGCGAGGCGACACACATGGATGCGATCGGTGTGCTGTTGAACCGTTATGGGCTTGCTGATCCCACCGCCGGGAACGGCGTTGGTGAGTTCACGAACCCTGATCTGCAGGAGTTGTACGATCTGCTGGTTGCACAGGGTGGCAGGTCCCTGGCCGATGCGTTGAAAGTAGGCGCTGCCATTGAAGAGATCGATATACTCGATTTGCAAAACCGCCTGGCACAAACCTCAAGCGCGGACATAAAGCTGGTGTATGGCAACCTCATGCGAGGGTCGGAGAATCATCTGCGAGCCTTCACGTCCACGCTCCAGAGGCAGACCGGTGAAACATATGTGCCGCAGTACCTTGATGAAACCTCCTACAATGCCATCGTCAGTACAGCCGCTCAGAGTGGCGGGTATCGCAGGGGCAGACGATAACTCGATCGTATGGAAAACATCGCAGCCGCAGGCTCATCGCCTGCGGTTTTTTGTGCCTCTGATCTTCCTCTGATGCCGCGCTAACATTTATCAGACAGGCGTTCATTAAAATTCATCTGTCAACTTGAAATTACGGTTGGAGGAAGCATGGATCTCAACAAGTACACACAGAAATCGCAGGAGGCGATTCTAGGCGCGCAACAGATCGCGCAGGATTACAACCACCAGGCCATCGAGCCTGCACATGTATTGCTGGCATTGCTGAAACAGGATGAGGGTGTCGTGCCTGCCATCGTGGACAAGGTGGCGGGAAGCGCGGACGCGCTGCGGAACGAACTGACTCATGATCTGGAAAGCCGACCCAGAATCCACGGTTCCAACGCGGAAGTGGGGCTGGCGCAAACGACCTCCAATGTTCTCCAGGCTGCCGAGCGTTTCGCCAAGGGCATGCAGGATGATTACGTCTCGACGGAACATATTCTGTTGGGGTTGACGGATTCGATCGAGGGCAAACGGCTTGCCTCTTTCGGTTTGACGAAGGATGCGATTCTTTCCGCCCTGAAAACTGTGCGCGGCTCCCAGAGAGTGACCTCACAGAATCCCGAATCCACCTACCAATCGCTCGAACGTTATGGGCGCGACCTGACCGCCTACGCGCGTCAGGGCAAACTCGACCCTGTCATCGGGCGCGACGAGGAGATCCGCCGCGTCGTGCAGATCCTGACGCGCCGCACAAAGAACAATCCCGCGCTGGTCGGCGAACCAGGCGTCGGCAAGACGGCGATCGTCGAAGGGCTGGCACAGCGCATCGTAAACGGGGACGTGCCCGAAGGTCTGAAAAAGAAGCGGCTCGTCCAGTTGGATATGGGCGCGCTGATCGCGGGCGCGAAATATCGGGGTGAGTTCGAGGAGCGTCTCAAGGCAGTCCTGAAAGAGATCACGGAATCACAAGGCGAGATACTTTTGTTCCTGGACGAAATGCATACGGTCGTCGGTGCGGGCAAAGCCGAGGGCGCCATGGACGCGGGCAACATGCTCAAGCCCATGCTGGCGCGCGGCGAACTGCATATGATCGGCGCGACCACACTGGACGAATACCGCAAGAACATCGAAAAGGATCCCGCGCTGGAGCGGCGCTTCCAGCCTGTGCTGGTACAGGAACCGACCGTCGAGGATACGATCTCGATCCTGCGCGGACTCAAGGAACGCTACGAGGTGCATCATGGCGTGCGCATCACCGATCCCGCAGTGATCGCCGCGGCGACCCTCTCACATCGTTACATCGCGGACCGTCACCTGCCGGACAAAGCCATCGACCTGATCGATGAAGCCGCGGCGCGCCTGCGCACGGAGATCGATTCCAAGCCGCAAGAACTGGACGAGGTGGACCGTCAGATCATGCAGATCGAGATCGAGCGCGAGGCGTTGAAGAAGGAGAAGGACAAGGCCTCGAAGGAACGGCTGGCGAACATCGAAAAAGAGATCGCGAATCTGCGCGAGAAATCGAAGGCATTGACTGCGCGCTGGCAGACGGAGAAGCAGGCGATCTCCGAACTGCGCGGCTTGAAGGAAAAGCTCGAGGGGACACGTGTTGCGATCGAACGCGCCGAACGCGAAGCGGACCTCGAAAAAGCTGCACGTTTGAAGTACGGTGAACTGCGTGAGATCGAGCAAAAGATTCAGAATGCAGAGACCAGGTTGAAATCCATGCAGAGCGAAGGCGCGTTGCTGAAAGAGGAAGTGGATGCAGAGGAAATCGCCTCCATCGTGGCGCGCTGGACGGGCATCCCCGTCTCCCGCCTGCTCGAAGGTGAGACCGAGAAATTGATCCACATGGAGGAAAGGCTGCACCAGCGCGTCGTCGGGCAGGATGAGGCGTTGAGCGTGGTATCGAAAGCGGTGCGGCGCGCCCGGGCCGGGCTGCAGGATCCGAACCGTCCGATCGGCTCGTTCATCTTCCTCGGACCGACTGGTGTCGGCAAGACCGAACTGGCGCGCGCCCTGGCGGAGTTCATGTTCGACGATGAACATGCCATGATCCGCATCGACATGAGCGAGTATCAGGAAAAGCACACCGTCTCGCGGCTGATCGGCGCGCCGCCCGGATACGTCGGCTACGATGAAGGCGGGCAGTTGACCGAAGCCGTCCGCCGCCGACCTTACAGCGTGGTGTTGTTCGATGAGATCGAGAAGGCACACAGCGAGGTGTTCAATGTATTGCTGCAACTGCTCGATGATGGGCGATTGACCGACGGGCAGGGACGCACCGTGGACTTCCGCAACACGGTCGTGATCATGACCTCCAACCTGGGCAACCAGTTGTGGGGAGGCGGTCATGCCGTGACGCGGGACGAGATCACGCGCGTCCTGCAAAATCACTTCCGCCCCGAATTCCTCAACCGCATCGACGAGATCGTGATGTTCCATTCGCTGCGGAAGGAACACCTGACCGGCATCGTGGAGATCCAATTGCGCCACGTCAGCAAACTTCTTGCGGACAAGGGCTATCAACTCGAAGTGAGCGAAGCCGCCCGCGAGTATCTGGCGGAGGTTGGCTACGACCCCGACTTTGGCGCACGTCCGCTCAAGCGCGCCATCCAGCGCGAACTGCAGGATCCGCTGGCGTTGAAGATCCTCTCCGGCGATTTCCACGAGGGAGACGTCATCCGCGTGGACCACGGCGAGGAAGGGTTGGTGTTCACATCCGCGGTGCAGGGTGAAGTGGTGGAGGGAGATGTCGTGGCGTAATTCAGCGCCAATAGTGCAAGTTTCAGATGGTGTATACTTACCCCCATGATTGAGGAACTTCGCGTAAGGATTGCATCCAACCGTTTTGAATTTACCAGGCACGCTCTTGACCAATCCATTATGCGCAACATTTCTGTGCAAGAAGTACGTGAGGCGTTCCTTGAGGCTGAAGTCATAGAAGATTATCCTGAAGACAAGTATGGACCCAGTTGCCTTGTGTTTGGCAAGACAAAATCGGACCGTCCGTTGCATATACAATGCACTCATCCCTCGCGTGAGATTGTCAAAATTATCACACTTTACCAACCCGACTCTGAACAATGGATTGACTACAAAGTAAGGAGAAATTGATGGTTACCACATTTCCCAAAGAAACATTTATTCCCGAAAAAGTGACTTACACGATCGAGGTGGACGGAAAACTGATCGTTATCGAAAATGTTCCTGCACGTGTGTGCCTGGAAACAGGCGAACAGCTTTTTTCCGCGGAGACGGTTGAACGTATCCAGCAATTGATCCGCAATAAGCAGAAACCAGCGCGTGTTATGGAAGTTCCCGTCTTCGAGTTTGCCTAAACTGGCAAGACATTCCCCTTTCCGAAAGTAAGAAAAGACTGCGGGTGAGGAAAATCTGCTGTTGGGATGGGTGACGGATATAAAATTAAAACCGCAGGTGATGAGCCTGCGGTTTTCTCTTATAATCGACCCGATGTTTGAATTCCAAATCGCCTCCAACACCGGCGGCAAAAACGCCGGTTCAAGCAATAACCGCGCCCGCACGGGGGTATTTTCCACTCCTCACGGCGACCTCCTCACGCCGGTCTTCGCGCCGGTGGGCACACAAGCCACGGTCAAGACTCTGACGCCTGAGCATCTCAAGAACATCAACGCCACGCTCGTCCTGAGTAACACCTACCATCTATACCTGCGCCCCGGTGACGAACTCGTGCGCGACATGGGCGGGTTGCACAAATTTATGCAATGGCACCGTCCCATGCTGACTGACTCGGGCGGCTTTCAAGTCTTTTCGCTGGCGCAGACCCGCAAGATCGACGATGACGGCGTGACCTTCAAAAGTCACATCGACGGTTCGACGCATCGCTTCACGCCCGAAAAGTCCATTGCCATCCAGGAGAACCTCGGCGCGGACATCATCATGGCGTTCGACGAATGCTCCGACCCCAACGACCACGCCTACAGCAAACTTGCCATGGAGCGGACTCACCGCTGGGCGGAGCGCTCGCTCAAAGCGCAGACGCGCCGCGACCAGGCTTTATTCGGGATCGTGCAAGGCGGCGTTCAAGCGGACCTTCGGGCTGCTTCCGCCAAATTCATTGCTTCTCTCGATACGCCCGGTATCGCCATCGGCGGACTCTCCGTGGGGGAAACGAAGAAAGAGATGCACGACACGCTCGATGTGGTCGTTCCGCTCCTGCCCGAGAACAAACCGCGCTACCTGATGGGTGTCGGCACCCCCGAAGACCTGATCAACGGCGTGGCGCGCGGCATTGATATCTTCGACTGCGTATTGCCAACGCGCCTCGCCCGTCACCACTCCGCGTTCGCGCCTGAAGGACGTCTCAACCTGATGAACGCGACCTTTGCAAGAGATGAGCGTCCCATCGATGAAACGTGCGACTGCTATGCCTGCAAAACCTTCACACGCGCGTACATCCGCCACTTGATCGTTGCAAAAGAACTACTTGCTGGAACTCTTATATCAATTCATAATCTGCGTGCGCTGATCCGCCTGATGGAGCGAATCAGAGTCTACATTTCTGATGGCTCGTTTGGGTCGCGAGTACCGGAGTTGCTGAAACAATGGGAAAATAATGCGAAACGAAAGCAAACCGCTTTATGACCAGGTTAGCTTCTGGTGTCCATATTTTGTTGTGTAATTCAAATTGATTCTTATGAAACGATCCTACAATGTTAATAAAGAAAGATTAGTTGCTGGTTTTCTTGTGCTTGCTGTGTTGTTGCGCTTGAGTATTTTGATTGTTGCTTACTTTCATCCCGAACGAACGTTGACCAATGACTCGTCTAGTTATATCGAACCCGCGCAATATCTTTTGCGCGATGGCGCTTACACTTATCCTAGCGCTTTGCGGACACCAGTGTACCCCATATTCCTTGCTGTGATCTATAAACTGTTTGGGGAAAGTCATTTTTTTGTTGTTTTGGTGCAGACTCTGATAGGTTTGGCAACCATTTACCTGACCTATTTGCTCTCTACCAAACTTCTTCCATCTCAGAAAAAACCAATTGGAATTTTGTTCTTCGCATTCGGGCTTGAATCCTCCCTGGGACCATTTTATGTGATGACCGAGACCTTATTTACCTTTCTCTTGGTTTGTATCCTTCTATGTTTTCTTATTTATCGTCAATCCATCAACATTAATTACGGGTGGTTGGCGGTTGGCGGGGTTTTGACAGGCCTTGCTATTTTGTGCCGTCCCATTGCATTGTATTTTCCGGCAGTTATCCTCTTGTTTATTTTATGGGAACACCGCCGCGATTTTAAGCGATGGTTGGCTTCCAGTGCAATTTATGTCTTTATGGTGTTGATTTGTGTGATTCCTTGGATTGTTCGAAACAATCGGCTGCTTGGAATACCAGTTGTATCTACAATTACTGGGGACAGTCTCTATTTCTATAGTGCCAATGCTCTCTTAGCCCACCAACAACAAATAGGCTTTTTCGAGTCCCAACAGGTACTGTATCCTGCACTCGACCAGGCATTGCTAGATGCAAATTTACAAAACACTGAAAGCAATCGTTATAAGATGGAGGTTTATATGGCTCGGAAGATTATCCTCAGTGAGCCATTCACATATTTGTATGTTCATTTGCGGGAAAGTATGAAGATATTTTTGCCTGGAACGGCTAGCCTTCGCGATGCCTTGGGACAATCTGAGCATGATTTGGATCTGTGGGATCTATTGCAAACACAAGGCTTGTTTTCATCCCTAAAGGAATATTTTCGGCAAACCAACGGTCTGCAATTGATCCTGTTACCTTTTGTTATTTTATTGATCGTTACATGTCTGTTTGGCTTTTGGGGAATGTGGATTTTGCTGCGGAACAAAAACTGGTTTGAACTTTTGGTTTTATCCATGCCAGTCTTTTATTTTATTTTACTTTCAGGGCCTGGTTCGTATTCGCGATTTCGCATCCCTATAATGCCTTTTCTTTCTATTGTGGCAGGAATTGGTATCGAAACTATCAAAAATAATCACGGGAAAAAAGCTAAATGAGCATATTTCAATCCTTTCTCCTCGGCATCATCCAAGGTCTGACAGAATTCATCCCCGTCTCGTCCACTGCGCATCTGCTCATCAGCCAGACCATATTCAAGATCCCCGCCGATGATGCGATGTTCTCCTTCCTCGTCATCGTCCAACTCGGAACACTCGTCTCCCTTTTTGCGTTCTACTGGAAGGATTTGCTCTCCATCGCCAAAGCGACAGTGGATTTTCGCCGTTCGACCCCTGAAAGAAATCTGGGTTTTTACATCATCGTTGCGACCATCCCGGCTTTGCTTGCGGGTTATCTATTAAAAGACGCGGTGGAAGCACTTTTCAGACATCCCATGCTTCAGGCATCTGTCCGGTTGTTCTCCGCTGCGATCCTGCTTACTCTGGCAGAATCGCTCACTGGAAAGAATCGCGTACTCGCTTCCATGACCTGGCTCGATGCCTTGATCGTTGGCTTGTTCCAGATCATCGCCGTCTTCCCCGGCGCCTCGCGCAGCGGATCGACCATCAGCGGCGGCATGTTCCGCGGCTTCGACCGTCCCTCCGCGGCGCGGTTCGCCTTTCTCATGTCGGTCCCGGTCATGCTCGCAGCGGGTGGCTATGAAATGTTGGATGTATTGAAGATGCCCAACCTTGGCGAGTTCCTGCCCCTGCTCGCGGTGGGATTTATCACTGCCGCGGTGGTGGGATGGTTTGCCATCAAATGGCTGATTTCGTACTTGAGCAAACATTCCCTGTATCTGTTTGCTGCCTATTGTGCAGTAGTTGGTACGATCGTCTTCTTCTTGCGATGATCCATGAATACAATACAACTCCTCAAGACCCTCGTAGAAACTGAATCCCCGTCGCACGACAAAGCCGCCGTGGACCGCGTCGGTGCCATCGTTGCCGAAGAAGCGCGTAAGCTTGGCGCGCAGGTCGAAGTGATTCCAAATTCCAGGACAGGGGACCATATTCTTTCAAAGTGGGGCAGCGGGGAGGGCGGGATTCTCCTCCTCTGCCACATGGATACCGTCTTTCCGCTCGGCACAATTCAAAGGATTCCTTATCGCGAAGAGGGTGACAGAATCTTCGGGCCTGGCACGCTGGATATGAAGGCAGGAATTGTCATCGCGCTCGCGGCGGTCGAATCAGCCCAAAGGTCCGGGTTGAACCGCCCCGTCACCCTGCTTTGCACCTCCGATGAGGAGATTGGCAGTCACACCTCGCGCGCGCACATCGAGGCATTGGCGAAGGAATCCGCATTGGTGTTGGTGTTGGAGGGCGGTCTCATCGATGGTTCGCTCAAGACCTGGCGCAAGGGAGTTGGCGGGTTTACCGTCAAAGTGAATGGACGCGCCGCACATGCTGGCGGCGAACATCAGATGGGTCGCAACGCCATCGAAGAAATGGCGCATCAGGTCATTGCGATCCAACAACTTACAGACTACTCAAAACAAACCACGCTCAATGTCGGCGTCATCCAGGGCGGGACGGTCACGAACGTGATTCCCGAGGAATGCACGGTCAGGGTGGATGTGCGCGTGATGCAGCCCGGGGAATGGGAACGCATCGAAGCCGCGATGCAGAATCTCAAACCGGTTCTCGATGGCACGCGTGTCGAAGCCACGGGCAGGTTGAACCGTCCGCCGATGCCATTTGACGAAACGATGAAAACCACTTTCGAAAAGGCAAGAGGCATCGCAGCCAAGATCGGTGTCGAGCTCAAATCAGGCGGCTCGGGCGGCGGCTCGGATGCGAACTTTGTCGCGCCGCTCGGCGTCCCCCTGTTGGATGGTCTCGGCGCCATAGGCGAGGGATATCATTCGGAGCGCGAGTACATCTTTGCTGAAAGCCTTGAACAGCGTGTGCAGTTGGTGTCCACGTTATTACGGGATTGGTGAGAATTCCATGCGAAGGATGTTTTCTGCCGCACTGATTTTTCTCACGCTCCTGCTTTCCTCCTGCTCGACAGGCACGCCTCAAGCCATGCCGGAAGTTGTCACCGTTTACTCGACCTATGCCGCACAACCCTGGCTGAGTGACTTGTACATCTGTGCGGATCGGATTGCTGTTCTCTCCCGCGTGGACGATCCGGCCGATGCCGATATCGTCTTGCGTGTGGGGGAACCGAAGTTCGTGACATCATTTGCCTATCAGATCGGTGAGGAGGAAATCCTGATCGTGACCCATCGCCAGAGTCCAGTGCAAAATTTGACTCTCGAAGATGCGCGCGCATTGTTCATGGGATTGGGAGATCCGTCCGTGCAGGTGTGGGTCTACGCGTCAGAGGTGGATGTGCAGGAGATGTTTGACCAGTTCGTGATGGAAGGAAGAAGCGTCACTTCGTCTGCGAAGGTCGCGGTCAACCCCCAACAGATGTCCGACATGCTGAACAACGAAACCAACGCGGTCGGCATCCTGTCGCGCCATTGGAGGGTGGGGAATACGCGCGAAATCTTTTTGGCGGCGAAAGTCCCTGTGCTGGCGATCGCACAGACCGAACCGGGGAGTATATTGAACCAGTTAATCGGTTGCCTTCAAAAATAGCCTTTTGATCTCCACCAGCCCGATTCCTGAGAGTTTTTTTTGATGCCTCTTGACACGGTGGGGGAGAAGGGGTATCATTTATGCAGACTAGTTTGCAATACAAACCAGTCTGCATAAGGAGATTGCCATGGAAAGTCGGATGCTGGACGTGGAAAGGCGCGTGAAGCGCTATTGGTATTCGGATGGGATCGCGGAACTTTCAAGCGGGGGGATGTTCATCCTATTGGGGTTGTATTTTGGGATACAGGGCTACTTCGGTGAAGGCTCGATCGTGAGCGTGGTTTTGCAGGTGGGCCTGGTGCTGATCATGATCGGCGGGGTCTTCGGCGTTCGGTGGCTGGTCAATACCCTGAAGGCGCGCATTACGTATCCACGCACCGGTTATGTGGAATATCGTGTTGATGACCGGGAAGCCAAAACGCGCCGGTACACGGTTGCGGCGGTGGCGATGGTCATCGCGATCGCATCGATGGTTCTGGTCAGATATATCCGCGGGCTGGATTCGATGGTCCTGATCACCGGCGTTCTGGTCGCAATCGTATTCATTGCCCTGCGCGGCAAGTCTTCCGGTGTGACTCGTTTCTATTATCTGGGTGGATACTCCCTGTTGCTTGGGACCGGTCTGTCGCTTGGCGATCTGTCGGATGAATATAACCTGGCATTGTTTTATGGCCTGCTTGGTGTTGCGGTCATGGTCTCTGGCGGGACTGTGCTTCGCCGGTATTTGAGGGAAAACCCAATGCCCGCGGAGGCTGACAATGACTGACAACCTGCGCCGCGTGACCGAACTGGATCGCCTGATCCATGAACCGGCGCGTCTGCTGATCGTTACGATCCTGTCTTCTGTGGAGAGCGCGGATTTCCTCTTCCTGCAACGCGAAACAGGCTTGACCAAAGGAAACCTCTCAGCGCATCTCAGCAAGCTCGAAGACGCCGGTTACGTAAAGATACATAAGACCTTCAAAGGTAAATTGCCCCTGACCGTTTGCAAACTCACTGCGGCGGGCACGAAGGCGGTGGCTCAATACCGCCAGCAGTTGCAAAGTTTCATGGAAATGACAACACAGTAGGTATAAATGAACGCAATTCAAACCAATCAACTGACACGTTCGTTCGGAGCGTTGAAAGCTGTTGACCGCCTGACGTTGGAGATCCCGCGCGGCACGGTCTTCGGCTTCCTCGGCCCGAACGGCTCGGGCAAGACGACGACCATCCGCCTGCTGCTCGGTCTGCTGGATGCGGATCAAGGCTCGGCGCAGGTACTGGGCTTCGATACGCGGGAACAGCCCGATGAGGTCCGTGTGAGATGCGGGGCGCTGCTCGAACATCACGGCTTGTACGAGCGCCTGTCCGCGGCTGAAAATCTCGATTATTACGGACACATCTGGCACATGTCCAAGGCGGACCGTGAGAAACGCATCCGCGAACTGCTCGAGCCGCTGGATTTGTATGAACGGCGCGACGAACCTATCGGACGCTGGAGCCGCGGCATGAAGCAGAAACTCGCCGTCGCACGGACGCTCATGCACCGCCCAGAGCTGATCTTCCTCGATGAGCCGACTGCCGGTCTGGACCCGGTTGCCTCTTCAGCCTTGCGCGAGGATCTTTCCACGCTGGTTGCGCAGGAGGGTGTGACGATCTTTCTCACAACCCATAATCTCGCCGAAGCGGAGAAGTTGTGCGATCGGGTCGGTGTGATCAATCACGGACATTTGCTGGCTGTGGGCAGTCCCTCCGACCTGCGATCCAAAACTTCTGCACCGCGTTTGTTCGTGACCGGAAAAGACATCACTTCACAGATCGTCGAAGATGTAAAAAATCATCCATTGGTCCAGCGGCTTCAACAGCAGAACGGAAGACTCATCGTGGACTTGAACGATCTGACACGCTCGCACGAGATCGTCGCGCTGCTGGTCCGCGCGGGTGTGCAGATCGATGAGGTCCGAAAAGAGAAGGCAGACCTTGAGGATGTGTTCCTGCAACTGGTCGAGGAGGAAAAAGGAGGTGAGGAATGATCGCGGATGTCATTACTGTTGCAACCAAGGAACTGCGCGAGATCTTCACGTTCGGTGATGTGCGCGGACGCAGCAAATTCAGTTTGTTGATCCTGGTCCTGATCTTCGGTATCGTCATCCCGCTGCAGAACGGGCGGGACTGGGTGACTTCGCCGATCAGTATCATGGTTTGGGGCTGGATGCCGTTCCTGTGGGTCTCCGGCATCGTGGCAGACCTGTTCGCAGGGGAGCGCGAACGGCATACTTTGGAATCATTGCTGGCCACGCGGCTTTCCGATCGATCCATCCTTTTTGGCAAATTATTCGCTGCGCTGACCTACGGCTTTTCATTGACATGGCTCATCATGCTCGCCAGCCTGATCACGGTCAATATTGGCTTTGGCAGTGAAGGCTTGTTGTTCTATCCCATGGAGATGTTCTTCGGCGCGATCGTGTTCAGCATCCTCATCTCCGGTCTTTCGGCGTGCATCGGTGTGCTGGTGTCGTTGCGCGCGGGCAGTGTCCGCCAGGCGCAGCAGATGATGAGCGCGGGCATGCTGGTGTTGTTCCTGCCGTTCATGTTGATCCAGTTCATTCCGAAATCGTGGCTGGAGGCGGCGGGCAATCTGTTGGATAACATCCAGCCTGTGCAGGTTGCGGTCTGGCTGGCGGTCATCCTGCTGGTCGTTGAATTGATATTGATCGCCATCGCCAGACGAATGTTTCAACGGAGTAAACTGATATTGGATTGATGAACAAAAAGGACTGGTTTGATGCCAGTCCTTTTCACTTTTCAATAAAGTTGAGATTGTATAATAGGCATGTCAAATCAATCATCAAGGAGGAGCAAGTCATGAGAACTCCATTATGGACACCCTCGGAGGAACGCAAGCGGAATGCGAATATCACGCGCATTATCGATGAAGTCAACGCGCGGCACAGGCTAAACCTCGCCTCTTATTCGGACCTCTATGACTGGTCTGTGAATCAAATCCCTGATTTCTGGGCGGAGGTCTGGGACTTTGCTGATATCAAAGCCTCGAAGCATTACGACAAGGTTGTTGAAGATCCATCGAAATTTCCCGGCGCGAAATGGTTCCCCGGCGCAAAACTGAATTTTGCAGAAAACCTTTTGCGTTACCGCGACGATCAAATCGCCTTCATCTTCAAAGGCGAAACACAGACGTCCAAACGAATGACCTACGCGGAGTTATATGATTCAGTGGCGCGCCTGGCCAAATCTTTAAAGGAATCAGGCGTCGGGGTGGGCGATCGGGTCGTCGGGTACATGCCGAATCTCATCGAGACGGTCATCGCCATGCTGGCGGCGGCAAGCCTCGGCGCGACATGGTCCTCCTGTGCCACAGACATCGGTCCCGGTGCAGCCATCGAACGGCTGGGGCAGGTCCAGCCAAAGGCGATGATCACCGCCGACGGATATTTCTACAAAGGTAAAAGGTTCGATACCTTGGAACATGCCGCAGAGGTGGCACGCGGAATCCCGTCGCTGCAAAAGGTGATCGTGGTTTCATATACACGGGAGAAACCCGATATTTCGCAGATCCCGAACGCGGTGCATTACGATGAATTTCTTGCAAAGGAGGGCAACCTGGAAATTCGGTATGAGCAATTGCCGTTCGACCATCCGCAATACATCATGTTCTCATCGGGGACGACGGGCAAACCGAAATGTCTGGTGCAGGGCGCGGGCGGGGTGCTGATCAATCACCTCAAGGAGTTGATCCTGCACACCGATCTCAAACGCACTGACACGATCATGTACATCACGTCTTGCAGTTGGATGATGTGGAACTGGCTGGTCAGTTCGCTGGCGGTCGGGGCGACGATCGTTTTGTATGACGGCAATCCCAATTATCCCGATCCGGGCGCGATGTGGAAGTTGATCCAGGACGAGAAGATCACCATCTTCGGTTGCAGTGCGAGTTATATCCACTTCTTGAAAAAGGAAGGCATGTCACCGGGTAAAGATTATGATCTGTCTTCCCTGCGTGAGATCTCGCAGACCGGCTCGCCGCTTTCCACGGACGGCTTCGATTATGTGTACAGCGACATCAAAACCGATCTGCACTTCAATTCGATCTCCGGCGGCACGGACATCAACGGCTGTTTCGCGGCGGGGAGTCCCATCAGCCCGGTATTTGCGGGCGAATTGCAGAGTCCGGCGCTGGGGATGAAGATCAAGTCCTATGATGAAAAGGGACATCCCATTTTGGACGAACAGGGCGAACTGGTGTGTGAAGCGCCTGCGCCTTCGATGCCGCTATACTTTTGGAACGACCCCGACGTCTCAAAATATCACAAGGCGTATTTCGATGTTTATCCCGGCGTATGGCGGCACGGCGATTACATTTTGATCCACGGAGATACGGGCGGGGTCACATTCTATGGTCGTTCCGATGCAGTGCTCAAACCATCGGGTGTACGCATCGGCACGGCAGAGATCTACGCCCAAATGGAGAATCTGCCCGAGATCGCCGACAGTCTCGCCATCGGGCAGAACTACCAGGACGACCAGCGCGTGATCCTGTTCGTCAAACTTGCAGACGGGTATTCGTTGACCGACGAACTGATGGATAAGATCAAAAAGACTTTACGCGAGAATGCCTCGCCGCGCCATGTCCCTGCAGTGATCCTCGAAACGCCTGATATTCCCTATACGTTGAATATGAAAAAGGTGGAGAGCGCGGTCACGAACATCCTCAATGGACGCGCGGTGACGAATAAAGATGCGTTGATCAACCCCGGGTCGTTGGGGTATTACGAGGAGATCGTCGAACAACTAAAGTGACGGTCACTTCGTACGGCTTGTTGCGCTACTTGATTGTGGCAGTCGTCAAAATGCTGGTGTTTACAAGCGGAGAATCTCCGCTTTCCGCTCTGAGTTCCAGTGTCATGGTTTCTGCCGATGCCGCCGTATCTGGAACAAAGTACTTGATTTCGATTTGCAGGTTGTTCCCGGCTTTCAGGGTTAGAGCCCTGGTAATGGTCTTTTGACCATCACTGGCGAAGCATAAGTCTTCATAACATAATGCAAACCGCCATCTCTGTCCGGATACGGGTGCCAGGATGATGTTGATCGCCTCCATGGCAGGTATCGCGTGGCTGACAGTCAGTGGGAGAACGGCGATTTCCCCCGGGCCTGCCATTACTTCATTGGATGAAATCTCAAAGTAAAATGGACTGGATTGGGTGGATGTGTCAGCAGGTATGCAGCAATCCGTTCCTTCCGTGGCTGGCGTTTCCGTGCTGACAGGTGTTGGGCTGTTGCCACAGGAGGTTACAAGAATGGCCGTCAGAGTCATGAAGATCACCGACGTTAGCCATCTCCCGGCTGGTATTTTGTTCATGGGTCACTCCCGGATCTAGGGGTTGCCTTGAACCCATAGATCCATAAATGTCGCAGATGCATTCGACGAACCATCGCAAGTGCATGAGAGCAGACCGACACGACCCGAGGCAAAGGTGTCATCTGTGATCGATCCAACGAAGTTGTCATTGATATACAATTCAAAGGTCTGACCGTTTGCGATGACTTTAAGCTGGTTCGTCTTCCCCGCTCCCTTCAGAATATGGTCGGATGCGAGTGGTCCCAGGATCGTTTCATACGAACGATCGCCGGTTTTCCAGACATCGAACTCGTAATAACCATCCGGCGTGATCCTGAAGGTATAGAAATTTTCCCCATCCTGTTCCCTGAACAACAGGCCGTGATATTCGGATGTTTCACTTTCAATTCGCACATCCACCTGCATCGAGAAATCGGTGAATTCAACATCCGACACAATGTTGTGATCGTATATATGGGATTTGGTAATGTTTGCCGACCAGATTTCACCAGGCAGGTTGAGTTCCGCACCGCGAGCAGCGCTCGGGGTCATGTTGAGGGGATCCTGTACGGGGGTTGGTGTGGCTGGGTTGTATTGGAACGGTGAATACGGAAATATGTAGTCCGTCAATATTTGTTCAAATTCCTGCTCCTCCAGGGAGCCTTCATTCATATACCGGATTACCCCGTAGGAATCTATGAAGAATGAAGTCGGAAACGCCTCTATTTCATAGGTATCGTTGATATCCCGGCTGGTATCGACCAGGAAGGGAAAACTGTACCAGTTCTCTTCAAGAAATTCACTGATATCCGAAAAACTTTCCCCGTCCCCGTCTATTGCCAGGATCAACAGTCCCCTCTCATCCTTATACTTATTGTAGATATTGTCCATGCCCGCCATTTCGATCTTGCACCAATGGCACCAGGTCGCCCAAAAATTCAGGATCACGGGTCTGCCCCGCAGGCTCCAGAGAGTGTAAGTATTCCCGTCCACACCCGATAGCGAGAAATCAGGGGCATAACTGTCCAGTTCAGGTTGAATCGGCAGAGCAGGGGTGGGTGTAAAACTTGGCGTGGGTGTGGGACTGGGCGTGGAGGTAAAGGTTGGCGTGGAAGTCGAACTGGGTGTGGATGTGGCGCTTGGTGTGGGTGAGGGGGCGATCAAGGGCGTGCTGAAAACCATGCAAGCCATAAGGAGAAGGGATAGGGCGGCTAATAACGGATATCTGGCGCTCATTGGCTGACCCATTATGGGAAGATCACAGCCAGCAAATTCGAGAAGGTTGCTGATGCATTCTCGGAGCCATCACATGTGCATGAGACGAAGCCCAGCCTGCCGGTTGGGTATGTTTCATCGGTGATCGTGCTTACCTTTTGTCCATTGATAAACAAGTCAAAGTTTGAATCGATAACCACCACTTTTAGGTGGTTGATTCTGCCCACACCTGTCAGAATTACCTGGGATCTCAATGGACCGACGAGCCTCCTGAATGTGTGATCGGATGATTCCTCCCAGAGATCAAATGCAAACTGTCCCTCCTGGGTGATTCTAAAACTGTAGAACTGGTCATCATCGTCCTGGGCCCTGAACATGAGACCGTGAAATTCCGAAGTCGGTTCGTTGATGATGATATCGGCTTCCAGGGAGAAATTGGTGATCTTCCGGGCCGAGGCAAAGAACTGTCGATAGATGTGCGGTTCGTCAATGTTTACAGCCCAGACCTCCCCGCTGATTTGAATTTCCGGGGTTGTGGTGGGCGTATCCATCGGTGTAATGGGGGTTTGAGTTGGCGGTATAACCGGCTCCGTGGCTGTATTTGTAGGAGGGAGCGTTTCGCCTGTAATGGGCGTCTTTGTGGGGAATTCGACCTCGATCCCAAAGAAGTTGATCCTTGTCAGTTGGGCGCCCTTGCTTATCAAAACGAGAATAATGATTCCCCCGATAATAAAGGCAGCGATCTTTAACGTGTCCTGCAGACTGGTGCTCTTTTTTGCGGGCTCATCCTTGTTTGCCAAGTCATTTGCTCCAGTTGTACGAATTTGATATCGCTATTAGATAAATTATATAGAATTTGGGAATAAATTCACAAGTGACTTTCGTCATTATTTTTATAAAGACCCCGCTTTCAATTGGACGAGCAGCGCAGAATGCGGTTTCCTGACCCCCGCCCTGTCTAGATCACAGGAAATTTCTTGTGCCAGTCCGTGGCTTGCTCGAAGGCGTGGCCTGCGTTCAGCGCTTTCGCGTCCCCCCAGGCGCGTGAGACGATCTGCAAGCCGATGGGCAAACCTTCTTTTGTGAATCCGCATGGAACCGATAATGCAGGCAGGCCTGTGAGATTGAAAGGCGCGGTGAAGCGTGTGAGCCGTCCCGCCTGTTCAACAGCATCGTGACCTTCAATGGTGGGCGCAGCGATGGGCGTTGTGGGGGTGAGCAACAAGTCATAGGACTCGAAGAACAACTCGCATCTCTTCCGGACCTCAGACTGGGTCCGCCTTGCGAGGATGTATTCGGTCGAAGTGGTCTTCGCACCATCCTCCAACCGCCGACGGATATCCTCGCCGAACCAATCCGGGTGCTCCTCCAACCGCTCACGATGGACCGCCGCGCCGTCGGCCTGGGTCATGGTTTTGTTGGCGAGCGCGGCGTCACGCATCCAATCCACATTGACCTTCTCCACTCTACAGCCCATCGATTCAAATACCTTCGCAGCTTCACGCACTGCGTTTAAAACTTCAGGATCTGATGTTTCGATGAATTCACCCGTGCCAAGCGCGATCTTCCTGCCTTCCATATCGTCGACCAGGTGACCAAGATAATCGCCAGTGAGCATCCTGATGGAGAAGGGGTCGATCGGGTCATAGACCGAGATGACTTGCAGGATGACTGCCGCGTCCTTCACGCACTTCGTGAGCGGACCGACATGATCGAGATTCCATGAGAGGGGGAACACGCCGCGCGTGCTGACGCGTCCGCGCGTGGGCTTGAAGCCGACGACCCCGCACAACGAAGCCGGGATGCGGATCGAGCCGCCGGTGTCGGTGCCGAGCGCGCCCAGCGCCATGCCGGTGGCAACGGCGATGGCGGATCCGCTGGAGGAGCCGCCTGGGATGCGTTGTGTGTCCCAGGGATTGCGCGCCGTTCCATAATGAGGGTTGTTCCCGGTGATACCCAGCGCGATCTCGTGGGTGTTCGTCTTGCCGTTGATGATGGCTCCGGACTGTTTGAGCTTGTCCACGACGAAAGCGTCATGTTCGGCGATGTGATCGGCAAAGAACCTCGAGCCGATGGTGGTGCGAATCCCTTCCACATCGAACAGGTCCTTGACGGCGATGGGGACGTTGCGCAGAGTTTTGGTCAGCGGGCTTGTGCCGGCAGGGTATTGGGCTTTGAGCGCGTCTTCAGGCGGGATGACGGTGATGTAGGCGTTAAGCGTCGGGTTGAGACGGTTGATTTGACGGGAGCAGGCTTCGGCTAAATTCTGAGGCGTGATGTCCCCGCGATTCAACGAATTGAGCGCGTCTGTGATCGTCAGCGTTTGTGTATCCATGCAGAGGATTATAAGACGCGTTGCCCGTTCTGCAAAATTAAAAGGATGACCCCCAAAGGTCTTATGGAGAACGTCCCGAAGGATTGGATCCTTCGGGACGTTTGGTGTTTAGAACAAGCCGACGACTTTGCCGGTCTTGAGGTCGAGGTCCACGTCGTAGAAGACGGGGCGGGTGGGCAGGCCGGGCATGGTACGCATGGTCCCGAGCAGTGGATAGAGGAAACCGGCGCCGACGCTGGCGCGGATGTCGCTGATGGTGACGCGGAAGCCGCGCGGCGCGCCTTTGACCGCCGCTTGATCGGTGAATGAAAGATGGGTCTTTGCCATGCAGAGGGGCAGATCGGCAAAGCCGAGTTTGGTGAAGAGTGCGATCTTTTCCTCGGCTTCGGGGGAGTAATCCACGCCATCGGCGCGATAGATCTCGCGGGCGATGGTCTCGATCTTTTCCTTGATGGGCAGGTTCAGGTCGTAGAGGAACTGGAACTTGCTGGGTTGCTCGCAGGCTTTGACAACTGCTTCAGCCAATGCGATCGCGCCCTTGCCGCCTTCCATCCAGTGACGGGAGACGACCGCGTCCATGGCGCCGGCTTCGAGCGCGGCTTTGCGGACGAGTTCCACTTCAGCGGGGGTGTCGTTGGCGAAGGAGTTGACTGCGACCACAACATTGACGCCATATTTGAGGGCGTTCTGAATATGCTGGGTCATGTTGGGCAGACCTTTTTCGAGCAGGTCGAGGTTCTCATCGGTGTATTCGGGCGCGAGCGGTTTGCCTGCCACAACCTTCGGTCCGCCGCCATGCATCTTGAGGGCGCGGACAGTGGCAACCAATACCACAACCTGTGGGATCAACCCGGAGTAGCGGCATTTGATATCGAAGAATTTTTCCATGCCGATGTCGGCGCCGAAGCCGGATTCGGTGATGACGTAATCGCCAAGTTTGAGGGCGATCTTGTCGGCGATGATGGAACTGTTGCCGTGTGCAATGTTGGCGAACGGTCCCGCGTGGACGAATGCGGGTGTGCCTTCGAGGGTTTGCATCAGGTTCGGTTTGATGGCGTCCTTCATCAGGACGGTCAACGCGCCGGCAACGCCGAGGTCTTCGGCGGTAACGGCTTCGCCTTGTTTATTGACAGCCACCACCATGCGGCCGAGTCGTTCGCGCATATCCTCGAGGGAGGTGGTCAACGCGAGGATCGCCATGATCTCAGACGCGACGGTGATGTCATAACCGGAGGCGTGCTCAAAGCCAGCCTCTTCACTTCCCAGGCCGACCTGGATCTCGCGCAACATGCGGTCGTTGACGTCGATGACGCGCCGCCATTGCACGCCGCTGTAATCCATGTCGAGACGGACAAAACGGCGGCGTTCCTCGGGGGTCAGGTCGTTCGGATTCTTTTTGTTGATGCCCAGTTTTTTCAGCCGCCGCAGCATGCTGGGGGAGAACTTTCGGTTCCCCTTTTTATCGGGCGGGCAGAGGGCATTGAACAATTTCTCGTCCTCGGGTGTTTTGGCTTCGTGCATGATGCGGGCATCCAGCGCGGCGGCGCACAGGTTGTGCGCGGCAGTGATGGCGTGGATGTCGCCGGTGAGGTGCAGGTTGAAATCCTCCATGGGGATGATCTGGGAGTATCCGCCGCCTGCCGCGCCGCCCTTGATGCCGAAGGTCGGTCCCTGCGAGGGCTGGCGGATGACGGTGATGACCTTCTTGCCGAGGTGTGCGCCGAGCGCCTGCGAAACACCGACGGTGGTTGTGGTCTTGCCCTCGCCGAGCGGCGTGGGGGTGATGGCGGTCACATCGATGTATTTGCCGTTCGGGCGTTTGGCGAGGCGGTCGAGGATCTCTAGTTTGACCTTGGCTTTGTAAGGTCCGAACATTTCGAGTTCGCTTTCCTTGATGCCCAACTCCTTTGCGATCTCGGTGATGGGTTTGAGTTTGCCAGCCTGCGCGATCTCGATATCGGACGGCACGGGCTTGAGCAGTTTGATTTTGGTGGGTTTATAGGCGAATTTGATCTTCTTCGGGGCGGCTTTCTTCACCGCTTTCTTCGTCCCCTTGACGGTCTTCTTGACGGTTGCTTTCTTGGTTGCCATATCTTCTCCTTTGTATGATATGAAATTGTATGGAGATAAGCACGTGGAATACACGCACTCCCCTATTATCGAAAATTTTCACAAAAAAGGCAATGGATTTCCGTCACATCTTTGTCACTTTCACCCCAGAATCATCACCCATTCAACTCGTTCCCTTACGAGGCGGTAATGAGCGTCCCCAACGTTTCCCCGGTCAGCGCGCGGACGATGTTCCCCGGTTCCTCTCCGGAAAAGATCTGGACGGACAGCCCGGTGCTTTTCTGCACCAGTTCGAGCATCTCGCTGACCTTTGATTCCATGCCGCCGGTCACATCCGCGCCGTGCGATTTGCCGACCCCGGCGCTGACCTCCTTGAACGAGTCGGGCGTGATCTTTTCGATCTTTTTTGTGCGCGCCGGGAAGTCCATCCACACCGCCGCTTCGAGGCCCGCGAGCAGGATCCGCTCCGGGCTGAGGGCATGCGCGAGATGTGCGAACAGGTCCTCGGTTGAAAGGATCGTGCCGCCGCGGACTTCGTCAAAGACCACGTCTCCGTGAATGACCGGCACGATCCCCGCCGCCAAAGCCATGCGGATGGGGGTGGTCTCCCAGATGGAGGCGCGCCCGCTGCTGGCGATGACGCTTGCCGAAGGATGCAGCGCAATGGCGTGGACCCCGGCGTTGTGCAACGCCTGCATGACGAATCGATTCAACGAGGAGGCTTGATACCAGACCTCGGCAAAGCCCATCCAATAATTGCCTTCCGTTTCATCGCGTTCGCGGTGCACAAGCGGAGTGGAACGCGGCGGCAGTCCGTCGCGCGTGTGATACTCACTCGCAGGGACGTGACCGAAGGAGCCCGCGCCGTGTCCGATGACGAGGCGCAGGTTCGGCTGAGTCCGAAGCGCCGTCGCGATCTGCAGGGCAACGTCCTCCATCACATCCAGACGCGGGGTATAGGGTTTGGTCTTATCGGTGATCAGCGAGCCGCCGAGTTTTAGAAAAACAAGTTCCTTCATATGCTTCAATTGTAACCATAAAACCGCTTTCAGACTTCGGAAGTTTCAAAAACTTCCGAAGTCTGAATAAGAGGCAGTATAATCGTGAAGTTTATGAGCATAAGCGCGGGCGTAACTCTGGTCGTTGTGCTGATTGCGGTGTTTGCATTACTCGCCGCGCGTGCGGGCATCCGTTCGATCCAGTCCGCACGCACGGTTGTTTTTTATCGCACACGCCGCGCCCGCATGGTGACCGGCTGGCAGTGGCTGGTCACATCGTTTGCGTTGACCATGCTCGCGGTTGCGATTGCCGTGTTCGGTCAGCCAGCCGCCAACCGACTCTTCTCTCCCGCGCCTCCTCCAACTTCGCTTCCAACTACGACTCCACTGCCACAACCTGCGGATACGAATACGCCCTCCGCAACACAGACCTCCGAAGCCGCGGCGACTGCCCTTGCGACATTCACCCCGCTTCCTTCCCCGACCGAAACTGATTCCGTACCATCCACCCTGACTTTAACTTCGACTGTTTCACCGGTCCCACCGACCTCGACATTTACCCAGACCGCATCCCCAACTCAGACATCCTCGCCCACGCCCAACATCAGGGCAACGACCACCTCCGCCGCGCGGACGGCAGGAGCCGCACAAGCCATCGCGGCGTTGTCCTTTACCCCGACTCCCACGGACACATTGACGCCCTCGCTGACGCCATCGCCAACTCCCTCGCAAACCCCGTCGTTCACGCCGACCGGCACATTTACTTCCACGGCGACAGTCACATCTTCCCCGACCTTTACCCCAACCCTCACACCTACCCCCTCCAATACACCGACCGCGACGCGCACGCCATTACCCACCTCGACCGTCCGCCCCACGAATACGCCGCGTCCCACCTCCACACCCCGCCCGACGAATACTTCGACCTTTACGCCCATCAGCACGTTCACGCCAACGCTGACCCTTGCGCCTTCATCCACGCCCACCAACACAGCGACGGCTTCCCTCACACCTTCATTAACACCGACGGATACATTCACTGCAACCGCATCGGTTACATCCACAACCACATTCACGTCCACCGCGATATTTACACCCTCCAGCACACCGACCTCATCAAGAACGCCGTTGCCGACTTCCACTGTCCGCCCGACCAATACACCGGCACCCACCTCGACGCGCCAGCCCACGAATACGCCGCGTGCCACTGCAACGCGTCAACCAACCAGCACGCCGACGTTTACCCCCACGATCACGTTGACTCCAACAGATACGCCCCCTCCAACGTTGACGTTTACCTCCACATCCACGTTCACTGCCACCTCGACATTTACACCATCGTCGACCTCCACTTCCACACCTTCGCGCACGCCAACTGCAAAGCCGACATTTACGTTCACGCCCTCCCCAACAGGGACTTCGTCGCTCACTCCCACAGCGACTCAAACATCCTCACGAACCCCGACAGACACAGCCACCTCCACACCAACCGCTACAGCGACGGCAACGCTCACACCCTCACACACACCCACTGCAACACGGACGAATACAGCGACTGCCACGCGGACACCGTTGCCCACTTCCACTTTTACCGCGACCTCCACCTCCTCGCCGACTTTCACGGTTACCCCATCACGTACGTCCACTGCCACCATTACGCCATCACAGACCGCAACCCCATCGCTGACTCCTTCGCGCACGCCAACCTCAACTCCTACGAACACGGTGACCCCATCCCGTACCCCGACCAGCACACGCACCCCCACATTGACGCCTTCATTAACTTTCACGAATACAGCCACAGCGACCCTCACTCCCACGCAGACCGCATCCAGAACACCCACCCTTACGCCAACCTCAACGGCAACATCCACGCGAACGCCGACCTCCACATCAACCAATACATTCACCCCCACCTCCACACCGTCGGTAACGCCGTCTTCCACGCAAACAGCCACTCTTGCCCCCACCTTCACCAGGACGCCAACTTCGACCAGCACATTTACGCCTACTGCCACGCGCACACCCTCGCGCACACCGACGATCACACCCACCTTCACGCCAAGCCGCACTCCAACCGCCACGCGGACTCCCACCCCCACGCGCACCCCTCTTTATGTAAAGGTGGATGTTTACTTCACGGACAACGAACGCCTGATTCGTGGCGAACTGCCCTACGAGGTCCCGGTGACGCGCTTTGTCCCATCCTCCCGAAATCTGGTCGGCGGCGTACTGGATGAATTCTTCAAAGGTCCCAGCGACGTCGAACGTAACGAAGGTCTTGCCATCATCCTCAACGGTTTCACTGGCTACAGCAAACTCGAGTTTGCCGATGGTGTGGCGCATGTTTACCTCACCGGAACCTGCCAGTCCAACGGCACGCTTTACAACATCGCCCGCCCTTTGACCCTCAACCTCAAGCAGTTCCCCGATATTCAATTTGTCAAGATCTACGACCAATACGGCGACACGCGCGAACCTGCCGCCCGTGTCGACTCGTTCCCCGTCTGTCTCGACCCGCTCTTCACAGCCAGTGCAACCCCGTCCCTCACGCCAACCAACACGCTGACGTTCACGCCGACAGCCACGGCTACGCCCACATTTACAGCGACATCGACTCCTACAAGTACCCCCACCTTCACCCTGACTCCGAGTCAGACTCCGACCAAAACTGCCACCGCGACACAGACTCCATCCAACACCCCAACCCGGACTCCGTCAAATACTCCCACCTTCACGCCCACCTTTACTCCAACAGCGACTTTAACACCAACCAGCACCTCAACACAAACACCTTCAAGTACACCGACTGCAACCTTTACGTCGACGCGTACGCCATCCAATACACCGACGAAGACCTTCACACCGACGCAGACTCCCTCGTCCACGCCGACGCTGACCTTCACGCCAACGGATACCCCGACCCAGACTCCGTCGAACACACCTACTGCGACGTTCACCCCGACGCGTACGCCATCCAATACACCGACGAAAACCTTTACACCCACATCGACTCCTTCGTCCACACCAACGCGTACGCCGTCCAACACGCCATCCAGTACTTCCACCGCGACGTTTACGCCGACTCGTACGCCGTCTAACACACCAACGCAGACTCCCTCGTCCACACCGACACTGACGTTCACGCCAACGGATACCCCGACCCAAACGCCATCGAACACTCCCACCGCGACGTTTACGCCGACTCGTACTCCGTCTCACACGCCGACGAAAACCTTCACACCAACCCAAACTCCATCATCGACACCGACGTTGACATTGACTCCCACGCGTACACCGAGCCATACTCCTTCATTCACTCCAACGGCAACCTTTACACCCTCACAAACACCAAGCCAGACACCCTCTCCAACGATGGATCTAAAAGCGACGATGACATCCATCGCGCGGACCGCCGAAGCACTGCGTGTCATTGCTGCGCTGTCCTATACCCCGACTCCGACCATCACGCCTTCGCGAACGCCAACCCAGACTCCGTCGAGTACACCCACTGCGACGTTCACACCGACGCGTACGCCATCTAATACGCCGACGAAGACCTTCACTCCAACGTTGACTCCCTCGTCCACACCAACGCTGACGTTCACACCAACGGACACCCCGACTCAGACTCCATCGAACACTCCAACGCGCACTCCGTCCAACACACCGACGAAGACCTTCATGCCGACATCGACTCCCTCGTCCACGCCGACGCTGACCTTCACACCAACGGACACCCCGACTCAGACTCCATCGAACACGCCCACCGCGACATTCACACCAACCCGCATTCCGTCCAACACACCGACGAAGACCTTCACGCCGACATCGACTCCCTCCTCCACGCCGACGCTGACCTTCACGCCAACGGATACTCCCACTCAAACGCCTTCGAGCACGCCCACCGCGACATTCACTCCCACGCGTACGCCATCTAATACGCCGACGAAGACCTTCACGCCGACATCGACTCCCTCGTCCACACCGACGCTGACGTTTACGCCAACGGATACTCCGACTCAGACTCCTTCGAGCACGCCCACCGCGACGTTTACGCCAACGCGCACGCCGTCAAATACACCGACGAAGACCTTCACGCCGACATCGACGCCTTCGTCCACGCCAACAGATACTCCGACCCAGACTCCGTCGTTCACCCCAACACGGACACCGTCCAACACACCGACGAAGACTTTTACACCCACATTGACTCCCTCGTCCACGCCAACGCTGACCTTCACACCCACGGATACACCGACTCAAACGCCTTCTAACACGCCTACTGCGACGTTCACTCCCACGCGCACTCCGTCCAATACACCGACGAAGACCTTTACACCAACATCGACTCCTTCGTCCACGCCGACGCTGACCTTCACACCAACGGACACCCCGACTCAGACTCCATCGAACACGCCCACCGCGACATTCACACCAACCCGCATTCCGTCCAACACACCGACGAAGACCTTCACGCCGACATCGACTCCCTCCTCCACGCCGACGGATACCCCGACTCAAACACCATCGAACACTCCCACCGCGACGTTCACTCCCACGCGTGCACCGTCCAACACACCGACGAAGACTTTCACGCCGACATCGACGCCTTCATCCACGCCGACGAAAACATTCACACCAACGGATACTCCGACTCAGACACCGTCGAGCACGCCCACCGCAACGTTCACTCCAACGCGCACTCCGTCCAACACACCGACGAAGACCTTCACGCCGACATCGACTCCCTCGTCCACGCTGACGCTGACGTTTACGCCAACGGATACACCGACTCAGACTCCTTCTAACACGCCTACTGCGACGTTTACGCCAACGCGTACGCCATCCAACACGCCAACGAAGACCTTCACGGCGACATCGACTCCTTCGTCCACGCCGACGCTGACCTTCACACCGACGAATACACCCACTCAAACGCCATCGAGCACGCCCACCGCGACGTTCACGCCGACGCGCACGCCGTCCAACACGCCGACGAAGACCTTCACGCCAACATCGACTCCCTCGTCCACGCCAACGGAGACTCCGACCCAGACTCCTTCTAACACGCCTACTGCGACGTTCACGCCAACGCGCACACCATCCAACACACCAACCCAAACCTTTACCTCAACCCCAACGCTGACGCCCTCGCGCACACCGACCTTCACACCCTCGAATACGCCAACGCGGACCCCAACCAGCACCGCGACGTTTACGCCCACACTCACGCCGTCCTTTACACCGACATTCACTCCCACGCGTACGCCGACGAATACGCCCACGCGTACACCCACATCCACGCGGACGCCCATTCAATCGCCCACACCGACTCCCAACCTCGGTTGTGACCGCATCGAGTTTGTCACGGACGTGACGATCCCCGATGGTTCTGAATTCGCGCCTGGCAGTTCCTTTACGAAGGTCTGGCGGCTGAAGAATGCAGGCACCTGCACATGGACAAAGTCCTATCGTCTAGTTCTTGTCAGCGGTGATCTGATGAACGGGCAGAACCTGATGTTCCTGCCCACGGAAGTTGCTCCGGGGCAGACCTTCGATCTGGCGATGAACTTCAAGGCTCCTGTTATCGAAGGCAGTTATCGCGGCAACTGGCAGATCCGCAACGACAAGGGTGAGATCTTCGGCACGACCGCCACAGCCAACCGCCCGTTCTGGGTGGATATTAAAGTGAAGGCGCCCAATCTCACCGGCACCATCTATGACTTTGTCTCCAATGCCTGTTCCGCGCAATGGACGAGCGGCGCGGGCACGCTGGATTGTCCGGGTGTGAATCGTGATAACGATGGATTCGTCCTGAAGCAAAGCACAGCCAGATTGGAAGACGGGTCGTTCAGATTGACCCCCAGCCTGTTGACCGCACCGCAAAATGTATCCAACGGATATATCCGCGGCGTCTATCCATCCTTCACGGTTCAACGCGGTGACCGTTTCCGGGCGATCATTAACTGCGAAGGCGGCGCGACTTCATGCGGCGTGCTCTTCCGCGTGGATTATCAACTTGCGGACGGCATCATCCGCGACTTCTGGGCGTTCGGCGAACGATACGAAGGGGACTACTTTACAGTGGACCTCGATCTGACTCCGCTTGCCGGGCAGGATGTGAAATTTGTATTGACGGTCCTCTCGCTCGGTTCTGCTTCCGGTGACCGCGCCTTGTGGGTCGAGCCGCGCATCGTGCGGACGGCGCCAGCAGTGACGGTCACACCCATACCATAAATCCCCGTTCGGTGAAATACATCCCAATGCTATAATTTCCTGCATGGATATTCGTGCAGGTGTTATTGCCGCGGTGGTCCTCTCAATGATCGGAGCATTCATTGTGTTCCGGTCAGGGTACCGCGCCTGGCTCTCAGCGAGGAAACTGACCTTTTACCGGATCAAGCGTCAGCGTCAACGAGGCGGGTTGTACACCATGCTCGTTGCGTTGCTCCTGTTCGGGTTTGCCGTCCTGTTGTATTTCATGGGCGAGCCGGTCGCCTATCGCTACTTTCCTCCCTCGCTTACGCCGTCCCTCACGCCCACCATCACATTGTCGCCCACCATCACGCTTTCGCCCACCATCACACTGACGCCAACCATCACCGACACGCCGTCCGTGACCGATACGCCCACCGTCACACCCACGCCGTTCATCCCGCCGGTCATCGAGGCGTTGTTCGAGAGCGAGGTCACTCCGAATCCGAACGCGGTCTTCAGCCCGCTTCAGTTCACGCTCGATTGCTCGAACTTCCTTGAGTTTGAAACGGCGACCGTTTTTCAAAACCCAATCGATTACATGTGTGCGGTCTTCACCTACGATCAGATGACGCCCAACGCGCAATGGACGGCTCTCTGGTATCGCGATGGGGAACTGGTGCATTATGAAACCATTCCATGGGATGGCGAGGCTGGCGGCTACGGTTTCACCGAATGGAAGGCGTCGCCCGCGGACTTTTTACCCGGGACCTACGAAGTGCAGATCTTCGTCGGATTGGATTGGAAGGTCGTTGGGGAGTTCGTCCTGCAGGGCGACGCGCCGACGCGTGTGCCGACCGCATCACCCACTCCCACCGCGACTCCAACGCGGACGATGACCCCGCCTCCCAACTAAGGGACAGCTGATCCCGTTTCGGCAGTTTATGTCATTGCGAGGAGCGTTTGCTGCGACCAAGCAATCTTAAACCAAATATTTTGGGTGTGTACAATACACAACCGAATTCCAGATGGACAAACTGCGCGTGCTTAGCGGTCAAAAATCAATTGCAAAGGAAACCATTTCATGATCGAACTGAAATCATTCCAGGATTACTACCCCGATGCCCTTGCCCATTGTTACGGCTGCGGCAGACTCAACGAACACGGACACCAGATCAAATCCTACTGGGATGGTGACGAATCCGTCTGTCACTTCCTGCCCAAGCCGTATCACATCGCCATCCCGGGATACGTCTACGGCGGATTGCTTGCATCATTGATCGATTGTCACGGCACAGGGACGGCCGCCGCGGCGCTCTTCAACGCTGCCAAAGCCGAAGACCCGCACGCTGAACCCAACACCCGCACATTGACCGCCTCACTGCACGTGGATTATCTCAAACCAACTCCGCTTGGCATTCAACTCGAAGTGCGCGGCAAAGTGAAGGAGCAAAAGGGACGCAAAGTCGTCATCGAAGAATGGATCCTTGCGGATGGTGTCATCACCGTGCGCGGGGAGGTGGTCGCCGTGCAGGTCCCCGAGTCCATGTTGGAGGAATTATTGAAGGGGAAATAATATCTAAAGAAGATGGTATGAAATATTATTGTTACGAAGGATAAAGTATTGAAACGATTCATTTCCTTTATTGTTCTGGCAGTTTTTTTCATGGAAAGTTGTTCACCTGCCCCGGTTGTGCCGGAAATTACAGTCCCCATCCCGCCAACCTCAATACCTGTTCCTGCGGCAACCGCAACCTACATCCCTGCTTCTCAGGAACTTGGTGTTGGATCTACCATGATTTCCCAAAAAGATGGCATGACCCTCGTCTATGTGCCCGCCGGTAAATTCACGATTGGCAATGATTCTGGATGGAAGGAGGAACAACCGCTTCATACTGTGGATCTCGATGCCTTCTGGATCGATCAGACTGAAGTCACCAACGGGATGTACGTGAAATGTGTGCAGGATGGCAATTGCTCTCAACCCTCGAATACAGCACATTTCGATGATCCGGATTATGCCGGTCATCCGGTGGTCTATGTGTCCTGGTACGATGCCAATCAATATTGCGCCTGGGCAGGACGCAGACTGCCCACTGAAGCGGAATGGGAGAAGTCCGCCAGGGGCACAGATGGACGTGTCTTTCCCTGGGGCGATACGATCGATTGTTCCCTTGCAAATTACTGGGGCAAAGAGAATGGCTGTGTTGACGACACACAACTCGTAGGAAGTTATCCCAGGGGTGCCAGTCCTTACGATGCGCTGGATATGACCGGCAATGTCCTGGAATGGGTCAGCAGTCTCTTTGCTCCGTACCCTTATGATGCGGCTGATGGTCGTGAAGATCTGAACGCTTCCGGTCCCAGAGTGTTGCGCGGCGGTTCGTGGAACGTTACCGCCGAATTCAGCCGCGGTTCCCGCCGCGACTGGTATAACCCGGTGGTGAAACGCAACTACGTTGGGTTTCGGTGTGCCTTGGATGCCTCTCCGTAATTATTGGATATTTGGTTTTTAGCGCATTGTGACATAGATAAGCGCTGATTTTGTTGACTCGAAAGAAAAAAACTTAAGTGTTTTTGCGCTCACCAATATGTTCGCGGCGATGTGGTCGCCTTGCAGGTCCTCGGATCCATGCTGGAGGAGTTGATAAGGGGAAATAATTTTCTAATCTAACTAGATCAATTTTGGAGAGAATTGGTGTGATTTTTGCCGTATAATCTTAATACGATGGATAGGGTATATGGCAAGGATTGAGAAGACAGTTTTTATCAGCTACCGCCGCGCGGATGTATATACTGCACTCGCGGTCTATGAGAACCTGAAGAATCAGGGGTATGACGTATTCTTCGATTACAGAAGCATTTCCAGTGGGGATTTCGAGCAGATCATTACGAGCAACATTCGGGCGCGCGCCCATTTTGTACTGATACTCACTCCGACAGCTTTGGACCGTTGCAATGAACCAGGCGATTGGCTGCGGCGCGAGATTGAACTTGCAATCGATGAAAAACGCAACATCGTCCCGTTGTTTTTCAAGGGTTTTCGGTTTGGCGCTGCCTCCAAATCCGGGGTTTCCAGGTGGTTGCGAGGGGTGAAACCTGAAGTTTTAACCGGTAAGTTGCGGCATCTTACTCGTTACAACGGTCTGAATGTGCATGAGGACTATTTTGAAGAGGCTATGAATCGGCTGCGCACCGAGTATTTGAACAAACCCTTGGATACGGTTTTGCACCCGGTTTCTATGGAAGTGCGCAAAGTGGTTAAAGAAGAACAGAAAGCCGCAGATGAAGCTCTGAAACTAAGAGAAAAAGCAAACGGGTCTGTAAAACAGGTTGGAAAAACGCCTTTGGATGAGAAGGAATCGCCAAAACCCGTTACAAGCACACCGCAAACAATTGAAAGGTCAGGCAAAAGACGCGCTCCGGCAAAGATATTTCCTTATAGACTCGAGGTGGGTCTTTTGGTATTCCTCGGGCTTTGCCTCTGGGGCGGGATTAGTCTTTGGAACAATCTTTCATTTAATACTACGGAATCCACACAAATACCAGATGTTATTAGGACGCACGCTTTACAACCCGCTAGTACAAATACGTTGTCCGCAACCAAGACATTGATTCCCCCGACTCCTACTCTTGGCATCGGCTCGACCATGATTGGCAAAGACAGAATGACCTTACTCTACGTTCCCGCAGGTGAATTCACGATGGGAAGTGAAGATGGTCGTGATAATGAAAAACCAATTCATACAGTTTATCTTGATGCCTTCTGGATTGACCAGACAGAAGTGACCAACGCCATGTACTCTGAATGTGTGGTAGATGGAGTGTGTGAGAATCCGAGAAGTGGAGGTTCTAATACTCGTGATTTTTATTTTCGTGCCTCAGCATTTGATAATTATCCTGTAATCCACGTGTCATGGGAAGATGCCAAAACCTATTGTGAATGGGTAGACCGCCGCCTGCCGACCGAAGCTGAGTGGGAGAAAGCTGCACGCGGCGATGATGATAGGTCTTTTCCGTGGGGTAACCAAACGCCTCATGATGGGATATTGAATTACAATTCCAATGTTGGTGACACGACCGAAGTTGGCACGTATCCAGACGGAGCCAGCCCGTATGGCGCGCTAGATATGGCAGGCAATGTCTGGGAATGGGTGGCAGACTGGTTTGGCGAAACCTATTATGCCAGTTCGCAAGACTCCAATCCATTAGGCTCTGATTCAGGTGAATATCGCGTGGCGCGAGGCGGCGCGTGGTACGACGACGATGACAGCGTCCGTTCTGCCGACCGTGGCTGGGACAACCCTACAGATACCACCAACTACATCGGCTTCCGTTGCGCGATGGATGCGACCCCTTAGCCCCACCCGCCCTTCGGACACCCTCGCCAAATCCGACAAGGAGTCTTTGAATTCATATTCAGACTTTAGGTTGTCGGATTTGGCGAGGCAGGGGTGCTACTTCTTCACCGGTCTTGCCATCTCATCTTTCACCGCGTGATACAAGTTCTCTGCTTTCAACTCGCTCAATGCATAACATGGCGCCTTGAGGTGATTCGCCAACTGCTGGGCAAGTCCCTGGTCGAAGGCGGCGTGTTCCATGTTGATGACCACGCTCTTCACTTTTTCGTGTGCGATCATCTCCGCGAATTTATAGGATTCTTCCTGCGGGGGCAAAGAACCAATGGATACATTCCCTGCACCATCGGTCAACACGATCAACAACGGTTCGATGTCGGGATGATGCAATTTCTCCTGCCGCAGCACATCCGCGGCGAGGAACAGACCTGCTGAAAGCGGCGTCTTCCCACCGACGGGGATGTCCATCAGGGCGCGTTGGGCTAATTGAACGGAGTTGGTGGGTGGGAGTACGAGCGTGGCGCGGTCCTTTTGAAAGACGATCAACCCCACCCGGTCACGGCGTTGGTATGCATCTGTGAGCAACGACAATATCGCTCCCTTCGTTGCGTTCATGCGTTCCGCCACTGCCATCGACCATGATGCGTCCACCAAAAACAGCACGAGATTCGCCACGCGCTTCACGCGGATCTTTCGCTGCAGATCCGATGACTCGATGGCGAATGCAAGCCGTTTCCGTTTTTCGGTGCGGGATTTCTGGTGCGGCGCCGCGGCGCGGAAGGTGGCATCGAAGGCGATGTCGTCCTTCTTTTCACCGGCAGGGCGCGCCTTGATGTAGCGTCCGTGTTTGCGTTCGGTCCTGGTGAGCGAACGCCTGCCTGCGTGTTTGCGCGCCAGTTTATCAAGCGGCGTGTTCAACTTGCGCGGCTGGAATTTCTCGCCCGCTTTGATCTTCTGCCCGCCTTCCCACCAATTTGCCGATGTGTTCGCGAACACATCCTGCGGCATCGGCTCCGGCTTGCCCTCCTGCGGACCTTCCTCGCGCTCATCTTCGAGCTTTAAGTTTTTTTTTCCTCGGGTTTGCCTTGCTGAGATTCGGACTCATCCGATTCCGCTTCATTCGGGACCGATTGACCTGCCAACTGCTCGATGCGCTCCTGTAACTGCTCGGTCGTCATCTCAGCCTGCTGGAAGGGAGTCCGTTTGATGCGGTGGGGGAGTGCCAGTTCAGCCGCAAGCGCTATATCGTGGTCGTTGATCTTTGTCCTGCCCTCGAACGCAGCCTGGGCGCGCGCCGCTTTGAGGATGACCAGGTCCGCGCGATGGCCGTCCACATTAAGGGACGCGGTCAACGCCGCGATGGAGAGCAGGTCGCGGCTGGTGTGTGTGACCTGACCGACGAGTTCACGTCCGCGTTCGATCTGATGGGAGAGTTCCTCCTCTTTTGGCATCCATTGCTGGCGGAAGGATTCCGAGTCCTGTTCGAAGGCGATGTTGCGTTCCATGATCATCACGCGTTCGCGTGCATCGCGGATGCCCACGATGTCCACGGAAAGGGCGAAGCGATCAAGCAATTGAGGGCGTAATTCTCCCTCTTCAGGATTCATCGTCCCAACGAGAATGAAGCGGGCGGGATGGGTGAAGGAGATGCCTTCACGTTCGACCATGTTCACGCCCATCGCGGCGGAGTCCAGCAGGACGTCCACCACATGGTCATCGAGCAGGTTGACCTCGTCGATGTAGAGCAACCCGCGGTTCGCGCTGGCGAGGATGCCCGGCTCGAAGTGACGTTCGCCCTTTTGGATCGCCTGTTCGATATCGAGCGTGCCCACCACGCGGTCTTCCGTCGCGGAAACGGGCAGGTTGACAAAGGATGTGGTACGGATGTGCGAGGGAATCTTTTTCGCTTCTTCAAATCGTTCCTTGCATTCCGTGCACCAGGTATTGGGCTTGTCAGGGTCACAACCGAAGCGGCAGTCGTCCACAACTTTTACCTTGGGAAGCAGCGCGGCAAGCGCGCGCGAGGCTGTCGATTTTGCGGTGCCGCGTTCTCCGCGGATCAACACACCGCCGATGCGTGTGTCAACGGCGTTCAAAATGAGGGCGCGTCGCATGCGCTCCTGTCCGACGATCGCAGTGAATGGGAAGATAGGTGGCATTGGTAAACTCCGAACGATGATTATAACGCGTGATTCCAAAACCTGATTAAATCCGGGGGAGGATTTCATAAAATCATCAAGTCCCTCACTCCGGTGTCAAAACTGCAACGTTATGATTGTCAGGGTTGCAAACTTCTACAATCACCTGTATAATCCCCCTTACATTTTTCTTAACCGGAGTATCTAGTGACAGACCAGAATCAGGCCCTGCCGAATCAAGGGAGCGACGTTCAAAAGCAGGGAGAACAGCTCAACAAAAACAATAGCAATCAAACAATGGAATCCTTGTTGCAGGATCAGGATTTTAGCATTGATTTACCTCAACCTGGCGAGATCCGCACAGGTGTCATTGCCAGTGTCAGCCCCTCACAGATCCTTGTAAGCATTGGTGCCAAATCGGAGGGTGTTGTCTCGGGCCGCGAACTGGACCAATTGTCCGATGAGGACCGCGAAGCGCTTGAGGTGGGGAAGGAGATCCCCGTTTTTGTATTGAGCCCTGAAGATGCGAACGGTAATGTCGTCCTTTCGATCAAGCGGGCGCAGGAACAACTTTCCTGGGATAACGTGGATAAACTGCTCGAGGAGAGCGCCGTCGTCGAGAGCAAGATCGCCGGTTTCAACAAGGGCGGCTTGATCGTTCTGGTCGAAGGCTTGCGCGGTTTTGTCCCCTCCTCGCAGATCAGCGCCTTGCGCCGCACCCAATCCACCGGCGACACGCCCGAACAACGCTGGCAGAAGATGGTGGGACAGCCCATCTCCGTCCGTGTGATCGAAGTGGACCGCGAACGCCGCCGCCTGATCCTTTCGGAGCGCGCCGCCAGCACCGAGTCGCGCCAGTCCATCAAGGAGCGCGTGCTCGAGGAACTCGAGGAAGGCAAAGTGTATACCGGTCGCGTGACCAGCCTTGCCAACTTCGGTGCATTCATCAACGTTAACGGCGCAGATGGCCTTGTCCATCTCTCTGAACTTTCCTGGGACCACATTGACCACCCGCGCGAAGTGCTCGAAGTGGGGCAGGAGGTCCAGGTCAAAGTGATCAACATCGACCGCGAAAAGAAGCGCATCGGTCTTTCCGTCCGTGCCCTGCAGGAGGACCCCTGGAGATCCCGCATGGAGAAGTTCAGCGTCGGGCAACTGGTGGAGGGTGTGATCACCCGCCTGACCAAGTTCGGCGCTTTTGCCCGCCTCGAAGGCGATCTGGAAGGACTCATTCACATCTCCGAGATCTCGGAACAGCGCATCGAACATCCGAGGGAAGTTCTCAAGGAAGGCGACGTCAAGACCTTGCGCGTCATCCGTATCGATCCCGAACAGCACCGTATTGGCTTGAGCCTTCGCAAAGTGGATTCAGCCGCCTATGCCGATAAGGACTTCAAACTGCTTGCTGCTGAATTCAAGTCTGTTGATGAGCCTGAGGACACCGGGGAGCCGCAGGCTTCCGATGACTCGGAACCTCAATCCACATCAGATGATTCCACGGGGGAATCGACCTCAGAAACACCTGATACGGAAGCCTAGTTAGTCTGAACCTAAGAACGTCCCGCCTCAGGCGGGACGCTTTTTCAAGACCATGCCCCTGATCATTGATTCACATCAAGACATTGCCTGGAACATGCTTACCTATGGGCGCGATTACACGCGCTCTGTAACTGAAACGCGTCGCTTTGAGGCTGACACGCGCATACCCGAATTGAACGGTGACTGCCTCATCGGTTGGCCCGAATACCAACGCGGCCAGGTCGCTGTTGTCTTTGCAACGTTATACGTGACCCCCGCCAGAAAGTGGGAGGATGGGGATATCCTCATTTACAAGGACTCTGAATCCGCCCACCGCCTTTATCGTGACCAGATTGACGTTTACCGCAAACTGACAGATTTTCATCCGGATAAATTCCGCCTCATCACCTCGACGCCTGAACTTGATTCCGTTATCGAACACTGGTCCAAACCCGCCGAGGATGACAAGGGTCATCCCGTCGGCATGGTCTACCTCATGGAAGGTGCGGACGGCATCCGCTCTCCGCATGAATTGTCCGAATGGTGGGACCTGGGTCTGCGCATGATCGGCCTGGCATGGGCAGGGACGCGCTATTGTGGCGGCACCGGTGAGCCGGGTCCGCTGACGGACGAAGGACGTCAATTGATCTCTGCGATGGCAGATTACAATTTCATCCTCGATCTCAGTCACATGGACGAGGCCGCCGCGTATGAGTCGTTGGATCGTTACGAAGGACCCGTGATGGCAACCCATGCAAATTGCGCGGCGTTGATGCAGGGTTCGACCTCAAATCGCCACATCCCGGACCGGGTTATCCGCAGCCTGATCGAACGCGATGGAGTCATGGGGGTCGTCCCGCTCAATGCCTTCCTCAAGGTGGGCTGGCTGCGCAAAAACGGAAGCCGCCGCGAGGAGGTTTCGCTGGATGCCCTGATCGCTCACATCGATCACATCTGCCAGTTGGCGGGTGACTCACTGCACGCCGGGATCGGTTCGGATTTCGATGGCGGCTTCGGTCTGCAATCCATTCCTCCCGAGCTTGATTCGATCGCCGACCTGCAGATCATTGCCTCCAAGTTAATGGAGCGCGGATACAGCGAAGCCGATGCAGCCAACATCCTCGGCAGCAACTGGCTGAGATTCCTGCGAAGCAATTTACCCTCATGAACGGCGAACCTGCATTCCGCATCTCATATCTGCGCATCCGCTTTAGTTTGATTGCAGTGGCTTTTGGCGCTTTCGTTTTTACGGTCGGAGCGAAACCCAATTGGTTCGGTTGGGACCGGAGCCCGGTGGTCGGGTTTATTCAAATTGCAGTGTTTTTGATCGGTCTGGCGCTGATCTGTATCGGCGGTTATGTGGGGCTGATCGCCTTGTGGGGCAGGGAGCAGCGCAGCATCCTTGCCGATATCGGAATGCGGTTGGTCGGCACCGGCTACGTTGTGGCGGTCTTCACCGGCATGGCGGATGTCTTCGGGATGGGTTCACAGCCTTTGCCAAACGTTCCCTATTTCGGTCCCTGGCAGGCGGGCGGCGTGCTCGCGGGGCAGATCGTCATCGCCATCGGTTTCCTGATGATGGTCCCATATCAAAGCTATTTCAAAAAGTTGGAAGAATAAAACCCCGCCAAACGGCGGGGTTTTATCTATGCTGGTTGTGTATCCCACTGGGGCAGAAATATTCTTATCAGGAAAGTGTTTGCTTCCAATAACTTTTCTCCGATCCAAGTGGCGATCCTGTCCAGCCAGATCAACAGGAACGGCTTTCTTATCGCTACCAACGCAATGGTGAAAAGGATCAGGAACAGACCATAGAGCAATGACCTGAGAATAAAGAGGAAAATCCAGAAAAAAAGAAGAAAAGGCAACGTGATCGGTGCGAGGAAGATTGCCGCGGGGTGACACCTCTTTTTTTTCGGGTCATCGTCCTTGCGCCTCTCATTGACGCGAAATGCATACCCTGCGCATCCAATTATTATGAACGTCAGCACGATAACACAATTGCAAATGTACTTGGAGTAATAAAATAACATAAATTACCCCGGCAAATCCTC
>DIDP01000007.1 GCA_002418205.1 Anaerolineales bacterium UBA5797 | reverse complement strand
GGTTCGAATCCTGTGCCCCCAGCTAAAAATCCCTCCGATTGCGGAGGGATTTTTAAATTGATGTCGATTGGATGCGCCAAGATCTATGGCTTGGTGATGAACAGCCAGGCGTTATCGAACGTGCAGATCATTTGACCGGACTGGCTTAAGCCCAAAAAGCCAAGCAGACCGTCATAGAAGAACGGTTGGTTTTTGGTGAAATTCTTTTGGGCGTCCCCAAGCTGGGCGGCGATCTGCCGGTTGCCATCGTCATACTGTTCGATGAGCTGTTGATATTGTTCCAGTTGTTGTGGTGTTGTGCCAGGCGGGATTTCCACTTCAGGGAACTGGAAGACTCTATCGGGGGGAGGCTCGGTGATGTTCACCTGACCGATGAAGACACCATTCGTATACAGATCGATCAGGTCGCCCTTCACCACGATCGCCAGCCGGTTTGTGGAGTCGTTGAACCAGTTGAACGATCGATCCTTGTCCTTGGGGAAATATTCGCGGAAGTTGCTGACCTCTCCCTTTGCTATCGCAAGGAACGCCATGTGCCCGCTGGCAACGCGTGTGATGATGATCGTGTACTGACTCGGGTTGTTTGTGTTCCCATCTGAACGGAACATGAATCCGCAACCGGACAGGCTGTTCCTTGTATTCCAGGTGATGTCCGCCGCCAGCACAAAATCCTTGGCGGTGACCTGTGGATAGTCATTGGCGTATCCGGTCTGGTTGAATCCATTCAAACTGATCGTGGCGGGTGGATGGATCCATGCCACGTAACCACTGGCGGGGTCGACGCCGTAACGGGGCAGTTCTGCCACGACTGGTGCGATGGCGGTCGCGGTGGCCAACCGGGCTGGTTCATTGAGCTCGGCGCGCGCGGTCTGTGTGGCGTAGATCCCCTCGGCTTTTTGGGTCGCGTTGGCAATTGCGGTCGCCAGGCTGTCGTTCGAGCCCTCCTCCCCGGCGCGCGCGGTGACCGTTTCACGGACGAGTTCGCTCATGGGCGTCAATGTCTGGGAGATGGAGTCCGACATCCCTGAACCGGCACCGCATGCATTCGTAAAAAGGATGACCATTACAAAACCGAGAAGCAGCGATTTTCTCTTCATGATTATTTGACATCCTTTCGTTTGATGAGAAACACAATAATCACAAAGTACACTGCCACGATCTTTAATTGGGCAAACCACGTGTTGAACAGCCAGGGGAAATAAATGGCAGGGTTATCCTTATCCACCCACGCCCAGCCATATTGTTCCGTGACGCTTCCAATGATCCCCTCGGCGCCTTTAACTGCGGAAACCCTGGCGATGTTATAGCGCGCCAGATCCTCCTGGTATTTTGCCATCTGACCCTCGTACACGTCAGCCATGGATCGGTACAAATCCATCTGGTTGCGATAACCATCCTGAATATCCTTAACTTCATTCTGATACGAACTTAACGCGTTCAGGTATTGTGCCATTTGCACCTGATCGAAGTTATCCTCTGGCGGCTCAGGCGCAGATGGGACATCCGGTTCCGGTGGTTCCGGCGGGAGAGGCGGCGGTTCAGTCGGGACCGATTGGTTGATCTCGGCTGTGTAGTATTGTCCTACACCCGGAAAGCTGCACGAGTTTTCATCGAACACCTGTGTGCCCATGCAAAGGCACTGGTTGTAGGCTTTATCGTCCAGGTTCATCGCATCCCGCAGGTCTTCATCCAGTTGCCAGCAGGCGTCCGCCGCCACATCCTTCCCCGCGCCGACAATACCAAGCAGACTCTGGAACGCCCAGCGCGTGGACGCGACCTGGCTGATGTTGGGTGGCACAGGCGCGAGCGCGCCGCTCAACACAATGAGCGGAACGATCAACATGATCATGGTCAAGGGTGCGGAGGCGGAATTCGGTGAGAGCGCGGAGGCGACCAATCCCAGCATCATCCCGGTCATCGTCGCAAGGACGAGGGTCACATAGACCTGAAGGAACTCTGCGAATCCGCCCGGCATATCGAAAGCCAGATAATGCAGCACGGTGTACGCCAATCCCTGGTAAAAGGCGAGCAGCATTGCAACCCAGACCTTTGAAGTGACATAGGGAAGGATCTGCAAATTGACAAGTCGTTCGCGCTTATAGATGTCCGATTCCTTAACGAACTCGCGCATCTGCGACATGCCGCCCACCAGCAGCGCAAACAGTGTCAAGAGGAAAAGGGTGATGCCTCCGTTTGCTGCATTGCCATCCTGAAAACTGAAAGGCGCCTTGCCCATCACCGGGGCAAGGACCAGGTCCAGTGCGCCCACCCCGGGCGCGGCGATCAGCATCAGGGTCAGGCTTGAACGGTCGCGCAGGATGATTGTGACATTCCTCTTTGAGAGGACCAGGAACTGACGCCATGCAGAAGTCCGTGTCCTCCCGGTGCTTTTCTTTGGTTGTGTGTTCTGCGCCTGGACCTCGGTAATCTTTCGCTGGCTGGCTTGAAGCGGTTCGACGATGTATTTCTGGAACGCGGGATTCCCCTGGAATCGTTCTGCCCAATCCTTGGCATTGCCCTTGGATGGATCGTCAAGGATGGTGTAGATCTGATCGAATTCCATCGGGCGGACGCGGCGGTCGTAATCGCTGCGGAACTGGTCGAAATACGCGAGCGCCTCATCCGGCGGACCGAACCAGGCGACATATCCGCCGCGCGCCATGAACACAACTTTATCCGCCAGCATGACATTCTTGGTGGCGTGTGTGACCATGATGATGGTGCGTCCCTGATCTGCCAGACGGCGCATCAAATGCATGAAGGTGGTTTCCGTTCCGGGGTCGAGTCCGGAGGTCGGCTCATCGAGGAAGAAAAGGCCTGGGCGGGTGAGCAGCTCCACACCGATAGAGACGCGCTTTTGTTGTCCGCCGCTCAAGCCGCTGATCTGCACATCCTTGCGGTGGGTCAGGTCGAGATCCTCAAGCACCTCCATGATCCGTTTGTGGCGCTCGTCGGGCGTGGTGTCTTTGGGCATCCGCAATTGGGCTGCGAAATCCAATGCCTGATAGACCGTCAACTCCATGTGGATGATGTCTTTTTGCGGCACGTATCCGATCTCACTGCGGATCGCATCGAAGTTCTGGTAGATGTCGATATCGTTGACGAACACCTTGCCGTGCGTCGCCGGACGATAACCGGCGATCGAATCGACCAGTGTGGATTTTCCACCGCCGCTTTGACCCACGACCACGATAAACTCGCGCGGTTGATACACAAGGGAAATATCCTGCAGGAGGTTGAGGTCCTTGCGCACCCACTTGTTCAAATGATAGGCTTCGACCCGCATCCCCTCGGTCTCATCATAACGGGTGAACTGATCCTCGCCCACGACAAATTTATATGGACCGATGCGGATCGTGTCCTGTGGGTTCAGCCATACGTCGCCTTCGACGCGTTTATCGTTGACGAAGGTTCCGTTCGCGCTGCGGAGATCGGTGATGTAATACCGGCGGCCGACCCGGGTCACCTGCGCATGGTATCTTGAAACGTTTGGCGTTTCCAGAACGATGTCGTTACCGGGATCGCGCCCGATCGTGAGTTTTTCCTTTTCATCGAATTTGAAAACGAATGGGACCTTCGCCGCCGCCTGGACCGGCGATTGATACGTCATACTGACCATCATGCCGGGCATATCGCTGTCAATACGGAGTACGTCGCCGTGAGAGAGCAATTGCCTGTCAGTGACCGGGCGTCCCTGGCACGAAAGTGTATTGGTCGCGCCGGGGCTTACAACGATCTCATATCCACGCGAAGTCAATTCCAATGCGGCGTGATAGCGGGAGACGATCATCGAGTTGACGACGATATCGTTATCTTCAGCTCGTCCCAATGTGACGCGATCGCCCGAGAGCGTATGAGACTTCTCTTCCTGCCCGGCAATGGTCACGAGCAGTTTGGGTGGCGTGACGGTCGCGGATTTGAGGATCGCGGACAGATCGACCCCCGCATCGAACATGGTCGCCCCGGGACTGGATGGGACTGAATCCATACCGGCTGTTTGCCCCATCGCCTCCATAACTTTTGTTTCGGTTGAAGTTTGGTGGAAGACCAGACGGATGTCGGTTCCCAGCATGATCTCTGCGCCATCCGCGAGCGCGGTTTCGCCGGAAATCCGCTGACCGTTTACCACGGTTCCGTTACTGCTCCCCAGGTCCTCCAAAAAATATTTCCCCTCTTTGTATGTGAGCCGTGCGTGTCGACGGGAGACCTCTTTGTGATTGATAAAAATTCCCGCTGTCTCATTTCTCCCGATAAGTACTTCATCCTCCGTGAGATCGATGACTTTGCCCACCTCTGGTCCAGCCTGGATTGTGATGCTGGCATTCGAAGCACTGGTCATGAGGTACCTCCTGAAGCGCATGGGTAATCAATAAAGACTCTTGTATGGAACAATCCGGATACAATGGGTCATAGTTTACAACATAATGCGATAAATTTGCAACCAGAATCCCCCGAAAATGATCAAACGAAAATCGGAGTTGCTACCTTGACGACAGTTTCAGATATGCCCTCCTGCCATCCGGGAATGTCACGATGAAGAGCGCAGTCATGATGATGGCGGACGCAATGCACCAGGCGCAGGTCGCGCCGATGACAAATGGTTCGAGGAACGTGAGATAGATCGAGAACAGGATGCCCAAACCGGATGATGTAAAAGCCACCAGTCTGCCAAGCGAGGCGACAGGCTCGTTTTGGGTTCTTCCCACAATCCAGTTGGATAGGATGAATAAATATCCGATGACGCCCAGAACGCCAATGGGAAGGATCCCAAACAGGTAGGCAAATTCACTTTGTTGCACAGTGTTGCAATCACCCACCGGTCCGCATACTGCGGTTGTCTGAGTGGTTTCCACATAGGCAAGATATCCCGCTATTCCCAAGCCGATGATGCTCAGGATCGGAATCATGAAATCCGAGATAGTTGATACTGGCGAATGCCGAAGATTGTTGAGGGACATGATGACCCAGGCAAGAACTCCGATCATGCCGATGAGCACGGCGATGGCGATGCCATTTCCGAGAGGGTCCAGCATTACGCGCTGCCATGCGGTCATTTCGATTTCATGCGGGAGGGAGAGAGGGGCCTCAGACGAGCTATCTGTTTCGGGGATAACCGGAGCAGGCGTATCGGTCGGGATTGATGCGGTGGATAATGTTGGGGAGATGATTGTTTGGGTGGGGGCGGATGCAGTTTGTGAAGCGTAAATGGCATCTTTTAGCCCGGGGACATCGGGCCAATCCACACCACCCTCTGCCAGATAGCTTTCGATCAGGGCGGGAAATTTTTGCGGGATGTCCACGGATCCGATCATGTATTCGTTTCCCACCACCAAAAAAGGCACACCGGCTGAATCCAGGTTGAACCATTGGATGGCTGATAGAAAAAGAGCCTGACCCTGGGGCTGTGTGATGTCCACACCAATGATCTCAAGTTGACTCCCGTATTGTTTCAACAGAGGCGGGAGCATCTCCTCGATGACAATTCGACAATGTCCGCAGGTTGGGGAATAGAATAGTGCTGCGCGAACCACAGGCAGTTCGTCTTGGGCGTGGGCTGTGATCACGGCAGCATGAATCGCAAAGAGGATCGTGGCAACAACTGACGACTTGACTACTTGTTGAAGGAAATTCTTCAGCATTTTCGTTGGTTTCCGTTATGAATGGTCTTTAGTTTGGTGGTGTGTGGATGCGGCGCAATAGAATTTATATCCGTATCTTTTGATGATCCGGGCTTTTCCCCTTGCCACCAGCTCGTCCAATATCATTTTCAATTTTTCTTCCATCTCCCTTGGAAGATTCTTTACAAGGTCTTCCCTTCGAATGGGGTGGCGCGTGATGATGTCCATGACGGCCTCGGTAATTGTATTACATTTATCGAGATGGAAGGTCCCTGTTGCGGGATGGACCACGCGTGCCGTTCTGCCAAGGATCGCCTGCGCTCTTAATAGTCCTTCTGTGTCCGGTGGTTGAACCCAGGTTTCCGAGGGCGGTCGATCAGGAATGTTGATATGGATTTCATCCGGGTAAATCCGTTCGACCGCCGCGGAAATGTCCTGTAATGCTTGTTCTGTGTCGTTCAGCCCGCGCACCAGCATGATTTCCAGCCAGAGCCACCCAGAATATTCTTTTCTAAATGCGATCAGCCCATCGATCAGGCGCTCGAAGGTAATGGATGGATGGGGGCGGTTGATCTTTTTATAGAGTTTGGGAGTTCCGGCATCGAGTGTTGGCAGTACTGCGTCCGCAGCGCAAAGTTCCTCGCATACCTCGGGCAGGTACAACAGGGACCCATTGGTGATGACGGCAACGGGTATATCGGTCGATGACTTTACCGCACGTATGAGCCATCCCAGGCCAGTGTGCAGTGTGGGTTCGCCAGACCCAACGAAGGTGATCCAATCCGGCTTTTGGGATTGGAGGCTGCTAATTTCTTTTGCCACTTCGGCGAAAATGCTGCGGCGTGGAAAATATTCAAGCCTTTTATTTGTAAGTGGGATGGTCCTTCCCAGTTGGCAATATACGCAATTCCAATTGCAGGTCTTCAACGGAATGGTATCGACCCCCAGTGACATTCCAAGCCGACGCGATGGGACGGGACCGAAGACGTAATTCATGGTGGTAGTGATCACGATCTGTCTGTCAATTAAAAGCCTCGGATTGTCTTTGTGTATATGCGATCAATACTTTTTGTACAAGATCGCAAACTTCGCCGATATTTTCATCCGTCAATTTGTAGATCATTTCATTGCCATGTCTCTCGCATTGGACTACGCCCACCCTGCGAAGTGTGCTCAATTGGCGGGAAACCAGCGGTTGGTTAAACCCGGTATCTTCTGCGATCTCGCCCACATTCATCGGGTGTTTGCGCAGTGCGTGGATGATCTGCAAGCGCGCCGAATTTCCCATTGCCTTGCAGAACTCTGCCTGGATCTCGAATATGGATCCGCTGGGTATCTTGTGCATCGTCAATGCAGTTTCTCAGGATGGTCGACAAGGGTTCCGGCAAGAAAAGCGTCCAGCGCAGATCCAATGTCTTCCACATTGGTGAGTATTGGGCGGATGCCGCTGGCTGAAAGGCTTTGGTGGATTCCCATTCCCATTCCACGCGCAATGACAACCTGACAGTCACTGATGTTTTCCATCATCTTTTGGTGACGGTTTTGTGCAGCAGGATCTGTGCCATGCGCTGACTCGCGGGTGTGGTCATGCTCTTCTTTTCCGAATTGCCTGTGGTTGGCTTTTGGGCGGGTTTCTTTTTCCACGACCCGGTTTTCCATTATCGTGAAGACCTCGTAATATTTCGCCCGTCCAAAATGCGCAGAGATCGTCTTTGAGTCGTCCGTAATGACTGCAATTCTCATTTTTAATACTCCGGATCAATTGCGGCGTTTCCGCAGAACCAGGTAAATGACCAAAGCCAGCCCCGCCACCAGTGCAGGCGGAATGATTTCCCGAACCATGAGCATGTCACCGGGCTCCTGTTGTGATCCTGCAAGAGGCGCGGCTTCCATTTCCTCCGTAGAGTAGGAAGGGGTATACGGCGCCGCAACCAGCACCTCACTAATGCCAGCGGTTTGTTTGAAATATTCGATGCGATCGTAACATTCGTTGGGATGACATTCCTGACATTTTGATATGTCTTCATTGACAACCGGATGTGCGGCGCGATGGTTATGAGCCTCTTCCTTTGTGGTGGCAGTCGGGTCCCCGCCGTGGCATCCCGTGCAGGTCATGGGCGATTCCTTCAAGCAGAACCAGTTCCCGGTGTCGTGGAGGAAATATAAATCTTCATGACAGACCACACAATTGCCGTTATTCGGGGTTGGCGCCGGTCCGTCCGCGGAGGCGGTTGCCGGTGTGGAAAGAAGCATCAACATCACTGCTGTCCCCACAAGAATTGCCGGAAAGCCTATGCATGAGAATTTGATTTTTGGCATGGCACACCTCCTTTGGGTTGCCGCTTACCTCCAGAAATGGCGCTCAGATGGCTGGTCGCGTTCATCCATTGGGCAGAGAACAAGCAGCAATCTGGATGGCGATAGATTCTCGTTGCGCCAGTGATGAGGCAGATATGCCTCGAACATCAAACTGTCACCCTGCCTGAGTTGATAGGGGTGACCGTCAACCTGGTACGTTACATGACCTTCAAGACAATACACAAACTCCCGGCCGGTATGCACAATGGGTGTCTTCCCGCTATCCGCTTTTGGTTTGAGAGTGATGATCAAAGGCTCCGCCCCAAAGCGGAGCATGCCCGCGCCGAGGTCCTCGATGGTGCCGTGTGTGAAGTTTGCCACTGGGCGATGCTCAGAACTTTGATAAACCACCTCCTTGTTCTCATGGTCGGTTTCGAAAAAAGTCGAGATGGGAACATTCAAAGTTTGCGCGATCGACTGCAATGTGCTGACGCTGGGGGAGGTGTGCCCATTTTCGATCAGGCTTAAAGTATTTACATTTAATTTGCTTTGCTCGGCAAGGGATCGGATGGAAAGCCCTTTGCCCATGCGAAGTTCCCGCAAGCGGCGGCCAACATTAATATTGACGGTCTCATCTGAGGTGATCGGTTGTTTTGCCATAAAAACTCCAAGATTCGTTGTTTCAACTAATATTATAGTTGAAATATCTTCAAATTACAATACTGCAACCATTAAATTATATTTCTGCAATAAATAAACCATGCCTGCCCTTCATAAACGCGATTTATGGCGTACCAATGCCTGAAGATCGGGAAGCCATTACCAATGACTGGCATCCACACTCCCATTGCTAATGCAGGATTAAGGTCTTTGGGGCAAATGATTGATAGCATCTATAAATCGAAACGTCATCGCCAGTTTAGGGTTATCCCCTGCATAGAGAACAAGGAGTGATTATGGCTACTGAGGCAAGCGAAACAAAAACAGTTTCATTTTATGAACGTCCCGGGATCGAAAAGGGGATCCTTCCCATTGGCGGCGGAATTCCGTTTGGGATCGAAAGCGTGACAAATCCCGCGGTAGGGATCGGCGGTGTATACGGGACGTGGGGTACCAGCTACGATAACGAGACGCTCACCTCGTTCCTTGAGCAGCGTCTCGGGCACCCGCTTCCCGCGAACGAGAAGTTGAATCTCGCTGAATTGGGCTTTCTCAGCCGTCAGCATCTTCCGTTAAATCTTTCACGCGAAGAACACACCCGTCTGGAAGTGGAAGTGGGCACGAAATTTCTGACCGAAGCCATCAAAGCCTGCAATTGGAATGCGTCCGAAGTGGATGCCGTCCTGATCGGCATGAGCGCCCCGGTCTCGGAAGATTATTTGAACCAGATCACAAAAGCCGCTGGAATCCCGGAAAGCGCCTTGAAGGTCGCGATCCACAAAGCCTGTGACGGTTCCACGAGCAGCCTGCATTTGGCGCTGAACCCCGACCTGCCGGAAAACTCCCAGCTAAGCCAGAACATTGCCCGGTCTTTGTATGGTAAAAAAGTTCTGGTGGGGGGCATCGAGGGCTTGAGCCGTTTTGTGGGATTATCGCATGATGCCAACGCATTGCAGTTATTTGGCAACGCGGCAGGAGTTGTGGGCGTGATCCCCGGCAAAACCATGAAATTCATCGCGGGAAAATCACGTGAAGTGTTTGACGATGAAGGTGTACTGCAAGTCGCGATGTATTATCCACATTCGCGAAAAGCCACCAGTAACGGTTATTTTGTGGATGTGACCGAACCACTGGCAAACAACATCCGCGTGGCGGGCCTGATGCATGAGCCGAAGGATGGCGCTTCCATTGCCATGGCTGGACCGATGGGGATGGTCAAGTTGTTCGTGCGGACTGGTGTCCAGGTGGTGCGGGATGTGTATTCCGCCTACCAGATGAAACTGGAGGAACTGGGCATGGCCGGCAAGTCACTGGCTGTAGCGATCGTCCATCACGCCAATTTCAAAATCAACAAGCTGAAAGAGAAGCACCTTCAGAATTTGGGGATTGTCCTGCCCATGCCCTGGCTGTTGACCGAGTTTGGGAATGTGAGCGCGGCATCGAACATGATCGCTTTCCTGCGCGAGCTTCCGAATCTTAAACCGTTCGATCACATTCTGATCGATGGATTTGGCGCGGGTACCTATTACGATGCCCTGGCTGTGGAATTGGGTGAGTAGTCCATGAATCCATAACGGCAGCAGCCGTCCCTTTGTTTGAAGCGGACAGCCCCATCGAACATCTCGACGGGGCTGTTTTTTTTACTGTAACCTAGCCTTTCATTTGCCGTCTTGTTACAAAATTTCACAATGTAAAGGTTAAGCCATCGAAGATGTATCGAACCAACAGGAATTGGGCAGTCATCAGGTTAATCCTCCAACTTAAGACATTTGATGAAGATTATCCTGATCGGTTATTCGTATCAAGGCGGTCATCTTTTGTTATGCTTGTTTACAGGATACTTTCGATGTTCTACGTGAGGAGTACCTGAACGATAAAAAAACTCGTGGCGATCCACGAGTTTTTTTATCGGTGATATCAGGCGACTGCCTTTTTACGGAACCAGGTTTTCCATTCGCGATTTTCCCAAAGCACCAGAATAGGGGCCGCAATGAAAATGGAGGAGTACGTTCCGCTCAGCAAACCGATCAACAGGATTGACGCGAACTCGCGCAAAGTGACGCCGCCGAACATGATCAATGCGAGGAGCAGAAATTCGACGGTCATCAATTGGGTATTAATGGAACGCTGGAGTGTCTGGACAATGGAATGGTTGACGAGGGTTTCGAACTCCAGGCGGCGATAGATGTTCGAGTTCTCACGGATGCGGTCAAACACGACGATGGTATCCTGCATCGAGAAACCGATCACAGTGAGCAGGGCGGTCAGAAAGAGCGAGTCGATCTCCCAGCCGAACACGAGGGCGCCGACTGCGGTCACGCTGAAGATGATCGCCACATCATGGATCATTGCGAGGATGGCACAAATGCCATAACGGAACGCGTTCTGCACACCACGGAATGACCAGGCGATGAACAATACGACCAGCAGGGAGGAGACTGCCACGGCGAGACTGCCGCGCGAAGTGACCTGTTGACCGATGCTGGGACCTACACTGTCAAAACGGACGACCTCCGTCTGCCCGATCTGCTGGTTCAGCGCAGAAAGGACCGAATCGCGGGTTTCATTATCCAGGAACTGTGAGCGGATGATGAAACTCCCAGTATCGCTGGACTGCACCTGGACATCTTCGATTTTTTCATTGTCATATACCGCGATGATGTCGGCTGGCGCAGGCTTCTTATCAGCGAACCTGACCTCAAGTAGACTGCCACCGGTAAAATCGATCGAAAGGGGTATCCCTCTGGTGAACATTATGAGCAGTCCGGGGATGATGATAAGCAGGGATACTCCAAAAAATATGTAGCGTTTTCCAAGAATATTCATATTCACACCTGACTTCCTAGATGCCGATCCATCTTTCGTAGTTTTTAAGCTTGAAGGTATCCAGCGCCAGCGCCAGCAATGTGCGGGTGATATACAGCGAGGAGAATAAACTGATGACGACACCGAGGGCAAGGGTCAATGAGAAGCCCTTTACGATGGTCGCGCCGAACGAGCTGCCAAACCAGAACAGGATGGCGGCGGTAATGAGCGCCGCAATGTTCGAATCCCGGATGGACGGCCAGGCGCGGGTCCAGGCTTGATCGAACGCCTGCCTGAGCGTCCTGCCGCCGCGCAATTCCTCCTTGAATCTTTCGAATACAAGGATGTTCGCATCCAGCGCGGAACCGGTGCTGAGCATGATGCCCGCGATGCCCGGCAGGGTCAATGTGACGCCGATGAACTTGAAGACCGCAAATAGGATGACGGCGTACAGCAGGATGGACACATCGGCAGTGATTCCGGGCAGGCGATAATAAATGCCCATGAACAGAACAACGATTGTCAATCCCACCGCGCCGGCAACCAGACTGCGGCGGAGGGAATCTTCACCAAGTGTCGGTCCGATGATGCGCGTCTCAACGACCTTGAGCGGAATCGGCAGGGAACCATAGCGCAATTGCACTGCCAGGGCGTTTGCCGAATCGGCTGTGAAACTGCCGGAGATCTGACCGGAGCCGTCAGGGATGGCGGTGTTGATGCTGGGCGCCGAAATGACGCGCTTATCCAGCGTGATGGTCAGGATCTTTCCGACATTCGCGGCGGTGTGATCGGCGAAGATCTTTGCGCCTTCGTTGGAGAGGGTAAAGTCAATGGCGTATTGGTTGCTGAATTGATCGGGAGCAACGCTGACGCTCTTCAACTCCTTGCCGGTCATAATCGTGTGATATACGGGCTGTGTGTTGTTATCCCCGCCCGGCGCAGGTGTGGGTGTCGTTGTCGCTTCTGTACCAAAGTCAGTTTGCAGGATGGAGCCCTCTTCAGGGCGGAAGTCCCCTGTATCCACAAATTCGAGCAGACCGGTCTGTTGGATGATGCCAAGGATCGCATCCGCGTCCTCCGCACCCGGAAATTCTCCAACAATGCGGCGCTCGCCGGCAACCTGGATGACGTTTTCACTCACACCGAGTGCGTTGGTTCTGTTTTCCACGATGTTGCGGGCGGTATCCATTTCCTCACGGGTGATCTGCCGGTCAGCCGGCAGATCGGCCTCCAGAAGAACTTGCAGTCCGCCCTGAAGGTCCAGACCAAGCTGTGGGGCGACATTGCGTTGCACCAGAGGGCTGTCATTGAAGGGGTTGGTCAATTCGATTTTGTTGTTCAGATCGACCCAGAGCGCAATGGCGACGATCAGAACGATCAAAAGAACCCGGTTGAATAAATTTCTTATCATTCGATAAACATCTCCACTCACGAAAATGCCAGCCTTGGGCTGGCGCGGCGGTGATTATACTCCTGTTGGCAGGGCATGGGTAGAGTTTAATCCCGTACCAACCCCTCAGCTTTCATTTTTTCATAGGATACTTTAATGTTTTCCTCTACGCTGCGTACACATCCCAATGGTCCACTACTTCCCTAGCAAATTTGTTTCCATATGGGAGATGGTGGTTGAGCCAAGTGCCGGCAATTAACTTTTGTAATGTCATGGATATACCCATTCATTGAACAAAGCGTCCAGATCGCAGGCACATTTCTGTTCCGCGAGCGATTGTAAATATTCGGGTGTGGCGATCTTCCAGCTGAGTGATTCTGTGTATTCCTTCAAGAATACGTCGAACGCCTCCGTTCCCATCTCGTTTTTGAGCGCCACAAAGAATAACGGTCCGCGCCCATAGACGATCGCTCCATACTCCCCGCCCTGGTAGCTTGCAACCGGCATGCCGATCGGAATATCTGCATTGCTTACGCGCGACCAGCGGCTCTCCAGACCGGTGCGAAAACCCTCCTCGCCCTGGCTGCCATAGGTATCCGCATAATATTGAAGCGTGGCGAATTGAGTCAGCGATTCATCCAGCCACGGGTCGTCAAGCTGGTCATCGCCGACCAGATTGTAGAACCATTGATGTCCCACCTCGTGCGCCACCGTCGATTCCATGTATTGGCTTGTGGGAGCGCCGCGATAATCGCCGCTTACATCGTAGATGCGGGTCGTAATCGCGATCGCGCCCGGATATTCGATGCCCAACGCCAGGTTTGGGGTGGCAACGATATCGAGCTCGGTGTAGGGATAAGGAGCGTAACGCCTGTTGAACACTTCGATGGATCTCGATGCAACCTGCAACGCAAAATGGGCGCCGTTCTGCAATTCCTTCCCAGCATAACTGTGAATTACGACGCCATTCGATATTTGCGAGACTTCCTCGAAATACGGACTCGCCGCCAGATAGAAATCGCGTGCCGGACCGTTCGCAACAGTCAGGACCTGGGTCTGCCCGGCTTCGTCAAGGCTGATCTCGCTCCCCGACGTGACCAGCGTCAGGTCTTTCGGCGCGTGGATGCGCACAAGGTAGAATGCCGCATCTGCATAGGTAACGTCGCCATCCTGCGGAGGGAGTTCCGCGTTCCAGCCTTCGTCATCATAGACACAGATCATGGGATTGGCGTGCGCGAGCGCAAGTACATCGTCGTAATACGCCAGCACACCGTAATTCAATTCAACGGTCTGTGGAACGGTGACCGCGTAATCCATTTTGATGATGGTACTTTGCCCCACCTCAAGCGGCGCGGACAATGGCACGACCATCAGACTGTTGTTCAATTGATACGCGGGTGTGACGCCATTCCCATCGACCGTCAGATTTGAAACCTGCATCGTCCCACCCAGGATGTTTGGGAACAGGCGGAATTGGACTTCGTTGAGAGGCACGTCCTCTGTGTTTGTGTAGTGGACCTCCTCGGTCCCTGTGATTTCGTAGAGGTTGTTCGCGATCGTAAACTCGATATGATAAACGCTGGCGCCGTTCAATGCATCGAGAGCTGATTGTGCGGATGGGACAAGTCCATCCCGGAATATGGATCGGTCCGCCCAGGGTGTGGTCATGGGATCAGGCTCGGGCGTCGCGGTGGATGAAACAGGCTGAGGTTGAGGATGGGTGCAGGAGGTGAGAAACAGGCTGAGGCTTAAGAGTGAAGCGAAGATTTTTGTCATGCAGTCCTTCCGGTCAGATGCTCCAATGCTTTTTGCAAGACCTGGTCTGGAGTCAGGTCGTCTGTATCGATGATTATATGAGCATGGTCCCGGGCGTGGGAGAGCCTGCGGTATTGTTCGTCATAATCCTTCTCCCGCCAATCGAGTCTGCGCCGCGCCGTGCTGACGGGAAAGGAGGCGTGGAGATATATGAGGACATCGGGTTTGGAGATGATCTGCCACATGGCTTGCACATAGGAATGTTCCTGCGCGATGTGGCGGCAGGAATAGCCATGTTTCTCAAGCCCTGCGATCAGGGTGGATTTGCCGGAGCCGCACGGACCGACCACACCAACAAGCGGGCGCTTACTGGAAGGCTCCATTGCAGATACTCTTTTGCATGACTTCGGAGGAGGCGGTCATAACAGCAGGCTTCCTTCGATGGGCAGGCGCACCGTCATGCGGCGGACATTATCCCCATTGCGGCGCGTGACCTTCAGGACAAGCACGCTGATGTCATCTGCGGGGCGGTTGTCATCCAGTGCAACCGCGTGCGCGAGGAGCGCGTCTGCGATCTCCTGCGGGCTGGGATCCTGATCCTCGAGCATCGAGCGTAGGACCTCGATGACATTCATGGGCTGGCCGCGCCGCTCCCCTGCATGGACGATTCCGTCCGTGTAAACGACGATCGTCAGACCGGGCTCGATCGCGATCTCGGTAATGGATGGGCGCACATCGCGCGAGGTTCCCAGTGGGATGCTTTCGATATCGATGCGGTCGATGTTCATTTCGCGGCAGATGAACATGGGAGATGGGTTGTTGCGCGTCAACACGATGGTCCCGCTGTGGAGGTCAATGGATGTGATGTTGAGCGTGCAGATGACCTTGCCCCTTTTTTCTGTGAACAACGCGTCGGAGGCTGCACGCGCCGCGGCTCCATCACGGACGCCTTCCGCCAGCAAACCGATCACCTTGCGGACAACCATTTGCGAGACAGCCTTCGCTCCGCGCCCGGAGGTCTGCCCATCCGCCAGGACAACGGAGAGTCCGCCGTTTGGGCGTTCGACCACTTCCAGTGTATCGCCGCTTTCAGAGATGGCGTATTTATTGATCTTGGCAACCGCGATCTGGACTTCCATGCCCTCATTTTACTATGGAGTTCATCAGTTTGATTTCGGTGAATCCGGGGTCAGGCAGTTCGGTTTTCCCGGGAAGTTTCGGGCTCTTCAGTGACTGGTTTGTGCGCTTTGTTGTAAAAGTGAATTTTCCCATTGAGAACGGTAGAACTCAATTTCGTCATTCGTCCAGTCGGATGATCTTTCGTTTGAGCGCAAGAGTAACTGCCGAGGTGCGGTCGGATGCGCCCAGTTTATTGAAGATGTGGACAAAGTGTGATTTGACCGTCGCTTCCGAGATATGCAGCCGGTCTGCGATCTGCTTGTTCGAGCTGCCGCGCGAGGCAAGCTCAAGAACTTCGATCTCGCGCATACTCAACGAGGTGCTGGACGGGTCCGTCAGGCGGCGGGTCATTTTCTCGGCCACGCCCGGTGCGAGCGTCACTTCGCCGCGCGCTGCGCTACGCACGGCACGGAACAACTCCCCGGGAGGCGCGTCCTTGAGCAGATAGCCTGTCGCACCGGCTTCGAGGGCGGGCAGGATGTCGGCATCCGTGTTGTAGGTCGTCAGCACCAGGATGTTCGTGTCAGGCTGACGGGCGTGGATGAGACGCGTGGCGGACAGACCATCCAGCACGGGCATCTGCAGGTCCATCAGGATGACATGCGGCGCGTGGGAGACGGACAAGGCCGAAGCTTCCTCCCCGTTCCCGGCTTCGGCAACCACTTCGAAGTCCGCCTGTGAGGCGAGCAGGGCGCGCAGTCCGCTGCGGACCACCGGGTGATCGTCGACGATCAATATGCGGATCTTCATGTTGCCCCCGGAATGGGAACCAGCACGGCTACTTTGGTGCCAACGCCCGGCTCGCTCTCGACGGTCAACTCGCCCCCGATCTCCTCCACCCGCCCGAGCATGGACTTCAGTCCGAAGCCGCGTCCGTTCATTCCGGCATCGAAGCCCCTTCCGTCATCTGCCACATCCAATGCCAGGGCATCCGTCATGTATGACAGGGTGATCGTGACGTTACGTGCGCGGGCATGTTTCTTGATGTTGTGCAGCGCCTCCTGTGAGATGCGCAGCAGGGCATGGTCCATGGACGGATCGAGCGGTTGGGGAGTACCGGTGACAGCCAGATCCACATGTACGGCGTTCTCGACCGACCAGCGTGCCGCCACCTCTTCGATGGCTTCCACCAGGGAGGCCTCCACGAGTTGTTCCGGTTTTCGGTCCCAGATCATGCGGCGGGCTTCATCCAGTCCTTCACGGGCGGTCTGCTCAGCCTGCTCAACGTGCGTCTGCAGGTCCGCCGGCTCACTCAGGCGCGTGGCGGCAAGGTGCATGATGACGGATGTGAAATGCTGTGCGAGCGTGTCGTGGATCTCGCGTGCCATGCGTTGCCGTTCAGCCAACACCCCCGCCTCACGCTCCATCTTCAACACCCTGGCGCGGGTCTGGATGAATTCGTCCAGCATGCGCTGCCGCTCCACACTCTGGTTGATCAATGAAGAGATGAAAACGCCGATCAAGGCTCCCGCCAGCAGCAGTCCCAGCGTGATGATTAAGATGATGAACCAGTTCCCGGTGGGGTATAGCAGGATGAACAGCAGGTATAGCCCAAGGGTCTGGGCTATCGCCACCGGTATCGCCCAGTGGATCGGAAAGCGGGTGAAGATCAGTGGATAGAACATCCCTGCCAGCAGCATCGAACCGCCGTCCAGGGCGATCAGCCCTGCCCATAAACCCCAGCCAGGGAGGAAATACAGCAACCCGATCCTGGGGGCAATACACCAACGTTCTCTGGTTGTTGCGATGAAAGGCAGATACCACATCACCAGCACTGCCGAGAGGATCAGGAAGTGCGATATGGAATAACCGGGTGTGTCTTTGCCGAGACTCAGCACAATATGCAGGCCTAAAAAGGCAAGGGAGGAGGCGTGCCAGACCCAATCCCACTTTTCCCATACGTTGCGCCGGGAGGCTGAAAGGTTCTCCATCTGAATATTATAAACCCGAGACCTCCGGGCTCCATCGGAATCCCGGAGGTCTCAAATCGGCGAAGAGACTATAACCCTGGGACCAGGAAGATCATCATCGTAGCGAAGGGTTCGCTGATGAGTACTGCCAGGCTGTGACCGAGGATGACGGGGGTGAGGCTGCGCTTGCCCCATACGAACAACCCGCCGAGCAGCAGACCGTACACCACGCTGAAGATGAACGAGAAGACGTTGAATCCCCAGATCGTGTGGTACAGGGCGAAGACCAGCGCCGAGGCGACAACCTGCACCCAGTTGGGTAGCTTTATCTTCTGCATCTGGTTCATCAGGTATCCGCGCGTTACGAAGTCCTCCAGCAGGGTGCCTCCCGCAGCCAGCAAGGCAGCTGCCACGCGGAAACCGTTGATCTGGGTGATGTCCGCATCTGGGTCGAATTGGAGGATGCTGGACAGGAACATGAATCCCCAAACCAGGCCCAGCGACAGCCCGGTGATGTTCGCTGCCGTGCGGGAGGGGGTGCCCAATCCCAGCGAGCGGAACAACCCTCCCAGGGACATGCCGCCGCTCATCCGCAGGATCACCGCGATGATGATCGAGAAACCGATCCAGAACGAGATCAGCAGGGCGATAACCGAGTTTTCGATCGACAGGCTCTGACCCAGAAGGGATGGGATGGGTCCAAAATTGGGACCGACGAGCAGTATCAAAAGGACTGTTACGAGCGCCAGACGACGCCATATGGTGCCTTTTTCTACATCAGTTGTATTCATGCTTCCTCCAGTTACTAAGGTTGGTTACGATGTGACCAGTATAGGGCCTTCCCCCTGTCGTGTCATCCAACCGCTGGTCGATTCTGCAATCCATCGATAGTTTGATTCCCCCGGCTTGATCTGGAGGCAAATACACAGAATTTATATGTGGGTGCGCATAGTGAATCGGGGAGGTTCCAGTAAGAAAAAGAATCCGACGAAGTTGTTGTAAAGCTTCATCAACTACTCCCGATGGCGCTCATAGACAAGCTAACTTTTTTGCGAGAAAATGATGACGACTATCAGGACAGCAAGTAGAACGGACCATAATGTAATAGCCAGGCGGGCCGCTCTTTTTGCCTTGGCGGCCTCCCACCATTTTCGAGGTCGAATCCCCTGAACCAGAAAGGTTGTCACGCCAGCCAGGTTGACGCAGATGAGGTTCGTGATGAGCAGCAGCAATGCCCCAGTTGCGCCAGTGACGTTCCCTGAACCGATCAGCAGACCGAATGTGATCAGCGGCGGCATCAATGCAACGGCGACCATGACCCCGATCAACGAAATCGACGCCCCGCTTGTAAAGGCAAGCACCCCGGCGCTGCCGGATGCCAAAGCCAGCACGATGTCCGGCAGTTCGACATGCATCCTTGACGCGATCTCGGGTATTGCAGGATCGACGGGAAAGAAATATCCAATGGTGATCGACAACCCCAAGGCGATCGAAATTCCGAGTAGATTGGTTTTCAGTGCGTTGAATCCCAGATCAAAATCTCCCAATGTTGTCGCCAGCGCCAGTGCAACGTTCGGGCCAAGCAGCGGAGCAATGACCATTGCCCCGATAACGATCGCAACGTTATCCTGAAGCAGACCAACTGCCGCAACAATGGCTGATAACAACACCATGGCTGCATACGTAATCGTGAATTTCGTGCTGTCGACAATGTCGGAGTACAGTTCCTCCCGACTGATGCGCAATATCTCGTTTTCCCCGTTATCCGGTTTTGTACTTTTGTCCGGGGCGGGTTCTTCTTCGATGCTATTCCCTTTGATCCGCGGGATGGTCGCTTCGATGGGCAGGAGAACAACGCGGAATCCGTCCTTCCCGCCAAATCGTTGTTCCAGCTTGTCGAGCATCTTCTCTGTCTGTTCAACGGACAGGATCATTTTCACCAGTAAGCCGGTCTCTGCCGATCTTTCCTGCCAGAATTTGACTATCGATTCGTCGTCGATAAACTCGCTTATCGCATCGTCGTTTGTCTCAGGGAGATAAATCTCCATTAGCCGAAGTGGCATTGATCATTCTCCTTTTCTCCGATGGCAGTCATTAATTCATATTCGCGATCCCATATTTATCCATGATTGTATCTTCGAGTTCAAAATCCTGAATCGAGCCCTGTGGATAGACTCCATTTTGGTAACATTCGATGATCGCCTTGAGTAAATTCCTGATGGACGGAAAATACCGATAATAGCTGTTCTCACGAAAATTATAGAAGACGCCGCCAGTGTCATAACTGGTTTTGGGATCGTAGTAATAGCCATCGCCTTCTGCATCAGGGAAGAGGATGAGCCAGTTCTTCTCGTGCGCCATCAATAAACTTACACCCTATTCCCGATACTGTACGGCAAGTTCCTGATTGGTACGGATCGCGTTTTCCAGCGACCAGAAGCTGTGCCCTGGAAACAATTCCTCGCCGTTTGCCAGTCCGTTGTGCCAGCGGTAGAGAGCCTGCATTTCCGGGTGTATGGTTTGCCCCAGGGCTGCCTCTGCCTTTTCGAGTTCTTCGGCGGTGATGCCGGGCTCAAGTGACTGGATCACTTCAGGGAAATGCCTCTCAATCTCGATTTCCAGGGAGCGTAGTAGTTCGTCCATTGTTTCATCCACCACGGGCGGCATGGAACGAGGATGTCCGCTGAATGGCGCCTTACCGACGGAACTGAAGTAAATGAAGATAGAGTAAATGATTCCTGCAATCGTCAAGATCGCCAATCCGATCAAGCTTTCCTTGCGCATGAAATATTCTCTCCTGATTCTTCCTGACAAATTATACGCTCTCGTCATAACCGCAAGACGGGATAGCGCAATAAGTCAATA
>DIDP01000078.1 GCA_002418205.1 Anaerolineales bacterium UBA5797 | reverse complement strand
TCACGGCGATTCCCAGAGACCCAAAATTCATTAACTGAATTTTGGGTTATAATTGCGCCCTGTGTCTGAAATTTCCACAGAACCTTTCTGTGCACAATAAGGAGTAATCATGTCAAAAGCAAAACTCATCCCCCCCTACGGCGGAAAACTGGTAAACCTTGTCGTGGAAGGGAAGGAACGCGAAAAGCTCCTCGCCCGCGCCTCCAGACTCCCTTCCATGAAGATCACCATGCGCAATCTTTGCGATTTGGAACTGCTCGCCACGGGCGGCTTTTCCCCGCTGACCACCTTCATGGGCAAGGCGGATTATGAACGCGTCCTGCACGAAATGCGTCTCGCAGATGGGACCCTCTTCCCGCTTCCCATCACGCTGACGGCTGATCCCAAGGAACTGCCGACCGTCGGCGAGGACATTGTCCTGCGCAACGCCAACAACGATGTGATCGCCATCCTGACCCTCGAAGAGGTCTTCCACTGGGATGCCGAGACCGAAGCCGCGCTTGCCTATGGCTCCACCGACCCGCGTCACCCGATGGTTTCGGAAATGGAACGCTGGGGCAAGGTCTGCATCTCGGGTCCCTTGAAGGTCGTAAACATGCCCAAGTATTACGATTTCGTGGAACTGCGCCGCACCCCGGCGCAGGTGCGCGAACTGCTGGCAGAGATGGGACACGATAATGTTGTCGCGTTCCAGACGCGCAACCCCCTGCACCGCATCCATGAGGAACTGACCAAGCGCGCCGCCGCGGAGGTCAAAGGCTCGCTGCTCATCCATCCTGTCGTCGGCATGACCAAGCCCGGCGACGTGGACCACTACACACGCGTCCGCATCTACAAGGCGCTCGTCGATAATTATTACGATAAGAAAAACACCCTGCTCAGCCTCCTGCCTCTTGCCATGCGCATGGCCGGACCCAAGGAAGTGCTGCTGCATGCCATCATCCGCCGCAACCACGGCGTGAATCACTTTATCGTTGGGCGCGATCACGCGGGTCCGGGAAATGATTCGAGCGGCAAGCCGTTCTACGGTCCGTATGACGCGCAGGAGAACATGAAGAAGTACGAAGCCGAATTGGGCGTCAAGATGATCCCGTTCGAGATGCTCGTCTATCTGCCCGATGAGGACCGCTATGTCGAGGTCAAGGACATCCCCGAAGGTGCGAAGACCCTCAACATCTCCGGTACGCAGGTGCGTGATGACTACCTCGCCAAGGGCAGGCTTCTGCCCGAATGGTTCACGCGCCCCGAGACCGCTGAGATCCTGCGCGAGATGTACCCGCCCAAGAACAAGCAGGGTTTCTGCATCTGGTTCACCGGTTTGAGCGGCTCCGGCAAGAGCGCCACCACACAGGTGTTGACCTCATTGCTCCTCGAACGCGGACGCGAGATCGCCATCCTCGATGGTGACGTGGTGCGCACACATCTTTCGAAGGGGCTTGGCTTCAGCAAGGAAGACCGCGACACCAACATCCTGCGCATCGGTTTCGTGGCGGGTGAGATCGTCCGGGCGAGCGGCGCGGTGATCTGCGCTGCGATCAGTCCGTATCGCGCCACGCGCAACGAAGCCCGCAAGATGGTGGGCGACAACTTCATCACCGTCTACATGGATACGCCGGTCGAGATCTGCGAACAACGCGACGTGAAGGGTTTGTATGCCAAGGCGCGCCAGGCAATGCAGGATGGCAAGCCGATGGGCTTCACCGGCGTGGACGATCCCTACGAACCGCCGATCGACCCGGAGATCACGCTCAAGGGATTCGGCGCAACGCCCGAAGAGAACGCCCGCATCATCGTCAAATATCTGGAAGAACAGGGATATTTGAACCACAACTGACAAAAAATGGAATATCATTATGGATGGGCCGGGGAAACCCGCCCATCCATTTAATTCCATGAACCTTCGCATTCCTCCCCGCCTCGCATCTTTTCTGACCCTCAGCCTGCTCGCCGTTATCGGGACATTGCTCGTCCTCAAAGCGACCCCCGAGGGGCTGAGTCTCTCGGACGATTCCATCGCCTATATCGCCGGCGCGCGCAGCATGCTGGCAGGGAACGGGTATCGCGAAGCCTGGCTCGCGAGCAACGGGCCGGTCACCCACTTTCCTCCCGGTTTTTCATCGGTACTGGCTTTCTTCGGCTTGTTGGGGCTCGACCCCTTGCGCGGCACGCGCTTCGTGAACGCGATCCTGTTTGGGCTGAACACCGGTCTGCTCGGCATCCTCGTCTGGCGGATGACCCCATCGCTGACCGCGGGACTGGTCATCGCGGGGCTGTTCATCACGAACAGCGAGATGCTGAAGGTCCATGCCGCCGCGATGAGCGAGCCGCTGTTCATCTTTCTATCGTTATTGTCCTTCTGGATGTTCGACCTGTATTTCGAGCGGCCGCCTTCCTCCGTGGGAAGAGGCATCTCGGGCGAATGGTGGTGGCTGGTCGCCTGCGGGATCTTTGCCGGCATGGCATATCTCACGCGCTATGCGGGGCTTGCGCTTGCCGCGACCTTCATCGCCGCGATCGTTGTGTTACGCACAAGCTGGCGCAAGCGCTTCACCAGCATCGGCATCTTCCTTGCAGGTTTCCTCCCCTGGGGGGTGGTCTGGGCGCTTCGTAACCGCCTCGTCGCGGGGAACGCGACGAACCGCACGTTTGCGTGGCATCCCATCACCGCGGATAATCTGGTGATCGGCCGGCGTGAGGCCTCGGAATTTTTGGTCCCGGTCGAAGCCTGGCGCCGCGAAATCTTCAAGCAGCCGGGGATCATCGAGATATTGATCGTCATCATCCTCAGCGCGGTGCTGGTCTGGACCCTTTTCAAAGCGTGGAAATATTTCTCGAAGCCGCGACAGGCATCGGCTTTGGAAAGAGGCGGAAAGGAATCGCGCGAAGTCATCTCCTTCACGACCGGCCTGCACATCTTTGCCTATCTCGCCTCCATCGTCGCCTCCATGACCATGTTCGACGCCGCGACGAAATTCCGGCTCCGAATCCTCTCGCCGGTGTATGTCGGTCTGCTGATCCTGCTGGTCGCGTTGGGGATCTGGATGCGAAAAAGACAGCGCCCGCTCGTGATCGCAGCGACGGTTCTCCTGTTCGCATTTTCCGTTTATAAACAATCCATCACCATCGCAGACTGGTCCCGGAGCGGTCTCGGTTATGCATCCTTCCAATGGTACGATTCGCAGGCGATGGCATTTCTGCGCGAAGAACCGAAGGACGTCATGATCTACACCAATGAACCGGCGGCGGTCTATCTGTACGTTGGGCGCGGCGCGCGGGTGCTGCCCTACCGTTACGACGCGGTGACCGCGCAGGAACGCCCGGGTTTCGAGCAAAGCGTGGCGGAAATGCAGAGCGAGATCACCTCAGGCAGGGCGGTGCTTGCGATCTTCGACGGCGGCGACAACGTGGCAGTGGATATCGATGAATTGGTGGACGGCTTGTATCTGGCGCACAAATCGCAGGGCGATTCGATCTATACTGCCAGACCTTAAGGAGCAATTTTGAAAATTCAGGATAAATTCAATCTGACCGGACGCGTGGCAGTGGTGACGGGTGGCGTGGGACTGCTCGGCGCGGAGTTCTGCAGGACACTGGCGGAGGCGGGCGCGGCGGTCGCCGTGGTGGACATGAACGCTTCGGCTGCGCAAGGGACGGCTGATACGCTTGCGAAAAGCGGATACAAATCCCTGGCAATTCACACCGACATCACCCAGCCCGATTCGGTCAACGCGATGGTGGAGAAGATCCTGGCCAAATTCGGGCATTTGGATATCCTCGTCAACAGCGCGGCGCTCGATCCCAAGTTCGACCCGGACGCGATGAAGAAAGGCATGGCGCCCGGCGCGTTCGAGGATTACCCGCTCGATCAATGGAACGCGGCGCTGAACGTCAACCTGACCGGCATGTTCCTCGTCACGCAGGCGTGTGTCAAGCCGATGCTCGCACACGGAAACAAGGGCAGCATCATCAACATCTGCTCCACCTACGGACTCAACGGTCCCGACCAGCGCATCTACATCAGGGACGGACAGCGCGTGGCGTTCAAGCCGGTCTATTACACGGTGACGAAGGCGGGTGTGATGGGCTTTACCAAATATCTCGCCGCGTACTACGCTGGGACGGAGATCCGCGTCAATGCGCTCACACCCGGCGGTGTGTTCAATAACCACGAGGATTACTTCGTGAAGAATTATTCCGCCAAGACCATCCTCGGGCGCATGGCGAACAAGGATGAAATGAACGGCGCGCTGCTGTTCCTCGCCTCGGATGCCTCCTCATATATGACGGGCAATAACGTTATTGTGGATGGCGGCTGGACGGCGTGGTAACCCTGACCATGGACAATCGACCGTTGACCATCGTCCATAGTCCATAGTCCATGGTCAATGATCTAACTATGACCGAGATCCTCGCCCTCATCCCGGCACGCGGCGGCTCGAAGGGAATCCCGCGCAAGAACATCAAGCCCTTTGCAGGCTATCCTTTGATCGCGTGGAGCATCGCGGCTGGCTTGCAGGCAAAAAGCGTCTCGCGCGTCATCGTCTCGACGGACGATGAGGAGATCGCGGCGGTCGCACGTGAATTCGGCGCGGAGGTCCCTTTTCTACGACCTGCCGAACTCGCCCAGGACCGCACGACCGATCTGCCGGTCTTTGAACATGCGTTGAAATGGCTGGAGGATATCGAAGGCTATAAACCGGAGATCGTCGTTCAACTGCGCCCCACCTCGCCCCTCCGCCCGGTGGATTGCGTGGACAGCGCGGTGAAAATTCTGGTCGAACATCCCGAGGCTGATTGCGTGCGAGGGATCGTCCCGGCCGGGCAGAACCCCTTCAAGATGTGGCGTTTCAATGGTTACGATTCACCCATGAGTCCTTTGCTCGAGGTGGAAGGGGTCAAGGAACCGTATAACGCGCCGCGCCAGATCCTGCCGCCGGTCTACTGGCAGACCGGACATATCGACGCCATCCGCACGACGACGATCGCGCGTAAAAACTCCCTCACGGGCGATATCATCTATCCGCTGGTCATCGATCCGCACTACACCGTGGATATCGACACACCCGCCGATTGGGCAAAATACGAAGCATTGGTCCATCAGGGCGGGCTGGACATGGTCACACCCGATCAGCGACTCCGCCGACCCATGCCGCGGCAGATCGAGCTGGTGATCTGCGATTTCGATGGCGTGTTCACCGATAACCGCGTCTGGACCGACCAGGATGGCACGGAATCCGTCGCGGCTTCGCGCAGCGACAGCATCAAGTTCGGGGAACTGCGCGAGCGAGGTATCGAGGTGCTCATCCTTTCCTCGGAGCCGAACCCGGTTGTGTCGGCGCGCGCGAAAAAGATGAAGGTGGAGGCGGTCCAGGGGATCGGTCTGCAGGACAAGGGGCGCGCGATGCGTGAAATCCTTGAGCAGAAAAATGTCAAAGCGGAGAACGTTGTCTATGTCGGCAATGACGTCAACGACCTGCCGTGTTTCGAGATCGCAGGCTGGTCTGTGGCGGTGGCGGACGCGTATCCGGAAGTCCTGCAAGCCGCGGACTTTGTGTTGAGCAAGCCCGGGGGGCACGGCGCGGTGCGGGAGTTGTGTGAATTGATTTTGAAAAATATTAGTTGATGTTTATGCGAACCCCGAACGAAGTGAGCGGGTGAAGCAATCTCCAAATTGTCAGGAGATTGCTTCGGCGAAGGAATACCGCCCTCGCAAGGACATGACCTAAGGAGAACAAATGACTCGTGAGATAAAGATCGGGAACAAACTGGTGGGCGATGGTCATCCCACCTTCGTCATTGCAGAGATCGGCATCAACCACAACGGTGATCTCGAGATCGCCAAACAGATGATCGATGCCGCGGTGCATGCCGGAGCGGATGCGGTCAAATTTCAGAAGCGCACGCCCGAGGTTGCCACGCCGCCTGAACAGCAGAACCAAATGCGCGAGACGCCGTGGGGTTACATCACGTATCTCGATTATCGCTTCAAGGTTGAATTCAACGAGGAGCAATACCGAGAGATCGACAGGTATTGCCGCGGGAAAAAGATCGCATGGATGGTCTCCGTGTGGGACGAGCCTTCGGTGGATTTCATGGAAAAGTTCGACACGCCTGCCTACAAGATTCCATCCGCCTCGCTCACGGACTTCAACCTGATCCGCAAAGCCCGTGCCAGCGGCAAACCCCTGATCCTGTCCTCGGGCATGTCCACGATGGAACAGATCAAAAAAGGCGTGAGCATTGCCGGAGAAAAGGAACTCCTGCTGATGCACTGCACCAGCACCTATCCGTGCGAGCCTGAGGAATTGAACCTGAAAATGGTTTCCACACTACGGAACGAATTCCCGAACATTCCCATCGGTTACTCCGGTCATGAAGTGGGACTCGTGCCCTCGGCGATCGCGGTCGCGTTCGGCGCCTGCATGGTGGAGCGGCATCTCACCCTCGACCGCGCCATGTGGGGCAGCGACCAGGCAGCCTCGGTGGAGCCCGGCGGTTTCGAGCGGCTCGTCAAATATATCCGCGTGACCGAGGCTTCGCTCGGCGACGGTGTAAAGAAAGTGTATGAATCCGAAAAGTCTTCTATGAAGAAATTACGCCGCGTGAGCGGTGAGGATTAGTGGTGCGCGGTTCTTGTGGGTGATCGAATGAGCTTGCTGCAAAACATTCGCCGCGTGGCGCGTCCGTATGGCAAGACCGCTCAAGCCATCCTGCGTTGGAGACGGTTTTCCTTCGAAGATGTCCCTCCCGTCTTTGGCAACGCCAAACCAAAGAGCGGCTCGCATTTGCTGCTGCAGATATTGAACGGCTTCACCCGAATCATGCCGTATCGCTATGTGGATGCGGAACCTGTCAGGACGATCCAGGCGGGAGGCGGCAGGCGCGAAGCGGATGAAATTCTTGCAGACCTGAGACGAATCCCGCGCGGCGTGATCGGCTGGGGATATGTGGATGCCACACCCGAAAACGCCTCCTTCCTGACCTCAGCCGGGCGCGTGAACTATTTCATCTATCGCGATCCCAGGGATATGCTCGTCTCGCAGGTCTTCTTCGCGACCGACATGCACGAGGAACATGGGATGCACGAGCATTACAAGTCCCTGCCCGATTTCGGCGAGCGGCTCAAAGTGGCGATCACCGGCATCGACCAGGCTGGCCTGAAGATGGTCAGCGTGAAGGAACGCTATGAGGGCGTCTTCCAATGGTTCGGGCAGAGGAACGTATTGTGCCTCCGCTTCGAGGACCTGATCAACAACCGCGACGCCGCGCTCCACTCCATGCTCGATGAAGTGGAAAAGACCGGATACCAAATCCCCATGCCGCGCGCGGAGGCAATGTCCGTACTGGTTGAAGCGATCCAGCCGCGCAAGAGTCACACCTTCCGCTCGGGGAAGACCGGCGGCTGGGTCGATCACTTCGGCGAGGAGCACAAGAAGTTATTCAAAGATGTGGCGGGAGATTTGTTGGTTAGATTGGGATATGAGAAGGATAACGACTGGTAATGAAAACCCTTAACGAACTTTATACCCAACGCCTCAAACGCGGACTGGTCCGCAGGCTCAATAATCTCAAGGTCGCGTCGGTTGCGCGGGAGGTCGCCCGCAGGCAGCCTCAACCGTCCGGCGCGCCCGTCGTCTTCTTCAAAGCATCCACCGGCATCGACGATCTCTCGTGGAACAGCGGATTTCATCTGCTGGCTTCCTGGGCGCTGCGTTTGAAGGGAGTCCCCGTTGCGTATTTCGCCTGCAATTCCGGCATGAGCAAATGCGTGTTGGGGACGAATCGGGATGATCCATACAAGGAGATGCCATGCAGTTCGTGTGTATATCAATCGCGGACGTTGTATACAGAGGTGCAGAGGCACAAAAGTACAGATGGGCAGAGGCCGGGAGTTGAATGGTTTGGGTATGAACGTGACCCGCAATTGGCAAAATCAACCGGGCGGTTGAGCGTTCCTGAATTGATGGAATTCCAATGGCGGGATATTCCTCTCGGTCCGCTTTGCCTGCCCGGCTTGCGCTGGGTCCTGCGCATCCATCATCTGGAGGACGATGAGAACACGCGCTACCTCCTGCGCGAGTATATTTTGTCCGCGTGGAATGTGGCGCGCAAATTTTCGGACTTCCTCGATCGGACCCAGCCGAGGGCTGTGGTCGTGTTCAACGGGCAATTCTTCCCCGAAGCGACTGCCCGTTTTATCGCCCAACAACGTGGCATCCGCGTCATCACCCACGAGGTGGGACTGCAGCCCGCCTCCGCCTATTTCACCGATGGCGAAGCGACCGCCTATCCGATCCACATCCCGGATGAATTCGAACTGAACAATGAGCAGAATGCCAGACTCGACGCCTATCTTGCCAAACGCTTCCAGGGTGATTTCACGATGGCGGGCATCAAATTCTGGGCGGACATGAAGGGACTCGACGAGTCATTTTTGCAGAAAGCTTCAGGCTTCAAACAGATCGTGCCGGTTTTTACCAACGTCATCTTCGATACCAGCCAGCCGCACGCCAACACGGTGTTCGAGGATATGTTCCAGTGGCTGGATCTGGTACTGGGAGTCATCAAGTCCCACCGCGAAACGCTGTTCGTCATCCGCGCGCATCCCGATGAATTGCGCGTGCGAAAATCCAGCCGCGAGACGGTCCAGGGTTGGGTGGACAGGCACGCGGTCCGGAAAGAACCGAATGTCGTCTTTGTGAATCCAAACGAGACGTTGAGCTCCTACGAGTTGATCCAGAAATCCAAGTTCGTGATGATCTACAATTCGACCATCGGTCTGGAGGCATCCATCATGGGCGCGGCGGTGTTATGCGCGGGCAGGGCGCGTTTTACGCAATATCCCACCGTGTTCTTCCCGCAGAGCATCGAGGCATATCGAAACGAACTCGAGGGATTTTTGAATGTGGAAAAGATCGAAGTGCCCCCAGATTTCAAACGCAACGCGCGGCGGTTCTTATATTATCAACTGTATCGAACCTCCCTGCCGTTTGGCGATTTTCTCAAACCCTCCGTGAGAACCACCCAGACGAGGTTGAGGTCGTTTGCCCTGGAGGAGTTGCTGTCGTCTCCCGCGATCCGGGCGATCATGGATGGAATGCTGAACGATGGGGATTTTCTGCTGATGGAAGAGGATATTCGGTCGTGAGGTCGTGACATCCAACGGTTGTATTGGGTGGGGAAATTGAGTAAGATGGGATAAACTTCATCGTCCCATCGCGGATGGGGGATTCTGATGAATGTTTGTAGAGGAGGATTTGCCATGAAACACCATCCCTATACTGCATTACTCGTTTTGATGATCGCCGCGCTCGCCTGCGCCGTACCCGGGACTGCGCCTGAACCAACCGCGACTCCCGTGCCTTCGAACACACCCGCGCCGACAGCCACGCCCCTGCCAACAGCCACCGCGACATTGCCGCCCACCTCCACGCCGGATGCCGCCGCAACAGCCGCGGTCATGGCAACGCAATCTGCCGCAGATGTGTTGGACGAACTGGACAACTTGTTAAGCGACTCGGACATTCCCTATAAAGACGGACAGCTTGCATGGCGGCAAAATTCCCCGCTTGCGATCAAAATGAGAGGCCCAAGCCAAAACTTCCTCGATATTGATGAGACCTTGTCTGCAGGGAATTTCATACTGAAATCCGATGTGACGTGGGAGGCAACCGGCATTTTGATCTGCGGGGCAGTTTTCCGTTCGGAGCCAAACATCGAAAAAGGCAAACAATATCAATTCGTTTATCTGCGGCTTTCAGGTCTGCCCGTCTGGGCGATCGAACTGCACGAGTTCGGGTATTCCAAGAACTCCCCCACAGGCACCAAAGCCTCGAATGCGCTCAACCTGAAGAACGGCGCCACAAATCAATTTGTTCTTGTCGTGCAGGACGATAATTTCACGGTCTATTTGAACGGAGTGAGGCAGGGACGCTATTTTGATTACAGCAAACAACGCGAGAGCGGCTATTTCGGCTTTTACGGCTGGCAGGATTCCGGGGATGGGGTCTGTGAATACGAAAACTCGTGGATCTGGTCACTGGATTGATTCGAGACCACATGGAATAAGACGGGATGGCACGCCGCGCCATCCCGTTTTGCGCTTCCCACCGGACCCTGGGTCTGGTACTCCTTAACCCATCTTTTTCAACGTCCGATTCTTCACCCGGTGCGATGTTGGATCCCCGCCGGATTTTCACGCATCAATGTTTCGTGATCGGGGTCGCATCCAAATATGATGGGGCGGACGCAGACGGGGTTAGATATGATCATGGATATCCCTTCCCTTTCTACTCCATACCTCCTCCACCGGGGCTGGAAGACCGATACCAAAGCCCTGGGCATAATCCACGCCCATTTCCCTCAGGCGATTGAGGATTTCATTATTGGAGGCATGTTCGGCAATGACCTCAATGCCCAGGGTGTGTGCGATCTTGGTGATCGCCTCGACCATGAGCAGATCTCCGGGACTGGATAACATATCACTGACAAATCCTCCATCGATCTTTATGAAGTCCACAGGCAGGGTCTTCAGATAGCGAAAGGAGGAGAACCCGCTTCCGAAATCGTCCAATGCGATCCTGCCGCCCTGCGCCCTGAAGATGTTAATGAATCGCTGCGCCTTGCTCAGATGACGGATCGCGGCAGTCTCGGTAATTTCGAAGCAGACGTAAGCGGGCGGAATGGAAAACTCACCCAGTTGTTCGAGCACATATTCCGGGAGCGATTCATCATCCAGCGAACTGCCGGAGATGTTTATATTGATCAACATCTTTTCGATATCATGTTTTGCCATGGTCAGGAAGGATTCGCGCATGACCCAGCGATCGATTGCCCGCATTTCTCCGTAGCGTTCCGCGGAGGGGATGAATGCTCCGGGATATACCAGCCTTCCATCGTGGTCGGCCATCCGAAGCAATATCTCATACCGAAAGATCCCTGCTGATTTCGCGGCCACCCGCACAATGGGCTGGCAGTACAACCTGAAGCGATCCTGGAAGATGGCATCGCGCATGCGGGCAGCCTGAATGATCTCGTCATGCCGCTGTGCCGTCTCGCTGTCACCGACATGGTAGACATAAACGCGGTCGCGGCCCAGTTCCTTCGCTGAATAGCAGGCCACATCCGCCTGGCTCAACAATTGGTTGACGCTTTCCTTCTCCGAGGTGATCGGCACCACGCCGATGCTTACGCCAACATGGAACCCGTGCCCTGCCCAAACGAATGGGTAGTTGCGGATCTTGGCCCTGATCTCATTGGCGATGACAAGCGCCTGGTCCAATTGGCAGTTCTCCAACAGCAGGCCGAATTCGTCCCCGCCCAGACGTGCAAAGGTGTCGCGCTGGCGGAATAAACCACCCAGCTGGCCGGACAACTGTCTTAGCAGTTCATCACCGGCGGCATGCCCGGCTGTATCATTGACAATCTTGAACTGGTCCAGATCGAGGTAGCAGATGATATGGGATATATCATGCTCCTTGGCGGTGATCAAAGCCCTTTCAAGACGTTTTTCGAATTCGCGGCGGTTGACCAAGCCGGTCAGGCTGTCATGCATGGCATCGTGAGCGACCTTCCTCAGCAGGCGTCTTTCCTCGGTGACATCATGGAAGACCAATACAACCCCGATCATATCGCCGGCGCGGTTGCGAATCGGAGCGGCTGAATCGTCAATGGAATATTCCTGTCCATCACGGCTGATCAGGACGGAATGGTTGGCAAGCCCCACAACTTTGCCCTCCTTCAGACAACGCTTGACCGGGCTGATGGCTGGCTGTCTGCTCGCCTCATCGATAATATTGAATACCCTGCTGAGTGGCTGGCCGGCTGCATCTTCCATCCGCCAGCCTGTCAGGTTTTCTGCGACAGGGTTCAGATATTCCACCAACCCATTGAAATCCACGGTAATTACCGCGTCGCCGATCGAGTGAAGAGTGGTCTCTGCACGTTCCTTTTCTTCGAATAGCAGTTCCTCCATCCTCTTCCGCTCGGTGATGTCCATCTGGATCCCGTACATGCCAAGCGGCTGGCCGGACTCATCCACCAACACACTCCCAATGTCGTTAATCCAGTGGATGCTGCCGTCAGGCCAAACCACACGAAACTCGATGTTCAGGTCACTTTTATTTTTCATGGCTTCGGCAACCTTTGCCTCCGCCTCAGGGAGATCATCCGGGTGGACCGCCTTCACCCAATTTTCGTATTTCGACTCGACCGCGCCCGGCTCCCACCCCATCAGTCTGTAATTCTCATCTGACCAGTACGCCTGGCTCGTACGCATGTCCCATTCCCATACTCCCACCTTTGTGGCACGCATGGCTGTGCTTAGACGTCTCTGGCTCTCTTCGAGCGCATTTTCGATCCGTTTCCGTTCCGTGATATCCACGGTGAAACCGGCCAACATTTCGGGCTGCCCGTCGATGAAGATCGGGAATTTGGTCGTCTCATATACCCGGCCGTTCAACTCCTCGGTTATGTCGACCCGTTTCCCCTCTTTCAGGATCCGCATGTCATCTGCCACCATGCTTTTGGCCAGGGGCGATGGGAACAATTCATCCATGGACTTTCCGATGGTTTCATGGAGAGGCATGCCCAGCATCTGCTCATAGTTCCTGCTGAGGCGCAGGGTGCGTATGTTCTTATCCTTGAAAAAAACGTACACAGGGCTGTGCTCGAGGAAGGAGGAGAATATGGCCTCATTCTGCCGCAAGGTCTCCTCCGCCCACTTTTCCTCGGTGATGTCGCGTCCCGACCAAAGTACATGTGTGCACGTTCCCTGCTGGTTTACGACAGGCGAGATCGTAACCTGGAACATTCTATCCCCAATGGGAGATGCAAAATTATTGGCGAAATGCACCGGAGCCCTGGTCTGGATCGCCTCCTGGTACATGAGCGTTTCCATTTCGATACCCGCGACAGGAAGACCAAAACCCTTTAGCAATTCATATCGTTCTTTACCGCGAATATCAAGTTCCAGGCCGGGGAACATTTTTTTAACCGCCTCGATGTAGGATCGGTTCGCTGTCTCGGCGATCAGTCTGTTCCCAGGCTCAACCCGCATGAGGACTTGCATATCGGTTGTGGTGTTGAAGATGATATTGAGCTGCCCCTCGCTGGCGATCAGGGCTTGCTCGGCCTGCCTGCGTTCGGTGATGTCGCGAACCACGCCAAGCAGGGCGTCTGGTTTCCCCTCGGCATCCAGGATCACGGATGCGCTCAGATCGACCATGAAACGGGTACCATCCACCTTGAGGGAAACGTATTCGACATTTTTGACGCTTCCGGTTTCCAGGGTTTTGCGCATGTTTTCGATGGCCAGTTGTGCATTTTCCGGGGCAACGAACTCAAAGGCGTTCCTGCCGATCATCTCTTCCGCGCTTCCCAGGCCCTGCAGAAGTGCAGCCTGTTGATTACAGAACAGGACGGTACCACTCATGTCAGTCAATGTGATGGCGTCGGGAGATGTTTCGACGAGACGGCGATAGCGCTCCTCACTTTCTCGCAGTGCATCTTCCGACCGCTTGCGTTCGGTAATATCAACAACTCCGGCAATCGCCCCTGCATAATTCCCTTTATCATCAGTGATGGGTGCAGTCTCCATCGTCGCGTAAATGCGGCTTCCATCTTTCTTTATGAACTCGAAATCATGTTGCTCTTTGATGCCTTGTTGCCGTCGCTCCAAATTACGCTTGGAAATTCTCGTTCCGCGTTCGTCCATGAACGCAAACAGGGGTTTTCCCTGCATTTCTTCCACGGTATATCCCAACATCTCCGCCATTCGAGGATTCGCAAATGAGGTGTTTGCATCCTTATCGATCACCCAGATGCCTTCTTGCAGCGCCTCGATCAACTGGCGATATTTCTGCTCGCTCTCCTCCAACTGCCTTTCAGCTCGCTTGCGTTCGGTGATGTCGCGCACAACGGAAAGAATCATGCGGGCACCCTGATAGGTCATCAGGCGGCTGTTGATTTCCACCTGTACCGTTGCACCGTCTTTGCGGCAGTGCAGGGACTCAATGATGGTGTTTTCCCCCGATTTCAACATCTGCTGGTTCGTCCGCATGGTTTGATGAAAATCGGGATGAACGATATCCGGCGGCTGAAGGGCTAAAAACTCGTCACGGGTATAACCCAGCAGGTGTGTGACGCCTTCGTTGCAATCCGCAAACCTGCCCGTTTCGAGATCGTAAACCATCACGGCATCGTTGATGCCATTGAAAAGATGTCGATATCGGGCTTCGCTTTCCCGCAGGGCTTGTTCGGCGCGACTGCGCTCGGTGACGTCTTCATACACGCCCAAAACGCCATAGACTTCCCCGTGGCCATCCATCAGAGGCAGCTTGGTCGTATCGATCCACAGGCGGACGCCATCCGCCTGCTGGAGCGGCTCAAGGATATGCCGCATTGGCGCCTGATTGGCGATCACATACGCATCATCGGCGCGGTATGCCTCCGCTTCATGCCTGGGCCAGGGGAGGTCAAAATCGGTCCTGCCGACAATTTCATCAGGGGTCAATCCAACAGCGGCAGCAAAGACCCGGTTGCAGCCCAAATACACGCTGTCCCTGTCTTTCCAGAATATGGACTGAGGAACGGTGTCCAGAATCTGCTTGAGCATAATGCGACTCTCCTGCAGTGCGGCCTCCGCCTGTTTGTTTTCGGTGATGTCAATCCAGGAACCGATGATCTCCCGGGGTTCCCCGGCTTCATCCCGGATCAGGGTCAATTCATCCCGCATCCAAACGTATTGACCATTCTTATGGCGAAAACGATATTCGTGCGAGTGCACACCCTGCACAAATAGTTTTTCCAAACCCGCAGCAATATGAGGGGCATCGTCCGGGTGGATGTGTTCCATCCAAAACCCGGGATCGTTGATAAACTCCTCCGGTTGATATCCCAACTGGTTTGTGACATTGGCCGACATGAATGTTGCCTCAAAATTCTCCGAGGCTTTGGATGAATAAATGACGGAGGGGGATTTATCCAAAAGAAAAGCAAGCCGCCGCCGGTTGTCCTCCAGTTCCTGTTGTATTTGTTTTCGTTCGGTGACGTCGGTCGCCACGCCGACCGCCCCGCTCACCGCCCCCTGCCCATTACGGATCGGCGAATAGTGCACATCGAGTGTGACCGGACCCACTTCGAGGACGGCGTGCGAGGTGTGGCCTGCCAGGGTCTGTTCCAGGAGGCGAACGATATCCGGATGGTCTTTATAGAGGTCAAATGCCGACTGTCCCACCACTTCACCGGGTTTTAGACCGAGGCGTTCCAGACCGGCTCCTTCCGACAACTTGAAAATGCCGTTTCGATCCAAAACGAACAGGATCACCGGGTTGTTGCTGATGACCGTCCTTAGTTGCTCTTCGTTACCTCTTAGTTGTTCGATCGTTTGTGAAAGTATGTCCCGCACCTTCTTGAGCTCGACATTGTTCGCGTCGGTGATGGTAAGCGCCGTTTCAAGCGCGCGGGTGTACAGAGCGATGATCGCGGCATAGGCGCCGAGCAGCAACAGATAAAGAAATGCCGCATTCCAATTCGGAGAAATTGCAGAAACGCCCAGATCGGCCAGAATGGTGGAGAGCAAAGGGAGGATCAGCGCCATGATCAGCCCGAACCACCATCTGACCAGCACTCCCCCGACAAGAAAGATCAAGCCGTAGACGAATACATATCCCACATCTCTGAGGTCGGTATTCAACCCTCCCAACCCCAACCAGTGGATGACGAGCGAGATGGTCAACAAAATCGCCGCCAAACGGACCAATCCCCGCCGGCTCAGCCAGAAGATCTGCAAAAGCATGGTGCCGAGTGTGAGATAAAACCAGACCGATCCCCACGGGTCCGGATCGATCAGGATCACCCCCACCGCCGGAACAAGCAGCACAGTGCAGATGATGTTGAGCATCCAGCCCTTGCGTTGGTCCATGATGTCGGCTGGAGACCAGGGCTGTTTCCAGGCGATCCACAGCCCGATCAAAATCACCTGCAGCCCGAGCAGATCGAAAGCGACCGAACTGATCGGCGCAGCCACCTGGTTGACGATATCAGGTACCTGTTCAATGATCGCCAGAACACCGCAGATCACCCCCCAGGCTCCCCAGAGCCAGAGCCAGCGCGACCATGACGGACGCGTGGTTTGCACATCGAACGGAAACGCGAATATCCCCTCCGCTGAATTGGATTTCATAACATAGCTCCTTCGAGCCCCACCAGATTGATACCTTTTTCCAGATCATGAGACAATTGTATTTCGGAAGTCGGAAAACAGGGCGACAGAGAATATCCTCACATTATTATCTTATTGTGAGATTCCTGATAAAGATCGATAACCTGCCAGCATAAATTATCCTTGCCAACCCGGGGGCTGTAAATACGTAGATCTACGCATTTTTCTTCATTCGGCTGGCATGGACTCCAAACTTCCCGGACCGGGCACAGATCCTCCCCATCTTAATGCTCGATGCTTATTTCTGGATGATGGTTTCCCGGCGGCTCGCTGAGACAGTCCCTTGCGGCAGCAGATCACTATCTTTTCGCCTCCTGGCGGATACTATAATCAGAGAATTCTCCTGAAAGGTCCGTGCATGGAAGATCGAACCGCAATCTCCCGCATCAAACAAGGTCACCTCGACAGCCTTGAAATATTGGTTAATCGGTATCAGGCTCAGGCGGTGCATGCCGCGTACCTGATCCTTTACGACCGCGCGCTGGCCGAGGACATCGCCCAGTCGGCGTTCGTCAAAGCTGCGGAGCGCATCCATCAATTCGACGAGGAGCGTCCCTTCCCGCCGTGGTTCTTTCGGATCGTCGTCAACGACGCGCTCAAACTCGCAAAGCGGTTGAAGCGCAGCATCTCATTGGATGATCTGGATGAGGACGCTTCGGCTCTCGCGGCGCTGTTGGCTGATCCCGCGCCCCAGCCTGAGCAATGGCTGGAGGAGAAGCAGGTCCGCGAACACATCCTGGATGCGATCCAGTCCCTGCCGCCCGAACAACGCGCCGTGGTCGTGATGCGCTACTTCCTCGACCTCAGCGAAGCGGACATGTCCGAACGCATGGACCGCCCGCTCAGCACCATCAAATGGTGGCTCAGGGACGCGCGCCAACGCCTGCGCGATCTGATGGATACCACAAGATAGGAGTCACACATGGACAAGAAGAAAGTACAGTCCATTTTGCAGGACGCGCTCGAAGAAAAAATTCCGTCCTCGGAAGTGAACCTCCGGCACGCGGTGAAGACCAACCTTGTTGCGGGAACCACCAAACAACAAGGAGCAAACATGAACACAACCCAACCGCGCCGCATTCCCCGCGTCGCTTATGCAACCCTGGCGATCGTCGTCCTGCTGGCGCTTGCCTTCGTCACCCCGCAGGGACGCGCCTTTGCGCAGAATGTTTTACAGTTCTTCATCCGTGCCGAAAGCAAGGAACGCCCCTTACCGCAGGGACAAGCCCCATCGCCTGAAGAGGCGCAAGCCATGCCGACGGCACAACCATCTGTTCCATTCGTCAGCATGTCTGAGGCGGAGAAGATCGCAGGGTTCGATGCGAAGGAACTGCCCACAATTCCACAGGGATTTGAATTTGCAGGCGCCATGGCATCCAACGGATACATCGGCATCCAGTATCAGGCTGCAGGGAATGGTGGACAACTCGCCATCAATGAATCCACGAATGGATTTATTCAATCGGATTGGGATCAATCGCCCGAGGATGCCATCCTGCAGGTCAAGGTCAACGGACTGGATGCGGAGATCGTTCAGGGAGCATTCGTGGTCTACCCCGGTGAGTCCGTTGCCAGGTGGAATCCTGACGCGCCCATCCTGCGCCTGCGCTGGATCGAGAATGGCATTTGGTTCGAGATGACGAAATTCGGCGGCGTCGAATCGATCGCATATCTCGATGCCGAAGGGATGATCGCGCTGGCGGAAGGCATGGAATAGAAACAAAACGAAGCGACTGGCATCCGGAAGGGTGTCAGTCGCATGTTTACTCTTTCAGCATTGTTTTGTAATCGGAGGAATTTATAAAATACCTCCCGGCAACAAAGCCTTTTCAAATGCCGGGTTACATTTCGTTAAGCTTGTGCTTCCACGGATTTTAAGGGACATTACGGACAGGTATTCGGAAAGATGGAAAGGTCATATTTACTATTCTCTGAATAATAGCTGACATCATCCAAAAGTGGAAATTCGGTGCCGAGATAGGTGTTGAACACAATACGAAAACTATTAACCGGGGAAATACTGGGATAAAGAGCCTCCGTACCTTCAGGCAGGTAATATGCGTTCAAAATCTTCATTTGCAAATCCCTTTCCAGAGTGCCGTGATCCCCTTGTAGAATAATCACCGGTGGATTTGCTGATTTATCGATGAGTGTTTTCAATTCCGGCAGTATGAATTTGTTAATAAATTTCACCTGAGTCACATAACCGTCATTACCCTGATATTGATTGGGATCCACGGGATTCCCGTTTTCGTCGAATGCAAATGGTGCATGAGGAACAATTAGGTGTATAAAAACGAATTTGGGTCCAGGTTCATGTGCCAACATATCGAAACTTCTCAGAACCAGTCGTGTGCGTGTCCGAAAACGATCAGCATGGATATCAGCAAGATTGATGTATCCCAGATCATTGAGAATTCTTGCATAACTGGAGAGCACAACAACGGTCTCGAATTCCGTCATAGGCCCGTCAGGAGGAGCAATAAAAACATCCGCATCCCTCCATTCCGCCCACAAAAATCCACTCGCAAAAGAGAAGGTTTTATATCCCATATTGGACACGGAGGCCTGCACAGCATTTTCATCGAGCATTTTATACAGCCAAAAATAATCGTCTTCCTCAGGGCGAATTTCAGTGCTTAACACGTGAAGATAATCCATGTTCAATGAGGATGTTAATGATAGTGCAGTCCTTGAATAATTGCTTTGGCTGCACTCCGCAACATAGAATCCCAGATCCCTTAACTCCTGGAGGAACCCACCATTATCGTATCCATATTGCTCCAGCACGTCGGCACGGGGATATGCATCCAAGATTATGTAATATATATCGGGAGGTGATTTCAGTGCTCTGCCATCCACAACATGTCTCACCTGTGGCATATAAGATTGCCGAATGGCAACCGCATATTGGATGCCTTGCATGGTGGGGAAAATGAGTAGCGTGAATGCCATCAGGTTTACCCCAGCTGTGAAACTACCCCCCGGGTCCGTGCTCCTGGATCGCTCGATCCATATAATGATGATCAAAGTTAATAACACCCAAACAATTGGGAAATTAGTCGCCCATGCATGTGTTTTTTTGAAGGGCAATAGATTCCATCCATCGTAATAGAAATAGAACATGAAAAAGACCACTGAGGTTATGAATGAAGCCTTAACGCTGCTGCGGGATAAAACAAAAAACAATAGATACAGCGCAGACGCGGCAAACACCGAAATCAACAACGGCCGGATAAAATCATTAAATGGAACATTTGAAATATTGTTGCCATACAACCTGAATACATAGTAGATGGCAAACATCAAATGATGTACGGGTGATAAAAGAAATCTCTGAATCAAATTTTTCATTTGGTGTTTGTCCTTGCTTGTCAGTCTGTGAATCAATCGAAATAGTCGGTTTCCTGATAGATCCATTTCCACCTTCAGACTAGGCGTCCACTGGCAAGATGATGCTGCCCGGTTTTATCAAAACGAGTTTGATCTTGTTCTCCAACGTGCGCTATTTTACACGATGTGGAGCAAAATCCTTCCCAAATTTCTCATCCATCGTTGTTTTGGAATCGGAGCGGTATCCACTCCGATCGATTCAAGACTTAAAAGCCGTTATCCACGAATAAGGCAGTGAAGGCAAACAGGTTGACAAGGACGTGCGATGGGATAACCGCCCGCAGGTTTCCGTTGGAACGGGCAACCCAGGTTATGTTATCGCTTCATCGTCCTATATTTCACGCGCATCATGGTTTCATAATCAGACCAGATGCCTGGGCAGAGTGTGCCCGTTCACCACCCATGCTAGGGCAGGAAATAGTAATAGAGTAAAAAATCAACGAGTATCATCAAAAGGCCCACGGAGCCGATCACCACCAGAAATGTATTGACTTTGCCCTTGGCCGTCTTGAATTTGAATGTCAACCCTTCAGCAGAGAACGATCCGCCCACGAGACCGAAGACACTCAGGATAACAAGCACCAAACCGACATTGCTGTTCAGCCATTCAAACATTCTATCTCCTCTATCCGCAGGATGATTGATACAACACTTGAGGGTTGATTGTGGTACGGGCAATTGTCATTTTGGAGTTCTATATTTCAAGCGGGGCGGGGTGAGATCTTTGCCGAATTTTTCGGTCATCATCGTTTCGTAATCAGACCAGTTGCCACGGATGTCACACCTGCACCCACCGCAGGTGCGGTGTTGCGAGGAGGGTTCTTTGCGACGACACCGTACTTGCGCTCGGTGCAAGTGAGCAATCCCGAGTTTCGAGAAGATTGCTTCGCCCTGTGGTTTCGATACGCCCCGACGAGCACGGGACTACTCAACCAACAGGGCCCGCAACAACATGGTTGTAATTTATCGTTTCAACGTTCTATATTTGACTCGATGCGGTGTAAGGTCTTTTCCAAATTTTTCTTGCATCATGGTTTCGTAATCGGACCAGTTGCCGATGTACATTTTGGCGACGGAGTCACCTTCGAAGACGATGAGGTGGGTGCAGATGCGGTCGAGGAACCAGCGGTCGTGGGAGACGACCAAGGCTGTGCCTGCGAATTCGCTCAGGGCTTCTTCGAGGGCGCGCAGGGTGTTGACGTCGAGGTCGTTGGTGGGTTCGTCGAGCAGGATGACGTTGGCGCCTTCGGTGAGGGTCTTGGCTAAGTGGACACGGTTGCGTTCTCCGCCTGAGAGGATGCCGACTTTCTTTTGCTGGTCTGTGCCAGCGAAGTTGAACGTGGATACATAACCACGCGCGTTGATCTTGCGTTTGCCGAGTTCGAGCGTATCGGCGCCTTGTGAGATTTCTTCGTAGACGGTCTTCTCAGGGTCGAGGGTGCGGGATTGGTCAACGTAGGCGAGTTTGACGGTCTCGCCGACTTTGACGGAGCCGCTGTCGGGTTTTTCCTGTCCGATGATCATCTTGAGCAGGGTGGTCTTGCCTGCGCCGTTTGGACCCACTATCCCGATGATGGAGCCTGGGGGAACAGAAGCAGAAAACTCGTCAAGAATGAGGCGGTCGCCGTAGCTCTTGGTCACTTTGTCAAATTCAAAAACGACGTCACCGAGGCGAGGTCCGGGTGGGATGTAGATATCCAGTTCTTCACGGCGTGCTTCGGCTTCCTGATTCAATAATTTTTCGTAGGCGCTGACGCGGGCTTGTCCTTTGGATTGACGCGCTTTGGGCGACATGCGAATCCATTCGAGTTCGCGCTGGAGGGTCTTCTGACGTTTGGATTCGGATTTCTCTTCGAGGCGGATGCGTTCTTCCTTTTGCTCGAGCCATGAGGAGTAGTTGCCCTTCCACGGGATGCCGTAGCCGCGGTCGAGTTCGAGGATCCAGCCTGCGACGTTATCGAGGAAGTAGCGGTCGTGGGTGACGGCGATGACGGTGCCTTTGTAGTCGCGCAGGTGATGTTCGAGCCACGCCACGGATTCGGCGTCGAGGTGGTTGGTGGGTTCATCGAGCAGGAGAATATCGGGTTCGGTGAGCAGGAGTCGGGTGAGGGCGACGCGGCGACGTTCTCCGCCTGAGCAGATCTTGATGGGCGTATCCGACGGCGGACAGCGAAGGGCGTCCATGGCGAGTTCGAGGCGGCTGTCGAGGTTCCAGGCGTCGTGCTTGTCGAGTTGCTCCTGCAGTTTGGCTTGCTCGGCGATGAGGAGGTCGAAGTCGGCATCGGGTTCGGCGAATTTGGCGTTGACCTCATCGAAGCGCGCGAGCATTTCGACGATGGGCGCGACCGCCTCTTTGACGACCTCGAGGACTGTTTTGCTTTCATCGAGTTTGGGTTCCTGCTCGAGCAGACCGACGGTGTAGCCTTTGCTCATGGAGATTTCGCCGATGTAGTCTTTGTCGACGCCCGCCATGATGCGCAGTAACGTAGATTTGCCCGCGCCGTTGAGCCCGAGCACGCCGATCTTGGCGCCGTAGTAGAAGCCGAGGGAGATGTCGCGCAGGATTTGTTTGTTGGGAGGGACGATACGTCCCACTTTGTTCATGGAGTAAATAACTAAGGATTCGTTTGACATTAGCTTTCCGATATTAGATAAAGAGAGATTAGATGTTTAGTAAGGCGGGCGTATTGTATCAGAGAGTGAGGAAGGATGAATGTAGAATGATGAATTGTGTGCACGCAAAAGGTGTCAGGCAGCGAGAGGCAAAAGAGAACGTGCAGAGACGAGTTTTTGCCATTCACCGTTCATCCAAGCCGTACGTGCTTTCGCAGTCAAAATAGCGCCATCCACATGCCATTGTGCGCCAGGCAGTTTCAAGCGCTGGGTAACGATCTGTTTGCAGCCGCTTTCAATGACGCCGCTGCCAATCAATAAGTTGGAAGCACGAAATTGGTCATAGCGCATTCGTTCCATATTGTTGGAATAATACGTCAGGGATTGCTGCGCCCACTTGGAATTTTTGGCTAGCAGGCGGCAAGCTTCGATAACCAATTCGACCCGGCCTTGCCATAAGTCTTCGGTCACCTGGTGCAACCATGGTTGACGTTCTTCCAGAGTTGGAAAAGCCTCTTCGGCAATGCGTTTCAAGCGGTCAGCAGCGTGATACCAATCCACAATTTGAACGGCGTTTGGAAAATATTGAGCAATCAAATTCCAAATCCAAACCGCACCATCACAGATAAATACCAGCAGACGCGCGCGGTCTGCGCCAACGGCACAGCCTGTCGCCCATAGTACCTTGCCAAATTCCTGTGCCTCGGCGATGTCGCAGAAGTATTTTTTGTTCCTGGCACGCAACACGATCTCTTCGCGTTGCCTCTTCTCCTTTTGGCGCGTAGATTGCTGAGGCACAGGCACAACTTCGCCTTCGTACCAACAACCAGCCTTCAAATCCCGCCAGCTTTCGCGGTTTTCCAGCACTTTTTCCCGTGGATCACGGGGTTCGATCCGTACTTTAGCGGCATCGATCGAACCAGACAGAATGTCGCACCCAACGGGCTGGCTCCGTTCTCGTTGCTGGAGGCTTTTCTCGTCCTGCATGGCTTTGACCAATTCTTGATCCGCTTGGCGTTGCAGTTCACTCATTTTTTGAGTTTCGCTGCGCACCGTATTCTCCGATACTTCAAACAGCAGGTACTCTTTCAACCATTTCCGTCCTTCCTCAAACGACTCCTTGATCCCGCTCAAGGCGATCAGGTGCGCCAAGCCTGCCGTCACCTTGCCTGCTTCGATCCCATATCGGCTGTCCACTGGCGCCTGTCCCGTTTGGCACTCGCAGCCTGCATAATATGCTCTTTTGTATACAACTTTGCCGAACACACTCCAAATCGTTGCCGCGCGACGTCGTTGGTAGTGCAGTTGGCCGCCACAGCTGCACTTGATTTGTGTTTCCGGTCCATCCTCCCCATTTTCCAGGAATTGCTTCAATGCACTTTGTCCGACGGCCTGCAGGGTTTCACGCAACCCCATTTCAATATCGCTGATTCGAACCTTTTCCTCTCCTGTTTGCATCACTGCCTCTTCAATAACTTCCGCCACCATCTTGCCTATTTGGTTTATCTTTTCAATGTTATAGTTCATTTTGAGCCTCGGGTAGTTTGGTTTGGTTGAGCCCGAACTATCCTACCCGAGGTTCTCTCTTCCTGACAACCTTTGCTTGCACACTGTTTACCCCTTCGAGGCAAAGAAGACTTACCATTAGGTATCTTGGATTGTCAAAGTACTTATAAAAAGGCTTTTTCAACAGAGGATGTAAAGTTTTTAGAGTTGGTTGCATTACGTTTAGCTGTGGTGATTGAGTTATATGATCTGTTGATCTGACACAAACCAAAGGGGGGGAAGGGAGGGAGGGGAGACCTTTCCCCCGTCCCCTTCCCTGATCCCCTCCGCTTCACTTCGGGGACGCTTCGCGAGGGAAGGGGTGCCTGCTGGTGGGATGATTTCTGATGGTTGGAGACTGATTTGGCGGGGATGGTCTGGCTCCCTCTCCTTCGCGAAGCACCCTTTAGGGTTAGGAGAGGGCTGGGGTGAGGTTTTGAATTACAATCCGCCCATGCCTATCAAGAATATCGTTACAGATCAAAGAGTCACCAAGGCAAAGCTCGAACGCGCAAAAGAACTACGCCGCGAAATGACGCCCGCTGAAAAATTGCTTTGGAAGGAAGTCCGCGCGAATAAGCTGGGCGTTCGGTTTCGGCGTCAGCAGGTTATACAGGGATTCATCGTCGATTTTTACTGCCACAAGGCGGGGCTGGTTGTGGAGGTGGATGGAGATATCCACGATTTGCAGAAAGATGAAGATGAACGGCGGGAGAAGGTGCTACGTGAGATGGGGTTGATGATAGTCCGCTTTGGGAATGACGAGGTAGTGAGGAACTTATCCGCGGTGGTAAACAAAATCAAATCAATGATTTTTCCAGAAAGTTGACCTATGCCTAAAAAATCCAAAAGAAGCCTTCAAGATGTGGTTGGAAAAGAAACTTACGAGGTATGGGTGGATATGTTACGCGAACTTGTCCCGCACGGGCGGACACATCGCCTTTCGGTGGTCGTTGCCGGGATGTTGCAGTATGCTGTGGATAAATCCATGCAGATAAAACGCAGGAACGAGGAAGAACATTCTGTTGCCATGTCTCTGATTGACGCAACGGATACAAGCGACCCTGATTCCATCAAGGAATTGATCCATGATGTTGTGGATCGGCTATTCAAAGATGCTGGGGTCAAGTATGAAAGAGTCAGCAAGCGTGGCGAACATTACAGCATTGCTGATGAAATTTACAATGAGTTTTCGAGTTGGTACGATTATCCGTGGGATTAAAGCAATGGCGATGCTCAAATCTTAAAGCTTGTCTGTAAATGCTTGATATTCCTTTTCTTTCCCCTCTACCTTTGACCAGCGCCTGATCTCTTTCAAATCCACTTGCTGGCTTTTCGTCACTAAAATTGCCTGCTCCAGTCCTTGCAAGTCGTTCCAGAAGTAGAATGCACACAACCTATCTTTGACACAGTCCGTGGGGGAAAGCACGCGCAATGTCCCTGTTGATAACTCGAATTCACTGATCTCCTTCACAGGTTCTTCGCCGACTGAGAGCGGCCCATCGGGAAATTCAATGAAGAAAGTCGTTTCGGGGTGGATGAAGTACCGTCCCTGCTCGTGGAAACCGAGTTTTTCCATGACGGTTTTGATTTTGCTGCGTCGTGAAAAACTGGTATTGATCAAGTCAAGGTCTTTTGAAACATACTTGTTCTTGCTATAAAATGAAACGGCGCTCCCACCAGATAACACAACCTGAATTCCTTCTGCTTGTAAAGAGTCTTGAACGTAGGCTGCCAGTTCCACCTGGCTCATATTCTTGATCTTCTTCATAGCGTTTTCCCCTTCGCCCGCGGACGGCGCCGATTCATTTGCAATTCTTCCTGTTCCTTGTCTGGGTAGAATGAAAGCGCTTTTTCGAGCAATGCCTTCAGCTCATTTAAGAACGGGTAACGCGGATTGAATTCATACGGTCGAGTCCGCCCGATGGAACGGCTGACGAGAACCCCGCCTTTCTCGAACTTGTCCAATTGCATTTGTATGGGCTTTAAGTCCGTGTTGTAAAAACTGGCAATCTCACGGGCGTAGCCTTCTTCGCGTGTGAAGATATACAACAAAACCCTTTCAGCGTTTTTAGAGCCCAGAAGCACTTCGATCATGAAATTTCTCCTGACGTCAAATTGACGTTTTATGACGTCTGATTTACGTCATTATATCATGGCGTAAGTTGAACGGCGGGACCCCCTCCGTCCTTCGGACACCTCCCCCAAATTCCAAGTTCGTGGAATTTGGGGGAGGCTGGGTGGGGGTGGAACGATGAGGTGGTGAAGGATTTGTCCGCGGTGGTGGGGAAGATCAAGGAATTGATTGAGAAATGAAAGAGCGACCTGTTGCGAGTCGCTCTTTGATTCATCCTGCCATTGCGTATGGGCGGACTTCACGGTCAAGCCGTTTGCCGAGTTGATCTTCGGCAACGTCGAGATCATATTGAGTTTGCAGTCCCATCCAGAATTGAGGTGAGTTGCCAAAGAAACGAGATAGACGCAGGGCGGTATCGGCTGTAACCGCGCGCTTGCCCAGCACGATCTCGTTGATGCGACGTGCGTCCACGCCGATGTCAATCGCAAGGCGATTCTGGCTCAAGTTCATCGGGAGGATGAATTCTTCCAACAATACTTCGCCTGGATGGATGGGGGAGAGTTTGTCAGTCATTTTTGCTCCTTCTAATGGTAATCTGTTATTTCAACGTTAAATGCGTCACTGCCGCGCCATTCAAAACAGATTCGCCAGTGGTCATTAATTCGGATGCTATGTTGCCCTGCGCGGTCGCCGCTAAGTTTTTCAAGTCGGTTCGCAGGCGGCACACGCAAGTCATTAAGGTTGATAGCGTTGTTGATCATTCTTAATTTACGCAATGCCACTTGCTGAATGTCAGATGGTAACTTCCGCGAACGTTCACGTTGGTATATCTTCTCTGTCTCAGCGTCTTTGAAGGTTTTGATCACAGGTTGATTATATAGCGCGATGCGCTAAACGTCAAGCACTATATTTGTCAATCCAAACAGGGGCGGGAAGGGACCTGCCCCACCCGACCTCACCTGCACTGCACCAAACGCAGTGAGGTGCAAGTGTCGGTCACCTCCCCAAATTTTGGGGAGGAGCTTTTCCCCAAAGGTCGCAATGATATCAAGGACAAAGGGCTGGCAAATCCGTCAGCCCATTTGATTCATGATCTGCGCCAGCGCGTTCTTGAACACCTCATACGGCTGCGCCCCGACCAATGCATAACGGTCATTGATCACATAGGTCGGCACGCCGGAGACCCCGATCTGATACGCCCACTGCACCTGCTGGTTGACGGACGCGGTGTACCTGCCGCTTTCCACCTCCCTTTGCAGCGCTTCACCATCCAGACCCGCTTCCTGCGCCGCGCTTCGAAGGACATCCCATCCGCTGGGGTCCTGTCCCTCCGCATACACCTTGCGGAAAATGATCCTGTGAAATTCGTTTGCCTTACCATGCTCGCGTGCATACTCGGTCGCTTCGTGCGCGAGACGCGTGTTGTAAATGCGCTCTGTGGATCGGAACTCCATGCCGTATAAATCGGCGATGGTACGCAGACGTTCCTCCGAGCCGTTGGCGCGCGCCCTCTTCACGTAATCGGGCAGTTCCCTGCCCTCGGGCGGCGTATCGAAATACAGATAGAACGGACGCCATTCCACGTCCACTCGATATTCCTGCTTCAATTTCTCGACCACACCCTGGCCGACATAACACCACGGTCAGATGTAATCGGAAAAGATCGTCAACTTGAAATCCATGTTGTTTTCCTATGGGTGATGGTTGGGAGACGGCTGCCTTCAAAGTGACCGTCACCCTTGCTTTTCAAACAGACTGTCGGCGTGCATGATTTCTTACTCTCAGTGTAAAATCGGACGAACAGGCAGGTTCCCATGAAAAACTTCGACCCGCAATACAACGCCATTCCCAAGACCGAGATCCACATCCACCTCGAAGGCTCGATCCGCACTGGGACGATCCTCGAGGTTGCCAAAGAATACAACCTGCAACTGCCCGCGTATGAGGTCAGCGAACTGGAGGGACATGTCAAGATCTACGACCAGATGCGCGACCTGCATGCCGTGCTCGAAGCGTTCGCCATCTTTCAAAACAGCATCACCTCGCCGAAGGTGGTCGAGCGCATCGCCTGGGAGTTGTTCGAAGATGCGGCGAAGCAGAACATCAAACTTTTCGAAGTGCGCTTCTCGCCCGATTGGGCGTTCCACGGACATGACCTCGATTGGGATGAATGCCTCGAAGGCCTCATCAGAGCCAGGTCACGCGCCGAGGCGGAGTTCGACATGGCGATCGGCTACATCGCCATCACCTCCCGCAGCATGGGGCCCGCGTCCTGCATCAAGACCGTGGATTGGGCGATCCGCCACAAAGAACACATCCTCGGCATCGACCTCGCTGACAGCGAACGGGATTTCCCGTTGCGCGAGTTTGTTCCGTCTGTGATGAAAGCCAAAGAGGCAGGCTTGAAAGTCACCATCCATACCGGTGAGGATACGCCTGCTTCTTTTGTCAAAGAGGTCATCGAAATGACCAGCCCCGACCGGATCGGTCACGGCATCCACGCGATTGAGGACATGCAGGTCGTGGAACTGCTCAAGGAGCGCGGCATCACGCTGGAGGTCAACCCGTGGAGCAACTACCTCACCAACTCCGTGCGGACGATCGAAGAGCATCCTCTCAAGCGGCTATTCGATCTGGGTGTGAAGGTGACGATCAATTCGGACGACCCCGAAGTGCTCGAAACGAACCTCAACAACGAATACCGCATCGCGCACGAAGTGCTGGGCATGAGCATGGACGAGATCGCGGTTTGCAACCGTTACGCGTATGAAGCGTCGTTCATTCCAGATGCAGAAAAGAAGAGGGTTTGGGAGAAATATTTTCGATAATGCGCGCGACTTTCCCTGTCACCGTTCATCTTTTCTTTATTCGGGAAAATAAGATCCTGCTCGCGCGCCGCCTCAACACCGGCTATCGCGATGGTGAGTACAGCGTCCCTGCCGGGCATTTGGACGGGAACGAAACCGTCATTGCGGCGGGGGTGCGCGAGGCAAAAGAGGAGATCGGTGTGGATATCGAACCGGGCGACATGAGCTTTTCCTCCGTCATGCACCGCATCGAAGGCGATGAACGCGTCGACTTCTTCGTGCAGGTCCATAAGTGGCAGGGAGAGATCGTCAACGCCGAACCCGATAAGTGCGATGACCTGCGCTGGGTGGATGTTGACAGGTTACCTGAGGACACCATTCCCTATGTGCGGCGCGCCATCGCAAATCACCAGAACGACATAGCGTTCGACGAGTTTGGGTTATGAACATGGGCTATCTGCTTTTGGAAGGCGGAGCGGAATTCGGCGGGCGGATGCGCGACCCCGACTTGCGCGCCCTCGAACTGGCTGGCGGATTTGACGCCCCGCTTCGAATCCTCCCGACGGCTGCCGCGCCGGACCGGAACCACGTCAACGCTGGGAACAACGGAGTCCGCTGGTTTCAGGGACTCGGCGTGAGGGATGTGGTCTCCGTTCCATTGATCGACAAAGCCAGCGCGAACGATAAGGCGATCGCCGAATCCCTGCGCGAGGCGAAATTGATCTATTTGTTGGGCGGCTTTACGCATTACCTCGGTCAGACCTTGAAAGACAGCCTGACATGGAAAGCCGCGGCGGACGCGTATCGAAACGGCGCGGTCATCGCAGGGAGCAGCGCGGGCGCGATGGTCATGTGTGAGTTCTATTACGATCCATACACGAGGAAGGTTCAAGAGGGCTTGAACCTCGTCTCCAATTCGTTGGTATTGCCTCATCACAATACCTTCGGGAAGAACTGGGCTCCGCAACTGACGAGGGAGATTCCCAAGGTCACTTTGCTCGGCATCGACGAGCAGACCGGCATGATCGACGACGGCGAAAACCATTCATGGAAGGTGTATGGCCGCGGCGCAGTGACGTTGTATCGTGGCGGGAAGGTGGAAACGCACAAAGAGGGCGAAATATTCTCCACCATGTCATTCTGAGCGAAGAATCTTTTTTCCGTTTGAAGCCTCATTGGCAAACTATAGATTCTTTGTCGCTGCTCCGCGCCTCGTCAGAATGACATATAATAGCACCCATGTTCGATATTTCAAACGCACGTTTTGCCTTTCTCGATCTTGAGACAACGGGTCTCTCGCCCTGGTTCGGTGACCGCATCTGTGAAGTGGGAATCGTCATCAGCGAGGGGAAACGCATCAAGGAACAGTACCAGACCCTCGTGAATCCCGAACGTCCGCTTTCGCCGGGAGCCGCCTCCACGAACGGATTATCCGATGAGGATTTGAAGTCCGCACCTTTGTTCGAGGCGGTCGCTCCCAAAGTGTTGGGTCTGTTGAGCGACACGGTCGTGGTCTGTCACAATGCCCAGTTCGACATCCAATTTTTGGACAGCGAATACAAACGCCTGGGACATGAGATCCAGATCCCGAATTTGATCGACACGTTGAAACTGGCGCGCGAGTTCTACGAACTGCCGTCCAACAGTCTGCTCTCCATCGCGGAGGCGTTCCACGTGCCGATGACAGCGGCACACCGCGCCCTGGACGACGCCCACACCGCGCGGGGAATCTTCTTCGCCATGATGGACGGCTTGAAACAGTACCACCGTCCGCTCGATGAATATATCGGCATTTACAACTCGCCCGTGTGGCCTAACGAGGGCATCCAACTGCCCACCGAATTGGGCGAGGCGATCTACAGCAACCGGCGCATCCACATCCGTTACGTGGATGGGGATGGCAACGAGACCCAGCGCTGGATCACGCCCAAACAGGTGCTGGGGCTGGCGGATTATGTCTATCTTCAGGCACACTGCCACCTGCGCGACGCAGAACGCAATTTTCGGCTGGACAGGATCATTGAGGTGAAAATCGAGGGGTAGGGGCGACCCGCCGGTTCGTCCCTACGGTACAATCGGGGGAATATGAAAGAATTCATCTACTCCCGCAACGCCGTGTACGAAACCCTGCGCGCCAAACGCAGGGACGTGTTCAGGCTCGAGATCGCCGATAATGTCCAGGTCAAGGGCAGAATGGCTGAGATCATGGCTCTGGCTTCACAGAGGAAGATTCCTGTCTCCAAAGTCAAACGCGCACAACTGGACAAAATCCACGAGCATAATCAGGGCATCGTGGCGGATGTCAGCGCGTACCCGTACAGTGACGTGCTCGATATCCTTGATCATGCCAGAGAACTGAACGAACCTCCCTTTGTCCTTTTGCTTGATACGTTGAACGACCCGCAGAACTTCGGGGCACTCATCCGCACGGCGGAGGCGGTCGGCGTGCACGGCATCGTCATTCCGCTGGCGCATACGGTGGAGGTCACGCCTGCGGCGGTCAATGCTTCGTCGGGAGCAAGCGAACACATGCGCATCGCGCGCTCGAATCTGGCGCAGGCGATCGACGCTCTTAAGGCGGAGAACGTTTGGGTTGTCGGGCTCGATCAAAACGGGGAAACGATCGGGGAGAAGACCAAGCGTCATTTATCGGGAGCAACTGCCATCGTGGTCGGAAGCGAGGGCGAGGGCATCCGCAAACTTACCCGTGACAAGTGCGACATCGTCCTGCAACTTCCCATGCGCGGGCAGATCGAGTCGCTCAACGCGGCAGTGGCGGGGTCGGTCGCGTTGTATCTGGCGTATCTAAATCGAAACTCGTAGGGGCGACTCATCGAGTCGCCCCTGCCATTAGGAGACATCATGCCTCAAGCATCCTATCATTTCCCGCGCGGATTCTTATGGGGGACGGCGACCGCCGCGCACCAGGTGGAAGGCAACAACACGAACAACCAGTGGTGGCAGTGGGAACAGGCGGGTCACACGGACGGGACGTCTGGCCTGGCTTGCGATTGGTGGGGAGGCCGCTGGAAGGAGGACTTCGACCGCGCCGCCGAGGCGGGACAGAACGCGCACCGCCTGTCGGTGGAGTGGAGCCGCATCCAGCCAACGCCCGAGGCATGGGACGAGGACGCGCTCGAACGCTACCGCGCCATGCTGCGCGGCCTCAAGGAACGCGGCATGACTCCGATGGTCACGCTGCATCATTTCACCGATCCGATCTGGCTGGAGGAAGTGGGCGCGTGGGAGACCGAAGCGGTTATCCCTTTATTCGAAAAATTTGTCCGCAAGACGGTGGATGCACTGAAGGAATATTGCACGTACTGGTGCACATTCAACGAACCCAGCGGATATGCGTTGAATGGCTACGTGGGCGGAGGCTTGAGCGGCAACTTCCCGCCAGGGAAGAACAACATCAGGCTGGCAATGCGCGTGCAGACGAACATGATCAGGTCACATGTCGCTGCATATCATGCGATCCATAAGATTCAGCCCGAGGCGCGGGTTGGCATTGCGACCCATTATCGTTCGCTTGTGCCGCATCATGCATGGTCCCCGCTCGATAAAGCGCTCGCAAGAAATGCCTTCAACCTCGTCAACAACGGATTCCCGATGGCACTCGCAAAGGGATATATCCGTTCCGTGCTTGGCACGATACGAATCCCTGAAGCGAGAGGGATGCAGGATTACTTCGGTTTCAACTACTACACCCGCAACCGCGTCACATTCGATCTGCTGAGTCCCTCAACCCTTTTCAGCAAGTCCCATTATCCAAAAGACGGAGACTTTAGCGACAAGAACTTCCTGGTCAACGAACCCGACGGCATGTTCGAGGGTTTGAAATGGGTTGTTAGGACATTCCCCAACCTGCCCATCATCGTCAGCGAAAACGGATTTGCGGATGCGGAAGACAAAGTCCGTCCGCGTTATATTGCACAGCACCTTCATCAGATATGGAGGGGGGTCAACTTCAACTGGCCCATCAAGGGCTATTTCCATTGGACTCTCGTGGATAACTTCGAATGGGACCAGGGCTGGACCCTGCGCTTCGGTCTCTGGGCGTTGGACGTCGCAACCCAGAAGCGGACGAAACGCCCCAGCGCAGACCTGTATGCTGAGATCTGCAAGGAGAACGGCCTCACCTCCGAGATGGTGCAGAAGTATTGCCCCGAGGTATTCGGGAAGTTGTTCCCCGTTTAGCAATTGTCAGCGTTTGGCTGTCCTGAAGGTCCGCGGCAGGTTTTGCCGACTTGATGGTTCTCAAAACCAACGACCTCCCTTGCGGGAGGTCGTTCTGATTGCGATGGTTATCTGCCCAACAGGGCGAAGACGGCATAGCCGAGGGCAAGAAGTCCGGCGATCGTACCCGCCATCGGCAGACCGACAAAAGCTCCTATGCCAACCCATAAGAAGTACAACCACATGCACCAACCGGAAATAGTCGTAGGTAGTTTCATTTTTATTCTCCTTTGGGAAATTAATTGCAGACCCTGCGAGCCTGCTGATTCATTAAACACGGATGCAACGGGCACGTTACGGACTTTATGTGGGGTTCACGCAAGGCAGCACATCTTTGATTTTGGTAAGAGAGTGCCTCCGGGCATCTTCAAATGATACAGCCCTGAATGGTAGAATCAAACCCTATGGCTACGATAACCACCCCCGCTGAATTCTCAATGCAACGGCCTGTTACGTATGATCGAAGCGGACCCGTTGCGTGGATCTGGTCGCATGCGCGGCGCCACGGCTGGATCATGCTGATGATGATCATTGGCGCGTTTGGCAATGCGGCGCTTGCCGCAGTGGTGCCTGTATTGACAGGCGACGCCTTCAACGCCATGTTGAAACCGACTCCGGATACAAGCGTGCTCATTCCGCTGGCGATCACCATCGGCGTTTCACAGATCATCCGGGGCGTGCTGCAATTGGGACGCAACTTTGGCGCGGAGCTTCTCGCGCAAAAGATGGAAAGGCAGGTGCGCGATGAACTGTATCTCTCCCTGCTCGGCAAAAGCATGACCTTCCACAACCTGCAGCCGGTGGGCGATACGATGGCACGCGCCACAAATGACGTGCGTGAGGTCAATTACATGTTCAGCCCCGGCGTCAACCTTGTTGTGGGTTCGTTCAACTTTTTGTTGATGCCGCTGTTCGTTGCCGGACGCTACCATCCTTCACTGCTGCTTGTGCCAGCCGTCTATATCGTCCTTTATTTCTTTTTTCTCGTGCGCTATCTCAGAACACTTTCACCGGTCACCGATGAAGTGCGCGCATCCTTCGGCGAAATGAACACTCATCTTTCCGAATCGCTGGATGGCGTGGAGGTGGTCAAGGGCGCCTCGCAGGAAAACGCGGAAGTGGACAAATTCGTGATGAACGCCAGCCGCGTGAGGGATGCCTTCGTCAGGCAGGGCGATCTGGAGGGACGCTACGTCGCGATGCTCCTGCTCGGATCCGCCTACGCCTTCGGGCTGTTCCACGCCCTTCTGCTTTTCCGCAGCGGACAGATCAACCTCGGCGATGTGGTGGCATACTTCGGATTGCTCCTTCTGTTGCAGTTCCCCACCTTTGTTTCGACATTCGCCTACTCCCAGATCTCATTGGGAATTTCGAGCGCGCGCCGCATTCTGGAACTGATGAACCGCGAGACCAAACTCGACCAGAACGTGCAGGGCCGCGCCGAACCCATCAGGGGCGAAGTGGAATTCAGGAACGTAAGCTTCGATTACTCCGCGCATATTGACACTGTCTCTGATGGAAGCGACCAGGGCGAAGGAGAGCCCGTCCTCCAGGATATCTCCTTCAAGGTCAAACCCGGGCAGACGGTTGCCATCGTGGGACAGACCGGCGCGGGCAAGACCTCCCTGGTCAAACTGCTCAACCGCACCTATGACGTTACACACGGGCAGGTGCTTGTGGACGGCGTGGATGTGCGCGACTGGAATCTCGCCTCGCTCCGCTCACAGGTCTCCATGATCGAACAGGATATCTTCCTCTTCTCGCGGTCCGTCAGCGAGAACATCGCGTTCGGGAAACCGGGGGCAACTCAAAGTGAGGTCGAAGCGGCGGCGAAATCCGCACAGGCGGATGACTTCATCCGTTCGTTCGATAAGGGCTATGAGACCGTCGTGGGTGAGCGCGGTGTCACGCTTTCAGGCGGGCAACGCCAGCGCATTGCACTGGGACGCGCCTTCCTGACCGAACCGCATATTTTGATCCTGGACGATTCGACCTCCGCCATCGATTCCGCCACGGAAGACAGGATCCAGCGCGCCATTGCCAACGCCGCCCGCGGACGCACGACCTTCATCATCACCCACCGCCTCTCGCAGATCCGCTGGGCTGATCTGATCATCGTTCTGCGAAAGGGACGCATCGCCGCCATCGGCGCGCACGACGAATTGATGCAAACATCGGAAGCATATTCGAGGATATTTAGAGAGTAATGTCATTGCGAGGCGGCGCTCTTCCGCCGAAGCAATCCCCTCTTTTACGGGGAGGTTGCTTCGGTCGCTCCGTTCCCTCGCAATGACATAAGAGGACTTATGGGTTTCTTTGCCGGACTTAACGACGAAAAATACGACCGCCAATATTCAGACCGCGAACTGACGCGGCGCATTGTCGGTTACTTCAAACCGCAGACGAAAAGACTGATCGCGGTATCAGGGTTCGTGATCGCATATGCAGGCATCGGCGCGGCATTGCCGGTCGTTGTCAGCAACATGGTCAACCTGCTGAAGGGCGAGCCGACCCTCACAGCCATCAGCCTGGTCGGCCTGGCACTGTGGGTGATCGGCATCGCCCTGTGGGGACTGAACTGGGCACGGCGCAGCCTGGTGGTGCGCGCCGTGGGGGATGTGGTGCTCGACCTGCGCACGCGCGCCTTCCGTGCCGCGGCGGAACACGATCTATCCTTCTACGATCAATTTTCATCCGGGCGCATCGTCTCGCGCATCACATCCGATACCAACGATTTCGGTCAACTGGTCATCATCGTCACGGACGTGGGCGCGCAGATCGTCCAGTCGGTGATCCTTGGCGTGGTCCTGTTCCGCACCGAAGCGCGCATGGCATGGCTGTTGATGTCCTTCATGCCGGTCATCTTCGCCATCGCGGCGGGATTCCGCGCGCTGGCGCGGCGCGTCACGAAGCGCGGCATGAAGGCGATGGCGGATGTCAATGCCGCGATCAAGGAGACCATCAGCGGCATTTCCATTGCGAAGAACTTCCGCCAGGAGGAAAGCATCTTCCAATCGTTCGACGAATCGAACATTCAGTCCTATCGCGTCAACGTGCAGCGCGGCTTTGTGCTCTCGCTGGTCTTCCCCACGCTCAACGCGCTTGGCGGCATCTTTACCGCCATCCTCATTTACGTGGGCGGGCTGAACGCGGCGCAGGGCATTGTCACCGTGGGCGCCTGGTACCTCTTCATCATGAGCCTCGACCAGTTCTTCTTCCCGGTCTTGAATCTCTCCGCGTTCTGGGCGCAGATCCAAGCGGGGCTTTCCGCGGCGGAACGCGTCTACGCGCTGATCGACGCCGACCCGAACGTCATCCAGACGGATAAGCAGGATGTGCCTCCGTTACAGGGGAGGATCCACTTCGACGATCTGCATTTCCGTTATACGGATAACGAACCGATTCTGACTCACTTCAACCTGCTCATACAGCCCGGAGAGACTCTCGCCCTGGTCGGTCACACCGGGGCGGGGAAGTCATCCATCGCCAAGCTGATCGCGCGCTTCTACGAATTTCAGCAGGGGCGACTGCTGATCGACGGACACGACATCCGCACGTTCGACCTGGCACAGTATCGCAAGCAGCTCGGCATTGTGTCGCAGGTCCCGTTCCTGTTTTCGGGGACAGTGGCGGATAACATCCGTTATGCCGCGCCGAATGTGTCCGATGAGGAGATGTTGAGGATGGCGCGTCAGATCGGCGATGGGGAGTGGCTGGAAACGCTTCCAAACGGGATCCAGACCGAGGTCGGCGAAAGAGGCGGACGTCTTTCGATGGGACAGCGTCAGCTCGTGGCGTTGATGCGCGTGTTGATGCAGAAGCCTGCCATCTTCATCCTTGACGAAGCGACAGCCAGCATCGACCCGTTCACCGAATGGCAGATCCAGCAGGCGTTGAACCTGGTCCTGAAAAATTCGACGAGCATTCTGATCGCGCACCGTCTGTCCACCGTGAAGGCGGCGGACCGGATCGTGGTGATGGAAAAGGGAAGCATCATCGAGGAAGGCAATCACGATGGCCTGCTCGCACAGGGCGGGCATTACGCAACGCTGTACAACACTTATTTCAGGCATCAAAGCCTGGCGTATATCGAGCAGGCAAAAGAGTTGATCCAGTAAAGGACAGAGTCATTCCGCCGGAAAAAAGAGCATGGTCGAAATCCATGCTCTTTTTATTCAACAGTACTTGCAGATCTCCGGCAAAGCTTCCGAGGCTTCCGGGGGTGGAGGTGCCGGTGTTTTCATGGTCAACGAGACAGGCAGGAACATTACCATAACCCCGGCCAGGACAGCCAGCGCGGTGGTGGCCCCGTATAGGCTGGTCGAGCCAAAACTGTCTATCACATAGCCCGAACCTGCAAAGCCGATCACGCCGGAGACCCAGTTCATTGTGCCGACCAACGGAAGTGTCCTGTTCAATGATTGGCGGCTCAATAGATCGGTGGCATAGGCTGGCGACATGGCTGTGATCACACTGCGGGCTGCCAGCACAAGCGCGGCTACAAGCCAGAACTGCCATAATTCATGGGCGGCAATCAACAGAAGTGTACCGCCCATGGCGAGCACATAGCCCATGAAGAGAAAATGTTTGCGTCCCAACCTATCGGAAAGCGAACCGATCATCAACGTGACCGGGATGGTGAACAAGCCGCCAAGGGCATTGGCAGTGCTGACCTCGCTGGCAGAGAACAACTGCTCTTTCATCGTCATGGACAATCCCATGCGTCCCACACTGACAGTCATGGATGCCAGCAACACTGTCGCCAGCAGGAGCGAAAAATAGATGCCGGGTTGAGGCGTGGAGGAACTGCCTCGGGCAGGCTGACTTGAAGCGGATCCATGGGCAGGTTCATCATATCGGACCCTGGTCAAAGCCAGCGCCGGGAAGACCGACCATTCCACAGCCAGGACAACGAACATCAGGGAATATCCGCTCCACGCCACCAATCGACCGACCACCAGACTCCCGATCAATGCACCCAAGGGTGACGTGAGCGCCAACATCCCGAATGCTCTTCCACGCTCCGATGAGGGCGTATGCGTGGTTGCCAATATGCTGGAAATGGACAAGCCCACACCCCCTGCAAACCAGACGAGGGCTGTGAGGATGACGATCTGCCAAAGCGCGTCTGCCCACACAAGCAGAAGAAGCGAAACCATGCCCAACGCACCTGCTGCTGCATACACCGACTTATAAGAAAAATGTTCCACCAGTTGGCCAGTCAGGATCGATCCCACGCTGATGGCGATGTAGGTGACTGCCAGGTAGATGCCGATAAAGGACGGGCTGGCACCGAATTCCGCGGCATATAACGGCAGCACCGGGAATAACCCGAAGCCGATGAATACGATCGCAAAATTGCACAGGAACAGGTATCGAAGTTGTTTGTTCTGGAGTAAAGTCTTCATTTTGGAGCCTCTTTTCAGGAACTGGGAACAGTATAGCGAGCAGACGTCTCACAAACGTCCCGGATTCCATATCACCAGAAGATCAAACAAAAAAACGGACGGTGTGCGCCGTCCGTCTTGTTTCAAACTGAGTTAGCTCACATGTGCCAGCCGCGGGTCGAGCGCATCACGCAATCCATCGCCCAACAAGTTGAATGAAAGCACGGTCAATGCGATGGCAATGCCCGGCAGGAAGACCAAATGCGGCGCAGTGAACACCTGGTTGCGTTCCGCACCGAGCATGGAACCCCATTCGGGCAGCGGGGGTTGTGCACCAAGACCGAGGAACGAAAGTGCGGCAGCATCGAGAATGGCGCTTGCGATGCCGAGGGTTCCCTGCACGATCAGAGGCGTCAGTGCGTTGGGCATTATGCGGCGGAAAAGGATCTGGAACGAATCACCGCCCAAGGCCCGCGTCGCCGAAACATATTCCATCTCGCGCACCGATAGAACACTGGCACGCACCACGCGCGCATAAGCCGGGATGGAGACAATGCCGATCGCAAGCAGGGCATTGATCAGCCCCGGTCCCAGAACCGTGACGATGGCGATCGCAAGCAGCAGGGATGGGAACGCCAGCAGCACATCCATGAAACGCATGATGAGGTTATCCAGCCAGCCGCCCACGTAACCGGCGATCGCGCCAAGGACCGTGCCGATGATGATGGCGAAGGTCACGGTCGAAAAACCGACCATCAAACTGAGGCGCGCGCCGTAAAGCAGGCGGCTGAATTCATCACGAACATTCCCATCGATACCGGCAATATGCTGCGGCTGATCCTTCGGACAGCCAAACATATGGATGCAGGGAGCCTGGCGCGCTTTGACATCCTCCTTGCCGATCAACACATCATCGTAGGCGTAGGGCGCGATCCAGTGAGCGGTAAGCGCAATGAAGACCAATATGCCAAGTATGGTCATGCCAACAAGTGCGGACAGGCGGCGGAAGAGTCTGCGCCATGTGATCTGCCACAAGCTGACCGATTTGAGGGAGATTCCCTCGGCATTCAGGGATTTAATGTCATTTTCTGCGTTTGTCATCGGTCACCTATTCGAGACGAATACGGGGATCAAGATAGCTGTAGGAAAGGTCCACAAGCAGATTGATGATAACGAAAAAGACGGCAATCACGACTGTAAATGCCTGCACGATGCCGTAGTCGCGCGCCGTGATCGCCTCGTATAACGTACGACCCACCCCGGAGAGTCCAAACACTGTTTCGGTAAGGACGGCACCGCCGAGCAAACTTCCCAGCGACAGACCGATAATGGTCACAAGAGGGAGCAGGGCATTTCGGAAGGCATGTTTCATCACAACCACGCGCTGACGCAATCCCTTTGCCCGTGCGGTGCGGATGTAATCCTGCCCCAGCACATCCAGCATGGCGGAGCGCGCCATGCGGGCGATCAGCGCCATGGGGATCGTGCCCAATGCGAGAGCCGGCAGGATGAGATGTTTGATCGCGTCCTTGAGGAGTTCCCAATTGGAAGTCAGCAGGGCATTGAGGATATTCAACCGGCCGACGAATTGATAAGTGGCAAGCAATAATCCGGATTCCGGCAGGGTCAGATCCCATACCTTATAAAATGGGTCATTGGGTATGCCCGGACTTATCCGACCCGAAGGCGGCAGCCAGAATGGGGTATCTTTTAACAAGAGCGAAAACACATAGGCAAGCATCAATCCCAGCCAGAACACGGGCATGGAGACGCCTGTATTTGCCCACACCATGGTCAGCACATCGATCCATGAATTATGCTTGACCGCGGATATGATGCCAAGGGGAATACCAACGAAAAGGCTGACCATGAGCGCCGCCAGGCTGAGTTCAACGGTGGTGGGGAGGCGTTCGATGAGCAGGCGCGTTACCGGCAGGCTGAAGCGGATAGACTCGCCAAAGTCGCCGCGCAGGACCTCGCCCATGTAAACAAAGAGTTGTTCGTGTATGGGCCTATCCAATCCATGAATCTGAATGAAGCGATCGCAAATTTCCTGTGTAGCTTTTTCCCCCAGAATGGCGCGACAGGGATCGCCCGGGATGACGCGTGCAATAATAAATGTAACAACCAAAATTCCAAACAAGACCGGTATGGAAGCAAGAATTCGACGAAATATATACTGGGCCATTACAGGCTCCTTGAGAATACGGGATGGCAGGACATGCCCGCCATCCCGTACCATATCCTACAGAATGCGCTCGACTTACTCAGCAGGCTTGTTCATCAAGCCCCAGAGGTAATCGTAGTACTCAAAGACGTTCGTGTTGCCTTTGTGGAGCGGGGATGAGGCATCCAGACCCATGGTAAAGGTGGCGACCACATCATTGGCATCGAAGGTGGTGCCATCATGGAAGGTCACACCTTCGCGCAGGGCGCAGACCCAGACGTCGAGCGTGTCATTGGGTTCACAACCGGTTGCCAGAGCGGGTTCAACCGCGGTGCCGTTGACTTCATAGCTGTAGAGCGCCTCCACAACCTGTTCACAGGCACGCAGGGATTCGCCATCGGTCTCGTCAGCACAGAACATGCTGATCGGCTCGGCGTTCTGCATCCAGACGAACACATCGCGGCCGCCGGGATCGGTAACGTAAAAGACTTCGTTGCTGAGCGGGCTGGCTTGCGGATTGGTCACATCGGCGCGCCAGGCTGTGCCGGAACCACCGTGAGCCACGGGGATCATCGGAACATACTCACGAATGGCGTTGTTCGCCTCAACATACAGAGGCTCGGCTTCGGCAGGATCCGCGATCTGTGCAGCTTTCGCCAGGACCTCGGTATAGGTCGGCGACTGGTTACCAAACTGCGGGTTGGCAGCGCCGAAGTGGTAGTCCAGGAAGTTGGTCACATGCGGGAAGTCCGCACCCCAACCGAGCAGGTAGAAGCCGTCCAAACGTCCGGCGGAGGACTCTTCAATGAAGGCGCCGGATTCCATGACGACGATCTCAGCATCGATGTTCAGGTTCTCTTTCAACTGAGCCTGAATGTCCTGAGCCACATTGCTGACCTGAGGCAGATAGCCGCGGACAACATCGCGGTAGTAGATCTTGGTCTTGAAGCCATCGGGATAACCGGCGGCAGCCAGTTGCGCGCGGGCGGCTTCGGGATCGAAGTCATACCAGGGATCGCCCGCACAACCGTTCGGGATGGCGCAGGGAGTGAAATGTGAAGCAACTTCAGATCCGGGAGGATAGAAGGTGTCCACAATGCGCTGGCGGTCGATACCCTTGGCAATCGCCTGACGGACATCCTGGTTATCGAACGGAGCAAATGTGTTGGTCATGGCAAGATAGAACACGTTCAAAGCCGGGCGGTCCATCAGTTTGAGGTTCGGGTCGTTGCTGACGGTTTCGAAATCCTCAGGACCAACATTGTCAATCGCATCCACGGTACCAGACTGCAACTCAAGCAGGCGCTGGGCAGACTCGGTCGACCAGCGGAAGACCAATGTGTCCGCTGAGGCGGGTGTACCCCAGTAGTTGGGATTGGCGGTGAAGGTGATGCTTTCGCCGCGGTTCCACTCGCTCACCATGTACGGACCGGTGCCGACGGGTTTCTCAAGACCTTCACTGGTGCGGCCCTCATCGCCGGCGGTGGCAGCAAGCCATTCTTCAGGATAGATACCATACACACTGAAGGCGATCTTCGAAAGAAAGGCGGGATCGGGCTGGCACAATGTGAATGTCACCTCGTATTGACCGGTGGCTTCCACACCTTTGATAATGCCGGTTGAATCGCAATCGGCAGCCATCAGGGATTTCCCCTCAAACTCGGGCATGGCAGGTGCTTCGGTTGCAGGCGCCGGTTCCTCGGTTGCGGGAGCCGCGGGCTGTTCAGGTTGTTCGGGTGCGGGAGCTTCGGTCGCCGCACCGCCGCCGCATGCCGCCAGAACCATGCTGGCGAGCACGAGCAGTGATAGTAGGGCTAGCAGGTTTCGTTTCACGTTTCTCCTCCAAGAGAATATAATTTGGGTACGATACGGGGAAATAGGACTCAAGATATTCGGGGCGGGGCACCTCCTTCTGAGAGTGAGCAGATTATACAGCAAAATAATTTTTAATGAACAGGCAAAGGCATGCCCAGCCCGTTTAACCGCACTGTGGAGGGGTCTTTGGGCCAGATACCGGGTACCGCGGTATTGCATTTCGAACATTTTCCCTCACCGGTGATGTGATACTCCAGGATCACATACCCGCGTCTGCGAATCAGCCTGAAGTTACACGCCGTACAAAAAGTATCTTCGTACTCCCCAACCTGACCCGGCAAATTGCCCGCGTATACGTATCGCAACCCCGCTTCGCGCCCGATCTCCGCGCCGCGCAAAAGGGTCTTTGCATCGGTATTATCGGGGTCGGTCATCTTGTAATCCTTGTGGAATGCAGTCACATGCCAGGGGATGTCGCGCGATACGCCTGCAATGAACCGCGCCGCATCCCATAATTCTTCATTCGAGTCGTTGAAACCGGGGATCGTCAGAGTCACGATCTCGACCCACAATCCCATATCATGGGCGCGCTGGATGCCATCCAAAGTGTTCTGTAACACACCACCCAGCTTGCGATAGTTCTTAGCCTGCATACACTTCAAATCCACTTTATACGCCGAAAGATAGGGCGCGAGATACTTCATCACTTCCGGCGTGTTATTTCCGTTGGAGACGTACGCGCACATCAAGCCGTTCGCCTTCGCCTCCTTGAAGATCTCCACCGCCCATTCGCTCGTGATCAACGGCTCGTTATACGAGGACACCACCACGGAGGCATTCGTCCGCTGCGCAAGCCGCACCATCTCCTGCGGAGTCATCCTGCGGATGTAATTCGCCGAAACATCAGAATCAGGGTCGCGCATGGCCTGTGAGGTTAACCAGTTCTGGCAATTGGAAACGAGGAAGAAGCCTGCAAGGTAATTGTGTTCCTCATCGACCTCCATATTGAACACATCTCCGCGGAAGGCTTCGCGCTCGATTGCGCGCAACGGAACGAGATGGAAATTATCTGTTTCAACGATCTTCCGCCTGATCTCATTCGTCTCATACCATACCACGGTGTATTGATGCGGCGCACGACGAACAGCGCGTCCCTGGATGGTGGATGTCTCGGTCATCTTGGCGTCGTAAACCGAGGAAAAATATCCACACTTTAGAGCCAGCCATGCCACCCCATAGGCAAGTTCACGTGAAACAGTTGTGGAGTTGATCTTTCCACCTGGAGATCGATGTCCATCGCCCCGGATGTACGCATCAAGGAACGCCTCAACCACTTCATACGGCGCGTCAAACAGCATTTCAGGAACGCGTTTTTTCGTTGACCGTTCTCCCGCGAGCGCCTTGAACAGCAAGGCAAGCGATGATTTGGAAATCGAGACCGCCAAAGTCGTCTCACGGTGGACGAGTCTTCCTTCCATTCCAAAACACGTTCTGAGCAATTGGATTACACGATTCGCCAGTCCGGTTTCTTTTCTTGAGAAACTGAAATTGATCGTAAAACTGTTCGGACGTTTGGAATCTGTAACGATCGAACCTTCCGCGCAGTAATACCCAAACAACTCGGCAACTTCCACGCCAAATTCGATTTGCAACGGAAGCCCCGGCTGTCTTTCGTTTGGGAAACGCAAATATCCGTTTTCAATGTATGGGTGGGAACTCTTCGAATCGTCCACCCGTCCATTCCTGATCTTCGACCTCAGATGTCGGATGTAAGAACCGCTCTTCCCAAACATTTGCCCAATCTCACGCGAAGACCTTCCTTCAGCGGAAAATTGCACGACCCGTTGCATTTCGCCTTTTGAGAGTTTCCACGGGGTTTGATATGTGATCTGATGCGAACCAAGCAAATTCTCCACATCGATGACTTGAGGGGATGAGAATTTATAAGCCCTGGGGATCGCGAGATAATATTCCTTTGTCAAATCCTTTGCGTACACAAGGGCGGGCGGCTGGGAAATATCCCTGACGGCATACACCCGATGGTCAGGCGTACAGCGCAGTGGCGGCAGATAATACGGCGTAATCTTCATCAAATCACCGCGATACGGATGTCGAAAGATTCCCTTTACATCCCGCAAACCTCCCGAAGAAGAGATTGCCTTCAAACCCGCAGGGAGTGCAATTTCCCCATCGGGCTGTTCGAGCCGGGCATCGCCAAGTTCAAAGGCTCCCTGTAAAGTAATGGGACCTTTGTTCGTGATCACCATCGTATCGCCGGTGAAGCAATACCCACAATGGAAGTCGCAACCAAGCATCCCAAACGTCAGCGCGTTGGTGGCGGGCATTACATGGAAGAACGGTTTCTTCTCGATCGGGTCGCTTTGCAATGCCGCCACATATCCACGCGGCACGCGCAACGTTCCCCCATCATTGAACCGCACCTGACAGATCCCGCGCCTACCCTCGCGGATCTTGCAACGATGTCCACAGGCATAACAAACAACCGAATTGTCCGGTTTCTTTTCGTACAACTCCCCGGGCACCGTTAATGCATCCAGTAGATCACCGATAGTTGTAGTCATACGAACCTTCTTTCACCTTTATAATACCGCAAATGCTCACCGTTTGTATTCAGGCCGGCGGACAGTCCTCCCGCATGGGCGAGGACAAAGCCCTCAAACCATTTCTGGGACGTCCCCTCATCCAGCGCGTAGTGGATCGACTTGCCCCCATCGCGGACGAACTCATCGTGACGACGAATCGTCCAAAGGAATACGGATTCCTAGACACCCGCCTCGTTTCGGACCTCAAGCCTGAACGCGGCGCCCTCGGCGGACTCTACACTGCGATCGCCTCTGCCAGCCATCCCAGTGTCGCGGTCGTTGCCTGTGACATGCCCTTCGCCAGTCCAAGTCTCCTCGAAGCGATGAGCAGGCTTCTCGTCGAGGAGGAAGCGGATGTGGTCATCACAAAATCGGAGGAGGGCTACGAACCGCTCCACGCCCTGTATCGCCGCGCGACCTGTCTCCCCGCCATCGAATCCGCCATCGAGGCAGATCAGTGGAAGGTTATTTTCTGGTTCCCGAAGGTCAAAGTGCATGTGCTTGCACTCGAAGATGTCAAGCGTTATGACCCGTCCGGGCTGGCGTTCTGGAACGTGAATACGCCGGAGGAATTTGCCGAGGCGGAGAAACTCGCTACCTCACAATGAGCACCGGGCAGGGGGCATGGCTGACAACCTTCTGGCTGGTGCTCCCCAGCACCAGACCTGCCAGCCTTCCCAGACCGCGCGAACCCATTACGATCACATCGCTGTTTCTGGTCTTCGCCACCTCGATGATGGCTTCTGCGGAATTGCCTTCGATGAGGTCTGTGTGCAGATCGATATTGGAATCGCCGACGGCATCGACTGCCCGCTTCAGGATCTCCTGTGCCTCCTGTAGCCGGGCATTGATGGCAACCTGCAGGTTCGGCTCCCCCAGATACGGCGGAATGGGTTCATAGGCTACAACCACACGTAGTTCATCAGATTTCATGCTGCGCGCAAGGTCACCGGCGATTTTTGCGGCACGGATCGCGTGTTCGGAGCCATCCACGGCAAGCAGTATCTTTTTGAACATGGCGCCTCCTTTCTGTAGATTACAATTAAAGTATACTGATTTTCATATTCCAATTCAAACCATAGGAGCCAGACCATGTCGTTCGATGTCAATGTTGTCCGCAGGCAATTCCCATCACTCAACCGCCCGGCGATCTTTCTGGACAACCCGGCAGGGACACAGATCGCGAAGCCCAGTCTCGACCGTATCAACCGCTATCTGCTCGAATACAACGCCAACCACGAAGGCATGTTCGAGACCAGCCGCAGATCGGATGAGGTCCTGCATGAGGCGCACGCCGCCATGGCGGATTTTCTGAATGCCGCGCGTCCCGAGGAGATCATCTTTGGCAACAATATGACCACGTTGACCTTGCACATTTCGCGTTCGCTGGCGCGCACATTACAGCCGGGCGACAACCTGCTCGTTACGCGGCTCGACCATGACGCGAACATTTCCCCGTGGATGCTGATCGCGGAGGATAAAGGCTGCAACCTGCTCTGGGTGGATATCGATGTGGAGGATGGCACACTCGATCTCGATGATTTTGCGAGGGCGCTGGAGAAGAAACCGAAGATCGCAGCTTTTGGATATGCATCGAACCTGCTGGGAACGATCAACCCGGTCAAGCAGTTGACGAAGATGGCAAAGGATGCCGGCGCGCTGGTGTACATCGATGCCGTGCAATACGCGCCGCATGGACCGATCGATGTGCAGGACATTGGCTGTGATTTCCTCGTGTGTTCGAGTTACAAATTCTTCGGTCCGCATGCGGGTGCGTTGTATGGAAGATATGACCTGCTGAATGAATTGAGGGCATACAAGGTCCGCCCGGCTTCAGATGAACTGCCGTATAAATTCGAGACCGGCACACAAAACCACGAAGGGATCGCGGGTGTGCTGGGCGCGCTGGAATATCTCGAGTGGCTGGGCATGCAATTCGGAGCGGATCAGGAATCGGCCTGGAAGGAAGCGGGATTCACAGGACGGCGGCTGGAACTCAAAAAGGGAATGTCCGCCATGCGCGCGTATGAATCCGAATTATCCAGGGCGTTGATCAAGGTTGTGGAATCGGTCCCGGGGACCCGCATTTACGGCGTCACGGATCGGGATCGACTCGATGAACGCGTGCCAACCGTTTCCTTCACGCTCGAAGGCAGGGACCCGGAACAAATCGCGGATGCGATCGGCAAACAGAACATCTACGTGTGGAACGGCCATAATTACGCGTTGGCGATCGTGGAGCGGCTGGGTCTGCTGGAGGCAGGCGGGATGGTCCGCGTGGGACCGGTGCACTACAACACGGTGGATGAGATCGAACGTTTTGGTGAGGTATTGAAGAGCATCGTGTAGTGGTTTTCCCGCCTTGTGGTTAAATGATAACCGCCAGAGTGAGGGGGGCACCCTAGCGGCCATCGACTGAATATTACTACAACCCATTTTGTTTTGCAAGTCCCAATGTATTAGAATTTCATATGAATTCGGAGTGCCCCGGGCAGGAATCGAACCTACATCTAAGCCTTAGGAGTGCCTTGTTCTGTCCATTGAACTACCGGGGCCACAGGGGAATTATAACATTCTCCAATACTGCTTCATTTCATGCAAATCGCATGGAACGTCAGATGCCGTCGTCTTTGGGCGGCGCCGTGGGACCGTAATCCAGCACCTGGCGCATCTGTGTCCCCCCTTCCGGCGGACCCACGATCCCCTGATCCTCCATCATGTCCACGAGGCGCGCGGCGCGCGTGTAACCGATCCGCATCCGCCGCTGTAACATTGAGACCGAGGCTCGCCCTTCCTTGCGGATGAGATCGATCGCCTCACTGAGCAAAGGATCGACGTTCGTATCCTCGATCTTCATTTCATTGAACATGGCTGACTGCTTGAGAGGCGCGTCAGATTTCGGGATATCGACAGGCGCGGACGGGGCACCGTATGGGCTCGCACTGCCGAGCTGCACCCGCCAGAATTCCACCAGACTTTGGATCTCATGATCTGAAACGAATACACCCTGCAAGCGGACGGGCGCGGGCGCATCGGGCGCCTGGAACAACATGTCGCCGCGCCCAAGCAGACGTTCCGCGCCGGGCTGATCGAGGATGACGCGGCTGTCGGTATTGGAGGCAACCGCAAAGGCAATGCGCGCCGGGAAGTTCGCCTTGATGAGTCCCGTCACCACATCCACAGAGGGGCGTTGTGTGGCAAGGATCATGTGAATGCCGGTGGCGCGCGCCAGTTGCGCGAGACGCGTGATGGTCTGCTCGGTCTCGGTGGGAGCGATCATCATCAGGTCTGCCAGTTCGTCGATGACCACGATCAGGAACGGGAGTTTCTTCTGTCCCTGCAGTTTCATGCGGGCGTTGTAATCGGTGATGTTGCGCGCACCGATCTGTGCGAACAGGTGGTAGCGGCGGTCCATTTCACGCGTCACCCATTGCAGGGCGCCCACCACGCGCTCGATCTCCACGACCACCGGTGCGAGCAGATGCGGCACACCGTTGTATCCGGTCAATTCCACGCGTTTGGGATCGACGAGGATCAACCGCAACTCCTCGGGTGTGTTATGCAGGAGCAGGCAGGTCAGGATCGAGTTCACACAGACCGACTTGCCGGAGCCGGTGGTACCCGCGATCAACAGGTGCGGCATGTTCTCGAGCGTGGTGCCGATCGGATGTCCCGTCACATCGCGCCCCAGGGCGAACTTCAACGAATGCTTGTTGCGCTGGAAAGGTTCGCTTTCGATGATGTCGCGCAGGGCAACGAGCGTCATCTCCTCGTTCGGCACTTCGATGCCCACATAACTGTGCCCCGGCACCGGAGCCTGGATGCGGATGCGCGGCGCGGCGAGCGCGAGCGCCAGGTCGTCGGCGAGGGAGGCGATCTTGCTGACGCGCACCTTCGTGCGCCCGCTTCTTGTCTCGACGAAAAGCGGCTCCACGCCGAATTGCGTGATCGAGGGCCCGCGGTTGATCTCCACCACCTGCACCGGCGCGCCGAACGATGCCAGCGTCTCCTGGATCAACCGGGCGCGCTGCTGGATGAACTCTTCATTGACCTCCGGGGCGGACCCGGCATCCAGGATGTCCTTCACATCCGGCAACTGCCAGTTGATGACCGCCTCCGCCGACTTGACGGTGGTGACCGGAGTCCCTGTTGGAGGAGGTTCGTTCACAACCGGTTCAGGACGATGCAAGGGTGTGAATCCATTGGAGGCGACCTCAGCCTCCTCCATAGACTGGGGTGAGGTCTGCGACTTCCGCCGGGCGAGCAAAGTGCGTAACCTTGCAGTCAACGGACCGAACCATTGGAACAGGTCCTGGACCTCGATATCAAACGTCATCGCCAGCGCAATGAGCAGCCAGGCGAGCAGGGCAACGATCGCGCCTGCAAACCCCAGATTGTTGAAAAGGAATCTATGAAAAAGACTGCCGATGTACCCGCCGCCGAGTCCCTCCATTGCGGCTTGTTCGCTGAGTTCGGGCGGGGCGTAGTAGGAATGAATCGCAGTCAGTATCCAGAGGAAAAGGACCACAACACCAGTCCCGCGTTCCAGTGTCAGCGGCGGCAGGGTCTCGATGCGGCGCAGGATGAGCCACAACCCCATCACGATCAAACCCACCGGCAGGATATAGATCCCCCAGCCGAATGTCCGGCTCAGGATGCTCATCATGCTTTCGGTGACCGCGCTGCGCTGGGCAGAGAACAGGATCAGGATCGTGGCAAGCCCCACCACCGCCATGATCGCGCCGACCACGTCCAGTTTGCGTTCGTCAGAGAGGGCATCCCACCAGCCAACGGAAACAGTTTCCGGCTGGGTCTGAGGCGCAGACCGTCCGCGGTTGGAAGTCGCCTTTCCTTTTCCCCTCCCGCGGTTGGATGCAGAGGACTTCCCCTTCGTTTTCGAGCCGGATTTTGATCTGGATGAATTGAACGGAATCTTCAGTGGCATACTGCTTGGTCGAGTATAGCACAAATGGTCTGGTTTTCATTTGGGGTAAAATTGCATAATCATTTGACCCAATGGATTCGCCACAGGCAGGCTTTGTGGCAGATTTTATCCGCCTAAGGATTCAACTTGTTCGAAATACTTTTTCTTGGAACATCGGCTTCCGCGCCCTCCGCCAGACGCGGACTCTCCGCACAGATCGTCAAACATGATGAGTATCGTTTTTTGGTGGATTGCGGCGAAGGCACGCAACGCCAGATCCTGCAATCGGGCACGGGGTTTAAAAATCTCAACCGCATTCTGCTTACGCACGGACATCTCGATCACATCCTCGGGTTGGGCGGTTTGCTCAGCACCTTCCTGAGATGGGAGGCGATCGAGGAACTCGATATTTTCGGCGGACGCTCCACGCTCGACCGTGTGCACGCACTGGTCTATGATGTGGTGTTACGCGGCAACCAGCCGCCCATGCCTTTGCGCCTCAACGAGATCAAACCCGGAACTTTCTTCGAGACGAACGATTTCACCGTGACCGCGTTCCCCGTATCGCATCGCGGACCGGATTGCCTGGGATATGCCTTCGAGGGGAAGGCGCGCCGCCCGTTCCTGCCTGAAAAAGCGGATGAGCTCGGAGTCCCGTTCGGACCCGAACGCCGCGACCTGGTCGAGGGCAAAAGCATTACCCTGGCGAACGGCAAACGCGTCAACCCGGACGATGTGCTTGGTCCGCTTCAAAGGGGTGTAAAACTCATCGTTGTGGGGGATACCGGCAAAACGGAAAACCTGATCGAGGTCTGCCGCGACGCGGATGCCCTGGTGATCGAGTCCACCTATCTGGATGAAGAAGAGGATATGGCAGGCGAGTTCTCACATCTCACCGCGCGTCAGGCTGCGGAACTGGCGGTCAAAGCCGGGGTCAAAAAACTGATCCTGACCCACATCTCACGCAGATACCGCGAGAAGGATGTGCTAAAGGAAGCCCAGGCGGTTTTCCCCAACTCGGTTGTCGCCCGGGATTTTGATTCGTTCCAGGTGAAGCGCGAGGCGTAGCTCAGGCTGAGTCGCTCGTCATGATGAACAACGGGGTCATCTCGAAGCTTTCGAATTTCGGTCGCAAGCGGTCGGTGTTGTAAAAGCGGTCCACGTTGACCGTCTTCTTGGTGCTGGTCACAATATCGATCGGGATATTGTCATAGCGCCCGTTCTTGAGCACCACGAGACGTCCGTGCAATTTCTTGATAATGAGATCGAGCGCAAGATTGCCGTATGCCATCGGGACGATCGAATCGATCGCGTCCGGATCGCCGCAACGCACGAGATACCCCAACTTCTGGTTGACGGTATCCACGGAACGTCCATTGTTGTATTTGGCGGTGAAATCCTTGAGGCGTTCGGAAACGAGGTCGCCGATGCCGCCCAGCTTGGCATGACCGAAGGCATCCGTGGTCATATCCTGGAAGACCATCTCGCCGCCCTCGAACATGGCACCTTCCGAGACCAGCACCACAGAATAGTGGCTGGGGTTGTACCTGCGGTCGAGCATCAGTAGTTCCGCCAGCCGTTCGATGTTGAACTTGAACTCGGGGATGACACAGCGGTGCGAAGCGCCCGCCATGGTCGGGAGCATGGCGGTGAAGCCTGCATAACGCCCGAAGACCTCCAGCACCATCATGCGCTCGTGCGAGCCTGCCACGGTGCGCAGGCTGTTCGCCAGTTCGATGGTGCGCGTAACGCAGGTGCTGAACCCGATGCAATAGTCCGTGCCCGGCACGTCGTTGTCCATCGTCTTGGGAATGGCGACCACCTTCATTCCCTCCTGATACATGCGCACTCCGTAACTGAGCGTGTCGTCACCGCCGATGGGGATGAGGTAATCGAGCCCGATGAAATCGATGTTCTTGACCACCTCCTCGGTCACATCGTTGACCGCCTCCTTGTACTTGTCCCGCAGATGTTCGGGGATGCGGTCCTGCTTGACCTTGGCAGGATTCGTGCGCGAAGTGTGCAGGAACGTCCCCCCGGTCCGCCCGGCTTTGTTGACGATATCCTCGGTCAGCACCTGGAAGTTGTTGCTGTTGTCAGCGTCCTTCTCGCGGATGGTGTCCACCAGCCCTGCCCAGCCGCGGCGGATGCCGATCACCTTGTAGCCTTCGCGGAGCGCGCGGATCGTCACCGCGCGGATCGCAGGATTGAGTCCTGGAACATCCCCACCGCCCGTCAAAATTCCGATCGTCCCTGGTTTCTTTGTGTTCATATTCTGCCTCCGGAAAGTATGAATGCAGTCATCTTGACGCGTGAATAGGCGTATTGTACAACTTTCCGCTCAACAGGTGAATGTTCGACCTGCGGTACAATAGCCGCTGCAAATTTACAAATTGGAAGTATATATGAATGACAAGACTTACACTTTAGGAGTGCTCACCTCGGGCGGCGATGCACCGGGCATGAATGCCGCCATCCGTGCCGTGGTGCGGACCGCACATGCAAAGGGCGCCAGGGTATTGGGCATAGCAAATGGATATGAGGGTTTACTGAATGGTGAATTCCGTCCCATGGGGGCGCGGGATGTGGGCGGCATCCTGCAACGCGGCGGGACGATCCTGCAAACCCGCCGCAGTCAACGATTCCACGAACCGAAAGGACAGCGCGAGGCGATCCGTCGCATGAACGAGGCGGGCGTCGATGGGCTGATCGTGATCGGCGGCGACGGTTCGCTGCGCGGCGCGCACGCACTGGCACAACAGGGCGTCAAGGTGGTGGGCATGCCCGCCAGCATCGACAACGACATCTGGGGCAGTGACATGGCGATCGGCGTGGATACCGCACTGAACACGATCATGGAAGCGGTGGACAAGCTGCGCGATACCGCATCGTCACACAACCGCGCCTTTTTGATCGAAACCATGGGGCGCAACTCAGGCTACCTGGCAGTGATGGCAAGCATCGTCTGCGGCGCGGAAATCGTTCTGATGCCTGAGGTGCCCAGCACGGCGGAGGAGGTCACGCATGCCGTGGAGGATGCCTATATGCGCGGCAAGACACATGCGATCATCATGGTCGCTGAAGGGGCGAACATCCGCACAACGGATCTGGCACGCATCATCGACGAGATGGATGTTGGTTTCAAAACACGCGTGACCATCCTCGGTCATATCCAGCGCGGCGGGCGTCCCACTGCATTCGACCGTCTGCTTGCGGCACGCATGGGCACGCGGGCTGTCGAACTTCTCCTCGAAGGCAGGAGCGACGTGATGGTTGGCTTGAAGAGCACCGGCGTGGTCGAAGTCCCGCTCGAGGAGGTCATTACACATGAAAGATCGGCAACCCTGAGTTACTACGAAATGGCAAAGATGCTCGCACGATAGATACATCCATTCAAGATCGAATGCCGTGCTCAATGTGAGCGCGGCATTTTTATTATGGTATATTATTTGCACGGGGATTTTTTGTTCGCGCGGCGCTACGCTGCAAGCAACTTTCCCCGCTCTATCGTGTTTCAACTGTTAAGGTTGCATCAATTTCAACTTACAAAAGGAGGTTGTATGGATATTCTCACTCAATTACAGCAACTCGCCACTGATTTCCTCGTACCGCTGCTGGCTGTGATCGTCGGCCTGTTCGTGGCATGGGTGGTGGCGCGCATCGGGGCGTTCCTGGTGCGGCGCGGTCTCGAGCGTCTCAAAGTGGATGAACGCGCCTCGAAATCGCTGGGCACAAATACCCAGATCACAAAATGGGTCAGCGGATTGATCTTCTGGCTGTTGTTCATCGTTGTGCTCTGGCAACTGGCGATCGCGGCGCAATCCTATGCAGGCGTTTCCCAGGCTGCCGCCATTGAGTCGCCGCTCGGTGTCCTTTTGACCACCTGGCTTGGCAGGATCGTCAATGTGGGTGTGTTCCTGTTGGTGGCATGGCTTGTCGCCAGCCTGCTCAGATTCCTCGTGGTACGCGTTCTCGATATGACCCGCCTGGAGGAGCGCTTGGGGGAGAACGTTCCCGGTGAAAAATCCGCCACTGCGAACGTGAATAAATCCATCGGGCAGGCGATCTTCTGGCTGACCTTCCTGATCTTCATGCCATCCATTCTCGGCAGTCTGGGACTTGGAGAAACTGCCACCTCGGTCCAGTCCCTGGTCAATCAATTGCTTGGATACATTCCCGGCATCATTGGGGCGGTGATCATCCTGATCCTTGGCGCGTTGCTCGCCCGCATCGTGCGCCAGATCGTGACCGGGTTCCTTGAGGGCGTCGGTGTGGACCGCCTCGGGGAACGCGTCGGGTTGAGCAAGGAGCAGAACGCGCAGCCGCTCTCGGCTTTGTTGGGAACCGTGGTTTATATCCTGATCATGATCCCGGTCATCATCCAGGCGTTGAACACCCTCGGTCTGCCGGTGATCTCGGATATCGGTACACAGTTGCTTGGCAGTGTCACCAGTGTGATCCTTAACATCCTCGGCGCAGCGGTGATCCTGACGGTGGCATATTACATCGCCAAATTCATCGCCGACGTGGTCTCGAGTTTGCTGGCGGGCATCGGCGTGAATCGTCTGCCGGCTGCCCTCGGTTTCAAGACCGCCAAAGGCGCCAATCTTTCCGAGGTGGTCGGATATGTGGTGCTGGTGGCAGTGATGCTGCTGGCGGTGCAGGGCACGGCGCAGGCAGTCGGTCTCACGTCCATTGCAGCGCTCTTTGGCAGCCTGATCGCCTTTGGTGGTAATGTGCTGTTGGGGATCGTGATCTTCCTGGCTGGGATCTATCTCGCCAATGTGGCGTCCAACGTGATCACCTCCACCGGTGGTGAGGATGCCGCCTTCCTTGCCAATATCGCCCGCTGGGCGATCCTGATCTTTGTGGCTGGGATCGCGCTCACGCAAGCCGGTGTGACTCTGGCGGCAAATGTGATTCAGATCATCCTGCTTGCCATCGGTGCGGCGGTCGCCCTTGCATTTGGTCTCGGTGGGCGTGAAGCAGCCGCGGCGCAACTCGACAAGTGGTTCAACCGCGAAACGAAGAAACCTGCTGCCAGGCGAAAAACCGCCAAATAATCCGATACTTAAACAAGCCGGTATTTACAAAGCATACCGGCTTGTTTTTTACCTTGACCGAAACTTTGATTGGTAGTATAAACGGCGAAATTTCAGGATCAGAATGTTTATCTCTTCCTTCGCCAACGTCAGCAATAACAACAATAACGGTCCCGCCGGGACGTTGGGCGAAGCGCGTCGAATTTGACGATGTGATCCTGTAGCATACCTCAGGTCAACGAACGCCCAGCGGAAGCCCCGTTGGGCGTTTTTATTTTTTTACAAGGAGAAAACAATGAGCGCCCTGATCGTTCCCCCCGGCTATCGGTCCACCATGGATGTGAAACAGACCGAGAAAGCCATCAAGCTGGTCAAGGATTTCTTCGAAACCAACCTTGCCGCCGAACTTCGCCTGACCCGCGTAACAGCTCCCCTCTTCGTCCTGAAAGGGACGGGGATCAACGACGACCTGAACGGGATCGAAGCGCCGGTCGCCTTCCCCATACCGGATATCGGCGGTCGAACGGCTGAAGTCGTGCAATCACTGGCAAAGTGGAAGCGCATGATGCTGGCGGATTATGGCATCCCGCACGGCTACGGTCTGTACACCGACATGAACGCCATCCGCCCATCCGAAACTTTGGATAACACCCATTCCCTGTACGTGGACCAGTGGGATTGGGAACGCGTCATCAGCGTGGAGGAGCGGTCGGTGGATTTCCTCAAGTCCGTTGTGCGCAGGATCTATGCTGTGATGAAGCGGACCGAGTTCCACATGTGGGACCACTATCCCTTCCTCGAACCCGAGCTGCCGGAGGAGATCACCTTCCTCCATTCGGAGGAACTGCAAAAGGAATACCCGCATCTCAGTCCGCGCGAACGCGAGGATGAGGTTCTCCGCAAATATAAAGCTGTCTTCATCATCGGCATCGGTGGACAGTTGGCGGATGGCAAACCGCACGACGGCCGCGCGCCTGATTACGATGATTGGACAACCAAAACTGTAAACGGCTACAAAGGCTTGAACGGGGACATCATCATCTGGAACAGCCTGCTGGGGCGCGCCTACGAAATTTCCTCCATGGGCATCCGCGTGGACCGTGAGGCATTGCTCCGCCAGTTGGAGATCAGCGGGGCACAGGAGCGCAAGGAACTGCTCTTCCATCGCCGCTTGTTGGGTGGTGAACTTCCGCTTTCGGTCGGCGGTGGCATCGGGCAGTCCCGTCTGTGTATGTATTACCTGCGCAAGGCACACATCGGAGAGATCCAGGTCAGCATCTGGCCGCCCGAGATGGTGGAACAGTGCAAGGCAAGCAACATCTTTTTGCTATAAGAATGACCTCCGAGATTTTTGAAATCTCGGAGGTCTGAGCCTCTTTATATCATCGTCGGCTCTTCGTACACGCCGAAGACTTCCTTCATCACCTGCACGATCTCGCCCAGCGTCGCGTACGCATGGACAGCCTCCATGATATGCGGCATCGTGTTCTCGGTCCCTTCAAGGGCGATGCGCAGACGGTCCAGCGCCTGGCCGACACGTCCGTTATCGCGCGTTCCCTTCAACTCCTCAAGGCGCTTCACCTGTCTTTCATACCCTTTTGGATCCATCTCGAGGATCGGGATACTCAGCGGCTTCTTTTCTGCGTAGGCGTTCACGCCGACGATCTTGCGGATGCCCTGATCGATCTCACGCTGATAGCGGTACGCCGCGTCGGAGATTTCGCTCTGGAAGAATCCCTTTTCGATGGCGGGGATGACGCCGCCCAATTCCTCGACGCGTCGGAAGTAGTCATATGCCTGCGCTTCGATGCGGTCGGTCATTGCCTCGACGAAGAAACTGCCTCCGAGCGGATCGACCGTGTTCGCCACCCCGGATTCTTCCGCAATGATCTGCTGGGTGCGCAGAGCAATGGTCACGGCATGTTCGGAGGGGAGCGCCAACGCCTCATCGAGGGAGTTTGTGTGCAAGGATTGCGTCCCGCCAAGGACAGCCGCCAGCGCTTGAATGGCAACTCTGACAACATTGTTCTCCGGCTGCTGCGCGGTAAGGCTGACTCCCGCCGTTTGTGTATGGAAGCGGCACAACCACGAGCGCGGGTTCTTCGCCCCAAACGTTTCCCGCATCTCACGCGCCCAAATGCGACGCGCGGCGCGGTATTTGGCGATCTCTTCGAAGAAGTCGTTGTGTGCGTTGAAGAAGAATGACAGGCGCGGCGCAAACTCGTCCACGTCCATGCCGCGGGCGATGCCCCATCTCACATATTCCAGCCCATCACCGAGCGTGAACGCCAGCTCCTGCGCGGCTGTGGAGCCTGCCTCGCGGATGTGGTATCCGCTGATCGAAATGGTGTTCCACTGCGGGACCTTCTGCGAGCCGAACTCCATCGTATCGACGACCAGCCGCATGGAAGGTTCCGGCGGGAAGATGAATTCCTTCTGCGCAATGAACTCCTTGAGGATGTCGTTCTGGATCGTGCCGCGCAGTTGATCGGGGCGCACGCCCTTGTTTTCCGCGGCAGCGATGTACATCGCCCAGATGATCGCGGCGGGCGAATTGATCGTCATGCTCGTGGACACTTTGTCCAACGGGATGCCATCGAGCAGGATTTCCATATCCTTTAGAGATGAAACCGCCACGCCGCATTTGCCAAATTCACCCAATGCCTCGGGCTGGTCGGTGTCGTAGCCCATCAACGTGGCGAGGTCGAACGCTATCGATAAGCCAGTTTGTCCCTGTTCCAGTAAGTATTTGAAGCGTTGGTTCGTCTCTTCCGCGGTGCCGAAACCGGCGAACATGCGCATCGTCCACAGTTTGGAGCGGTGAAGCGTCGGGTGGACTCCGCGTGTAAACGGGTATTCGCCCGGAAGTCCAAGCGTGGAGGCGTAGTCGTTATCTGCCACATCGAGCGGCGTGTAGAGTCGGTCCACCGGTTCGGAGGAGGTCGTGATGAACTCGTCCATGCGTTCGGGCAGGGAATTCAGCGCTTTGCTCAACGAGGTCTCCTCCCATTGCTCCAGCGATTTTTTTAATTCGTCCAGCTGTTTTTTATCGTACATGGCACACTCCTAAGAGACTTCGGAAGTCTTTGAGACTTCCGAAGTCTGATACTTTGGCGAAGATGATTGCATTATACTTTACTGGTATACTCGCCTCAACAAAGGTATCTCATGCCCCGTTTTGAAATCGACGTTGACCCATGCGACCACCTCACCGCGGATGCCATCGGAAACCCCGGACAGCGGGTGTTCTACATCCAGGCATTCCAGGAACAGCGCACCATCACGGTGATCATCGAGAAGGCACAACTGCATTCCCTCGCCATCGGCGTGGAACAGTTCCTGGCACAGATCGATGAACAGAACCCGGATCTGTCTGAAGCCTCCGGCGATTATGTGGAGGAAGTAATGCGCATCAATCCGCCCGTGGACCCGCTCTTCCGCGTCGGCGAGATCGGTCTCGGTTATGACAAGGAACGCGACAAGGTTGTGCTGTTCGTCAAGGAAATATTGACCGAGGAGGACGACCCGGAAAGCGCGGCGGTGATCCGCTTTTGGGCTTCGCGCACGCAGGTGCGTCAACTGGCGCGCTGGGGTGTGGAGGTCGTCTCCCGCGGGCGCCCGATCTGTCCGCAGTGCGGACAGCCTGAGGAACCTGAAGGACATTTCTGCCCCAAGAAGAACGGGCACATGCATTAGCCCAATCCCGGAGCCACTCCTGAAAAGCATCGGGAGACGTGAGCCACGGTATTTATCATTCCCGGTTGATCCATCCGCATGACGAACCTGCAACAAAAACTCTCCTCTGCCATCCAGTTACGCGAATCAAATAAACACGAAGAGGCCCGTGCCCTGCTTCTTTCCTTGCATGGCGAATTCCCGGGCGACCCACAGGTAAATTATCAATGTGCGTGGATCCATGACCTGCTCGGTCTGGAACGTGAAGCCATTCCATTTTATGAAAAGGCTGTGGAAATGGGGTTAAGCGGCGAAGACCTGCAGGGTGCATTGCTCGGCATGGGAAGCACATATCGCTGCATCGGCGAATATCAAAAAGCGAAAGAGACCTTTGAACACGCACTGGAGATTTTCCCAGGCCATCATGAGTACAAGGCATTCCTCGCCATGACCCAATACAATCTGGGCGAATACACCAAAGCGATGGAACTGCTTCTCAACAGCCTCGCCGACACATCCAAAGACGAGGGCATCCTCCGTTATCAACGCGCGATCCGCTTTTATTCCGACAAACTCGACGAAACATGGTGACCCCTCCCCTGCAAAACGCGTTCCAGCACGGCGACCTTGAGATCAAGGGGCAATTCACGCTCGGCTCGAACTACACCTTTCTCGTCGAAGTCGCATATGAAGACCAAACCTATCCCGCCGTGTATAAACCCACGCGCGGCGAACAACCCTTATGGGACTTTGAAGAGAGCACACTTGCTTTGCGCGAGGTCGCCGCGTACCTCGTCAGCGAGGCGCTGGGCTTTCACATCGTCCCGTTCACCACACTGCGCGAGGAAGGTCCCTACGGCGCAGGCTCGCTCCAGCAATTCATCGAGCACGACCCCAACTATCATTACTTCAACTTTTCACCCGAAGACAAACTGCTCCTCAAACCCGTCGCCATCTTCGACCTGCTCGTCAACAACGCTGACCGCAAAGGCGGTCACGTTTTCTTCGAGAACGACACGCGCAAACTCTACGCCATCGATCACGGGATCTGTTTCCACGAGGAGGATAAGCTCCGCACCGTGCTTTGGGATTTTGGCGGGCAAAAAATTCCGGATGACCTGCTTGCGCGTCTTTCCCCAAGCTCGAGCCTGCTCGCCGACCTTGAGCCATATCTCAGCCCGGACGAGATACTCGCCCTACAGTCCCGTGCAGAATCCATACGCAAGCGCGGAGTCTTTCCCCGCCAGCCGCGCGACCGCCGCGCCATCCCCTGGCCGCCTTTATAAATCATCACCGCAGGGAACGTCAGCTGACGTTCCCTGCGAATTATTTCAGGAGAAATCATGCCCCACTACAACCTGTGCTTTATCGGTTTTGGCAACGTTGCCCGCGCATTGGTCCGGTTGCTCGAACGCAAACGCGGACTGCTCAAATCCCAATACGGTTTCACATACTCGATTACTGGGATCGCGACCGGAAGTCATGGATATGCCGTGAACCCGGGCGGCATCGATGCCGCCGAGGCGCTTGAACTGGCGGAAAGCAGGCAATCCATCCTGCCTCTTTCCTCCTCCAGGGTGCAAAACTCCCTGGAGGTCATTCGCAACTCCAATGCCCACGTCATGTTTGAGAACTCCCCGGTGAACCATCACACCGGCCAGCCTGCCATCGACCACGTCCGCGCCGCGCTGGAGGCGGGACAGCACGTCATCACCGCCAACAAAGGGACGGTCGTGCACGGGAACCGAGAATTGACCCAACTCGCGAAATCAAAGGGAAAAAAGTTTTTATTCGAATCCACTGTGCTGGGCGGCGCGCCGGTATTCTCGGTCTTTCGGGAAACGTTTCCATTGGCGGAACTACAGTCCTTCAAAGGAATCCTCAACGCCACGACCAACCTGATCCTCTCGCGCATGGAGAACGGCGAAACCTTCGAGGAGGCGGTGAAATACTGCCAGTCCATCGGCATCGCCGAGACCGATCCCTCCGCGGACGTGGACGGCTGGGACGCGGCGATCAAGGTCGCGGCGTTGGTCACGGTATTGATGGACGCTTCGCAGCCCATAACTCCAGAGCAGGTCAATCCCACCGGCATTCGCGGCATCACAAATGAAATGATCGCAAAGGCAAAAGCGGAAGGCAAACGCTACAAACTGGTCTGTTCAGCAGAGAAGGTCGGTGATACAGTTCAAGCGAGCGTCGCGCCCGAACTGGTCGACTCGTCCTCGCCCTTGTATGGCATCACAAATTCGTCCTCGGGCGTGACATTCCGCACGGACGTATTGCCCGATTATTCGATCACGGTCACCGAACGCGAAGGCATGCAGGGCGGACCCGTTGAAACGGCGTATGGTCTGTTCGCCGATTTTGTGAATGCAGTTAAATAGATGTCGTTGCGAGGACGGGTGGTTGAGTAGTGCGAAGCACATATCGAAACCACAGCCCGAAGCGATCTCCTCGGGAAATTGCTTCTCGAAGACTCGCAACGGTATCATCATGGAGACCTCAATGACAACCAAAGACCCAACCACCTACGCAGACCTCTCTCAGGGAAGGATTCGACATATTGATTTTCACATCAAGGTTGATTTCGCTGAACGAGTTCTGGATATTGAAGCAACCTATCATTTGGACGAGCCGCTCAACGGCTCGTTCTTCCTGGATACGTACAAGATCGAACTCAAAGAAGCGGAGGCAGATGGTCACGCACTGGCATGGGAACTCGATGAGGAGGATGAAGTTCTGGGGCAACGGTTGCATCTCAAGGACCTGAACGGCACAGACACATTCACGCTCACTTTCCGCACCTCGCCCGAAGCGCGGGCGTTGCAGTGGATCGCTGCGGAGCAGACGGCGGGTGGGAAACATCCGTTTTTGTTCAGTCAGTGCCAGTCGATCCACGCGCGCAGTGTCTTTCCATGCCAGGATACGCCGTCAGTGCGGTTCACATATTCGGCAGACGTCGAAGCGCCCGAGGGGTTGAGAGCGGTCATGGCGGCGGAACAAGTACAAGGTCCGGAAGGAAGCGGGATGTTCTTCTTTCAGATGCCGCAGCCGATCCCATCCTATTTGTTCGCCATCGGCGTTGCGAATCTCGCCTTCCGTGAGTTTGGTCCGCGTACCGGGATCTATGCCGAACCGGAGACCATCGAAGCCGCGGCATGGGAGTTTGCCGAGAACGAGACCAAGATGCACGAAGCCGAGAAGCTGTTGGGACCCTACATGTGGGGACGTTATGACCTGCTCGTGCTGCCGCCGTCGTTCCCGTATGGCGGGATGGAAAATCCACGGTTGACATTCCTGACCCCCACATCCATTTTGGGGACGCGCGGACAGGTCTCGCTCATCACGCACGAACTCGCTCACGCCTGGACCGGGAACCTGATCACCAATGCGATGTGGCGGGATTTCTGGCTGAACGAAGGCTGGACGACCTATGCGGAGTCGCGCATCACCGAAGTGCTCGAGGGGAAGGATTCGCATGACCTGCACGATGCCTACAATGAGCGAAACCTCACCAAACTCATGAAGGAACGCCTCGGCATGGATTCGCCGCAGACCTGTCTGAAACTTCCAGCCGAGGAAAAGGACGCGGATGCGTTCACCACGATCGTGGCATATTACAAAGGCTGTTTCTTCCTGATGGAATGCGAACATGCAGTGGGGCGCGTACGCTTCGATGCCTTCATCCAAAAGTATATGAAACGATTCCAGTTCCAATCCATCACCACGGAAACGTTCCTAGATTTCCTGAAATCGGAACTTCCGGAGGTTTTCGAGAAGGTGAATGTACACCAGTGGGTCTATGAACCGGGCTTGCCCGAAAGGAAGAACCGACCGCACTCCCGCCTCTTCGATGAGGTCGAAAAGGTGTTGAAGGAATACGGGCAGGGCAATCGTCCCACGAAGACGCTGGTGGCGGGCTGGCATCGTTATCAGGTCATGTCCTTCCTGAACGCCCTGCCGAGGAATATTCCGGTCGAGGATTGCAGATATTTCGAAGAGATCCTTGATCTGGAAAAAGCCAACGATGGCGCGTTCTTTTCGCCCTTCTATGTGATCTGCATCAGAAGCGGATATCAGGAAGCCATGCCGCGCATCGAAAAGTTCATGGGGACGGTGGGACGCATGTTATACGTCCTGCCCATCATGCGCACCATGATCGATACGGATTGGTCGAGGGAGCTGGCGCGTCCGCTGTTCGAGCGCGTCCGTGACCGGCATCATCAGATCACGATCAAGGCGATGGATGGGTTGTTGAAAAAGGCTGGTCTATAGATCTATAAAAGTTCGACGCCTTCACCGGTCTCCCCCATGGTGTCCAAAAAGCGCCGTTCGATACTGGCGATTAATCTTTCTATTTCCTGCCCTGCAAGCGGGATCTGACCGCCCGCCATTGTGCCATGTCCGCCAGCCTTCCCCGGCGGGACAACCAGTTCCTGGATGATCAGCCCGGCATCCTGCCCCATCGGCTCGGTGCGCAGGGAGATGTGCAGGGTTTTCCCATGTTGCCCCAGACATAACGCGGCTTGAATGCCGTGCAAGCGGATGAGATTGTCCGCCATCTCCGCGGCGAAATCGGGTTGCTCCATCATGCCCAGGCGGGAAACCACCGCCTGACCGTAAACCCGGGTCGCATGCAACCCGCGGCTGAACGCGCGGAAGTATTCACGACTGAGACTCGCCAGTTCCACTTTGGAGAGTTCGCGCTGGTCGAGGCGATGGAGGAGACTCACAAAGGCGACTTCATCCGCAGCCGAAGTGCCGCGCGACAGACCGCGCGTGTCCGTTTTGAGGCCGTAGAACATGGCTGTTGCCAAAAGAGGGTCGGGCTGCAAGCCCGCGGTATCCAGGTATTGATACAGCATCGTCACCGTCGACCCGATGTCCGTGCGCACATCCGCATACGGAACGGCATCGATGGTCTCACGGATGGGATGGTGGTGATCGATCACGATGTGCGCAGGCTGGATGGTGTTCAACCGGTTGTTGCCGGCTCCCGGCTGCGTATCCACCTGGGCGACGGCTGAAAATTGCCCCAGGTCGGGCAGGGTCTCACCGGATTCCCATTCGGGGGTCAGGCGGTTGAGCATGGCATGATTTTCGGCACGCGCGACCAATCCGCTATAGACGAGGCGGCTGGAAATCCCCCAGGTTTCCCTGAACAGAGTTGCCAATGCCTTGCCGGATGCGAGCGCATCGGGGTCGGGATTATCGTGCGTAAGGATCAGCACCGGACCCTTCCCCGCCACTTCCCGCAGTTGTTCCAGGCGGGCAGGATCGATGGGGTTGGTCAGATGAATGTTCAGATCGGTCATTTGTGATGATATTAGTATAGCATGCGCATCGTTGATTCATTCCCGCGGCTCGTATGTCCAGCCATTGCTCCTGACCCAGTTCAGGATTTCATCGCAGGTTTCTTCGGGGGTCTTATCTTTTGTATAGGCGGTGAATTTGGCAAGGTCGTAATTCGAATGATGGCGCACGAGGTGCTCGTTCACCTCCCGCTGACCGTTCGAGGCATAGGTATTACGGGCATTCAATATCTCGATCGATTCCTCCGGGTCGGGCGAAGGCAGGAGCAATATGACATGAGGATAGGGCTGTAAAACATCCCGCACCTGACTGAACAGATCATCGTCCTCATACACGGAATGGCTTGCGCCAAAATCGAAGATGCACTCCCTGTAATCGGATAGGACTCTTTTTACAGCATGGGCTTCGAAGGGTTTCCAGTAACGATACATCCCCCAGAACCCCTCTTCTGCAAGTTTCACCCTGGCGGTGTACCGGTCGTAACCGATCTCGTCGTAATATTTCCAGCGCAACACGTCCAGCGAGCAATGCGGCAGAAAGGTGCGCGCATAGATCAACTCGGCAATGGTGGACTTGCCACTGCGACCGGGACCGATCAGGATGATTTCAGATTTCATACCGGTAATTGTCGTCCATCCATCCATTTTACATGCAAGGCGTCCTTTTGCAAGCCTCCCGGATGCGGATTATGAATTTGTTATGTTCGGAAAGGTTTTTTTGTGTGCACGCCTCGACAGTTGCCGGCGTCCTTCTTGGGGTAAAATCTGGAGGTAAAAGCGGATCATAGCCTATTCGACCGCGGAGGGTCTTTCAATGTCCAGCGCAAAACAGCGAACACTTGAGTACATGGAACAGGAATGGGGAGGCTATGTCGAACGATTCATGCGGTTCCCAAAGGAGGAGCAGGCGAAACGCATCCAGGAAACGGGGTATGAGTCCTTCCGTGATCTGCTGGCGCACATCCTGGCGTGGTGGGAGGAGGGCATGGGCATCATCCGCGCCATTGCTGGGGACCGGAAATACGAACGCAGGAAATATGATTTCGACATATTCAACGCCGAGGCGGTCGCCAGATACAGGTCGTGGGATGATGCGGAGTTCATGGCTCACTTCGAGAAAACGCGTCAGAAAATGGCGGCAGACCTCGGGTCCATGCAGGAGGCGGTGTTCGAGAACCGCAGGGCGCGGGCATGGCTGCAGGCAGTCATCCATCACCACGCGCGCGAGCATCTGGTCACGTTGAGTCAATTCCTCGTCATCGACCTGCTCGAAAACGAATGGGCAACGTACATCGAGGATTTCAACCGTCTCGATGAGGAAAAGAAGAGGGAGTTTTTATCCGGGCAGGGATTCGATTCCCTGCACGACCTGCTCGCGCACATCATCGGCTGGTGGGAGGAGGGTGCGCGCGTCATTTCGGGGATCATGGACAGCCCGGCGTTCACATGGGAGACCCGCGACACGGACCTGTTCAATGCGGAGTTGATCAAAAAATATTCGACCTGGACCGACGAGGATCTGTTCAACCATTACGAGAACGTCCGCCTCGCGATGATCGAACTGGTCGCGGAACTGCCCGAGGATGCCTTCCTGAACAAAGACATCGAAGGCTGGCTCAGGGATGACGTGGTGGAACATTACGATGAACACCCGATCCCGGCGGGATGAGCCGCGTCGTTCCACCCTCAGACCTGTTCCCAATAAACCAACATGAAACTCACAAACCATACCATCTACCTTTCCCTTGGCTCGAACCTGGGTGACCGTTCTGCGAACCTGAAGCAGGCGCTCTCATCCCTGCCGCCGCAAATGGAAGTGAAGGCGAAATCGAAAGTATATGAAACGCCGCCCTGGGGATACGAGGATCAGGATAACTTCCTCAACCAGGTCGTGAAGGCGGTGACCTATCTCGAACCCGAACCGCTGCTGAAACACATCAAACGGCTGGAGGTGGCGCTCGGCAGGAAAGCCAGTTTCCGGTACGGTCCGCGCCTGATCGACATCGACATCCTCTTTTACGATGACCTTGTCTACGAATCGCCCGCGCTGACCATCCCGCATCCGCACGCGCACGAGCGCGGCTTCGTCCTGCTGCCCTTGATGGATATCGCCCCCGATCTCGTGCATCCGGTCAGCGGGAAAAGCATCCGTGAACTGATCGCGTTCTGCGAGGTGGGCGGCATCGCGCCCTATCAAAAAAACACAGGGTAGCAAAGGGTATAATCCCTGCATACTCAACCGGAGGCGAACCATGACCGAGATCAAACCCCTGAACTGGACACCCAAGCCCGGCGTGGGCATGACCGTTGTGCGCCGCGGGGATGGCGGCATGACATTGACATTTACAGACCTTTCAGATGCCACCATCAACGACTGGCGCGAATTTGCCATGGAACACCTGCTTGGTTTATCGGGCCGCACGCGCAACCTGTATGACCTGCGCGCCGTGAAGGATATCCCCGAAAAGGCGATCAAGATGGCGGTGGAGGCGAACAGCGACCCTGCGGCGCGCAACATCCGTGTGGCGGTGGTGGTGGCAGACGAAAAAGCGGCAAACGCGATCCGCGAAGTTGCCGCGCTGGCGCTGCCCGAGACCGCCTCTGCATTGAAACTGTTCACCGACATCAACGAAGCCGAAGCCTGGCTGGGACGTCCGCTGGATCAGATACCGTAATGCCCATGCCATTGCAGGGGCTGGTGGTCGAACAGGACGATGCTTGCACGGTCCACATCGAGACAACAGCCCGGAGAAATCTCATCACAAAATCGGGATTGCTCCTTCGCAAAGAACGCCCCTCGCAACGACATTACTAAAATGAAGCCCCTCCAAATCAACAACCACACGTTCGACTGGGGTTCCCGCACGTATGTGATGGGCATCCTCAACATCACGCCGGATTCGTTTTCCGGCGATGGGTTGATGTCGCACGGCGACCGCATCGAGCAGGCGCTGCGGCAGGCGGGGCATTTCCTCAAGCATCGTGCCGACATCCTCGATGTGGGCGGCGAATCGACCCGCCCCGGCTCGCAAACCGTGGATGCAGATGAAGAGATGGAACGAGTGATCCCGGTCATCCAGGCATTATCGAAGGAATTTCCCGAAGCGCTTATTTCCATCGATACCTATAAATCCAAAGTTGCGGAGGAAGCATTCAAAGCGGGCGCGCAGATCCTCAACGACGTCTGGGCGCTTCGTGCGGACCCGGAACTTGCCCCCGTTGCCAAAGCCTTCAACGCCCCGGTGATCCTGATGCACAACCGCAGCAACCCCGCCAGCGTGGAAGTGCGCGAGCAGTTGGGCAATGCCTACATCGGCGCGGAGTATGACGACCTGATCGAAGATGTCAAACGCGAACTCCTCGTCAGCGTGGAGATCGCGAAAAAAGCCGGGATCGAGGAGAGGCACATCATCCTTGACCCAGGCATCGGCTTTGGGAAGACGCGGGAACATAACCTGGAACTCATCAACCGGCTCGCTGAGATCCGCGCGTTGGGGTATCCCGTGCTGTTGGGTCCATCCAGAAAATCGTTCATCGGCTTCACGCTTGACCTGCCCGCGGACGAACGCATCGAAGGGACTGCCGCGACCATCGCGGTGGGCATCACGCGCGGCGCGGACCTCATCCGCGTGCACGATGTGAAGGAGATGAGCCGCGTGGCAAGGATGACGGACGCGATCGTGAGACATGGTTGAGATCAAGAAACGTTCGATCCCCCCGGCAAACTTTTTCCTGATCGCAGGTTTGCTGGTGGGACTCTTTTATTGCATCGTCATCCCGTACGGCGCCGGCTTCGACGAGGAACGCCACCTCGTGCGCATTTATTACATGTCGAAGCTGGAGTTCATGCCGAACTTCCCGGACCCCAGGATCCATGAGGATGTGGCTGATCTTTCGTATCAACGCAGGCTGGTGCAGACCCCGGCGTTCGATATGTTCGAGAGGGAAACCTTTCTGCGAAGGTTCAGCACGTTCGACAAGTATCGTTACGGACAGAGGACCCAATCCATTTATTCGCCGGTCATCTTTTTGCCGCAAGCCATGATCGGGAGACTCCTGTGGTGGAAGTATGACTTCCCGATCCTGCCGACGATCCTGCTGCAGAAGATCGCCGGATTGCTGATCTATATCGCCGGGGCGTATGTGATGATCCGTGCGGCTCCGTACGGCAAATGGATCCTTGCGGCGGTTGCCCTCCTGCCTGCGGCAATGTATCAAGCCTCCACCCTGAACGCGGACGGGTTCACAGCCGCGGTCAGTTTTGCATTCATCGGTTACGTTGTTGCGACATATGTAAATGAGGGCGGGGGGATTCGGCCGCGCTCGGTCTGGATATTGGCAGGGCTTGCGGTCCTGCTTGGGACGGCAAAGCCGGGTGCGATCATCCTGCTGCCCTTGTTGCTGATCCTGATCAAACATCCCCTGCCCTCCAAAAAATGGATCGCGGTCCTGATCCTAGGTGTGCTGCTCTCGGCGGCGGCGAATATCGGCTGGTGGGCGGTTGCATCGCAGGGATCGGTCTTTTCGGGAGAGGGCGTGCAGAGCGTCTCCCAGCAATCGAGTGCCATCCTTTCGGACCCGCTCGGTTTTATCGAGCCGCTGATCCAGGGCATGGTCCTGACCTTCCCGGACCAGGTGAAGGGCTGGATCGCGGCGTACGGATATTGGGCGGGCACGGTACCGGCGCCGGTCTACACCTTTTCGTTGATCTTCCTGGCGGCGTCCCTGCTCGCCGAACCGCGCGTAAAGATACACACCGGTGCAAGGTTGTTCCTCATCGGGATGTTCCTCTTCTGCTGTATTTCCATTTACACCATCGCCTTCGCCCCCAACTACGTCACCGGGGGAGTGCTTGCGCTGGCAAAACATGGACGGTATTACATCCCCTTTGCGCCCCTGCTTTTCCTCGGCATTGCCGGGTCGTTCGAGGTGCGCCCGAACCTGGGACACTTCATGAAGCGCCTGGCTGTCGTCTCCTTTCTGCTGGTCACGTTTTATTTTTCCTTCGGGATCTACACCACCTACTATACCTACTGCGGATACAACGCCTATACGGGCGATCGATGCGTCCTGCCGGTCTATAAAAATCTGGAGAAGGAGAACGGGAACACCGAGGAGATCAGGGACGGGGAACGCCTCAACCAGACCTTTACGAACGACTGCGGGAAATTGGAGGATGTGCAGGTATTCGTCACCTCCATCCCCGCAAGCCCGGGCGGCTCCCTGAGATTTTCACTGCTCGATCCGAACGGACAGGTGCTCGACAGCCGGGACTACGCGCCCGCTGAGATCATCCCCGGAAGCTACCTGAGCCTCCCGGTGGAACTTCCACCAAAGTATCGAAACAGGGATTTCGAGATCGAGCTGGAGGCAATGGATCTACCGTCCCCGGAAACGTTCAGTTTCATGGTCGTCCCGCGGGATTATTATCCGGGTCGGTTAAGCAAGGATGGAGAGGCTGTGCGCCGCAATCTTCTGATCCACTACACGTGCGCAACACCGTAAACGAATGGAGAATCCATGATGTTCGGCGATTATGGCAGGGACCTTTTGAAGACAGGCATCATCGAAGCGAAGGCGGGACACAAGGAGAGCGCCCGGCGCTACCTTGACCGCGCCGTGTACATGAGCCGCGACCACGATGTGATGGCGGAAGCCTGGTATTGGATGGCGTTGGTGGTGGACGACCCGCAGGAAAAGCGGACCGCCATCGAGAATTGCCTCGCCCACGACCTGCAGCACGCGCGCGCCCGCAGGATGCTGGCGATCCTGGACGGCAAACTCAGGGAGGACGAGGTCATCGATCCCGATCACCTGCCGCCCGCGCCTGAAGGTCTGCGCGCCGCGGATGCGGACCGTTTCATGTGCCCCAAATGCGGCGGTCGGATGTCGTTCGCGCCCGACGGACAATCCCTCGTCTGCGATTATTGCACGCGCCATCAGGCAATGGGAGTCACTTCAAAACCTGCCGTCGAAAAGGACTTCGTCACCGCGATGGCAACCGCACGCGGACACGGCAGGCCGTTGAACGAACAAGTCTTCCATTGCGAGGGCTGCGGCTCGGAGTTCATCCTGCCGCCGAAACAGATCTCAGCCAACTGCATCTATTGCGGCTCGCCGCACGTGGTGGACTGGGAGAATACGGGCGACCTGCTGGCGCCCGATGGGCTGATGCCGCACCAGTTCGGTCAGCGGCAGGCGGCAAAGTATTTGTTCAACTGGGTGGAGGGGAACAACATCCAGCCCGGCAAGAGGGTCGAAATGCCGCGCGGACTGTACCTGCCGTTATGGACGTTCGACATCGGCGGCGAGATCGAGTACACGGGCGAAGTGTATGAAAATGACGAGGACGGGAACGTGATCACTTTAATGGGATCCAGCAACCAGCGTCGGGTGAAGAAGCGGGTTTCGGATTCGTATCCTGTGCTGGTGGATGACCTGCCGATCCCCGCCTCCCGAAAATTATCCGCCGTTTTCCTGAGGCTGATCCCCACCTTCGAGTTGACCGCCGTCAAACCCTACGACCCGCGCTTCCTGGCGGACTGGCCCGCCGAGGTGTATGACATCCCGCTGGCAGAAGCCTCGCTCGATGCGCGCGGACAGGCGTATGCAAAACTCAAGGAGGAACTGCCGTATAAGCTCGCGCCGGTGCGGATCGTGGGTTCTTCGTCGGCGAGGATGGCGATCGAGTCGTTCAAGCTCGTCCTGCTGCCTGTGTGGATGACCGAACTGCCTTTCGATGGCCGCGCGCATCTTGTGCTCATCAACGGACAGAACGGAATCGTCGCCAGCGACCTGCCCGATAAAAAACAAAAGATGGGCGGATTGATGGAGTGGCTGGGCGGTCTGTTGGATGAATAATAAAAATCGCTCCGATCCATGACCGGAGCGATTTTCTTTTTGCTCACTTACCGTTAAAGTTCATCCGCTTGTTCAAAAGGAGAGGAGTGTGGCGAACAGGCTTACGGGAGAACGACGCGGTCGATGACGTGGATGACACCGTTGCTGGCAGGGATGTCCACAGCGATGATGTTGGCAGTGCGGCCGTTCGCGTCGGTGAGAACGCCGCCGCTCTGGAAGAGGAACCCGCGCTCGAGGGTGCGGATGCGGCTCGAGGCAAGGACCTCAGCCGAGTCGCGGTTGCCGCGGGCTACGTGATACAGCAGGACCTGCGTGACGAGTTCCTTGTTGCTCAGCAGGTCGCCGGCGGACACACCGAGTTCGTTCAAGAGTGAGACGAAGGCTGCGTCGGTGGGGGCGAAGACGGTGAACTGACCCTTACCGCTCAGGGTCTTGAGCACGGCGGGGTCGGCTGCCTGTAGTGCGGCGATCAGGATGGAGAATTCACCGGTCTGGGCATTGGCTGCGAGGGCAACATCCACGATGGTGTTCCCGCTCTTGGGTGCCGCTTGTGCCGACATGGGAGCCGCAAAGGCGCCGAGGGCGAGGACAGCGATCAACAGGGCGTACACGAACTTGTTACCGTTAGAGTTCTTCATTTGTTTGTTCCTCCGAGTTTTGGTTTTGGCTTGCTCTGAGACCCATTGTACGGATTTCCAAGGTATTGTCAATGTTTTGCAAAGATTTATAATAAATCCCTAATAAAACCTGTGTAACTAAGAGTTGACACATCCCCCCTTTTAGAAACGGATTTCACATGATCTGACTATACAGGCGACTCCTCACCCTCGCAGCGACCTTCCTCGGCTCCCTCAACTCACAAAGTCCCACACGCGGACCATACTTCGCTGCGCTCAGCACAAGCTTTCCACCCAAGTTTCCGCATCAATCGTCCATTTGACGATCAGACTCAGGTTCGGGTCCGTCTTGAAGCCGAAGCGGTTTTGGGTATTTTGAGTCGGATTGAAAATGGGGAATGGGAATGGATCGGCAGTGAAGTGTTAATGGACGAAATCGAACAAACGCCAAATCCGCAAAGATCGAGTCGTGAAAAATTGTTATCAGACTTTGTCCAAGAAGTCGTCGAAGTGAATGAAAAGGAAGTAAAACGAGCGAAGGAATTGCAAAAAGAAGGCTTTCAGGTATTTGACGCCTTGCACATTGCCTGCGCAGAAAGCGCAAAAGCGGATGTGTTTTATCAACAGATGACCGCCTTATCAAGCAAGCAAAACGAATTTCAAAGCGTCTAAAAGTAAGAGTAGAAAACCCTCTGGCTTGGGTAGAGGAGATGATTTAATGAATACGCAAATGATGTCTCTCGAACAAATCCGTATCACTGGTATGGAAGCACTGGCACGTGAGCTTGGCATGGTCGGTATGGTTCGTTTCATGCAACAATTTGAAACGGGACATGGCGATTACTCCAAGGACCGCCACAAGTGGCTGGACGATCAGGATATGGATACCGTGATCAAGCGAATACAGGAAAAGCGAAAGAGTTATAAGAAGTCAAAATGAGATTGACAGCGCATCGCTAAAACGGTGCGCTGATTTTTTATCCACACCCAAATTTCCGCAACTCCCTGTTCACGAAATTCGCGGGGCTAAAGCCACCTGCTCAGTTCATGGAAGCGCTACGCGCTAATACAACAGAGTCCGCGTGAGCGGACTTCCACGCACTGAGGCAGGGACTGCGTTAGCGTCCCTCCGATTTCCCCCACACCCTCCTCACCTTCGCAGCGACCTTGCTCGGCTCTCTCAACTCGTTTTCCCACACGCGGACCACTCTCCACCCCAGCTTCCGCAACTCCCTGTTCACGAATTTATCTTTGGTTACACCCGAAAGACATTTTTGTTGTGGTATTTCAAGAATTTTATATCTGGCAGAAATCTTGTTGGCTTGTTAATCTCTAAACCATCATATCTCAATAGAAAATCTTGAACTGCGCTACTCACTTTTTCCTTCTTGACCGATTTGGAAACTTTTATTGTCAGATCAGGCGTAATGGTCAATAAACCTCTATCAAAGGCTCTGTCATGAATTGCATTTAGACACAACCCATTTCTTGGGTTTATGCGATTGGCTTCATCTTTTGACCACGGAATGATATGGCTTGCATTCAATAATTCAGGAAGTTCCAAACCTGTCACACAACATTTAAAATCATACGCGGCGAGTACAGCTCTTCTAAAGAAACTTTGATTAACACGAACTTTGACAAGTGTTTCTCGTTCTTTGCCCGCCTTTGGCAAATCAATTACTTCAATTTCTGTTATATCTTCAACTTGTTTGCCAGTTCTTTCTGCTAACAATCTCTCACTTTCAAAAGCAAGTCTGTCCCAATCTCCAACAAATTCATCCCAAACTTCAATATCTAATTTACTTCCATGCGAAGCACCCGCAATATTCCTGTCTTGCAACGAAGGATCAAGCCTTGCGAAGTTTGCCAACTTCCATGAAACAGCCGAAGGAGTACGACCCAAAATCTTTGCAAGTGAAATGATGTTTGGATTATGAATGTGAATTGTTCCAAATGGAATTTTGCAATATAGATTGAAGGCAAGTATTAATTCTTCTCGTGTCCATTTATTTGTTGGCATAGTTCCTCGCTTTGTTAAAAACGATTCTACACTATGCAGTATTTCCACAATTGTCGGTTCAACGATATATTGGAAGATTGACGTATAATCCGTGTACACAAATTATGCTTGGAGCATGTAATGCAGCAAAATAAACTCAAGAAACACTCTCGTTTCTATCTTATTGATTTATATGCAGGCCAAGGCGGGTTTATTTCTGGCTTCAATAGAGTTGACGGTTGGGAACATTTTCTCGCAGTAGAAATAACCGAAAAGCATTGCAATGTACTTCGCGAAATTCATCCAAATGTTCCTGTGCTTCAAAAAGATGTTGCGCTAGTTAACTGGGAAGAAGTATTGGATGGTACAGAAATAGACTGTGTTATTGGCGGTCCACCATGCCAACCTTTTAGTCAAGGCAACAATCGTCGCAATGGTTGGAATGACCCACGCAATGGAGTTCCAACTTTTGTAAATGCAGTTAAGAATATAAATCCAAAAACTTTCTTAATGGAAAATGTTCCTTGGCTTTGGGGAAGTAGTCAAAAGCAACATGTTCAGAAGTTGATCGATGAACTAATAGAATTTGGATACACATATACTGATGCCGCTATACTCGATGCAGCCGATTTTGGAGCACCTTGTCATCGAAGACGATTATTTATTTATGGAACTAAACTGCCTCATGAGTGGCCCGTGAAAACCCATAAGGGCAAGCACACTTCAGCTCGAAATTATCTTGCACCATTATTATCAAACCGCGAACCAGATGGGGCGCCGCTCCCTGAGTGGGTAAAACCAAAAATAAAAGGTTCTAAGGGAGATATTATTGTTGATTGCAAACAAGGAAATAAGATGGGACGTCAATATGTCTCACTTGATGAACCCTGCTTTACACTTGTATCCACTCAAGGTATAAGACATCGTATTCGCTATAAAGGTGAATATTATCGAATGAGGGCCCCTGAAGCGGCCGCACTTCAAGGGATGGATGCTCGTTGCACTATTGATGGTATTGGTAACGCCGTAAATGCTTGGCAGGCTGAAGCGTGGGCAAAAACAATGAAGAAATATTTGATTGACATTGACCAAAATGCTTAGTGCAGAGCAAAAAAAGCTTAAGTTTAATAGAAGCATTTCACGTTGGTTTTATAACCATCAACGTATTTACCCTTGGCGAAAAACAAAAGACCCTTACAAAATACTTGTTTCCGAATTTCTTCTTCAAAAAACAAATGCTGATCTTGCCCTTGATGTTTACAAAGTTTTGATAAGAGAATACCCAAATCCGTTTCTTTTAGCAAAAGCTAAAGTTAATAACTTACGAAATCAGATAGCTCCTATTGGGCTTTCATACAGAGCAGACAGACTTATAAAAACGGCAAAGCAACTTGTATATGAATACAACGGGCAAGTACCTAATAACAGGAAGGATTTACTAAAGTTATACGGTGTAGGTCTTTATATTTCAAATGCCGTATTATGCTTTGCATACAAAGACCGTGTTGCAATAATTGACACCAATACTATAAGAATATTTGGCCGTGTATTTGGAATATCTTCAAACAACAAGCGTCCTCGAACAGATGTAAAGCTTGAAAAGAAAATGGAGAATTGGTTACCCAAAAGAAATTTTGATATGTTTAACTATGCTTTACTGGACTTTGGAGCTACTGTGTGTACGGCGGTTAATCCTAAGTGTAAAAAATGTCCGCTAAACACAATTTGTGATTATTACCTTGCAGGAACAAAAGAAGAGTTTATCAAATCAAGTTCCCACAAACACAAATGAACCAAATCTAATCATGGTATTTCTTTTGCCACAAGTTTTGCAAATTCAGATGCACTTTTAGTACCATCTATAACATCACCCAGCACTGTGTAGTTTTTCTTTATCCCTGATCTCAGCATATCTTTGACTATATTGTTTGATACTTTATTAGCTACCTCTTGAAATTTTTCTTTTATAAGCCAAGCTGCATCGTAACACCGTCTGAGTTGCTCATCAGTTAAGTCTTTTGTATCTTTGTCTCCTAGCAACTGATTGGCCGATTGAACAAATATTCTGACATCCTTTCTGCTAAACTTTTCTGGCTCGCTCGCCATTTTTTCTTTTAACCATCTATCGAATCTAAGTTCCCGATTAACACCTGGAGAATCGAAAAGGTAGACCCATTCTCCCCATTTCATTTTAACGGCTTCGTTTTTTGGAAAGCCCGCGAGTCGAAAACAATATGCTAAATGTAATCTGTGTGGGCCTCTATCCTTTGCCATCAATTCATCAGGCACGTAAATTCGCGCATTGAGCCAATATAAATGTTTTTCAGATGGGTCTATCAGTCCAGATTCATTAAAAACCTTTTGAAGAATGTCTCCTAAATCCCAATAAAGGTCAACATCCCCTTTTGCAACTTTGCTTGATCTTTTGGCTCTTGCTAGTTGTTGAGCAAAATTTGTAATATTCTTCTTCAACAAAGAGTCAAGCCGCCGAGCTCTAAGTCTTTCATCTTCGGTTGAACCTATGCCCTTCGCAGAGCGATACTGCGGCTTTCCATTTTCGTCATATTTAACAATCACTGTCATAGTGTTTATGCCGTTTGGTTTAGTGCAATGCCTACAATAGTATCAACGTATCTAGTTGCATCGACAGGTGCTATAGCTTCATCAGAAAGAACTTCTTCAAAAGCCTCAGCTGGTCCTTTGAAAATCTTTTCCTCCACGGCAATTAGATATGCTTGAAAAAGCATTTGCTCTTTAATATGATATTTTCGAAACTCATCGCCAAGATCGTCAGCCAGTTTGTAGGAAGAATGTTCAACATTCAAAACAAATATATAACCGCTGGCTCGATCACCCTGAACCCATGATCTCCTACCATCATCAGGCGCTTCTGCTTCATCTAAATTCTTGAATATGGACATACCAGCTGGATCAACGCCACAGTAAAAAGGAATTGTCTTCTTGGGTCCGAGGTGGTCGCCTATATTTTTACCAAGTTTCGGGTAATTTTTTGTCGCTCTCACACTGAAGAAAAACTCACATTTTCTTTCCCGAGCGTCGGGAGATTCGGCAAAAATGCCACCGAAGGTCTCATCATCAATTTTGAGTTCTTCATAAGCAAAAACTTTGTCTGTAAGCGGAGGCAATTCATAATTTTTCTTTGAAACAAGTGTCTGCAACACTCTAACATCTTGTGTTGGAGTTTTCGCTTTACGAACCACTAAATCCAGATTGACATTAAGTGGAATGGCTGTATTGTTAGTAACCTTGAATATTATGTTTTTAATGCTTTCGTCTAGCTCAACTCTTCTTGTTTGAGCACGAGGGAAAACTGGAGAGAAACTAGTAATAGTTAATGGATCTGTCAATTTGACAGGAGGTTCCATACCTATCCAAATCATTCGAGACACTTGAGATATTTTTTCTCTACTGTTTTTATTTACGACTCTAGCCCGTATAAGTAATCCCTCTCTGTTGATGAAATTTTTCGAGTTAATTGTGAAAGATAAAGTGGCATTTTCTTTAGCTTGTGGGGCAAGCTCAATATCCTTTTCAAAAAGCAAACTGTCAGGTCTGTTCCTCTGTTCTCCAGTTATTTCTAAAGTGATGAGTTGCAAATTGTTAGTGTTATTAGTGATTCCATAGATTATTGGGCCAACCTCGTCTCCAAGCTCCACACGAGTGGTAAAAGAATTAGGTAGCGTGAATGCCTCAATTGATATTTCAACATCTTTTCTCTGAGAACCTGTAGAAAAATCAGTTGGCAGACCAAGATTTTGAGCTTGCTCATTAAGCTCTTTCAGCGTATCAAGCATATCTTGTTGAGCTTTTGCCTGTGCACTCTGAACCCTTAATCCCAACTGCTTTTGGAACTCTTCAATGTGATTTCTAAGAATAGTACGTACCTGAATTATTGCGCCACCGCCACCACCTCGCATATTAAATGAGTAGTGTGTTGTAGACTCTTTTTGCTCAAACAACCTTTCAAGATCAGAGTCTACAACTATATAACCTGTGAAGTTCTTTTGGATTTTATGATGCAAAGAAATTCCCTTTGAAATATTACCTATTTTCATACGTTTTCTTTGCACCCATATTTCACGAAGGTCTTCTTCAATAGGTTCCGGAGCAACAACAAACCTGAGGTGTTTTATCTTATAAACGTCAGAGCCAACTACAACCGGAATATTTTTCTTCTCATACACACGGAATTTATTTTCTTTATCTTTCACAGTAAGAATCGATGCCAATGGCTCTGTGAGACTAATAGTTTTTTCTTTTCCTTTCATTTTGAGAGTAATCTTGGCCCCAAACCCAATTATTTCCCACCAAGTCTCCTCGATCATTTGTGAGAAAGCATCGGAGAATTCAGTTCCATCAGTCTCTTTATTAAAGGACTTTTTGAATGATTCTACGATTTCATCCTTTACATTAAGAATCGTAATTCTGGTTCCAGGCTTCTTTAGAGGTTTTAATATCCCTCCTGTAGAATCTTGGATAAATTTTTTCCCATCTTCTCCTACCAACATTATTCTTCGTTGTTTTAATTGAGTGCCTATTATCTTTCTGTCGAATGCTATGTATTCACTATCATCATATCTGAGGGAATCGACAAGTATTGCGTTTTCATTCGATGCGCCTTGGAAAATCAATTTTCCACGACCAAAAGAGCCAGGGCCAAGATTTCCTCCTGATTCAAACCTTGTTAGAAAACGTGCAAGACGTTGATTGGCGTGTTCCTTTCCGAGTGTTCCTTCTGATGACCTTTTTTCTATTTCATTCATAGAAAGAATGTCGCCGGTAAGACCAGTTGTCCCCTCATCCCAGAATACAAGTGCTTCTTTCCCGTTGATTGATACTAACTCAAATATACAACGCCAATCTTTCTGACAAGCTTTCACTTCGTTGGCGGTTGACCTAGCACCAAACGCATTTTGAATTGCATCTTTTTGAACACCATGCGCCAATCCTTTGGCTGGATACCCCTCATATTCCCTAACCACTTGGTCAATTTGTTCCTTATCATTTTGGGGCATATGAGCATAAAGTGCATCAAGATCATCAGTTGTTTTTTGGCTATCGTTTTTTTCTTCAGACAACATTGTTTCTCCTAATCTGAATAATATGGTTTTTAGGCTGTTTTATATCCACGAAATCTTGATTTCACCATCCAATTGTTTGAACTCATTATCCCCAGTAATCAACTCTGCCTTCTTTATTTTCGCCAAAGCCGCCGCAAAACAATCAGCATAAGAGATATTGCCGTCAGCTTTGAATTCAGCAGCTTGGCGAGTGAGTTGCCAGTCAACATCCACAATCTCAATTGCCATTCCGTTGATTTCACCAACGTATTGATCTGCGATTTCAGGGGAGGTGGTTCGGGCAATTGAATACCAAACCTCCCCCAAGTTCACAACGCTCATCAATAGGTTAACTTTGTTATCTTCGGCTTTCAGGATTAATTCTCTTACGAGATCAGCCCCTGGCTCATCACCAAAAAAAGCCATCAATGCATATGAGTCTAATACTTTGGGTGCCATGATTATTTTTCCCTTTCCTTGTCTTTGGCGCGTTCTGCGATCAACGTCTGCAAGCCTCCCTTGCCTTTGAGAGAGCCCTGCAGATTGAGAAGATATTGTTCAGTGACAGGTTTCAACACAATAGCATCTCCAATATCAGTTACGATGATCTTTGTTCCATTCTTAATCCCATATTTCTTTCGTAACTTTGCGGGAATGACAATTTGTCCTTTGACGGTTGCGTAAGTTTCCATTTTTTCTCCTTCAAACACTAATATATTACACCGATTCAAAATGTAAGTCAAGTTAAAAAAAGTAACACTTTCATTATAAAAATCCAACATTTAATAGTTTTACTGTCCTATTTGGAAATGAAAGTTTTGAACAAGAATCCCACTCCCCACTTTCCACTTCTTTCCTCTTTCATCTTTCCCCATTACTTCCTTCATCCTTCCTGCTTCATCCTTCATCCTTTACAATAAACCCAATGCCCCAAATCACTCCCATCCTGCGCGAACGACGCAAGCGGCGCATCGCCAAACAACACAAGGATGAAGCCCGCACCCGCAATACCCTCCTTAGCGCGGGGATGATCCTCTCCCTGCTCATCGCCGCGCTCATCATCGTCACGGCATTCAGCTACGTCAACCTCACGCGCGACCTGCCCTCCGTGCAGATCCTCCCGACCCTGCTCAACCCTCCAGACGGACTCCTGCTCCAACCCACGCGCATCACCGACCGCACAGGCGAGAACACCATCTACACCTTCGCCCCCTCTAGCTCGCCGCGCCGTTACATTCCCCTCAGCGAGGCAAACCCGCAGTACCTGCCCAAGTCCCTTGCCGACGCGGTCATCGCCCGCAGCGACCCAAACTTTTGGAAGCACGCGGGCTACTCCCTCACGGGTCTCAGCGACCCCGAACTGCATCCCACCCTCGCACAGCGTCTCGTTTTCGATCTCCTCCTCTTCAACGAACCGCCCTCCCTGCAACGCGCCCTGCGTGAACGCATCCTTGCCGCGCAGATCACCGCCGAGTTCGGGCGCACACAGATCCTCGAGTGGACCCTCAACTCCGCGCACTTCGGACGCTACGCCTTCGGCGCCGAAGCCGCCGCCCAACTCTACTTCGGCAAATCCGCCGCGCAGCTCACCACAGCCGAATCCGCCATCCTCGCGGGCGTCAGCGACTCGCCGAGTCTCAACCCCTACGACGCACCGCAGACCGCGCTCGAACGCGGCAAAGAAACCATCAGGATGATGTCTACACTCGAGCTTCTCTCTGATCAAGCGGCTGATAACGCCCTCGGAGAATCTCCCTTCTTCCAGACTCCGCCTCCGACTCAGCCTGGGGTGGCTCCTGCCTTCGTCAACCTGCTCCTCGCCCAACTCGATACCCAATTCCCCCGCAACCGAATCGAACGCGGCGGGCTCACCATCATCTCCACGCTCGATTACGATGTACAAAAACAGTCTTCGTGTGTCACTGCTTTTTACGCCGCACGCTTGGCAGGCTTGCCCGATCCGCTCATCGAATGTGACTCACTGAGGTTCCTCTCCGCGTTGCCGCCGACGATACAAGTTCCTGACTCCTCTGCGAGCGCCGTCATCACGGATCCCAAAACAGGACAGATCCTTGCCGCCGTCGGTGAAACGTTCCAGGCGCAGGAAACGCCTCTGATCGGCGCGCACAACCCAGGGTCCGCGTTGGACGCGTTTGTCTATCTGACAGGATTCACCCGCGGCTTGAGTCCCGCCTCTTTAATTTGGGACATCCCAGGTAAGACATCCGTCCAAAATTTTGACAACGAATATCACGGACCAATGCGTCTGCGTGTGGCACTGGCGAACGATTATCCCGCGCCTGCCGCGCAGGTGTCCGCGCAAATGGGCGCCGAGAACGTGACGAAGATCGCCAGTTCGTTTGGCGTTTCGCGCGATGAGCAATTGACTCTGCTGCGTGCCGCGGGGGCGTATGGAGTCTTCGCGCAGAACGGCGTGTACTTTGGGCAGAATTTGAACGAGGCGTTCATGCCTGTGACGATCCTGCGCGTGGAGGGTGGCGACGGCGCGGTGTGGCTCGATTGGTCGACGCCGCAAGCCAAGCCTGTGGTGACGCCTGGGCTGGCGTACCTGATGAACAACTCGCTCAGCGACGAGACCGCGCGTGAAGGTGCCTTGCGCACCTCGAACATTTTGGATGTCGGCATTCCCGCCGCCGTGAAACTGGGTCAAACCGAAGATGGGCTCGATACCTGGGCGATCGGGTATTCTCCTTTACGCGTTGTTGCCGCATGGACAGGAACACGCGGCGGGAATGAACTCTCTCCTCGCGCCCCTGCTGTTTTGTGGAATGCCTTGATGCAGATCGCCTCGCAAAACGTCCCACCCGAAGACTGGTCACTCCCCGCGGATGTTTCTGTTATCAATGTCTGCGATCCCTCAGGCATGTTGCCGACTCCCGAATGCCCGAACATCGTCAACGAAGTGTTTCTCAACGGCAACGAACCTCTCCAAGCCGATAACATGTATCGCAAATTCTCCATCAACCGTGAAACGAATTTACTGGCAACTGTCTTTACCCTTCCGCAACTTATCGAAGACCGCGTCTATCTCGTTGTCCCCTCCGAGGCACGCTCCTGGGCGGAAAGCGCTGGCTTGGAAATCCCGCCCGCCAACTATGATGTCATCCAAGCCCCGCCGATCAATCCCGATGTCAACATCACCTCGCCTGAGTTGTTTGCTGAGGTCAGTGGAAAAGTCACCATCACCGGCACCGCCGCTGGAAGCAATTTTGTCTCCTATCGCATCCTCGTTGGTCAGGGATTGAATCCGCAGGAATGGATACAGGTTGCAGAAAGCACTGAGTCCGTGACCAATGGTCCGCTGGCAGAGTGGGATACAACTGATATAAGTGGGTTGTATGCAGTGCAGTTGCAAGTGGTGAGGTCCGATCAACGAGTGGATAGTGCGATAATACAAGTTACAGTGAAATCACAAGAGTAATTCGGTGGTCAAGTAGGGCGATAGCCCGTGTCGAGACCACAAATAACAAGAAGAGTTTATCGTAATAGAAAGCCCTCTGCTTATTTGTGATTTCGATATGCCCTGCCACGCTTCGACTTCGCTATCGCTCCCCTCAGCGCGACAGGGCTACTCAACCACCGAACTTTATAGGAGAACCCATGAACATCGACACCACCACCCTTATCGTCATCGGCGCGATGTGTTTCTCTGCTTTGCTTGTCGATGGAATATTGTTCGGCATCATCTATGCCACCCGTAGAGGCGTGGCGAAAGCCGCGAACTGGTCATCCACGATGGGAACGGTGACCTTCTCCACGGTGGAAAGGCGGAGTTCCGGCGATGGATATTCCTATTATCCCGTTGTGAATTACACCTATCAGGTCATGGGGCAGATGCTTCAAGGAGACAGGATCATGCCGGGTCCGCGTTCGGGTGGTTCGGGCGCGCATAAAGTGGTGGCACGTTATCCCATTGGCGCACAGGTGATGGTCTATTACGACCCGAACAATCCATCCGAAGCGGTGCTCGAACGCGGCATGCCCGGATACATCAAATGGTTGTGGGTGACAATCGTTTTGACCGATCTGTTTTTATGCGGGTTGGGCGTGTTCTTGGCGTTTACCATCTGACAACAAAGCAAGACAAACTGTAATTTCACAGCCTGTGTTTGGTAGAATCGAGTCTGTTGGAGAATGCAGGCTTGAAATTTCTTTCCACCCTAAAATTCCACAAAGCGGAGATCTACACGATCATCACCCTGCTCGTATTCGGGCTGCTCGCCTGCTTCCTGCTGCCCGTCAGCGGCGGATACGACGAAGAGACTCACTTGCTGCGCGTCTGGGAAATGTCCGCGTTGGAGTTCGTCCCCAATGATGCGCTCAGCAGCCAGATGCCCTTCCCCGCCGTCTACTGGGAAATGTCCTATCGCAGACCTTTCATCGTCCGCCCGGTCGAACCCGATTTCTGGCAGAAGTACGGGGGCCTCTCACTCGACTCCATGGATTACATCTATCGCGGTGTGGAAACCCGCTCGGTGTATTCTCCCCCATTACTGCTCCCGCAAGCCATCGTCATGCGTTATCTCGGCAGGAGTTTTCAACTCCCTGCGCTTACGGTCTTCTACGCCATTCGTATCACCGGTCTCTTATGTTTTCTCATCCTGGCATGGCTTTCCGTTCGCATCATCCCGTTCGGCAAATGGATACTCGCCATCCTCGTCACATCACCGGTGGCGATCCTGCAAGCCTCCACCGTCAGCGCGGATTCGATCTCGAACGGCATCGCCATCCTTTTTATCGCTGGCACGCTCGCCATCGCATATCGCAAAGCGATCCGCCGCAACGAATGGATCGCGCTCGCTTTTCTTTTCCTCATTTTGTTCTGGGGCAAACTTAATATCGTTCCGCTTGCCATTCTTCCGTTCCTGATCATCCGCCCTTCGCAATTCAAGTCACGCGCCACGTATATCGCACTCTTCGCGACCGCCGTTATTCTTCTCCTCGTCGAGGTCCTCGGCTGGAACATGCTCGCCTACTCAAGATTAAGCACACCTCCCGATGGAACCAGCCCGGCAGGTCAGTTGGCTTTCATCTTCACACAACCGCTCGGCTTTCTATCCATCCTTGTCCGCAACATCTGGACACAAAGTTTCGAATACCTGCTCAATTGGATCGCCATCTATGGCTACGCCTACTGGCCTGTTCCAATGCTTGTGTATCCCCTTTACATTCTTGCACTCGTCGCATCGCTCTTCATCAAAGAGGATGCGGCCATCGACAACAAAACCCGCTGGGGACTCGCCATCACATTCATCATTACCTATCTCGCCACGATCGTCTCTTTATATTTGACATTCAATCCCGTGGGCTCCGAATCGATCGGCGGTGTGCAGGGACGTTATTTCATCACGGTCATGCCGCTTCTTTTCCTCGCCCTGGCCTGTCTCCCTCTCTTCAAGCGAATCCATGCTCCGGCCTGGTCTGCACTAACACTGAGCGTGACGGGATTGCTTCTCTACACCGCGGGCATGTATCTTTCCTATCATGTGGTGTGCGGGTCACAATACTATCGGGCAGATCTTTGCCATCAACCCAATTACAAGAACTGGGCGCCGGACGAAGCGTATTCTTCGCCCCTATCCCCTACATTGACTCTCAAGCAGGAGGTCATCCCCGAATGCAACGGCATGACCGAACTGCGCGTCTGGATCAATGCAGAGGACGCCAACCCGAACGGGTCCACACAATTTACTCTCACCGATGCTCAAAGGAAACTGGATGTATTTCAGGTCAATGTGCCAAACGCTGAACTACCAGATGGCACATGGTATTCAATCAGATTCGAACCCGATTGGGAATCGAACGGAAGCCTTTATCTGTTGACGATCAACTCACAAAGTGACAACGGTCCGCAGATCGCTTATTCGTTACGGCAGGAATATCCCGAAGTAAAACTGTATGAGAACGACGAAGCCATTCAACGGGATATGATCTTCCAGACAGGCTGTATCGCAGGCTGGAACAAACTTCTCACAAGAGACACCCCTTAAACAAAATTTACAACGGGGGGGATAGCGGTTCCTTCGGCGTGGAGCGAAGGTCAATTTCAATGGCGGCGATCAGGAACTGGATCCCGAGAAGAACCGAGAGGGTCGGGAGCATCACAGTCCCGGTCGGCGCGGGGATATTCCGTGAGGCATAGTCCACCCATTTGATGATCCCAAAGATCAGACCAAACAACAACAGAGGCATGCCTGTGATCAGGTAAATGGATGCCATCGAAAAATCATGGATCATATATTTGATGACAAGGCGGCGAAGGAGGGTCCGGAACAACTTGAACGGGAACTCTATCAATGTCCTGCGCACCGATAGGTTCGAACCCTCACCGCGATAGCGCGCCGGCATGGGGATGTCCCTGACAACCGCGCCGACCATGTACAGATTCGCAAGCATGGATGTTTCGAAGAAGAACGTGCGGTCGATGCGCTTCAATGGGAGTTGGGCAAGCACATCGGCGCGGATGGCGACGAAGCCGTTGGTCGGGTCGAAGAGGTTCCAATAGCCTGTGGCGGCTTTGGTAAGGAAGCCCAGCCCCATGTTCCCGATGCGGCGGATCAGCGGCATCTGTTGAAGCGCCTGGAAATCACGGAAGCGATTCCCCTTGGTATAGTCGGCGCGGCCCTCGATGAGAGGCATGAGCATGTCCGGCAGGTACGCCAGGTCCATTTGATCGTCCCCATCCACCTTCACCACAACCTGTGCGCCAAGTTCGAGCGCTTTTTCGAAACCGGTCCTCATCGCCCCGCCCACCCCCTGGTTTTTCGCGTGTCGAACCAGGACCACGCGCCGGTCCTTCCCGGCAAATTTCTCCACAATTTCAGAGGTCCCATCCGGAGAGGCGTCATCCACGACGATGATGTGCTTCACATAACGCGGCAAGCCGGACAGGACCATGCCGATCGTGTCCTCGACGCGATAGCATGGGATTACCACGGCAATTGCATGTTTTCGAAAAATCAGATCCTGGGAGCTCATGAGATGTCAATCAGAACAAGGATTTATGGGAATTATATGGCAAATTCATCGATCCTACCCCGTTGGTTTGACCGTGTTATTCATCCGCCCCCTTCTTTGTTCCAACAATCTTTGAATCTTTTGATATTGTTCACGCGACAAGGGGAACAGCCACGCGAGAATGATCGTACCCGACAGGATCGTCGCGCCGAACGGCGATACCAGCAGGCGGATCATCTGCAAGGCGGAGGCGGACTGTGAAAATTGAAGCGTTCCATCAGGCGGAGAGACATAGCCCGACCAGCCCAGCAATTGCAGTGTGATAAAGATGACCAGGGCTCCGGTAAGCTTGCGGATCAATGTGCGGACACCGTAGAAGATCCCCTCCCGTCTGCGGCGGGTGCGCAGTTCGTCCCATTCGATGACATCGGCAAAGATCGAATCGGGCAAAGTGTATGCCGCGGAGACCCCGATCCCTGCGAGGGCGGCAATGACGAGCAGGTAATTCGTCTGCCCCGGCTGGATGGTGTACATCATGAACGCCACGCTCACCCACAGGATCATGCCCAGCATGTAGGCTTCCTTTTTATTGCGCCACCTCGCCATCCACAACCAGAACGGGATGAACAGGATGCAGACCGACATGAGAATGCCGAAAAAGGCTGATTCATACGCGAGATCAAAACCGAGGATGTGGACCTTTGCGAGCAGGTCTCCTTTTGCCACCCAATAGAGCAGGAAGTACGGGAACGTCACCGCGACCATGTCCACCGCGGACCAGTTGAGCATGTGAATCCCCACGGCGAAACGGAAGGGGATGTTCTCCCAGGCTGCGCTTAACGCTTCGCGGAAGGGCAGGCTTTGTTGTTGCTCGGGTGTGGAGGTCTCACGGACCAAAATTCCGAGCAAAAGTAATGGGACCGCGCCGATCCCGCCAAAGATCGCGCCGACGAGCATGAATCCCTGTTGCTGCGTGCCGCCGGAAGCGAGTACCATGTCCACGATGAGAGGCGCGGCAATGACAACCGACAGAGCCCCGGTCAACTGGAAGAACGAGCGGAAACTTGTCAGCGTGGTGCGCTCATCGTAATCGGGGGTCAGTTCCGGGGTCAGCGAATAGAACGGGACGGAGATGAGGGTCTGCAGGGTGTCGGCGAGCATGAACGAGAGGGTCACATAGGTCAACAGCGCAGCCTGGCTGTCCCAGTCCGGTGCGGACCAGAGCATGATGAAGCTCAGCCCGAATGGGATGGCAAACCAGATGAGGAACGGACGCCTGCGTCCCCAACGCGTCTGGAGGCGGTCGCTGATGATCCCGATGATGGGATCGTTGACCGCGTCCCAAACGATGCCCGCCAGCGCGCCGAAGGATGCAAGCCGCGGCTCCAGCCCCACCACATCCGTGAGATAGATGGCGTAGAAGATGGAACGCATCATGCCGACGCTGGAGATGCCCCAATCCCCTGAGCCGTAGAGGAGCTTGAGCCAGAATGGAAGCCGCGCCGGAGTAACAGTTTTGGTCATTGGGCAGGGATGCGCAAGTGTAGCACAATATTAGAACATGCAAGCGTACAAAAAGCAACGCCCACCGGCGGCGGCCATTCAGGCAAATCAGGTTCAATATCCGTTGCATAAATGTAAGGCAATCTTGCCGAAATGAAAAGTGAAACCCCTGAGCCTGTTGCTATAATGCAACCGTTCAACATCCGATAAAGGCAAACCCGTCGAAAGGCGGGGACGCAAAGCCGAGGGTCTAAAATCCCGCCTCGCGGGGTCAGGACGGCCAGGTTGCCGAAGAGGACAATTCACGTGTGGTCTTCGCGAGCCTGGCAGCCAGCCAGGCTCGTTTTATTGGAACCTTATCAATTTTTCGTTCGATAAAGGCAAACCCGTCGAAAGACGGGGACGCAAAGCCGAGGGTCTACCATCACGCTCCGCGTGGTCATGACAGCCTGGTTGCCGACGAGCACCCGAATGGGTACGCGGATCGTTGCTGGAAGCTTTGAGTGTCTTTATCGAAGTGGAGAAATCAAGTGACACTCAAAAGACAAAACCTTCGCATTTTTCTTTATAACGGCATCCTCTTCATACTCCTCCTGTCCCTGTCCTTCAATTCAATATCCGCCCTGGCGCTCGGTGAAAACAGCCTGCCTTTTTTTGACGACTTTACACAGATTGTCGTCAACGGCAGGGAGAACATCCTGCGCGGTGTGTACGTTCCAAATGTGATGGCGCTGCCTGTCGTTCAACAGCCTTATGGAAAAGCCTCCTACGTCTCACCTTATGATGCCCAGGTAACGCAGTTTTCAATGGCGTCCCAGTTCGGGAACATCGGCCTGCTGGCGCACAACCACCTTTCCGGCAAGGCATTCTTCGGTCTTGCGGTCGGGCAGGAGGTTCGGCTGGTGTATGGAGATGGACAGGTCGAATATTTCATCGTGACGGAGATCCTGCGTTATCAGGCGCTGCAACCGAACAACCCCTACAGTTCCTTCCGAAATCTGGATGACAAAAATGAAACCCTCTCCGCCGAGCAAATGTTCAAACGGGTGTATTTCGGCGACCGTCACATTACCTTCCAGACCTGCATCGACGCGGAAGGGGATCCAAGTTGGGGACGCCTGTTCATCCTGGCTGTGCCGAAGCCGGAATAAACTTGCGCTTCTCACGAGCCTGTCGTTGATGCGGCAGGCTCGTTTTGTTTTAACCACCTGCATTGGATATAATCATCCGCGAGCAGGATACGGATGACAGCAGATAAGAAAACCTCCATATCGGATAAACTGAAATCGCTGGGCGTTGGAAAAGGAGCCTCGCATCTTTCCAAGCCCAGGGCTGATTCCCATTCCATTGACTCGGTCGTGGCTGGGAGTTATTCCCCCACTCCGCGCGGGGAAGTGTTCATCGCGGAACAGACCTATCCTGCGGACCATGTTTACGGTTCATCCCCGCTTACGTCCCCCTTTCCGCTTTCCGTTATTTCAAAATGGGCGGGCGATCCCGCGCTCGCTGGCATCCCGCTTTCCAGATTTGCCTTTTTCGATACGGAGACTTCCGGTCTCTCCGGCGGCACAGGGACGTATGCCTTTCTCGTCGGTGTGGCGCGTTTCGTTGAGGATCGTTTTATCCTGCAGCAGTTCTTCATGCGCGATCCCGCCGAGGAACCGGCGTTGCTCGAAGGTCTCGCGAACTTCCTTGCGCCCTGTCAGGTTCTGGTCTCGTTCAACGGCAAAGCCTTCGATGCGCCTCTGCTGAACACGCGTTACCGCTTGCATCAAATCCCGATTCCGTACCAGGGTTATTCGCATATCGATCTGCTGCCGCTCGCCCGGCGTCTGTGGCGCGACCGGCTGGAATCGCGTGCGCTGAAACACCTCGAAGAACATGTGTTGGGACTGACGCGTTCCAGCGAGGAGGTGCCGGGCTACGAGATCCCCTTCCTGTATTTCGATTATCTGCGCACCGGCGATGCCCGTCCGTTGGGAGGCGTGTTCTACCACAACGCGATGGATGTGGTCGCGATGGCTGCCCTGCTGGCGCACATGAACGACATGCTGGAGAATCCATACGATGGCAAGGTGCAGCACGGACTCGATTTCGTCGCGCTCGGAAAGCTGTTCGAGGATCTCGGTCACTGGGATGAAGCCGCGCGCCTGTTCGAGCGTGGGCTGGAATCCGGTTTAACGGAATCAGATTTCGGCCTGGCAGTGAAGCGTTTGTCCATCCTGCAAAAAAGGCGCGGAGACCTGGGCGAAGCCGTCCGGTTGTGGGAGGCTGCCGCGCAGCGAGGTCAACTGTACGCGTTCATCGAACTGGCAAAACACTACGAGCACAGGGAACGCGATGTGAAGTCCGCGCTCAAATGGACGAAGTCCGCATTGAAACGCCTGGAAAAGATCGAACTGCCCGCCTATGTGCGAAACTTCTGGCTCTCTGAAATCGAGCATCGGATGGAGCGATTAAAACGAAAAGCAGGGATATAATACGTGCAAACGCAGATCGGAGAGAGGAACGGCTATGAATATTTCTGTTTCGACTGAAAACGGACGTGTGCCTGTTACGGTCCTTAAACTGGATGGGCAATTGGACGGCCAGAACTATCAGGACCTGATCAACAAAGCGAAGGAACTGTACGCCGCCGGTGCGCGCGATTTCCTGGTCGACATGGGCGACCTGACCTACATCAGCAGCGCCGGGCTGGTGGCTCTGCACAGCGTGGCTCTGCTGACCAAGGGCGAGGAAATGCCCGATACTGAGAATGGCTGGTCTGCCTATCGTTCGATGGGAAAGACAAGCAAGGCAAGCGTGCAGGAACATATCAAACTGCTCAGCCCGCGTGATGATGTGAAGAGCGTGCTCGATATGGTTGGTTTTGGCAATGTGTTCCAGATCTTCAACGATCGCGATGAAGCCGTAAGATCGTTTTAGCATCGAAAGCGATATGGGATCCCATGTCGCTTTTTTATTTAAGACATCGCCGCGCAGATCGGATGCGCTCGCTTCCCGGAGAACAGACAATATGAAACGCAATATCGGTAACCTGGTCATCATTCTATGCGTGGTCCTGACCGTGGCTGTCTGGCTGGTCTTCCCGCCGGTGGACGATGGGCGCGATCACTTCCTGCGCGTCTACGCGGGTGAAGTGATCGGATCGGTCAACATTGTGCTGATGGCTACCGCCCTGTTCCTTTCCACGCGGCCAAAATGGGCGGAAAAATATTTTGGCGGTCTGGACAGGATGTACATCACACACCGCCGGGTTGCCACCACTGCATTCCTGTTGATCTTCGTCCATGTGTTGACCGTTCCCATCACGCTCAGCGGCTGGAAACTGGGCAACTACCTGGCGGTCATCGCCTTCACCGGCATCGTCTCGACCATCCTCGTCAGCCTCGCGCCGCGCATCGCCTTCCTGAACAAACTGACCGGCGGCACATACGATGGCTGGAAGAACCTCAAAAAATACATCGGCATCTTCTTCATCATCGCCTACATCCATGCATTGACAGTGCCGCACCCCCTCGATGCATTCATCGCCATCAACTGGGTGCAGGTCTTCTTCATCGTCGGCGCGGTCTCGTACCTTTACACCGAGGTCTTCGGGCGCTTCTTCAAAAAGTTCGTTCCCTATACGGTCGAGGCGGTCAGGCATCCCAACCCATCCACGACGGAGGTAACCCTGCGCGCCAAAAAGGATCCGATCAAAAAACAGCGCGCCGGACAATTCCTGTTCGTGCGGTTCCCCGGCGAGCGGACCCTGAACGAATCGCATCCGTTCACCATCTCCAGTGCGCCTCATGAGGATGTTTTGCGGGTCACCGTTAAAGCCAGCGGAGACTTCACCCGGGACCTGTTCCACAACCTCAAGCCCGGCATGGACGCGGTCATCGAAGGCGCGTACGGCATGTTCGATTACAAGACCGGCGGGCGGAAACAGATCTGGATCGCAGGCGGGATCGGTCTGACGCCCTTCCTTGCCTTCCTCCGTGAGATGGATGGGAACCCCGAACGCGACATCGATCTCTATTACACGGTCCGCCACAAGGAGGAGGCTTTGTTCCTCGATGAGATCGAAGCCGCCGCGAAAAGGAACCCGCGGTTGAAACCGCACATCCGCTTCTCCGCGACGGATGGTTCGTTGAATGCCGGGGATATCCTCAAGAACGCAGGCGGACACGCCGCGGACCATGACATTTACATCTGCGGTCCGTTCCCCATGGTGCAGGCGTTCGAGAGAAAATTCCGCGCCGCGGGCATCCCTGCCGGGAACATCCATTACGAGGAATTCAACTTCCGTTAAGAGGCAAAAATGGGAATCGAAATCACCATCGAACAGCTAAACGAAAATGTTGCTGTTATGCGCATCAAGGGCGCGATAGATGCCTCGAATTTCATCGAGGTTGTGGACCGGGCGCGTGAGACGTATAATAACCCTGCGCGCAACCTGATCCTTGACCTGAGCGAAGTGCCCAGCCTCAGCACAACCGGGCAGGTTGCCATCCATAAGATCGCCCTGATCTACAGCGGCGTCCCGCAGGAGGTGGAGGCCAATGAAAACCCCGACTTCACCCACAGCAGCAACGCCCGCAAACATGTCAAACTTCTCAACCCGCAGCCTGACGTTGACAAGGCTCTCGAGAAGGCTGGTTTGAAACTTTTCTTCAAGGTTTTCACCGATCTCGAAAGCGCAGTCGGGTCCTTCTAAATTTCCATCAAGGAGTGTTCATGCCTCGCAGATATAACCAAGACCGAAGCCGCCGCAGGAACAGGGAAACCAGCCGCAGGCGGACAGTGTTCATGCGCCCGGGCGTGCAGATCTCGATCGTGCTGGTCGCCGCCCTGATCATTTTCATCATCCTGCAGATGAGCGGCGGAGGCGGCGGAACCGCCGCCCTCGCGCCCGCAATCAGCGTGGATGAAGCCTGGTCCATGTATCAAAATGGGGCGTATGTGCTGGACGTCCGCACCGTGGAGGAGTGGAATGAATTCCATGCCCCCAACACCACGCTTATCCCGCTCGATGAACTCGCCTCCCGCGTGGACGAGGTGCCGCGTGACCGTGAGATCGTGGTCGTCTGCCGTTCGGGGAATCGCAGCCAGCAGGGACGCGACATCCTTCTCAACGCCGGCTTCGAAAAGGTCACGAGCATGACCGGCGGGTTAAATGAATGGCGCGCGCGCGGCTATCCGATCGAGCCCTGATAAAAACACGAAAATCCCTCATCGGTGTGATGAGGGATTTTCATTCCATTACAACGCGGTTGCGTCCGGCATCCTTTGCCTTGTATAACATCTGGTCTGCGCGGCGCAGAACCTCGTCGAACGATCTGTCCTCCGGAAGGGCCTCAGCCAGACCAATGCTCACCGTCGAATGGATCAGTTCCCCGTCCAGGTTGACCGGGGATTGTTCCCAGGTCTTCTGAATGCGTTCCGCGACCACGTGCGCCTGTTCGAGGGTCGTCTCCGGCATCAGCAATCCGAATTCCTCCCCGCCCAGCCTGCCGAACGTATCCTGCGCGCGTTTCTGTTCCATCGCGGACAGCGACAGGCTTCTCAGCACGATATCGCCAGCATGATGTCCGTGGGTATCGTTGATGTTCTTGAAATGGTCTGCATCGATGATCAGGACGGACAATGGTCTGTGATAGCGTTTGAAGCGCTGGAACTCGCTCTCCGCCATGCTGAAGAAATGACGCCGCGTCAGGCTCTTGGTCAACGGGTCGATGTTCGCAAGATAGGCGACCATTTCCCTCGCATCCTTCTCCTCGATATAAGCCTTATATGACCTGCGGCGGTAGGATTGCAACTGCAATGCCGCCTCCAGCCCCAACACATGCACGATGATCTGGGAGGCAACCGCCACATTCAGGGCGACCGGGCTGACTCCCGATTTCAGGAAAAGATCGATGTACACGGTACCGATCGAAAAACTGATCGCCAGAAAAATATTATCCTTCAATTTGATCGGGGAGAGCACATAGACCGCGAAGATGACGATGATGTCGAATGTGGTCGAAAGGTAGTTCGCCGGGCGGGTGAAATTGAATAGCAGGACGACGAACAGGGTCACAGACAGCCACCCAAAGATCAGCCTGTCGAACACCCGCACCTTTTCCGTTTTGATGACCGCATAAATGACCAGCGCGGTGAACAGCACAAAGCAGCCGCGATAGAACACCATCCGCCATAACAGATCGGGGTTGTTCCCGAAAAGCAGCATATCCACCCTGAACATGAAGAAAATCCCGATTGCCGCAACGACCAGGGTCAGGATACTATGCTGTTTATCGCTCTGCAAATTGGATACCCGATAATCGCCCTCAAGTTCCCGCAGATCGATCAAAAACTGGCTCGTGAATTTCCTGAATAGTTCCATGCTGGATTGGTTTCTTATCATAACCCAATATTCGCTTCATTGGTATTGCAACCTGGCAACGCAGATGGGCTTTTCCTCAATCCACGCGGCTCCAGGTGATACAATCCGGACACAAACGAATTTTTGGAGGAACCATGACCGCCCAGATCGACGAACTGGTAAAAATGCGCGATATCGAAACCCTCTATGAACTCATGACCGAGGACGAGGAATGGCTGGTCCAACTGGAAGCCGCCGAGGGTCTTGTAAAACTCGGCGACCGTCGCGGCTATGAATTTCTCATCACCGCCACCGCCAGCGACGATGAGGAGATCCTGGAGGTGGCAAGGGAGATCCTCGCCTCGCCCGAGTTGACCAGGATGAAAAACGAGATCGAGGCAGAACTCGAGCGCGAACGCCTCGCCAGCATTGAATCTGCAAGAAAGCGGATCCAAACCGGCGGTAAGGTCTTCCGCTACAAAATGGTCTATCTCCCTGCCGCAACGCTCATGGGCGATGACCCGCTCAGGGACGAATACAACGTGCCCACCCTCGACAATCACGGTTTGCAAGGCTGGGAGGTGGTCACCATCATCCCGCAAAGGCGTTCGATGCTGGTCAACACGATCGACGATCATTTCACCGGCGCGTACTTCCTGCTCAAGAAGGAAATTCTGCCGCACGAAAGCGCCGAGTTGGATAACAAATAAATGCGCCGCGCTTTTCCCGTTTGGATTCTCCTCATCCTCATCCTTTCCGCCTGCGGACGGAACGCCTCACCCGCCGGGACGCCTGATTCCGTCATCCTGGCATCCACCACCTTTCTGGCAGACATCACGCGCAACGTTGCCGGTGACCGGTTAACTGTCGAGTCGCTACTGCCCATTGGCGCAGACCCGCATTCCTACCAGCCGACTCCGCAGGACGCGGCAAGGATCGCGGACAGCAGACTGCTCATCCTCAACGGCGCGGAGTACGAACACTTCATCGAACCCCTGCTGGAAAATGCCGGAGGGGAGAGAGAGGTCATCGAAGCCTCGGCAGGCATAAGTCCAAGGGAGGATGCGGGCGGTGAACATGGCGTCGATCCGCACATGTGGCTCGATCCGAACAACGTTGTCCTCTACGCGGAGAACATCCGTGATGGACTCGCCCGCTTTGATCCGGCTAGTGCGGCGGTCTATCGATCCAATGCGGAGGCGTATATAACCGAGCTGAAGGATTTGGATTCATGGATCGTCGAACAGGTTTCGCAGATCCCGCAGGAGAAGCGTCTGCTTGTGACCAACCATGAATCGTTGGGATATTTCGCCGAACGCTACGGCTTTACGATTGCAGGCACCATAGTCGAAAGTTTCAGCTCGGGCGCCTCGCCCTCTGCAGGACAAATGGCTGGCTTGATCGATCAAATCAAATCAAGCGGCGCCCCGGCGATATTTTTGGACGCGTCGGATAATGAAGCGCTCGCCCGGCAGATCGCCGATGAGACCGGCGTTAAAGTTGTGACCGACCTGCACCTTGAGTCACTGACCGAGGGTCCGCCCGCCGGGACGTATATTGACATGATGAAACATAACGTGATGCTGATCGTCGAGGCGTTGAAGTGATATAGTCGCGTTGAGCGGAGCGTCCTTCGACTACGTGCTTCGCAACAATCGCTCAGCCCTCCGCTCAGAACGGAAACACCTCCTGGAAAGAGCGCAGTCGAAGCGCCCACCCTTACGGAATAACACATGTACCCACACTCCCACCACGAAGCCGACCAACCCATCCTCGATGTCGTGCACATCACCGTCCGCTATAACGGACGCGCCGCCCTCGAGAATGTGACGTTCCATTTGCACGAGGGCGAGCGCGTCGCGGTCGTCGGACCGAACGGCGCGGGCAAGAGCACACTCTTCAAGGTCGTTGCGGGTGTGCTGTCCCCCACAAGCGGCGAAGTAAAAATATTTGGCTCGCGTCCGCGCGGGCATGTTTGCATCGGCTACATCCCGCAGCGCACGCAGGTGGACTGGAACTTCCCGGTCACGGTTGCGGACGTGGTGATGATGGGGCGCTCCGCAAAACTCGGTCCATTGAACTTTCCGCATAAACAGGATTGGGAACACGTGCATCACGCCCTCGCAACGGTCGATCTTTCTGATCTGGCATCGCGCCAGATCGGTCAGCTCTCCGGCGGACAGCAGCAGCGCATGTTCATCGCCCGCGCCCTGGCACAGGAGGCTGAACTGATGCTGATGGACGAGCCGCTGACAGGACTCGACACCCCGTCACAGGAGGGCATTCTGGAATTGCTGGACCGCCTTCAAAAGGAAAGAGTGACCGTCATGGTCGCCACGCATGATCTCGATCAAGCCGCGACACACTTCGACCGCATCATGCTGCTCAATCATCGGATCGTCGCGTTTGGCGAACCGGACATGGTCATGCAGACGGACAATCTATTGAAGGCGTATGGCGGACGACTGCGTTCCACTGCGGATGGGAACATCGTTACGGTGGATGACTGTTGTGACGATGAACATGGTTAATTTTTTTCTCGCACCTCTTCAATACGAATTCATGGTACGCGGTATGGTCGCCGCTGTATTGGTTGGCATCGTCTGCGCCGTCATCGGCACGTATGTTGTCCTGCGCGGCATGGCATTCTTCGGCGACGCGCTTGCCCATACCATTCTCCCCGGCATCGCATTGGGCTATCTCATCAGCGGCGGCGCCAGGGACGTTTTGTTCTGGTGGGCGTTGGGCACCGCCATCCTTGCCGCGCTGGGCATTGGCGCGATCAGCAAGAACGCCGAGATCAAGGAGGACACTTCCATCGGCGTCATCTTCGCAGGGATGTTCGCCCTCGGCATCGCCCTGATCTCCACCGTCAAATCCTACGCCGTGGACCTGACCCATTTCCTCTTCGGGGATGTGCTCAGCGTTTCGTCCCAAAGCTTGTGGCTGATCCTGATCTTCGGCGGACTCGTGCTCCTGACCGTGTTCGCGTTCTACAAGGAATTCATGACGCTATCCTTCGATCCCATCCTTGCCGCCACACTGCGACTCCCCGTTGGGATGCTCAACAACTTGTTGCTTGCATTGATCGCCGTGACCGTCGCGGTCTCGCTGCAAACGGTCGGCGTGGCGTTGATGGTTGCCATGCTCGTCACCCCCGCGGCGACAGCCTACCTGCTCACGCATCGTCTATCCACAATGATGGTGCTGGCGGCGGTCTTCGCCTCGCTTGCAGGTGTGATCGGTTTGTACCTGTCGTTCTACCTGAGCATCGCCTCCGGCGCGGCGATCGTGCTGACCGCGACCGTGTTCTTCCTGCTTGCGTTTGGATGGAAAAAATTACACTCAAAATGAACCGCTGAGTTTGCATATAATATGAATTGATCAGGCATTTGGGCGGCAGGTTGCCGTCCTTAAATCGCTAAACCCTGGAAGTACAAAGAGGAGAGCATGATGAGCAACGAACCCGTGGCACCTGAGACAAAAGGTGTTACAGTAAAATTACTGTCAACAGTTGACCTTGGACCCGAGATCGAGGGCATGGCAGGACGTCAGCTTCGAATGCGCATGGTGACCATCGAGCCCGGAGGCGTCTTCGGTCCGATCCACGACCATAAAGACAGACCGGGCATCGTCTACATATTGCAGGGAACGATCACCGACCACCGGGACGGAGTCGCTACCGACTATGGTCCGGGCGTGGGCTGGCCCGAGGATAGGAACACCCTACACTGGCTGGAGAACAGAGGGACGATTCCGGCAGTGGAGATCTCGATCGATATAGTCAGGCAAGAGTAGACTCAGAGGAGCACTCAGGAGAGGCGGTTGGATTCTCACGAACAAATGGAATTTGAATCAAGACTCGCCAGATTCCTGGTTCAAATCCTCTTGAAGATTGTATAAAACAAAATATCCGGCGCGGCAATCGTTTTAACCGCGACTGTGTTCTTTATAATCGCGTTTGGGTGGAAGAAGCTGTGTAGAGGATAGTCCGTTTAAAAGAAACTCGCCCATAGACATGAAAATAAATTCATGAACTACACCTTTGTTCCAATGAGCCGTGAGTTTGCTTCCACGATCATAAACACGTGGAAATATGAAAATGAGTATTCCATCTACGACTACTCCAACGAAGCCGATCACATGCTTGATGAGGATGGCTGGGGCAATGGCATATTTGCGGTTCTAAACCAGGATGGAGAACTGATCGGCGAACTCTCCATTGAATTTTTCGACGAGCAGGGACAATACACTGATTATCTTAATTTTGGGGATGAGACATTGATCAATCAAAGAGAGTTATGGATCGGCTTTGGGCTAAGGCCAGACCTGGTGGGCAAAGGACACGGAACCGATTTTGTAACGGCATGCGTTGAATTTGCCGTAGAAAATTACCATTACCATGGAGAATATATCCGTTTGGGGGTGGCAAAATTTAATCAGCGCGCGATCAAGACCTACAACAGGGTGGGATTTCAAGAATTCAATCAAACTACGGGAGCCATTGCGGGCAGGATGTTTGAGGTTATCCATATGCGTAAGAGTATTTGAGGCGGTAATGATGCTTCATTCCTTTCCTGAACTTGGGCGAATGGACAAAGCCAGGTGTGAAATCGGCCAACGCAAACTGAAATACTTCAACCGGTACCATCCCGACACCGGCGCACGCATCGTCTCTGCACGATGATGATACTGGCGGCGGTCTTTGCGTCCCTTTCCGGTGAAATCGATTTGTATCTATCGTTTACCTTGAGCATCACCTCCCGTGCGGGAATCGTGTTGACCGCGACGATGTTCTTCATGGCAGCGCCTGGGTGGGAAAGAATCAAAGACGCATAAATTTCCCATACGTCAATCGGTTCATTTCATTCAACCAGCATATTTTTTCAACGACTAGGGTTGAGGGGTGATCTCGCGAAAATCTATGACCGGCATGGTCTCACCGTCGCTGATAATCCATTTGCTGTTCTCTCGGAGTTCTTGAGCGATCAGCACTTGAATGTATTTTTCACCCAAAGCCCCATTGCTCTCCAACTCCTTGAGAATGATCCGTAATGCCTCCGCCTGGGCCTCCGCAAGTTTGGTAATCTGGTAGGCTTCGCCATCCGCCTGTTTTTGGGCAGTATAGAATTGGCTGTCTGCCAGGGTTCGTTGTTGTTCAGCCTCAGCCGCTGCCTGTTCCTGAAGTTGTACCGCCACCATGCGATTTTTTATCGCATCCACCACTTCTGCAGGCGGTGCAGCATTCTGGATTTGTACCAGGATGAATTCAACCCCATATTGGTTCTGTTTTTTCTGCAGGATCGTCATCACTTCAAGGTTGATCTCTGCCCGGCTGTGCATGACCTCATCCATATGACGGGTGTTGACCACATCCCTTAATGTACCTTGGACAAAGCCAGAGACAATGGCATCCGGATCCAATACTTCCAGTTGATAGCGCACAGGGTCAATCACTTTATATGTGAAGAGCAGTGAAACATCCATTGTGACATCATCTGCAGTCATGGCGGCGAGGCTGTCAATCGTCCCTGAACGTTCGATAACGATCACGCCAATAACCGTATCAACGAATGGAATCTGAACGTGCCAGCCTGGTTCGTCGATGCCGATGAATCTCCCGCCTCTCAAATGCAGACCTCGTTCGTATGGACGAATCTTGTAGACCGCAGCCCGCGCCAGGGAAAAAAGAATGCCTCCAACAATTATGACCATGATAATTAACAGGGCATTTTTATATAGTTTATCCAGACAACCCTGAGCGAAGCGGTTTTTCCCGGGGAGTCCCGGCGAATTGGAATCCATTTGTGTATTCTGTGACATGATTCGCCTCCATTCAACAGGGCAGGAAAAACCCCCAACTTATATCGAACACAACGCATATGTCGTATATTGACATATGCTAGCACCTAAACGTGCCAGCGTCAAGGATTTATAAGACGGATGTAACAAACACAAACGGAGTGGCATAATAAATGGGGCCAATGGCTAGGCATTTACTGCCTGCCATCCCGTCAGGAACTTTGCAGCAGAACGTTCCGTTAACGGAGAGAACCCTCTCATTTCGGTTAAAATCCACCCATGCACAAACACGCCACAACGCTCGCGCTTCTTTCCTCTTTCCTCATTCTTTTCGTTTCCTGTTCCTCCCCAACCCCCGCAGCGATCCCATCCACGGATACGCCTGTCATCCCCACGGAAACAACCCTTCCAACCGAGACATCCCTGCCCACCGAATCACCAACCCCCACGACATTCCCGCAACCTTCGCTGGAACGTCCGCAGTATGTGATGGATCTGCGGTTGAACTACTCCACCAAAGCCGCGACCGTGGACCAAACCATCACCTACCCCAACTGGACCGGTGAGACACTGACGGAACTCGTCCTTGCCGTGGAACCGAACTTATGGAGCGGTGGATTAAGCCTCAAGTCGCTTGCCGTTGACGAAACGCCCATTGCCAACTACACGCTTGAGAATCTCAGTCAGCGACTCGAACTCCCATTGCCGCAGCCATTACAACCCGGCGGAACCATCGCCATTACAATATCCTACGGACTCATCCTGCCGCAGATGCAGGCGTACAGCAACCCGAACGAGGTCCGTCCGCAGATCTATGGATACTCCGAGCGTCAACTCAACCTCGTGGAGTGGTATCCGTTCGTGGTGCCGTATCAACCGGGCGAAGGCTGGCTCTTGCACAACCCGTGGTATTACGGCGAACATCTTGTCTATGACACGGCGGACTTCGATGTGACGGTCTCGTTCACCGACGGTTCGAGTCCGCAGATCGCATCGTCAGGGGCGGAAGTGGAATCGGGGGCAGCGGACAGCCGTCGGTTCGTGTTGGAGGCGGGACGGACGTTCGCGTTATCCATCAGCACGGTGTACAAGGTCGCCCAGCGCCGGGTCGGCGATGTGACGGTCTACAGTTATTACTTCGCGTTCTACGATGCGCCCGGCGAAGCGATGTTGCAGACGACGGTCGAGGCGATGCAGGTCTATGAGGAAAAGTTCGGTCCGTATCGTCACAAGACGATGACCGCCGTGCAGGGTGATTTCAACGACGGCATGGAATATTCGGCGTTCTATTTCATCAGCCGCGATTATTTCAACCTGTACGATAACACACCGAAGAATTATCTCGTCATCATCGCCGCGCATGAGACCGCGCACCAGTGGTGGTTCGATTCGGTCGCCGACGACCAGGCGCTCGAACCCTGGCTCGATGAAACGCTCGCGACCTACAGCGAACGCATTTACTACGAAACGATCCATCCCGATCTCGTGGATTGGTGGTGGGACTATCGCTATTTCGAGTTTCAAAAAGCGGGCTTTGTGGATACGCAGATCTACGACGGCGGCGGTCAGCGCCCGTATTGGGACAAGACCTATCTCACCGGCGCGCGCTTCATGGAGGCGCTGCGCGAAAAGGTCGGCGATGAAATTTTCTTCGCATTCCTCAAGGATTACTACTCTCAATTCATCGGAAAGCGCGCCACCACCGCCGATTTCTTCCGCGTCTTCCGCGAACATTCCAAAGCCGATATTTCGGATCTGATGAAAGAGTATTTTCAGAAAACCTACTGATGTCCACCCCGCTGGTTGAGTAGCGAGCGTTCGTGGCGAGCATATCGAAACCAGCACGAAAACAAAATATTTTCTATTACGGATGGTTTCGATACGCTCCGCCAAAACCACGCGGGGCTACTCAACCATCGAATTGGGAAATTATTTTTTTATGAGACTCTCTCCCCGACTCCATTTCCTCCTCCTTATCCTGATCCTCACCTCGTGCACGCTCCCGACCTCGAACACGCCTCCCGCGCCGTTCGTGCTTGTTACCCCAAACCCCGGCGCCTTGCCCACACCGACGCCCTTCCAACCCGCCGACTCGAATTACATCCCCATCGACGCGCCGACTCTCATCTCGACCTTCACACCGCTCCCGCCGACGAACACTCCGCTGCCAACCCTTGAATTCACCGCGACGGTGCTCCCCTCGCCCACGGGAATCCCTTCATCGGCGCGCACGCAATATACGTTGTATGCCCTGCTCGATTACTATGGGCATCAACTCGCCGTGGATGAGACGGTCGCATACACCAATCAAACCGGCTTGGCATTGAACGAGCTCGTGATGGCGGTGGAGCCAAACCTCAGCGGCGGCTTCTTTCTCGAACACGTTCTGCTCAATGCCAGCCAACTCAACTACGATCTCAGCGGACAACGACTCACGGTCTATCTGCCGCAGCCGCTGCAGCCCAACACGCAGGTCTCGCTGGCAATGCGCTTCCGCATCGATCTCCCCGCCAAGGTCAAGGACCACCCCTATGGCTACGATGTGGACCAGGTCAACCTGACGGATTGGTATCCGTTCGTTGTGCCCTACAGCAACGGCTGGGTGCTGCACGATGACCATTATCTCGGCGAGCATCTCGTCTACGACGCGGCGGATTTCGACGTGAATGTCAAAACGACCGAGGGAAGCATCGTCATCGCCGCGAGCGGTGTCCCTGAACCGAACGGTGAATGGACGCGCTACCGTCTGAACGGCGCGCGGACGTTCGCACTGTCAGCCAGCGACCAGTTCCAATTTGTGGATGCAACAACTTCCGGCGGCGCGGTGATCCGTGCGTATTATTATCCGGGATATGAATCGCAGGGGTTGGCGATCCTGAATGCGGCAAGCCGCGCGGTGGGGTTGTTCGAATCCAGGTTCGCGCCGTACCCGTATGGGAGCCTGAGCATCATCCAGGCGGATTTGAACGATGGGCAGGAGTATGACGGACTCATTTTTTTGGCGACCAAGTTTTACAACGAATACAACGGCTCGGCGCGCAGCAACCTTGTGACGATCGGCGTGCACGAGATCGCGCATCAATGGTGGTTCGGGCTGGTGGGAAACGATCAGGCGATGGAGCCGTGGCTCGATGAAGCGCTGTGCGTCTACAGCGAAGCCATCTTTTACAAATACATCTATCCCAACTCGCTGGATTGGTGGTGGCAGTTCCGCGTGAACTATTTCGGTCCTTCGGGGTACATGGACACGAACATCTACGAGCCGCCCACGTTCCGCGCCTACGTCAACGCGGCGTATCTTAACGGCGCGAACTTTTTGGAGGCGCTGAACTACCGCATGGGCGATGACGCCTTCTATGCTTTTCTACAGGATTACGCCTCGCGCTACGGACGCGGTCATGCCACCGCGTATGATTTCTTCGCGGTCGCGCGGCAGAACACCACCGCGGATATTTCGGATTTGATACGCGCGTATTTTAGAGGAGGGTATTGAGCAGGGCAGGTTTATAACCTGCCAATTTGTGGATTTCAAGAACTCCTCAGGCTACAAGACTGAGCTACAAGACAATTTCCATGCGCTTGCACTGCGAAATCTACGAATAACCTGAAAAGTCACTGAGAATTTTTCCGCCTCCCTTCATCTCTGGTACAATCCCGCTTCGTTTTGGAGGCAGTACAACAATGGAACTTGAACACAATTACATCGAAACCAATGGAATCAAACTACACGTCGTGCAGGCGGGACCGCAGAGCGGTGTGCCTGTGGTGCTCCTGCATGGATTTCCCGAGTTTTGGTACGGGTGGCGGAAACAAATCCCCGCGTTGGTGAAAGAGGGTTGCCGGGTCATCGTCCCTGACCAGCGCGGTTATAACCTGAGTGACAAGCCACGCGGTGTAAAAGCCTATCGTATGCAGGAATTGGTTAATGACATGGCTGGATTGGTTGATGCCTTGGGATATGAAAAGGTCAACCTGGTGGGACACGATTGGGGCGGGATCGTTGCATGGATACTCGGGAACAAATATCCTGAGCGCCTGCATAAGCTAGGCATCATGAATGCACCGCATCCTGCTGTGATGCGAAAGAATTTGTTGCATAATTTGGATCAGATCCGCCGTTCATGGTATGCGATCTTGTTCCAACTGCCGTGGATCCCCGAGGCAGGGATGAGACGCGACAATTGGCGCGGCGCGGAACGCGCCTTGCGCGGCAGCGGGAAGGTCCACACCTTCACAAGCGAAGACATGGTGAAATACAAGGAAGCCTGGTCACAACCCGGGGCAATGACCGCGATGATCAACTGGTACCGCGCCTGGGTTCGTAACCCGGGATTGGTTCCAAATGATATGCGGATTAAAATTCCGACATTGATGATGTGGGGGATGAAGGATTTTGCGTTAAGTCACCGCATGGCTCGTCCCAGCATGGATTATGTGAACGAGGGGAACCTGATGTTCTTCCCCGAAGCAACGCACTGGGTGCAGCACGACGCGGCGGACGAAGTGAATCACTATTTGGCCGATTTCATTTTCGATAAGGCGGGTCAGATGGTGATTCGCTAAAGATGCTTGAAAACAAAGCCGAAAAAATTGAACGAGACATATCCAGACTGGATATGTCTCGTTTCCATATATCGATGGCCATCAAATTATTCGCCTTTATGTTGCCCCCTCATTTCCCGGCGTAATACTCTGCCATTGCGGTATAGCGTGCGGCATCAACCTCATGGACACGATGGAGACTGTCTCTCCATGCTGAATAGAATTCAGTCATGGCAGTGTAACGGGCGGCATTCACCTTGTGTACCTGCTTGAGATCGTTTCGCCAAGCCGGATAGAACTCAGCCATGGCAGTGTAACGGGCGGCATCCGCCTCAATTCCAAGCCGGACGCTGGGATCATTGGGAGCTACGGCAGAACCGAAACTGACGGCTGGCTGAAGGGTTAGGAAGGCAAAGATCAGGGTAAAAACCAAAGCCAGCAGGATCACGGCGAATGGTAGGCGCTTGATCCAATGATTGATTAAAGTTGTATTGGTGGACATTTCTACCTCCTTAGTAGAAGTTGAGTTACCGATTTCATTTTCAGTATAGAAAACAAGGGTGGTCGAAACATGGTTCAGACGTGGCGAATTTGTGAGAATTGTGACAATCACGCCCAAATCATGTACAATGGTTATGTGCTGAATGACTCCGATCAATCAAAGGAGGAATCATGGCACACCTGAGAATCTCCCTGTTGGGACCCATTCAAGTCACATTGGACGGGCAACCCATTACGGGCTTTAAATCAAACAAGGTGCGAGCGCTCCTGGCCTATCTGGCAGTAGAAGCCGACAAACCGCATCGCCGCGAGTCCCTAGCTGGATTGCTCTGGCCCGATTGGTCTGAACGCGAAGCTTTAAGTAACCTGCGCTACACCCTTTCCGATCTACGCAAGGCGATTGATGACCGGGTGGCAGATCCTCCCTATCTGATTATTTCCCGCGAAAGCATTCAGTTCAATACCGCCAGTGACCACTGGCTGGATGTGACCGGTTTCACACAAAATCTGGAATCCCAAAACACATCCATTGAAGAGAAGGAAAAAGCTGCAAGTTTATACAGGGGAAGTTTTCTGGAAGGCTTTTCTGTGGAGAACAGCCCAACCTTCGACGAGTGGGCGCTTCTGACACGCGAAAGGCTGGCCCGGCTAGCCCTAACATCTCTCCACACCCTGGCAGAAAACTATGAAGAACAGCGGGAATACGAAAAAGCCCAATCCTTTGTATGGCGGCAGCTCCAACTGGAACCGTGGGAGGAGTCCGCACATCAGCAACTGATGCGCGTACTGGCGCTTTCAGGTCAGCGCGGCGCCGCGCTTGCACAATATGAGTCCTGTTGCAGACTCTTAAAGCAAGGGCTCGACGTTGAACCATCTGAAGAAACAAAGGAACTTTATGAACAGATCCGTGATGGAATACTGAGAACCCTGAAACCAACATTTGTCACTCAGGCGCCTCCCGCAATCAGGACTCCCTCTTTTCTTGAAATGGAACCGCCTCAGGTGGAAATCCCCATTGTTGTGGCGCGGGAATCCGAGTTGGAGAAAATGAACGGGTTTTTGGAACAGGCTACAGCGAGGCATGGACGTGTGGTCTTCATCACAGGGGAAGCAGGCAGCGGCAAGACATCCCTGATACAGGAATTCACCCGGCGGTCACAAGATGCAAACAAAGAGTTACTTGTTGCCAGTGGAAACTGTAATGCCTATACCGGCTTCGGCGACCCTTACCTGCCTTTTCGTGAAATTCTGGAGCTGCTCACCGGCGATGTTGAAGCCAGATGGACAGCAGGAACCATCACAAAAGATCACGCCCTCCGACTGTGGAATAATTTGCCGGTCACGATGCATGCGCTTGTGGATACTGGACCTGATTTGATCGACACATTCGTTCAGCGCTCAGCTTTGCTTGAACACGCTAAAGCCTGTGCTTCGGAACAGTCAGATTGGTTGGCAGACCTGGAGAGATTGCTTGAAAGGAAACCAACCACAACACATAGCGCCGCTGCCTTGCATCAGGTTGACCTGTTCGAGCAGTACACCCGGGTCTTGCAAACATTGGAACAAAAAAGTCCATTACTTCTTGTCGTAGATGATCTTCAATGGGCGGATGCTGGTTCCGTCAACCTGCTTTTCCATCTTGGGCGCAGGATCATAGGAAATCGGATCCTAATCATTGGGGCTTATCGCTCTGAAGAAATCACTTTGGGAAGAGAAGGAGGCCGACACCCGCTGGAGTCAGTGATCAACGAATTCCGGCGCGAACTTGGGGACATCATTTTGAACGTGGATCAGACCGAGGGACGGAAATTCATCGAAGGATTTTTGAACAGTGAACCCAATCGGTTGGGACCCTCATTCCGCGAAATGCTATATCACCAGACACAGGGGCATCCGCTATTTACAATCGAATTGCTGCGCGGCTTACAGGAACGCGGTGACATCGCCCGCGATGCCGAAGGTTATTGGGTCGAAGGTGCATCATTGGATTGGGTGACACTGCCAATTCGAGTCGAAGCTGCCATTCAGGAACGTATCGGGAGACTTCCCGAGTCATTGCAAAAAGCGCTGGCTGTGGCCAGCGTTGAGGGCGAGTCGTTCACCGCCGAGGTGGTGGCTCAGGTGCGGACGGTTGATAAACATAAGATGTTGGAATCCTTGAGTGGTGAATTGGACAAGAGGCACCGCCTGGTTCATGCACAAAGCATCCAGCGCGTGGATGGAAGACCATTGTCTTGCTACCGATTTCGACACATCCTGTTCCAGAAATACCTGTATAGCAGTCTTGATAATGTGGAACGTGCACACCTGCACGAACAAGTTGGAACTACACTGGAGGAATTGTATGGGGATCAAGTCGAGGACGCAGCAAACCCCGTTCACCTTGCATTACACTTTGAGAAAGCCAAAATTATCGATAAGGCGATCCATTATCTGCACAATGCTGGAAAAAGAGCTGTACAATTGTCTGCGTTTCGGGACGGGATCGCACACTTGGAGCGGGGACTTTCCCTTCTTGAAGATTTACCAGATTCTCCCGAACGCGACAAAAATGAACTTAACCTGTTGCTTGCCTTGGGCATTGCCTGGCAAGGTGCATTAGGTGCTCAACCGGATGAGGTAAAAAATGCCTTTAGCCGGGCGCAAGAACTGTGCAAAAAAGTTGGCAATACAACCCAGATGGTACAGGTGTTGGGCGGATTGGCAGTGCTCTATTACGTAAGGGGTTTACATCACCACGCACAGGAACTCGCAGAAGAAGGGCTTGCGTTGGCAGAACAAGCCAATGAGCCTTTGCTTATACAATTAAGTCACTGGTATTTGGGATTTACTCATTTCTGCTTTGGAAATTTCATAAATGCTCTTGAGCACCTCAGACATGTGCTTGATTCTTATGATCCCAATCAACACCACCACTCACTTGTATACCTGCGCGGATCGGATGCTGGTCTGGGCGCCATGGCGTATGAAGTCTGCTGTCTGTGGTGTCTGGGATATCCCGATCAGGCCCTGAAACGCAGTAAAGAGGTACTGGCATTGGCACACGAACTAGGGCATCCTTTTTCGCTGGCTGACGTACTTTGTTTTGCAGGGTGCCTTTATCATGAGATGAGCAGGGATGGGGAGAGCTTGGAAGCAGATTCAGAAGAATTGATTCGAATTGCCAGGGAACGAAATTTGGCAGGTTGGTATGCAACCGGAATACGCTATCGCGGAGCAGCACTTGTCCTGCAGGGGAAAATACAGGAAGGGGTAAAACAAGCCTGGGAAGGGATTGATGCAATGAAATGGGAAAACATCTGGATATATTCCTCCGGAACTTTAGCTTCCCTGGTTGAATTACAGGTAAAAGCAGGGAAGCTGGATGAAGCATCGGCATCGCTAAATGAAGCTTTTGCATTGGTTGAAAAGACCGATGAACGTTATTGGGAATCGGAACTTTATCGCATCAAAGGAGAGATATTTTTTAAGCAGGGAGAGAATGACTGTGCAAAAGCCTGCTTCAACAAAGCTACTGAGATCGCTCGCAGACAAAGCGCCAAGTCGCTGGAATTGCGCGCGGTGATGAGTCTTTGTCATCTGTGGAAACAACAGGGAAAGAAAAAAGAAGCGACTCAAATGCTGATGGAAATTTATAACTGGTTCACCGAAGGGTTCGAGACACCTGATTTGATTGAGGCGAGGAGACTGCTTCAGGAACTATCCGGTTAATCTTGTTTTTGATGGAGCAGGATATTGATAATCCAATTCAGGCAAAATGAACGTACAATTAAATAATGGATCGTCCGTACGTTTTCATCAACGTGGCGATGACCGCCGACGGCAAGATCGATACATCCGCACGCAGGGGGGCGGCGATCTCGTCCGCGCGGGACAAGGAGCGTGTGGACAAGTTACGCGCCGAATCCGACGCGGTGATGGTGGGAGGCAGAACGCTTCTCGACGAAGACCCAAAGTTGACCGTCAAATCAGAAGCATTGCGCGCCGAACGGGTCGGGCGCGGACTCCCGCCCAATCCCATGAAAGTGGGGGTCGTCACAAGGGCGGATTTCAAATCTCATTCGAAATTCTTACACGAGGGCGGGGCGCGCATCGTAATATTCACGACACATCGCACATCTAATGAGCAACTCGCGTTCCTCCGTTCTCAAAACGCGGAAGTAGTCGTCCATGACGGTGAACGGGTGGACCTGCAGGAAATGATGCAGGCACTCAGGGAACTTGGAATCAAGCGGCTGATGGTCGAAGGCGGCGCGACGCTCAATTTCGAATTGATCCGGCTTGGGCTTGTGGATGAGGTCTCGGCGTATGTGGCACCGATGATCTTCGGGGGCGAAACGGCTCCGACAATGGCGGCAGGCTCCGGCCTGGAAAGAAGCGGGGCGGTCCCGTTGAGATTGATCCATTTTGAGAACTGGGACGACGGCGGTGTTTTGCTACAATACAAAGTGGAGAAAGTATCATGACAACAACAATGCACGAAAAATTCGACCTGCTCCTCGAGCAGGATCCTGAACATGAATGCCCGGGTTTGGGCAGGGACAATATCTGTGTGCGGTTGGTGGCGATGGCGGAACTGCCGACGCGCTTCGGCGATTTTCACATCGTCGCGTTCGAGAACAACCGCGATGGCAAGGAGCATGTCGCCATTACGAAAGGCGACGTGATCGGTGCGAGCGATGTGCCGGTGCGCCTGCATTCGGAATGTCTGACGGGCGATGCCATCGGCTCGCTGCGCTGCGACTGCCGCGACCAGCTCGAAGCCGCGTTGACGGCCATCGGACAGATGGAACGGGGCATGGTGCTCTACCTGCGCCAGGAGGGACGCGGCATCGGTCTGATCAACAAGATCCGCGCCTACAGTTTGCAGGATGAGGGTCTCGATACGGTTGAGGCGAACCTCGCCCTCGGTTTCCGCGATGACGAACGCGATTACGCCGTCGCCGCGCACATGCTGATGTCGCTCAAGGTCGAGTCGATCCAGTTGATGACCAACAATCCGAAGAAGATCGCCCAGCTCACGCAGTACGGCATCCAGGTCAACGACCGCATCCCGCACATCATGCCGTCCAACGAACACAATCGTTTTTATCTCGAGACCAAGGCGACGAAGTCCGGTCACCTGATCGATTTCCACGGCAACGAACATCTGCCCGAGCAAAGCGATCTGCCCATCGTCGCCGGCATGACCCGCGAACAGATCGGAGCCATGCATGAATGATTCTTCGAAGGTTGTTGTGATCACAGGCGCAACCGGCGCTCTGGGGAAAAAGACTGCCCACGCATTTGCCGAAGCCGGACACTCCCTCGCGCTGTTCGATAACGATCAGAAAAAACTGGATTCCCTCGTCCGCGATCTGAATCTCTCCGAAGAGCGACTCTTCACCTCCGTCGTTGACCTGCGGGATGGGCAGGCGGTTCGGGACACAGCTGAGGCTGTTTCCGCCAAATTTGGCAGCGTCCACGCTTTGATCCATCTCGTCGGCGGCTGGACCGGCGGCAAAACCATCGCAGACACGCCCGAAGAAGACCTGACCTCCATGCTCGGTCAGCACGTGTGGACGACGTTCCATTTGTTCCGGGCCTTCGCCTCCAAACTCGCCGCCAGCGGATGGGGACGCGTCATCACGATCTCACCCTCGACCACCAGCAATCCCCCCGCCGAACGCGGGGTCTATACCGCCTCCAAAACCGCGCAGGAAACGCTGGTGCTGACCCTCGCCGCGGAACTCAAGGAGAGCGGCGTCACCGCGAACATCATCCAGGTGCGCGCCATCGACGTGGAAAACAAAGGCACCGGCGCAACTCCCGATGTGATCGTCGCCGCGATGCAATATCTCTTCTCCGAACAGGCAGGCAAGGTCAACGGCGCGAGGATACCGCTGTATTAAACAAAAAAGAACTCCGAGTTCTTCGAGAACCCGGAGTTCTGGCTTAAGTGCCCTACGGTTCGCTGATCTTGAACCAGTCCACTTCCACGATCACGGGCGTTACATTGAGGGAGGAAATGTTGAAGCCCACGCTGCCCTCGCGCAACCCATATTGATTGTCCGTGATGGGGCTTTGCTTGATCTCCTGCCCGTTGACGAACATCGAGATCGTCTTGTCCTTGCAGACCATGGAATATTCGTTCACTTCCTTGCCCTGTTTGAGGAAGGTCGTGCCGCCGTTGGTGATGAGGTTGTATTTGGTGGTCACGGCGTACAAATACCAGTCGCCGCCGCTGCCCACGCTCCATTCATACCAGCCGTCATCGCTGAGGCGGCAGAAGAGACTGACATTGTTCGTGTTCACACCGCGGTTATCCGCACGCAGGTCCAGGCGGACGTTGTCGTATGTGTAACCGCCGAAGGTGTAGTAGAAATACAGATCGTTCTTGGGCAGTTCCACCCGCATTCTGCCATTGGTGAACTCCGTCTTGACGGAAGCCGCGTTGGCTTCGGCTCCCGGACCAATGACATCCACAGTCCAGTTCGCGCCGGGATCCTGATCGAATTCCTCGGTGAAGAATTTCGAGGCGGCGGGCGCCTCCGTCGGCTCGGGAGCAGGCGGCTCGGTCGGTTCCGGAGCGGACTCCGTCGGTGCGGGAGCGGGTTCTTCGGTCACAATCTGCACCGGTTCCTGAGGCTGGGGTTGTGAGGGAGTGTCCCCGCCGCCGGATAAAGCACTACATGCAAGCCCCACCAAAAGCACAAAGGCTGCAAAAAAGAATAATGGACGAAAGTTTCTCATTACATTCTCCTGTTTGAGTTGGATGAGTGGGAAGTATATACCAAAGAATCTGTACTGCCAATATCAGGGTGTTTTCATTCTCCTGACAATACCATTACGGGACCGGACCTTTCGTGATACATTCACACCCATCATGCCGGCGCTTGCCATTTTCCTCCTGTTCATTTCCGCATCCCTGCACGCACTCTGGAACCTGCTCCTCAAACGGTCACAGGAGAAATACATTGCGATGGGCTGGCAGGTGATCCTGAGCGGGGCATTTGCATTTTTAATCCTGTTGTTCATCGGTTTGCCACCGCGCTCCATGTGGATCTTCGCCCTCGTCAGCATGGCACTGGAGGCGGTCTATTTCATCCTGCTCTCCAACGCCTATACGGACAACGACTTTTCCCTCGTCTACCCGATCGCGCGCGGTACCGCTCCCGCATTCCTGATGGCATGGTCAGTGCTGTTCCTGCGCGAGGAACTTACAACGGGTGGGATCCTTGGCATCGTCATGATCGTCTGCGGGATGATCGTCATCGGCGCGACCAGCCTGATTCAAAACCGCGGGAGCAGGCTTCATGTCAGGGGGATCCTCACTGCACTGACCGTTGCCCTGATCATTTCCTTATACACTCTCATCGACGGGACCGCAGTCAAGAACGGACCGCCCCTGTCCTACGCCCTGACCATGTTCATGCTCGTACCGGTCATCACCACGACCTATAACCTGCGCCGTTTCGGATGGAGGCGTTTCGCCTCCGCCTGGAGCGGACCGCGCCTGCCGGTTATCATCGCCGCCATACTTGGAGTGGTCGCGTATCTCTTTGCCCTGTTTGCCTACACCATTGCGCCGGTCAGTTATTCGGGCGCGATCCGTGAGATGAGCGTGGTGATCGGCGCGTTTCTGGGCTGGCAGTTTCTGGGTGAATCAATGGGCGGTACGCGCGTGCTTGGCTCGATCATCATTTTTGCAGGCATCCTGGTCATTGCGATATTTGGGTGAATCTCATGGCTGAACAAACCTTCCCCGAACCGACTGTCGGCGTCTTCATCTTCAATCCGGCTGGAGAACTCCTGCTCCTGAAGAGTCACAAATGGCCCGATAAATACGTTGTCCCCGGCGGGCATGTGGAATTGGGCGAAAGCATCGAGGCGGCTGCAATCCGCGAGGCGAAAGAGGAAACAGGGCTGGATATTCACGACCTGGAGTTCATCAACTTCCAGGAGTTTATCTACGACCCGTCCTTTTGGAAGCGGAGGCATTTCATCTTCTTCGATTACGCCTGTAAAACGGAATCGACTGAAGTGCAGTTGAATGACGAAGCCGAGGAGCATGTCTGGGTCCGGCTGGAGGCGGCTGTTCATCTTCCATTGGACTCCTACACCCGGAAGTCCGTTGAGATCTTGATCGGGCGGCGCGGCATTTAGTTCTCTGCATCCATCCCCGTTCCATAGTGTTATACGATTCGAAAATCCTTATCCGTGGAAGGAATAGAACATGCAGACCGATGACCGCATTCTCCCTGTTACCCGTGTTATTGCAGTGATCGTTGTCCCGTTCCTTTGGCTGGCTTTTCTGATCCTGTTCTTCACGCCCGATCTTTCCGGCGAACGCTTTGCCTGGGCGATCAAGCCTCACATGACCGCCATGTATCTGGGCGCGGGGTATCTCGGCGGTTCATGGCTGTTCCTCAATGCCATCTTCGGAAAACGCTGGCATCGCATCGCGGGCGGCTTCCTGCCCATCACGACCTTCACGTGGTTCATGATGATCGCCACCTTCCTGCATTGGGACCGCTTCTCGAACAACCTCGGTTTTTATCTATGGCTGATCCTGTATGCGGTGACGCCGTTCCTTGTCCCTGCGTTGTGGAACTCCAACCGCAAAACGGACTCGGGCGAACCGGAACCAAACGACATCCTGATCTCCCCCACCGTTTTATGGATTCTCAAACTGATCGCGGTCGGCTCCTTGATCTACGTTGTAATTGGGTTCGTCAACCCAGACTTTGTCATCAACACCTGGCCGTGGACCTTGACTCCGCTCACCGCCCGCGTCATGTGCGGATGGATCGCATTGCTCGGTGTGGGTGCATTCACCATGTCCAACGAGAAGCGCTGGAGCGGATGGAGGACTCCGCTGGAGAGCATCGCCATCTGGCACGTGCTGGTCTTCGTCGCCGCGTTCATGAATCCTTCAGACTTCAAAACGGGATTGGTCAACTGGTACACGATCGCCATCGGTGTGATGGTGTTTGGAATATTGATCTTTTATCCGATGATGGAAATGAAAAGACGAACTACAAGATAATTTTTAAACCACGGAGACATTGAGTCACAGAGTTTAATTTTCTCTCCGTGCCTTTGTGTCTCCATGTTTGGTGGTGCATTGTAAAAGTAGAAACGTTAGAACAAACTCAAAACCCACACGATCAACGGCGCGACTGCCAACCCTGGCAGCATGTTCCCCACGCGGATCTTCTTGATCTCCAGCAGGCTGCTGATCGCCAACCCGATCAGGATCACCCCGCCTGTGGCAGTCAATTCGTTCATCATGGATGTGGTGACGATGGCATTGAGTTGCGCCGCCAATAAACTGATCCCACCTTGATAAACGAGAATGACGATTGTCGAGAACATTACACCGATTCCCAGCGTGGAGGCGAATGCCAGCGAGGCAAACCCATCCAGCACGGACTTGACCGCCAGCAGATTGTAATCGCCCGTCAAACCATCCTGGATCGAGCCGAGGATCGTCATCGGTCCCACACAGAATAACAGCGAGGCGGTCAGGAAGCCGCGCACAAATTTATTCGAGCCATCGTCGCTTTCCCGTGAAAATCTCTGCTCAAGATATTTCCCCAAATTCTGCAAACCATCTTCTATTTTCCACCATTCGCCGAGCAGGGTTCCGATCAACAAGGAACCCAAAACGATCAGCGGATTTTCGGTTTTGAGGAACATCTGGATTCCCATCGCCGCCGTGAAAAGACCCATCCCCGCGATGACCGTCCCTTTCAATTTCTCAGGGATGCGCGCGCCGAAGAGCAAGCCGATGATCCCGCCGAGGAGGACGGTCGCGATGTTGAGGAATGTGCCGGTCATATTTATCCATTTCGGGAAATTTTTTACCGCGAAGCACGCCAGGACCGCAAAGATTTTTTAAAGGTTTTCTTGGCGCACTTCGCGCTCTTCGCGGTTGAAAGAATCTATTCCTTCGCCAATGTCGTCTTATGCCCCGCGGCTTTGTTTTCCAACAGTTCCAGCACAAAGCACAATGACGACAGGCGGTTCAAATATCGTTGCAGGTCGGGGTTCGAGAGACCATCCGTGTCGAACATCTCCACCACGCGGCGTTCGGCGCGGCGGATGATCGCCCGCGCCAGCGAAAGTGCCGCGCCTGCCGGCGAGTCGCCGGGCAGGATGAACTCTTTTGGCATCTCCACGACCTTCGATAATTCGTCCGTTTGTTCCTCGAGCCATTTAACGCGTGAAGCATCAATGAAACGGAATTTCTCCGCGTTCTCAGGCGTGGCGGCGACCTCCGCCATCAGCTTGTACAGGTCGCGTTGGGCTTCGAGCAGGATTCCGCCCGAGCGCGGATCCAGACATTGGGCACGCGCCAGCCCGAGGGCGGCGGTCGATTCGTCCAGCGTCCCCACCGCTTCGATGCGCGCGTCATACTTCATCACGCGTCCCTCACCCAACAGGTTCGTCGTCCCATCGTCGCCTTTTGCAGTATAGAAAGTCATGCGGGCATTATAACGCTTTCAGCGGATGCCACGGGTATAATCGGCGAATGCTCAGCCAATACCACATCGAGATCATGCTTGCTTCGCTCGGCGGACGTTTCAGCGCGCGCGCCATGTCGGCGATCATTCAGGCAAACCTCGACCAGGACCGCCTCGCCGGGCAGTTCGGTCACGACGAATTCCACTTCGATAACAACGCCTTCGAAAAGACATACAATTACATCGAGGAACAGCGCGCGCTCGTGGGTTCGTCTTTGATGCTGGGTGATGCGAATTCAGCATGGAAGGCATTCGGGAGATTCCTGCATTCCGCGCAGGATTTCTACGCCCACAGCAATTACATCACCCTGTGGCGGGACCGCTTCAATGGACAGACGCCTCCTCCCCCACCGGAAGTTGATCCCGTTGACCCAAACCTGATCGACAGCCCGGACCTTCGCTCGGGCAAAACGTATTATCCCTTCGAGCTGTTGTACTTCATCAAGCGACTCAGACCCTACATCCTGCCACTCCTGCCCCGCGATTCGCATGCATGGATGAACCTCGACTCGCCCGAACAGGGGTACAAGTTCGACTACGCCATGCACGCCGCAATAAAGCGCACCGTCATCGAGTTCGAGAAAACGACAGAGGGATTTTCAGGCGAGACATGCCGGTTGTTTCTGGACAGGTGAGGAATGTCATTGCGAGGGCGTTCGTCCTGAGTGGAACGCAGTGAAGACGAACGACCCTCCGAAGCAGTCTCAAAGTTATGCGGAGATTGCTGCGCTTCCTACGGTCGCTCGCAATGACAACGGTCAAACAAAAACAGGTGAACGAGCCTTTCAACCCGTTCACCTGCAACCTCACACAAAATATGGGGATTGCTTCGCCACTTCGTGGCTCGCAATGACAGTAGATATTACAACTTCTCCAACTCATCCACCATGCGACTCAACACATCGAACCCGCCCTGCCAGAATCTCGCATCTCGAATGTCAATGCCTGCATCCGCCAAAATCTTTGCTGGGGCTTCGGAGCCGCCAGCCGAAAGGATCTTAAGATACTTCGGCTTGAACGAATCACCTTCGGCTTTGAACTGCTGATAGAGCGAGAAAACCAACAGTTGACCGAACGCATACGCGTACACGTAGAACGGCGTGTGATAAATGTGCGGGATGCAGACCCATTCCCATTTGAAATCGTCGCTCAATTCAAGCGCGTCGCCGAACTGCTCCCTCAAATTCTCCATATACAATGCGCACAACTCATCCACAGAAGCATTCTTCTGGATCTTCTCGTGCGCCTCGCGTTCGAAGAACGCAAAGTAGACCTGGCGCAGGATGGTCGCGAAGGCATCGTCCATTTGCTTGAAGAGGATGTCGCGGCGGACGGCTTCATCCTTTTCTTCGGCAAGCAGTTTGTCGGTGAGCATCATCTCTCCGAAGGTGGAGGCAGTTTCAGCCAGAGGGAGAGACGAGTGGAACGTAAACGTGCTGTGATGCGATGCCAGCATCGCATGGATGGCATGTCCGAGCTCGTGGGCGAGCGTCGCCACGTCACGGGCGCGGCCGGTGTAATTCATCAGCACATACGGGGTCATGTCGGGCAGGACCGACCAGCAGAACGCGCCGCCGTCCTTCCCCTTGCGGACCTCGCTGTCGAGGTGAGTCTGATCGAACACGCGGCGCGCCAGTTCTTCAATTTTTGGATCGAACTTGGCAAACGATTCAAGGACCATGTTCGCGGCGGAATCGAATTCAAAGGTTTTATCCGACCTGGCGACCGGCGCATAAATATCGTAACGCCGCAGTTTATCGACACCCAACATCTTTGCCTTGATCCTGAAATAACGCTGGAAGACCTTTGCATTCCTGCGTGTGACCTCCAGCAGCGCATCCACCGCCTCATCCGGAATATCGTTGACAAGATTCCTCACCGACATGGCGCTGGAAAATTTTCTCAAGCCGATATTCTCATTATGCCAGTCACGCGCCCGCGTTTGATACATCTGCCCCAGGATCGGACCGTCATTGCCGTATACGCGGAATTGTTCCTGATAGGCGCGCGCCCGCATCTCCGGATCGGAACTGTAACGATACCTGTAGAGTTCCGCCTCGGTCAGCTCCTTCACCTCGCCATCCACTTCCAGTTTGAAAACATACCGGTTGGTGATCGAGTCATATAAATTGACGAGTGCGCTTGACCCTGTTACATCCTTGAGGTTGACGACCTTTTCCTCCGCCTCCCCCAGTGTGTAGGGCTTGAAGTTGCGCATCGCTTCGAGATAATAACGATAATCACCCGCTCCAGACATCAAGCGTCCGGCGTTCGCGTCATCCAGGTCCTTCCACCACAGGCTGAAGAAAAGCGTGCGGTTCTGAATCTCAGCCGCGAACTGCTGTACGCGCGCCAGGTAGGTCTGCGCGGTCTGGTCCTGGGTATCGGCCCTGAACGAAAGCCCCGCAAATGCATAGACCTTGTTGACGATCCGCGTCATCGCTTCGGAGGCGCGCACCACTTCGAGGAATGTCTCCGTATCCATATCGGGATTGAGCTTGTTCCGCACCCCCTCGAACGATGTGACTTGTTCCTCCACATTATCGAATGCGCCCTGCAATTCGGGGCTTTCAAAACCGGGGAACAACTCACTCAGATTCCATCTGGTCTGTGTATATGCCATGCTTGCTTTCTCCTTGGAGGTTTTGTACCACACTATCAATCCATCTGGTAGCTGCCAAAGATGTATTTTTTTGTATGCAATTTACAGGCTGGATCGGATGTGGACAATGTCCCCATCTTTGACTATGTACTCTTTGCCCTCGAGCCTGAACTTCCCTTTCGCCTTCGCCTCATTCATGGACCCGAGGCTGATGAGGTCTTCGTAAGCCACCACCTCCGCCCGGACGAACCCGCGCATCAGGTCGGTGTGGATCTCGCCCGCGGATTCCTGCGCCGTCGCGCCGATCTTTGTCTCCCAGGCGCGGACCTCGTCCTCTCCCACGGTGAAGAACGACTGCACTTGAAGCAGATCATACGAGAGCTTGATCATCTTGTTCAGGCTGAGTTCCTTGATGCCGTATTCCTCCATGAACATGGCGGCATCGTCGGGAGGCAGTTGCGCGATCTCCATTTCGAGCTTGCCCATCAACGCCACCGAGGGCACGTCCGGTTCCATTTGCGGCGCGGACTGTCCCTCACCGAGGTTGAAGACAACCAGCACCGGCTTGCGCGTGAGCAGACCGAACGAGGAAAGCTCCTTTTGCTCCTCACCCGAAAACTCTAATTTGCGAAGCGGAATATTTTCGTTCAACGCCTCAAGCAATCTGTTGAACAAAACGGTCTGGCGTTCATTTACTGTTTTGTCTGTGCCGCCTTTTCGGCGTTCATCGGTCAGGCGCTCCAATTTGCGTTCGACCGCGATCAGGTCGTTGAGGAGCAGTTCGCCCAGCATGGATTCGACATCGCGCTTCGGGTTCACGCTCCCGCTGGGGTGCATGACCAGGTCGCTTTCGAAGCAGCGGACAACCAGGATGAAACCGTCCATTTGGGCGAGCTGGTTCAACAGTTGCCCGGAAATGCCGCTTTTGGCGGAACCAGTTTCCAGCCCCGCGATATCCGCATACGTCACCCTGGCGTAGATGGTCTTCTTCGGGTTGAACATCTCTGAGAGTCTGGTCACGCGTTCGTCGGGCACATCCACCACGGCGGTATGGACTTCGAAGCGCCCTGCCGAGGCGGTGGTAGGCGCGTCGCCGCGCGTGAGAGCGTTGAAGATGGTGGTCTTGCCTGACTGGGGTAATCCGATAATTCCTAATTTCATCTATCTTGACCTTCGTCTTGGGAGTGGTATACTTGCGAACGCACAGGCCGAAGTGGCGGAATAGGCAGACGCGCACGACTCAAAATCGTGTTCCCTACGGGAATGAGGGTTCGATTCCCTCCTTCGGCACTCGCTTCGCCCAGATTATACCCTTAAGGGCACCCTCTCAGAACGCCATCCGTTATCGGGACGGCGTTCTGTTTTATGATGGTGAAACGGAGACAGAACGTAAGTGTTATATTAGACAGGAACATGGAAGTGTTGACTCGTAATTTTCAGAGTTGTACAATGAATTTGTAATCAGGGAGTAGCGCCTGCCCGGGTCGGTCCCGCGGCAGGACAGGCGATCGTCATGACGGAGCATCATCCGACCCGATGCCCCCGGTCGCCTGTACGCCCGACGCGTTCGCGAGACTGCCAGTGCGGCGGTTTCGCGTTCTTATTTTCCTTGCAAGGGCAAGGATGAAAAAGGAGGCAGAGATGAAACTACATTTGTTCTTCATTCTGATCGATGCGATGATCCTGCTGGCTTACCCGTTCATTTTCATCGCATCGAAGGTTCGCAAACTTTTTGGTTTTAAGGGATAATAACGGTATTCAAAACACAGATTACAGTCATCATAATAAGGAGGTGGATCATGCCGACAATGAACGATGTTCTGGGAGTCATCATGGGAGGAGGACGCGGTTCGCGTTTGCATCCGCTGACCCAGATGCGTTCAAAGCCCGCGGTGCCGATCGCAGGCAAGTACCGCCTGATCGATATCCCCATCAGCAACTGCATCAACTCGGGAATCTTCCGCGTGGCGGTTCTGACTCAGTTCAATTCCGTTTCGCTCCATCGACACATTTCCCAGGCTTACAACTTCGACGTGTTCCACACCGGCTGGGTGCAGATCTGGGCGGCGGAACAGACTCCCCAAAGTGCAGACTGGTACCAGGGCACGGCTGATGCCGTGCGGAAGCAATTGTTCGAAATTCAGGCAACGGGGGCGGAGTACGTTTTGATCCTGGCGGGAGACCATCTCTATCGCATGGATTATGCCGAAATGGTTCAATATCACTGGGAGAAAAATGCCGATATAACGGTGGCAGTCCAGCCCGTCGCGCGCAGCGAAGCGTTCCGTTTCGGGCTGTTGAAGGTCGAGAAGGACGGTCAGATCTCCTCGTTCATCGAGAAGCCCAAGGATCCGAAAGCCCAGGATAAATTCATCAGCCGCGATGATCAGGAAAGACCGTTCCTGGGCTCGATGGGGATTTACATGTTCAAGACGAAGGTGTTGAACGATCTGCTGAACTACCATTTACGGCACGATGATTTCGGCGGGGATATCATCCCCGAAGCGATCCAATCGCACGAGGTGTATGGTTTTGACTTTGACGGATATTGGGAGGATATCGGGACGATCCGTTCGTTCTATGAGACCAATTTGAAATTGACGAACTCGAACCCGCCATTCAATTTTTATGATGTGAAGGCGCCGATCTATACGCACGCACGCTTCCTGCCGGGCTCGATCGTGGAGGACAGCGAATTGCAGGATGTCCTGATCGCGGAGGGCTGTCGCGTCCGCAAGGCGAAGATCACCCATTCGATCGTGGGGATCCGCAGCCAGATCGCGGAGGGGACGGTGATCAGGGACAGCATCCTGATGGGCGCGGACTATTATGATGCCGAAAAACCGCGCGGGAATGTCCCGATCGGGATCGGGAAGAATTGTCACATCGAATCCGCCATCCTCGATAAGAACGCCCGCATCGGCGATAACGTGACGATCCTGCCCTTCCCGCGCGATCACAAGGATGTTGACAACGAACTTTATTATGTGCGCGACGGGATCGTGGTGATTGCCAAGGATACCGTAATCCCTGCGAACACAAGGATCGGACCCGCTTAAGGAACCCGATAAACGCTTGCATACTTGTTGGCTGATTGGCTTGACATCCGTTTCGTGGAATAATACACTTGCCCCCGATTGGGGAGTAGCCATGGCGCAATATCGATGATCCCGCTTTGCGGGCGCGCCAGCGAGTTGTCGTCAGGACATGGCAAAACGCCATCGGCAACCCGAAACGTGGGTCGTAACGTTTGGCGAGACCATCACAGAGGCGTGGTGGTCTCGTTTAATTATGCCCGACCGCTGCAACAGATTCGATCAATTTACAGGAGACGCATTGTATGGCTCAAGAAGGCGAAGCAATAAAGGAGCACGAACACGACTGGCACACATTGAAACCGGAACAGGTGCTCAGGCATTTTGAGGTTCAGGAAAACGGATTGACCACCGGGGAGGCGAAGAAACGGCTGGAGCATTATGGTCCCAACCAGTTAAAGGAGTCGCCGCGCCCCACCTTCCTGCAAATGCTGTGGGAACAATTGAATAACTTCGTGGTGATCCTGCTGATCGTGGCTTCGGTCATCTCGGCGTTGCTTGGCGATTACGTGGAAGCCGCCGCGATCATGGCGATCGTGGTCCTGAACGCGGTGTTGGGCATCGTGCAGGAACGCCGCGCCGAGGAGGCGCTTGCCGCCCTCAAAAAACTTGCCGCGCCCGACGCGCAGGTGATGCGCGATGGACATAGAAGAACCGTCCCTTCGTATGAGCTGGTGCCGGGCGATATCGTCTTCCTCGAAGCGGGAAACTTTATTCCAGCGGATATCCGCCTGCTGGAGGCGGTCAACCTGCGGGTCGAGGAGGCGTCGCTTACGGGTGAATCGCTCCCGGTCCAAAAGAACGCCGCAACGGTCCTCGACCAGAACGTCCCGTTGGGTGACCGCAAGAATACAGCCTTCCTGGGAACGGTGGTCTCCTATGGGCGCGGGCGCGGTGTTGTGACCAGCACCGGCATGCGCACGCAACTCGGTCTCATTGCCACCATGCTCCAAAGTGTGGATACGGAAGAGACTCCGCTCCAGCGCCGGCTCGATCAACTCGGCAAATCATTGAGTATTGCCTCGCTCTTCCTCGTGGCGATCGTCTTCATCGTGGCGCTCATCAATTACACGGACATCGGCGGTCTCTTTACCGGTCCGCTGGTATATCTGAGGGAATACGCGGCTGAAATCACGGAAGTCTTCATCATTGCCGTCAGCCTGGCGATCGCAGCAGTGCCGGAGGGACTGCCCGCGGTTGTGACCATCTCCCTCGCCCTGGGCATGCGCGAGATGATCAAACGCCACGCCCTCATCCGCAAGCTGGCTTCCGTTGAGACGCTTGGGTCTGCAACCGTGATCTGTTCCGATAAAACCGGCACCCTGACGCAAAACGAAATGACCGTCACCCGTCTGTGGGCGGACGGGCACTCCTTCGGAATCACCGGCACCGGGTATGTGCCTGAAGGCGAATTCCTGATGGACGGAAAGCCCGTGGATATTGCAAAATATCGCGCCGCCCTCACCACCCTCTGGCTCGGCATGCTCAACAACGATGCCTCGCTTGAGATCACGGGAGAGGAGGACGCGCAACGGACCTATCGCATCGTGGGCGATCCAACGGAGGGCGCCCTGCTGGTCGCCGCAGCGAAGGCGGGCGCGACATATGTCGAGATCAAGGATGCCTATCCGCGCGAGAATGAGGTTCCGTTCGATTCCGAACGCAAACGCATGATCACGATCCATGACGTGCATCACCCGGACCCCAACGACCTGTCGCCGTTCTATGATGAGGAGAACAAGGATTGGGATGTGATAGCCATCAAGGGCGCGCCGGATATTGTCCTCGACCTTTGCACCCAATATCAGGACATCCAAGATGCCCCTCATCCACTGGATGAAGCGGCGCGCAAACGCATCCTGGACGCGAACGAGGCAATGACAATGGATGCCCTGCGCGTGCTCGGCCTTGCCTACCGCGTGGCTGAAGATGTGCCGGATAACCCGGACGACCTGAAAACGGATGAACTCGAAAGGGACCTGGTCTTCGTGGGGCTAATCGGCATGATCGACCCGGCGCGCGCCGAGGTCAGGCCTGCGCTGGAAAAGGCACGCGACGCGGGCATCCGCACCATCATGATCACGGGCGACTATCCCAACACAGCCCACGCCATCGCAGAGACGATCGGGATGCTCAAGCATGGCCGCGGTGTGATGACCGGCGCGCAACTGGACGCCCTCTCCGACGATGACCTGAGGGAGGTCATCAACAAAACGTCGGTGTTTGCCCGCGTCTCGCCCGAGCACAAAATGCGCATCGTGAATGCGTTGCAGGCAAACGATGAAGTGGTGGCGATGACCGGTGATGGCGTCAACGACGCGCCCGCCATCAAGCGCGCCGACATCGGCGTGGCGATGGGCATCACCGGCACCGATGTTGCCAAGGAGACCGCCGATATGGTGCTGACCGATGATAACTACGCCAGCATCGTCGCTGCGGTGGAACAGGGGCGCATTATCTACTCGAACATCCGCAAGTTCGTCTTCTTCCTGCTTTCCTCCAACATCGCCGAGATCATGATCATCTTCCTCGCCACACTGGCAGGGCTCCCCGCGCCCCTGACGGCGATCCAACTGCTGTGGCTCAACCTGATCACAGACGGCGCGCCCGCCCTTGCCCTCGCGGTCGAAAAAGGCGACCCCGATATCATGGAGCAAAAACCGCGCGCCAAGAACGAACCGATCATCAATCGCTCCATGACTGTTGGGATGATCATCCAGACCATCACCCAGACCGGCGCAGTGCTCACCGCCTTTGGGCTTGGCTTGCTCTGGCACCTTGAGGCGGGCGCGGCTGTCGTTGGGAATCCCATCACCTACATCCTGGGCCATGACTGGCTCGGCGTGGATGTGCAGACCGCGGAGACGATGGCATTTGTCACGCTTTCCCTGTGCGAACTCTTCCGCGCCTATACCGTCCGCTCGGAGCGCGCCTCGCTCTTCAGCATCGGCGTTTTCTCGAACCGTTACATGCAATACGCGGTCGGGCTTTCCATTGCACTGCTTCTGATCGTGTGCGCGGTGCCGTTCCTGCAGCCGATCTTCAACACCCATTTCCTCAGCCTGCGCGAATGGGGCGTGGTGGTTGGGCTTGGCATCGTCCCGGCGATCGCGGAAGAGATCACGAAATTCTTTTTACGGTTGAAAAAGTAAGGATACAACTCCCCCCACCAACGATCTACGGATTACGAATTATTCGTTCGTGATCCGTAGATTTTTTAAGTGGAACGTCCTGCGATGGATCTCGGATGAACCCAACCGCATCAACGCGGACCGATGTGCCTGCGTGCCGTACCCCTTGTGTTTTGCAAACCCGTAGCCGGGATACCGTTCCTCCAGTTCGCGCATCAGGGCGTCGCGTTCCGTCTTTGCAAGGATGGAGGCGCAGGCGATGCTCAGGCAGCGCGCGTCGCCTTTGACAAGGGATTTCTGCGGAATGTCGATCTGCGGAAGTTCAAGCCGGAAATCGGTCAACAAATATTGGGGCGTTATCGAAAACTGATGCAGGGCGCGGATGGCTGCCAGCCGCGTCGCGCGGACGATGCCCTGCAGGTCGATCTCCTCTGGCGTGGCAAACCCGACAGCCCATTCCAGCGCGGTCTCCTTGATGCGCGGCGCAAGCGCCTCACGCCTCCGGGGAGTCATCTGCTTGGAATCACGCGCCCCGCTCAAGGTCCCGGAAAGAAGCGTTTTGTCGCCAGGGGGCAGGATCACCGCGCCGACGGCGACCGGTCCAGCCAGCGCGCCGCGTCCGGCTTCATCCAATCCGACAACATGGATCAACCCGTCGTTCCAGAGTTCTGATTCGAAGAGCAGGTCGGGATCAATGCGCATCTTTATACATGCCGCGCCGCGCGTTGTCGTGGATCTGGAAGATATCCCGGATCATTTGGACGGCATCGCGCAGCGCACTGACCTTGCTGTCGGCGAAGTGGTACCAGTGGATGGGGACTTCGGTGATGCGGTAGCCGCGCCGGCGCGCAATGTAGAGCAGTTCGATATCGAACGACCAGCCATGCAGGGTCTGTTTGTTGAAGATGTCGTTCGCCACATCGGCGCGGAAACATTTGAAGCCGCATTGCGTGTCGTTCAAACCGGGCAGGATCAACAGTTGAATGATGAGGTTGATGCCGCGTCCACCGAGGTGACGGTAAGCCGGTTCGTTATAACGCACCGCGCCCTCCGCTTCGCGTGAGGCAATGGCAACATCGAAATCTCCAAGCCCGGGCGGAATGAACCTTGCGATCTCCTCCACTGGCATCGAGAGGTCGGCATCGCACATGAAGCGATATTCGCCCCGCGCCTCGAGCATCCCTTTGCGGACCGCCGCGCCCTTGCCGCGCTCGCTCTGGATCACGCGGACGTTCGCATGTTTTTCCGCAAAGTTCTGCGCGGTCTCCAGGGTTTTATCCGAACTGCCATTCTCCACGATGATCACTTCGTATGTGAAGGTCTGTTCCTCAAGAAAACGGAGAATCTGCTCAAGCGTGCCGGGCAGGCGATTCTCCTCGTTATGAGCGGGGATGATGACGGAAAGGTATGTGGACAAAGTAAATGTATGATAGGGTCTTTATGAGGAACGCCGGGTTAAAAGACAGGGACCTGTTCCAACTCGTCGCGGTCCACTTCCTCGCGCGTCGAGAGGAACTCCCTTCCGTCGCGGCTGATCACCTTTACGGGTTTTCCCGTCTCGAACGTGCCAGCCATAAGTTCCTTGCGGGTCCCCACCACAAACTTTTTCCCTTTTTTGAGCCGCTCCACCAGGTCCTTGCGATCCATCAGAACCCGGTCGGAAAACGCGGCGCCGCGCCTTTCATAGGCGCGGATGGTTACAACCTGTCCATTCTTGTAATGGACTGCTTCAATGACGCCATCGAACTTTTTTGCCATATTTGGTCTCCGCGTGTATTTTAGCACAAAGACCCTAAAGGCTTCCAAAACCTTTAGGGTCTTTTCATCTTGTCGGGGCGCCGGGATTTGAACCCGGGGCCTCTTGCTCCCAAAGCAAGCGC